>DASTRY010000008.1:0-193136 GCA_035760965.1 Steroidobacteraceae bacterium | reverse complement strand
CGGGGTGTCAGTCGGTTGCATCTATCGCCCCGCGAAGGGGGCCCCCTCATCGCCACCAGGCAGGCGGCACAGTATAAAGTGGCGCGCCGGATTGTCACTTTGACGGGACAGTCGCCGCGCCGCCACGCTTCCCGCGGGCGCATTCCAACCCTGTGGGGAGGTTCGCGCCGCGCAGCCCCCGTTCGGGTCCGGTGGCCGGCGGCGCCCGGCAGCATGACATACGTCGGCGGGCGATTATCGGATCCTCGGGGACGTGACGAACGGCGCCAAACGAGGGCGAGCCGCCGCAGATCAGGGACGGACAACGCGACGCCGGTCAAGAATGGCCCTTGATGGGACGACAGGGACGCAGGTCCTAGGCAGAATACTTCCCGGTGGGGACGCGTGGCTGAATCCAGCGCCGCGCGGTTGTCACGACACTCGTACAATTCGAAATCGGTCTCTCGTTGCTCGATGCTGTCGCCATGAAGCGTCAAAGTTGTCGGGTTCGTCACACCCGTCGCGACCAAGGTCGCATTGGTCGCGATCATTCATTTGCTGGAATAGAGAGAAGGACTTCGCGGGGAACATGCCTCTGAAACTACTCGTCATCGATGATCACCCTCTGGTCCTCGAGGGGGTCGCAGCGGCTCTGGAAGGCTTCGGCGATGGCGTCACCATCGTCGCGGCGCGCACGGCCGAGAAGGGGCTCGCAGCAGCCGCTGCCAACCCCGACCTGGATCTGGTGCTGCTGGATGTCGCCCTACCGGGGGTCAGCGGTTTTGCGCTCATCGGCAAGCTGCGTGAGCGTTTTCCGTCGCTGCCCATCGTGGTGCTCTCGGCACTCGACGATGCGGCGAGCGTCAGTCGTGCGATCAACGCCGGCGCGATGGGCTTCGTGCCGAAATCGTCGGCCACGCGCGTGCTCATCAACGTCCTGCAGCAGGTGCTCGATGCGGGCGCCAACACGCAGACGCTGGCGGCCACCAAGCCCGCCTCGGCGGCGCTCGCGGCGGCCGGCGTGAAGGAGCACGACGTCTCGCTGCTGACGCTGCGGCAGATCGAGGTGCTCTCGCGCGTGTGCCAGGGCAAGGCGAACAAGCAGATCGCCACCGAGCTCGGACTTTCGGAGAAGACCGTGAAGGCGCACGTCACGGCCATCTTCAAGGTGCTCGGCGTGGCGAACCGGACGCAGGCGGCGCTCGCCGCGCGCTCCGTCGGCGTGGTGTTCGCAAGCTAGGCGCAGGGCGGATCGGACCCAGGGTGCGCTCGCCGACCGCGGTCGGCGGGCGCGACGGGTTGCCGTCGCCCTATACTCGCCGCCCCTATGACGGCGCCCACTCCCACCGAGATCAAGCTCCGCTCCCGCTCCCGGGTGCTCGAGGTCACCTTCACCGACGGCCAGCGCTTCGAGCTGCCGTTCGAGTATCTGCGCGTCCATTCGCCGTCGGCCGAGGTCAAGGGGCATGGCCCCGGGCAGGAAGTGCTCGTGCTCGGCAAGGAGAACGTGGGCATCCGGGCGGTGGAGCCGGTCGGCCAGTACGCCGTGAAGCTCGTCTTCGACGATGGGCACGACACCGGGCTCTACACCTGGGCCTACCTCTACGAGCTCGGCTCCCAGTACGCGACGAAGTGGGCGGCGTACCAAGAACGCGTGCGCCGCGCCCGCGGCCAGTCGTAACACCCGGTCGTAAAAAAGGCCGGATACCGCGTGGGTATCCGGCCCGAGTTACGTTTCAAGACCCCCGAAATGAGTCGGGCCGATTCTGCGCGCCGGCTAATCGAAATTGCAACCTCGACGGTCAGGGAAGCGCGGTCGTCGCGTTCGTCTAGAATGTGCGCGCTCATGAGCGAACCCAAGACCGCTGATTTCGGCTACGAACGCGTCCCGTGGAACGAGAAGTCCCGGCGCGTGCGGGGCGTCTTCGACTCCGTCGCCGGCCGCTACGACCTGATGAACGATCTCATGTCCGGCGGTCTGCATCGGCTCTGGAAGCAGTTCACGTTGTCCCTCACGAACCTGCGCCCGGGGCAACGCGCGCTCGACGTCGCGGGCGGCACGGGCGACATCGCCGCCGGGCTGGCCAAGCAAGTGGGCGAGCGCGGGCTCGTCGTGCTCACCGACATCAACGCCGCCATGCTGGCGCGCGGCCGGGATCGCCTCATCAACGAGGGGATCGTCGGCAACGTTCGCTACGCGCAGGTGAACGCCGAGAAGCTGCCCTTCGCGGACAGTACGTTCGACTGCGTGACCATCGCCTTCGGCCTGCGCAATGTCACGGATAAGCCCGCCGCGCTCGCCTCGATGCGGCGCGTGCTGAAGCCCGGCGGCCAGCTGTTGATCCTGGAGTTCTCGCATCCCACTTCGGCGGCACTGAAGCCGCTCTACGATGCGTACTCGTTCCGCGTGCTGCCGCTGCTCGGCCGGATCGTCGCAAACGACGAGGCGAGCTATCGCTACCTCGCCGAATCGATCCGCATGCACCCGGACCAGCAGACGCTGCTCGAGATGATGAAGGAGGCCGGCCTCGAAGGTTGCCGCTACCACAACCTCACGGGCGGCATCGTCGCGGTTCACCGCGGGTATCGATACTGATGCTGACCTCCACCCTCGAAAACGTGCTGAACCGCGGGTTGCCGCGCTCGCCGCGCGCGCGCGAGCTCTGCCGCGAGCTGCAAGGTCATCGCGTCGGCATCGAGGTCACGGGGTTCACGCGGTGGCTGGTCGAATCGGATGGCCACACGTTGCATCTGACGCGCGACGCCACCTCCCCCGCGGCCGCGGAGCTGACCGGCGGCCCGTTGAGCCTGATGGGGCTCCTGCGCGATCAGCCGGAAGACGTCTTGCAGCGGGGTCAGGTGCAGATCCGCGGCGACGCCGAGCTCGCACAGAAATTCCGCGAGCTCGCGCTGCTGCTGCGGCCCGATCTGGAAGAAGAGCTGTCGCAGCTCATCGGCGATGTTCCCGCGCACCAGCTCGGCCGCTTCGCGCGCGGCGTCTTCGGTTGGTCGCAGAAGGCCGCGGGCACGACCGTGCGGAACGTCGCCGAGTACCTGGCGCACGAAAAACAGCATCTCGTACCCCGCGCCGAGGGCGATCAGCTCCTCAAGGGCGTGGACACCCTGCGCGAAGACGTGGACCGCCTCGAAGCACGCCTCGACGTGATCGCCCGGAACCTCGCCGCGCGGGGGCGCGCATTCGCCGACAACAGCGGTGCCTGACAACGGTGCATAGAACCGTGCCGACTCCATGAGGCTGCGCGTGCTCGCGCGTCTGCTCGAAATCCAGCGCGTGCTGCTCCGGCACGGGCTCGACGACTTCGTGCGCGCGACGCATCTGTATCGACCGCTGCGCTTCGTGTTCCTGCTCTCGCCGAACCTGTGGCTGACGCGCCGGCGCGGCGCCACCCGCGCCGAGCGGCTGCGGCTCGCACTCGAGGAGCTGGGCCCGATCTTCGTGAAGTTCGGCCAGGCGGTGTCGACGCGGCGCGATCTCCTGCCGAGCGACATCGCGGACGAGCTCGCGAAGCTGCAGGATCGCGTGCCGCCGTTCTCCGGCGCGCTCGCGCGCGCGGCCATCGAGCGCGCCTACGGCCGTCCGGTGGCGGAGGTCTTCTCGGAGTTCGACGAGACGCCGCTCGCCGCCGCCTCGATTGCACAGGTGCACGTCGCGCGCTTGCGCACCGGGCAGGAAGTGGTCGTGAAGGTGCTGCGGCCGGGCATGCGCGAGGTCATCCAGCGCGATCTCGAAGTGCTCTACGCGCTCGCCGAGCTCGCTCACCGCTACTGGGCCGACGCGCGCCGCCTGCGCCCGATGGAAGTCGTACGCGAGTACGAGAAGACGATCATCGACGAGCTGGACCTCATGCGCGAGGCGGCGAACGCCGCGCTCTTGAAGCGCAATTTCGCCGGCTCGCCGCTGCTCTACGTGCCCGAGGTGTACTGGGACTACTGCCGCGTCGACGTGATGGTGATGGAGCGCATCCATGGCGTGCCCATCAGCGACATGGCGGCGCTGCGCGCAAAGGGCGCGGACATCCCGAAGCTGGCGCGCAACGGCGTCGAGATCTTCTTCACACAGGTGTTCCGCCACAACTTCTTTCACGCGGACATGCACCCCGGCAACATCTTCGTGCTGCTCGACGACCCCGCGAATCCGCGCTACGCCGCGGTCGACTTCGGCATCATGGGGACGCTCGATCCGCGCGATCAGCACTATCTCGCCGAGAACTTCCTCGCGGTGTTCGATCGCGACTACCGGCGCGTCGCGGTGCTGCACGTCGAGTCCGGCTGGGTGCCGCCCGATACGCGCGTCGACGAGATGGAATCCGCGATCCGCACGGTGTGCGAGCCGATCTTCGACAAGCCGATCAAGGACATCTCGTTCGGTACGCTGCTGCTGCGGCTCTTCGAGATCTCGCGGCGCTTCAACATGGAAGTGCAGCCGCAGCTCATCCTGCTGCAGAAGACGCTGCTCAACGTCGAGGGGCTCGGCCGCGATCTCTATCCCGATCTCGACATCTGGAACACCGCGAGCCCGATCCTGCGCGACTGGGTGCGCGAGCGCGTGAGCGTGCGGACGGTGTTCAAGACGCTGCGCAAGGAGTGGCCGGAGATCCTCGAGAGCGCGCGCGCCCTGCCCGGGCTGCTCGGGCGCATGGTCCAGCGCGCACAGTACGGCACGCTCCGTCTGCAAATCGAGTCACCGGAAATCGCCGGCCTGAAAGCGGCGCTGCGTGCCTCCAATCGACGCCGCGACGCCGTCACGATCGGCGCCGTGATCCTGCTCAGCGGGCTCTTCTGGCTCATCGCGGGTCGCGAGCCGCAATGGCCGGGCTGGGCGATCGCACTGCTCGGCGCCGGCTGGCTCCTGACCGCGTGGCGGCGCGGGGGCTGACCCGCTCGCTCCCGCTCTGGAACGGGGCGAGCGCGCCGATGGACGCCCTCGAGCGTCGCTGCTAGCCTCCCGCGCCCCCGATGCAACGCCACTCTCTCACCGAGGGGTCCATAGGCCGTGGACTCCTGTTGTTTGCGCTGCCGATTCTGTACGGCAACGTGCTGCAGTCGCTGAACACGTCCGTGAACGCCTTCTGGGTCGGGCACTTTCTCGGCGAGGCGGCGCTCACCGCGACCTCGAACGCGAACAGCGTGCTGTTCCTGATCCTCGGCGGCGTGTACGGACTCTCGCTCGCCTCGACGATTCTCGTCGGCGTGTATCTCGGCGCGAAGCGGCCGGACGACGCGAAGCGCGTCGTCGGCACGAGCGCGACGTTCTTCCTGCTGCTGTCGATCGTGATGTCGGTGGCCGGCGCCGTGCTCTGCGAGCCGATCCTCGTCGCGATGAAGACCCCGCCCGAGTCGTTGCCGCTCGCGGTCAGCTACATGCGGGTGCTGTTCATCGGGCTGCCGACGAGCTTCATGTACGCGTTCGCGATCGCGGTGCTGCGCGGTGCGGGCGACTCGAAGACGCCGTTCTTGTTTCTGATCGTGTCCGTCGGGCTCGACATCGGGCTGAATCCGCTGCTCATCTTCGGGCTCGGACCGGTCCCCGGTCTCGGCATCGCCGGCTCGGCATGGGCCACGGCATTCGCGCAGCTCGTGACGCTGGTGGCGCTCATCGCGCACCTCTATCGCAAGCGCAATCCGCTTCGCCTGCGGCGGCACGAGCTCGGGCAGCTGAAGCCCGATTGGAGCATCGTGCGCACGCTGATCGTGAAGGGCGTGCCGATGGGGTTGCAGCTCCTCGTGATCTCGTTGAGCGGCGTCCTCATGATCACGCTCGTGAACCGCTTCGGCACCGACGCAACGGCCGCTTTCGGCGCGGCGTTTCAGCTTTGGCAGTATGTGCAGATGCCCGCGTTCGCGGTCGGCATGGCCGTGTCGTCCATGGCTGCGCAGAACGTCGGCGCGCAGAAGTGGGATCGCGTGAACGCGACGGCGCGACACGGTGTGCTCTACAGCGTGCTGCTCACCGGCTCCATCGTCGTCGTCCTCGAAGTGTTCAGCGAGCACGCGCTCGGACTGTTCGTGCCGCGGGGCTCCGCGGCGCTCGCGATGGCGGTGCAGTTGAATCACATCGCGGCGTGGTCGTTCGTGCTGCTCGGCGTGTCGATGGTGATCTTCGGCGTCGTGCGCGCGACGGGCGCGGTATTCCCACCGCTCGTGATCCTCACGATCGCGCTGCTCGGGGTACGCTTCCCGCTCGCGCTCTCGCTGCTCGATCGCTGGCACGCCGACGCGATCTGGTGGAGCTTCCCGATCTCCTCGCTGGTCGCGGCTCTTCTTTCCGTTGCCTACTACAAGTACGGCAACTGGCGGACGTTGCGGATGAATCCGGGCGGTCAGGCGCGCCCGACCGTGCCCGCGACTGCGCCCGCCGAATAACGACGCCGTCGACTCGCGGCGCGTTCGACGCGCTCCGCCCTCCCATGCACCGCACGCGTCCCGGCGCCGCCGCGTAGCGGCGCCCGTCGAGTAGCCCGCTGCGCGCCGTGATCAGCCGGCGCGCAGCGTCGTCACCGGCGGATGATTGATGACCGAGCGCGTCGCGAGCCAGCCGCTGAACGCGACGAGCAGCGCGCCGCCGAGCGTACCGGTGAGCCACACCCGCTCGTCGAACCCGTAGCTCATCTCGAGCACGCGCGTCGCGACGAAATAGCCGCCGATGGACGCACCGAGCGCGGCAAGCAGTCCCGACAACAGGCCCAGCGTCGTGAACTCGGCGAGCACGCCTTGCAGCACCGTCGCCCGGCTCGCGCCGAGCGTCCGCAGCATGGCGCTCTCGTAGCGGCGCTCGTCACGGCTCGCCTGCACGGCCGCCATCATCACCGTGAGGCCGGCGAACAGCGTGAAGAAGAACACGCTCTGCACGGCGAGCACGGCCTTGTCGAACACCGAGCGCACCCGCTCGAGCAGATCCTCGATGTCGAAGATGGAGACGCTCGGATATTTGCGCGCCAGCGAGGCCAGCGTTCGCGCCTGGCTGCCGTCGAAATGGACGCTCGTCAGGTACGTCCCCGTCACGCGCTCGAGAATGCCGGGCGCGAACACCATGAAGAAGTTCGGCTGGAAGCTGTCCCACTTCACCTTGCGGAAGCTCGCGATGGTGACCGTGAACGTCTCGCCCGCGATGTCGAACGTCAGCGTGTCGCCGAGCTTCACGTGCAAGGATTCCTGGAACTCCGTCGCGAGTGAGACGAGCGGTTTGCCGTAGTCCTCCGGCCCCCACCATTTGCCTTCGACGATGCGGTTGTCCGGGCCGAGCTCGGCCGCCCACGACAGGTTCTGCTCGCGCGTGGCGTTGTCCTCGCCTTCCTGACGGTTGAAGCGCAGGTCTTCGATGGGGCGGCCGTTGATGGCCGTCATGCGCCCGCGAATCATCGGCAGCACGCGCGTCGGAGTGGCGCCGCGCTGCTCGATGTCCTTGATGAACGCATCGCGCTGGTCCGCCGGGATGTTGATGAAGAAGTAGTTCGGCAGGTCCTCCGGCAGGCTGATGCGCCAGTCGCGCGCAAGGTCGTTGCGCACCAGACCGAGCAGAAGCAGGACCATGATGCCCGTGCCGAACGCCACGATCTGGATGAGGCTCTCGGCACGCCGTCTGCTCAGATTCGCCACGCCGTAGCGCCACGCCACGCCGACGCTGCCGCGCAGCCGACCCGCAAGCGCAACGAGCACCGCGCCGGCGAGCGACAGCAGCGCAAGGAAGCCGACCAGTCCGATCGTGAACCAGGCGAACAGCCAGGTGTCGCGCACCACCCAGTAGATGAGAAAGCAAACGGCCAGCACCGCCGGCCCGAACGCGAGCAGCACGAACGCGGGCGGCGGCCCGATATCGCGCCTCAGCACGCGGATGGCAGGCACGCGCGCGAGCTGCAGCAGCGGCGGCAGCGCAAAGCCGGCGAGCACCGCGACGGCCGTGATGAAGCCGATGAGCAGCGGCTTGAAGTCCGCCGGGGGCAGATTGGAATTGAGCAGCCCGCGAATGGTGCGCGCGAGCCATTCCTGCGCGACGAAGCCGAGCAACGATCCGGCGATCGTCGCCACCACCGCCACCATCATGAGCTGCAGGATGCTGACACTCAGCGTGAACCCGCGCGTCGCGCCGAGCGTCTTCAGCAGCGCCACGGAATCCAGGTGCCGCTGCACGTAGCGCCGCGCGGACATCGCGACGGCGATGGCGCACAGAAGCACGCTGACGAGACTCGCGAGGCTCAGAAAGCGGCCCGCTCGCTCCACGGCATTCTTGATCTGCGGGCTTTCCTGCGTGATGTCGAGCAGCCGCTCGCTACGCTTCTTGTTCGCCAGCAGCCAGTTCTTGAACAGGTCGATGGCGCCCCGATCGCCGGCGAACAGCACGCGATAGCTGACGCGACTGCCGGGCTGCACGAGCTGCGTCGCCGGGATGTCTGCGATGTTCATCAGCAGGCTCGGCGCGAGCTCCGAGAACGTGCCGCCTTGATCGGGGCGTGAGATCAGCACGCGCGAGACGCGCAGTGTCGCCGCGCCGATCGTGAGCTGCGAGCCGATGCGCGCATCGAGTGCCGCGAGCAGCCGCGAGTCCGGCCACACCTCGCCCGTCCCCGGAATTCCCGTCGCCGGCGTGCCTTGGGCAAACGGTTCGTCGGCAATGAGCACCTTGCCGCGCAACGGATAGCCGGGCCCCACCGCGCGCAGGTTCGTGAGCTGACTCTGCTCGCCGTTGAACACGACGCTCAGCAGCGCCGTGCTCCGCGCCGTGCGAATGTCGCGCCGCGCCGCTTCCTCTTCGTACTTCGTGTCGATGGGCTCGGGAGAGCCGAGGCGCAGATCCGCCGCGAGCACCTCGGCCGCTTGCAGGTCCACGGCCGTCGCCACGCGCCCGACCAGGAAACCGACGCCAGTGAGCGCCGCGACGGCGACGGTCAACGCCAGCAGCAGCACGCCGAGCTCGCCCGAGCGCCACTCGCGCCCGAGCGTACGCAGTGCGAATGCGAGAGCGCGCATCATTCGCGGAGCGCCCCCGCCTCCATGCGCAAGATGCGGGCGCATTTCGCGGCGAGCGTGCTGTCGTGGGTGACGAGCACCAGCGTCGTCCGCGAGGTCGAGTTCAGCTCGAACAGCAGCTCGCCGATGCGCGTGCCGGTGACCGTGTCGAGGTTGCCCGTGGGTTCGTCGGCGAACAGCACGGCGGGCTGCGTGACGAAGGCGCGAGCGAGCGCAACACGCTGCTGCTCGCCGCCCGAGAGCTGGCGCGGATAGTGGCTGGTGCGGTCGCGCAGGCCGACCCGCTCCAGCGCCTCGCGCGCCGCGCGGCGCGCATCGGGTCGCGCCGCGAGCTCGAGAGGGAGCATCACGTTTTCGAGCGCGGTGAGCGCCGGCACGAGATGGAACGACTGGAACACGAACCCCACCCGCTGCGCACGCAAGCGCGCACGACCGTCCTCGTCCAGGGCGGTGAGGTCGGTGCCGGCGAGCCACACCTTGCCGGACGTCGGTGTGTCGAGCCCGGCCAAAAGCGCGAGCAATGTCGACTTCCCTGCGCCGGAGGCGCCGACGATCGCGACCGGTTCGCCCGCCGCGATCTCGAAGGACACGTCCCGAACGATGGTCAGCAAACCTTCCGGGCTGTTAACCTGCTTGGTGAGGTTTTCAGCTTTGAGAACAGTTTCGAGATGGGCAAGCGCCTGGGCGCTTTGCATTTGTGCGTGGTTCATCGCGTTCAGCGACGCGGCAGCCGCGTCGGATCGTACCGTCCTAGTGCTGGGCGACAGCCTGAGCGCCGGCTATGGCCTCAAGCCCGCTGAGGGTTGGGTCGCCCTGCTCGAGAAGCGACTGCAGGCGCAAGGGTACGAGTACCAGGTCGTGAACGCTAGCGTGAGCGGCGAGACCTCCGGCGGCGGCTTGCAGCGCTTGCCGCGCGCACTGGAAGTGCACAAGCCCGGCATCGTGATCGTCGAGCTCGGCGCGAACGATGGGCTGCGGGGTCTGCCCCTGGCGCAGACGCGCGACAATTTGACGAAGATCGTCGCCACGGCGCGGCAGGCCGGCGCGCAGGTGGTGCTCGTGGGCATGCGGCTGCCGCCCAACTACGGGCCGCGCTACACCAACGACTTCATGCGGATGTATCGCGAGATTGCGACATCCGCCCATGTGCCGCTCGTGCCGTTTCTGCTCGAATCCGTCGCGCTGAAACCCGCGCTGATGCAGGCGGACGGGCTGCACCCGACGGCACAGGCTCAGCCTGCACTGCTCGACAACGTCTGGCCGGTGCTGAGCCCGCTGCTGCAGAAGCATTGATCCGCGCAAGAGCTCGAGGGGGGTCGATGGACAAGGTCTGGCTGCAATCGTATCCGCCCGGTGTGCCCGAGCACATCGATCCGAACGCGTACCGCTCGCTCACCGAGATGATCGAGGAGAGCTTCACGCGCTTTCGCGAGCGCGGCGCGTTCGTGCAGATGGGCCGGGAGCTCACCTTCGGCGAGCTCGATGCGCTGAGCCGCGACTTTGCCGCATGGCTGCAGAACGAAGCGGGGCTGCGCAAGGGCGACCGCGTCGCCATCATGCTGCCGAACATCCTTCAATACCCGATCGCGATGTGCGCCATTCTGCGCGCCGGGCTCGTCGTCGTGAACACGAATCCGCTCTACACCGCGCGCGAGTTGGAGCACCAGCTGAAGGATTCGGGCGCGCAGGCCATTCTGATCCTCGAGAACTTCGCGCACGTGCTGCAGGAGGTTATCGCGCATACCAACGTGCGCAAAGTGATCGTCACGGCGGTGGGCGACCTCTTGCACTGGCCGAAGTCGTGGATCGTGAACTTCGTCGTGCGCCATCAGCGCAAGCAAGTGAAGCCGTGGAGCATCCCCGGCGCTATCGACTTTCGCGACGTGCTGAAGGCGGGGCGCGAGATGAAGCTCACGCCGGTCCCGCTCGGGCAGGACGATATCGCGTTCCTGCAGTACACCGGCGGCACGACCGGCGTGGCGAAAGGCGCGATGCTCACGCACCGGAACATCGTCGCGAACGTCCTGCAGGCGCTCGGCTGGATCGGCCCCTCGTTTCCAAAGGACCCGCAGATCAGCGTCACGCCGCTGCCGCTGTATCACATCTTCGCGCTCACGGCGAACGGCATCCTGTTCATGATGCTCGGCTGGAAGAACGTGCTGATCACCAATCCGCGCGACCTGCCGGCGTTCGTCGCGGAGCTGAAGAAATATCCGTTCGCGTATCTGAGCGGCGTGAACACGCTCTTCAACGCGCTGATGAACACGCCGGGCTTCGACCGTGTCGACTTCAGTCACCTGCTCGTGACGGTCGGCGGCGGCATGGCGGTGCAGGCGGCCGTGGCGGAACGCTGGAAGAAGATCACGGGGAAAGTGCTCACGCAAGCGTGGGGGCTCACCGAAACCTCGCCCGGCGTGTGCATCAATCCGATCGGCGAGGATTTCAACGGCTCGATCGGCCTGCCGATCCCCTCGACCGAGGTCGCCATCATGGACGACGACGGCAACGAGCTGCCGATCGGCGCCGTCGGCGAGATCTGCGTGCGCGGACCGCAGGTGATGGCGGGTTACTGGAATCGTCCGGACGAGACGGCCAAGGTGATGCTGCCGGGCGGCTGGTTACGCACCGGCGATATCGGGCACATCGACGCGAAGGGCTACGTCTACATCGAAGATCGCAAGAAGGACATGATCCTCGTGTCGGGTTTCAACGTGTATCCGAACGAGGTCGAGTCGGTGATCGCGACGCATCCCGGGGTGCTCGAAGTGGCGGCCGTCGCGCAGCCGGACGAGCACTCGGGCGAGGTGGTCGCGGTCTTCATCGTTCGCAAGGACCCGACGGTCACGGAGCGCGACATCATCGCGCACGCCAAGCAATCGCTCACCGGCTACAAGGTGCCGAAGCACGTGTACTTCCGCGACGAGCTGCCGAAGACGAACGTCGGCAAGATTCTGCGGCGCGCGCTGCGCGATGAGCTGGCGAGCAGCGTGACGGCGCAGGTGAAATGAGCGGCGCCGCGCCGGGCTCGCGTTGGCTCGCGCACTCGCGTTGCTCGCGGCCGGGGCAGACAGGCCGGCGCCGTTCGCGTTCGCGATCGAGCCGCACGACCGTTTGCGTCGCGCGTCCGCCGGTGCGCTGCTGACCCGCGATCTGCGCCGCTCGCGCGATGAGCTCAGTGCGTAATGCCGATCGTCACCCAGGCTTCGGGGACGGGCTCGCCCTTCCAGGTCATGCCGTCGATGGAGAGCTGATAGTTGCCGGGGCCGAGCGCCGAGGTATTCAGCGCGATCCGCACGTGGCCATTGGAATCCTTCGCCACGTTGTGAAGCACCGCGACGCGGCCCTGATCGATGCGGTCGATGGTGATGCGGAAATTGCGGTAGTGCGAGCGCGAGAGGTCGAGCTTCAGGTCTGCGAGCTGCGCTTCGCCGGTCGTGCCGATGAAGGCCGCCGGTGAATTCGAGCTGCCCGTGTAGCTCGGGAGCAGGCGAATGACCGTCGTGCGCCGAGCCGGCTCGAGCGGTTGCTCCTTCACCTGGTGTTCGAGCTTCGCGACGCGCCGATCCTTCGCGGTGCTGCCGTTCCACACGGTGCAGAGCGCGATCGCGAGCACCAGCACGGCGGCCGCGAGACCCGCCGGGACCAGCGGCTTCTGCCAGAACTTCTTCGGCGGCTCCTGCCACGGCTCGGGCTTCCCGGCCGCTTCGAGCAGGCGCAGGCCGGCGTTCACGCGCTCGGGCAGGCCGAGCTCATCGAGCAGCGACGGATTCTCTTTGCAGAAGCGCTCGAAATCCGTCGCGCCCTTGATGGGCAGGCGGCCGGAGAGATAGCGCTCGACGATCTGATTGCGCGCGATGAAATCGCGGTCCATCGGCGGCGTGGCGGGGACGCTGGGCGTCGCCGCCGGGGCGGCCGGTGTCGCCGCGGGCGATGCAGGGCTGGCCCCGGGACTGTGGCTCGGAGCGAGCGTGGGTGCGTGCGCAGCCGCGTGTGTGGGTGCGGCGGCGATAGTCGCGGACGCGGGGGCGGCGGCGTGGGCCGAGGCCGGCACGGGGCCGTGCGCTGATGAGGGCGTGGTGGCGTGCGCTGAGGCCGCCGCGGCGCCATGCGTCGACGCAGCCGCGTTGCCGTGCGCCGATCCGGGCGGTGCGGCGCCATGCGTCGGTGCGGGCGCAGCGGCGTGCGTCGATGCAGGCGCGGCGCGGTGATTCGATGCGGCCGCGGCGGGCGCGGCGCTCCCGCGGCTCGGTGCGCTGACCGGCGTAGGAGCGCTGCTGTGGCTCGTCGGCGCCGCCGAGGATCCAGTGCGGTGACTCGATGCGTTTTTGGCTGCCGGCGCGGCGCTGTGACTCGGTTTGGCTACGCCCACGGGCGCGCCGCCCTGGCCTGATGAAGGTCCCGCTTGCGGGCTACGGTGACTCGCATTCGTCGGCGCGTTCGACGTTGCGGGGCTCGTGCTCGCCGCAGTCGACGGCGTGCGAGACGGCGCGGCATTGGGTGCTTGACTGGGCGACGAGGCCGAGGCACTCGCCCGTTGTGCGATCGCGAGCTCGCGCTCTTTCGCCTTGGCGTTCGCAGCGGCCGCGAGCTTGTTCCGCGCGGCCGTCACCACCGGCGGTGACGAGGTGGCGAGACCCGGCGCGGATGCAGGTGATGGAGCTGCGGGCGTCGCAGTGCTGGGCTGCGCGTTGCCGGCTGCCGGCGCACTGGCAGGAGCCTGCGCGTTGCCGGCCGCCTGTGCATTGCTCGTCGCAGGCGCACCGCCGGCTACTTGCGCGTGGGTCGTGGCCGCCGCACTTCCGGCAACGTTGCTCTCCGCCGATGTGCCGCCAGGCACCGGCGGGTTTGCTGCTGCGTGTGCGTCGCTTGCGGCCGGCGCAGTGCCGATTGCCTGCGCATTGCTCGCAGCCAATGTACTCCCGGCGCCCTGCACGCTGCTCACCGCGGCCGCACTGCCGGCTGCTTGTGTGCTCGTCGCCGACGTACTGCCGGCCTGCGCGTTGCTCGCCGACGGCGCACTGCCGGCTACCAGTGCGTCGCTACCCGCTGGCGCATTGCCCGCTTTCAGCGTGTCGCTATCCGCCGGCGCACTGCCACCTGCCTGGGTGCTGCTCGTCGCGAGCGCGCTGTCAGCGGCCTGCGCATGACTCGGCGGCGCGGCGTTGTTCGTTGACTGCACGTTCGCAGCTGGCGACGCAGCTTCTGCCGATGATTCAGTACGTGCCGAATCTTCAGCGCCTGCGGACTGCGCGTTTGCCAGCAAGGGCGGCAGCAAGGATCCAGTGTCGATCAGTGAATCACTGCTCGGCTGCGCGGCACTCGACACCGCACCGCCGTTCACAGACGCCTCGGCAGAGACGGCCTGCGCCGTGGCATTCGACGTCGCGGCGATGTTCGTAGAGACATCGGGCAACGCGGCACTCGACCGCGCGGTGGCGCTCGCAGGCGCATTCCCCAACGCCGCGCCCGACGGCGCAGCGGTACTCGCAGACGAATCGGCCCACGCGGTACGCGAGGACGCGGCGACACTCGCAGACGCATCCGCCAACGTAGCAGCCGACGTCGCGGCGCCCATTGCAGAGGAGGCAGCCGGCGCCGCAGCAGCCGCGCGCGCGGACTCATCCGGCGCGCCGCTCGCGGGTGAGCTGTCGTCCGCCGCCACCGACGCCATCAGCGCCGCGAGGTCCGCGGCCAGATCGCTCGTCGTATCGACGACCGAACGCATGGCGATATCGCTGGAAGCGGGAGAAGTCGCTGCGCTCGCCTGCGCAGACGCCGGAGGACTCGCGCGCTCCGTGCTCTCGCCGAGAAGCAGCGGCGCAAGCTCCGCGTCCGGGCCTTCGAGCGGCTCCAGCGGCAGCGGGTCGAACGCCGCATCGGTCTTTGCGAGCGACGATGAAGAGGGAGCGGGCGTCTCCGGGCCCGACTCGCTCAGCGGCTCCAAAGGCTCGAGAGGCTCGAGAGGCAAACGCGAGGCAGCTTCCATAATCCGGGCTCTTGATAGTCGTTCTTCGCCGCTTCGACGGACGGCGAACCGGCGTATCGTGCAACGTCGCCCGGCGATACCGTGGGCTGCGCCTCACAGAACCCGACGTGCGGAAGGCCGGAAGTGATGCCGAATTGCGACACACGTCGCACTTCACGCGCCCCTGCGGGTGCCAACCCGATCACGGCACACTCGCGTTTTCACTGTCGCGACCGGGGCGCGCGACGAACTCGCCGACGCCAACCCCGCCACGATCTCACCTTATGAAAGGTTCGCGCTGCATGCTCGAGAGTAGAAGCTCCTCCCGTCATCCCATCAAAGTTGCCGTGTTCACCGCGCTGCTCGCGAGCGCCGCCGCGCACGCGGCGGACGGCGACACCACCGCGGTAACGATTTACAGCTCCGCAGCGCCCGGCGCCATTCCGCCCGAGATGTATCGTCCGATTCCCGGCTCGGGCGTGCCGAACGCGATGGCCGTGCCGGGTTACGCGATGATCCGGCAGGAGCGCGCGCTCACTCTCGCGAACGGCCGCTCGACCGTGAAGTTCACGGACGTTGCCGCGCTCATCGATCCCACCACGGTGACATTCGCCTCGCTCAGCGACCCGCGCACGCGCGTGCTCGAGCAGAATTTTCAGTTCGATCTCGTCAGCACCGACAAGCTCCTTCTCAAGTACATCGACAAGCCCATCACGATCGAGCGCGCGGTCGGCAATCAAGCGATCACGGTGAGCGGCACGCTGCTCTCGTCCGTCGACGGGCTCGTGTTGAAGACGAACGACGGCATCCAGGCCCTGCAGGGCTACACCTCCGTACGCTTTCCGGAGCTGCCCGGCGGTCTCAACACGAAACCGACGCTGGTGTGGGACATCCTCGCGCCGCGCGCGGGCGAGCAGCGCACGCGCGTGACGTATCAAACGGGAGGCATCACCTGGTGGGCCGACTACAACCTCATCTTCAATGAAGGGAAGGATGCCAACAGCGGACTGCTCGATCTGTCCGCCTGGGTCAGCATCATCAACCAGTCCGGCGCGACGTATCCCGATGCGAAGCTGAAGCTGATCGCGGGCGACGTGCATCGGGCCGCGCCGCCGCCGACACCCATGTATCGCAAGCAGATGCTGGAAGCCGCAGCAGCGAGCACCGACGCGGGCGGATTCGAGCAGAAGTCGCTCTTCGAATTCCACCTCTACACGCTCGGCCGGCCCACCACGCTGCCGAACAACTCCACGAAGCAGATCGAGCTGTTCGATCAGGCGCGGCAGATACCGGCGAAAAAAGTGCTCGTGTACTACGGGCTGAACGCTCCGCCGTACTTCGCGCCGAATCCGGCGACGGACCGCGATCTGGGCCTGCAGTCGAACAAGAAGGTCGACGTGTATCTCGAGTTCAAGAACGACAAGCAGTATGGCCTCGGCGTGCCGCTACCCGCCGGTCGCATTCGCGTGTCGCAACTCGACGCGGCCGATACGAGCCTCGAGTTCATCGGCGAAGACCGCATCGATCACACGCCGAAGGACGAGATGGTGCGCGTGAAGCTCGGTTCCGCGTTCGACGTCGTCGGCGAGCGCCGGCAAACGGATTTCGCCGTCGACACCAAGGCGCGCTGGCTGGAAGAAGCCTTCGAGATCAAGCTGCGCAATCACAAGGACCAGCCGGTCGACGTGCTCGTGAAAGAGAACCTATACCGCTGGAGCAACTGGACGATCCTCTCGAAGACGCACGACTTCACGAAAGAGGACGCGCGCACGATCACCTTCCCGGTGAAAGTCGCCAAAGACGGCGAGACGATCGTGAGATATCGCGTGCGCTACACGTGGTGATGCGTCGGGCGCAGGCTGTCCGCGAGGGCGGAGGTGCGACCGCCTCCGCCTGCGCGGATCGTGCGAACGGCGAAGCGCGCCGGCGGGACTGCAAGAACGGAGTTAACGAGCCGTCGCGCGCCTCAGCGCGTCCCTGAGCGCTCCCTGCGTCGCCTCACGCGCTCTGCGTGCCCTTGAGGAAGTACTCCACCTTGTCGCGATAGGTGCGCGACAGCTTCAGCTCGTGCCCGCCGTCGAGCGTCAGGAAGTACTCGCCGTTCATGTGCGCGCGCAGGCTCTTCACGCGCCGCAGATTCACGATGGTCGAGCGGTGCACGCGCTGGAACAGCTTCGGATCGAGATAGCCCTCGAGGTCCTTCATCGTTCCGCGCAGGATGTGCGTGTTGCCGCCGGCGTGAATGCACATGTAGTCGCCCGCGGCGTCGATCCATTCGATCGAGGCGATGGGCACGCGCACGATCTCGCGCCCCTGGCGCACCGGAAGGATTTCCGCATGCTTCGGCTCGAGCGCCTTGCGCCCGCGCGCGAGCAGCTCGTCGAGCGCGATCTCTCCCGAGCCCGTGATCTCCGCGATGAGATTGAACAGCTGATCGCGTTGATCCGCCGCATTCCGCGAGCGCATGTGCTCGCGCACGCGCTCGAGCGCCGCTTCGAAACGCGCATCGTCCACGGGCTTCAGCAGGTAGTCGAGCGCGCGCGCATCGAACGCGCGGATCGCGTACTGATCGTAGGCCGTGACGAATACGACCAGCGGCAGCGATTCGCTCGGCAGCTGCGCGAGCACGTCGAACCCCGACATGCCCGGCATCTGAATGTCGAGGAACACCAGGTCCGGCTGATGCGTCGTGATGGCCGCGACCGCTTCCCGCGCGTTCGAGCACTGCGAGACGATCTCGAAGTCCTGCGTGCCGAGCAGGCGAATCTCCAAACCGCGCCGCGAAAGCGCTTCGTCGTCGACGATGACCGTACGGATTTTCGAGCTCATGCGACCCTCGTACCTGCCGCAGTGGGCTTGGGCGTGGACGGCTGCGCCGCCGCCTTCTCGAGCGGAAACCCGATCTCGATGCGCATGCCCGGGTGGCTATTCAACACCGCAAACCGGTGTTTGTCGCTATAGAGCACGGCGAGCCGTTCGCGCGTGTTGCGCAGGCCGACGCCGCGGCCCTCGATGAGCGCGTTGCCATCGCGCAGTCCCGGACCGTCGTCGATCACGGTGAGCTCGAGCATGGCCCCGCGCGTCCGTCCCTCGATGCGAATGGAGCCGCCTTCCTCACGCGGCGTGATGGCGTACTTGACGGCGTTCTCGATGAGCGGCTGCAGGAGCAGGCTCGGCACGAGAGCGTCGAGTGCCGGCTCTTCGACCGCGTATTCGAGCCGCAGCCGGCCGCCGAAGCGCAGACGCTCCGTGTTCATGTACAGGTCGAGTGCTTCGATTTCCTGACGCAGGGTCACTTTCTTCATCGGGTCCTGGTCCAGCGTGTATCGCAGGAACTCCGACAGGCGCGTCACCGCGTGGTTCGCGGTCCGGTTCTGGTTGTCCAGGATCAAGGTGGAGATGGCGTTGAGGGTGTTGAACAGGAAATGGGGGTTGAGCTGGTAACGCAGCATTTTGAGCTGCGCCTCCTGCGCCAGCGCCGCCGAGCGCAGCGCCGCTTCGCGCTGCCGCTGCAGGGTTTCGTAGTTCTTCACGCCGAAGTAGATCGCGCTCCAGCACACGAGCAGGAACATCATCGACACGGCGCCGCCGAAGATCTCGAACCCGGTCTTGAACTGGGACTCCGGGTCGACGAGCCACTGGTACGAATAGTTGATGATGATCCGCAGCGCGAGCGAGATGACGTAGCTCGTGATGAGCACGGTGAGAATGACGGTGCGCAGCGACTTGCCGACGACCGCGCGATAGATGTACCGCATCGGCATCGACAGCACGAAGCCTGCGACCGCGGCGATGCCGATGACGAGCTGATACTCGAACGGCTTCTCGACCAGCAGCGCGCCGAACCACTGCGCAATGGCGTATGCGCCCCACCCCGCGGCATGCAGGGTCCAGAAGAGCGCGTCGCGATTGGAGCGCAATTGATCCAGTGTGAACATCGATGGAGAGCTTAGGCGATCTCGCACCAAGTCCGCCGTCCGGCTCTCGCGCACCCGGTTCGCCTCGTCGCACGCCCCGCACGCGGACCGACGGTCCGTGACGGCGGGCCGCCGGCTCCGTACACGCTCCTACCGCTCCGTTGAAAAATGCGCTCGCGCGGCCGCTCGAGTGTCGCCAAATCCAAACAAATCAAAGGCCTGCCGAGCTTGCGGCCGGTCCCTCACGCTCCCGGTTCGGCTCCCAAGCCCTTGATCCGCGGTGCCGGCACGCCCCTTGCCACGTCTCGGTCGACTGAATTCTTTTCGAAGTCGATGAAGGAGTGATGCATGAGAAAGCTGGTATTCGGACTCAGCGCGACGATCCTCGCGGCGAGCGCGGCCTTCGCGGCCGATCCGACCGAGAACGAGAACACCCGGATGGCTGCCGCGGACACCGCCGCGTTCAACAAGCTCGACGCCGACGGCGACGGCCGCGTCTCCGCCATCGAAGCGGCGAACGACTCGAAGGTCGCCGCGGGCTTCACCCAGGCGGACGCCGACAAGGACGGGTATCTCACGAAGGCGGAGTTCGCGAACCTCGGGCTCGGGCAGACGCCGAGCGACGAGAGCAGCTCGCCCTCACCGCAGTCGGAGTCGACTACACCGGACGAGGACTCGTCGTCCACGGTCCCCCCGCAGTAGAGACGCTGTCGACGGGGTTGAGCGGAGCCGGGTGTACTGCCGTGCGCCCGGCTCTTTCCGTATGCGCTGGATCGGTCAAGGCGCCTACTGGCCGTTGCGCTGGCGTATGCGCGGCGCCGAGCAGGTGCCACGCCGAGAACGCGCCAGTCGTGACGCGCTATCGCGAACAAACGCATTAGGAAGGGTGGAGCGCGACGCGTGCCGCTCCTCGCGGCGCCTTACTCCCGCAAGGCCTTGATGGCTTTGCCCGACACGAGCGTGTCGATCGCCCGGGGCTTCTCGAGCTGAAAGGTCTGCGCGAAATCGCAGCCGACCGCCGTGAGCCACTGCAAGGACGCCTGCGACTCGATGCGCTTCGCCACGCAATGCACGCCGAGCACCTTGCACGCTTGCAGAATCGCGACGACCAGCGCCTGCGGCAGCTTCTCTTTCATCGCGGCACCCGTGAGCTTCGGATCGATCTTCACGTGCCGCAGCGCCTTCGAGCCGAGCAGCTCGAACATGTTCGAATCGAACGAGAAGTTGTCGATCACGAGGAAGCACCCGAGCTTCTCAACTGCTTCCACGAAGCGCAGCACCGCGGGCCGCGACTGCACGCACGCGAGCTCGCTGACCTCGAAGCCGACGTACTCCGCCTCGACGTTGTACTGCTTCAGCCAGCCGGCGATCTTGTCGGCGAAGTGCTCATCCTCCAGCGCGCCGATCGAGAGATTCACGGAGAAGCTGGCCGGCTCGGAGTCCCAGATCGTCTCGCCGTGCTGCCCGAGCCACTGCAGGAGCCGCTCGACGACGAGCGCGTCGAGCGCGGCGCCCTCGCGTCCCTTGGCCGTTTCGGCGATGAAGGCGGTCGGCACTTCGTTGCGATCGGCGTCGCGCTGCGAGCGCGCGAGCACTTCGTAGCGCCGCGTGCGGCCGCTCGAACGCAGCTTGATGAGCTCCTGCACGTACAGCGTGAGATCAGTGGCCGTTTCCGCGGCGGTGAGCGGCGGTGGCGGCGGGGCGGCCGGCAATGCGGGCTCGACGCTCGTCTCGCTCGGCAGCTCGAGCTTCTTGACGGGGCCCGTGTCCTGGATGAGGAGAACTTCTTCGGCGGCGTCGCGAACACGCTTGCTGCTCGTCGTGGAGCCGGTGTTCATGACCGGCACGGCGACGGTCGCCGTGGCGGCAGTGGATTTCGGTGACGCGGCGGCAGACGCTGCGCCCGAAGCAGCCGGAGGTGCGGTGCTCGAAGCGGCGGCGGTGCCGCTCTTGGCATTCGGGGCCGCGGGCGCAGCCTTCGGCGCGAACGGTTCGAAGCCGGTCGTTGCAGCCTTTGCGGCAGGCGGCTCCGCAGCGGGCGCTTTCCCCGAGAACGTCTCGAACTGCGCAGGTGTCGCTTTCGCGGCCACCGCGGGATCGACGAGCGGCGCCGTCTTCGGCGCGAGCGACTCGACGCGTGCCGCAGCCTTCGCGACAGGCGGCTCGACGACGGGCGCGGCTCGCGCCACGGGCGGTTCAACGGCTGGGGCGGTCTTCGCGACCGGCGGCGCCGGAGCCGGCGCGGGCTGTGTGACCGACACACGCGTCGGCGGCATCGTCAGCTCGGCGTCGAAGTCGAGCACTTCGATTTCGGCGACCGGCTCGGCTGCGGCGCCCTCCGGCTGCGCCGTGGGAATCTCGATGGCGTCGTCGAACGACAGCACTTCGATGCCCGCCACCGGCGCAGCAGACGCCTGCGGCAAAGCGCGGCGTGCCTGCGTGATCGAAATGTCATCGTCGAACGGGAGGATCTCGATCTCGCGCGGCGGCTGGGCTTCGACAGCCGGCGTGTTCTGCCCTTTCGCGGTTCCCGCCGCGGGTACCGCTTTGCCCGCGGCGCCGGGCGTCGCCCCCGCTTGCACCGGCTGTACTTTCTTCGGGACCGCCTTCACGGCCGGCTTCGCGGCCGCAGCCGGCGTTGCAGCCGGCGGCACCGCCTTCGATTTATCCGCGCCTTTTGCGGCTGCCGGTGGCGGCGCAGGCGGAGCGGGGTCGGGCACGAGCTCCAGCGTCAGGAGCGCCTCCACCTGTTTCGGCGCGAGCGGCTCGCTCGGCGCCGAAGAATTCTTCCCACCGGGTGCTGGCACCGGCGCAAGCTTCGCCTCGGGCAGCGGCTTCACGTCCGCGATCGGCTTGATCTCCGCGACCGGCTTCACGTCGGCGCCCGGCAATACCGCGATGCTGCTGGTATCGCTCGTGGACTGCGGGTACTGCTTGCGCAGGAACACCGCCATCCGCTGCATCAGCGTCTTCACCGGCACGGTGAGAATGCGCTCCATCGTGCCTTCGCTGAGCGACTTCATGTCGGCGAGGATCATCACCGTGCCGACGAGCTCCATGCGCGGCCCGCGCAGGCCGAGGAAGATGGCGATGCGCCCGTCTTCCATCCCGAGCTCGTGGTACAGCGTGCCCTTCTCGTTCTGCAGGTAGTCGATCGCTTCGACGACGACGTTGTGCTCGTCCGGCCCGAGCGCGCCCTCGGAGAGCCACAGCACGTCCGCTTCGTTGTTGTAGATCGAGATGGAGTGCAGCCGCATGGGCGGCAGCGCCGAACGCAATTGCCAGCCGAGCGACTCGGCCGTCGCTTCGGTGTCCGGCGCGGGCGCCGGAGAAGGTGCTGCAGGTGTCGTCGGTGCGCGCGCCACGGGCTTTGCGTTCGTGCTCAAGGGATCCCCGCCGTAAACAGCCGGCGATGCGAGTCCCCCGCCGGCCGAGCAAGGTTGGCAGGAGGATAGCGGTGCGGCCGTGATCGCGCTCGCGTTATCAGCGGCGCCGACGCGGAAATGCCCGCAGAAAAGCCGAACTAGTGCTTACGACGGGCGATGCGAGCGCGATTCGCGGTGCGGGATGTACGCGTTTTTGTCATAAGCGAACGCGACATATCGGGCTGCGCGCGGCGCGCAGCCCGATCGAGTTGTCGGCACTCGCGAACAGGTCACGGACTTTAGGTCAACGGTCCGAGCCAATCGGGCTTGCCGATCTCCACGCCGTTGTGCCTCAGCAGCGCGTACACCATCGCCGCGTGGAAGTAGAAATTCGGCAGCACCCAGTGACGCAGGTAGGGCAGCCCCTTCATCTCGAGCGTGCGATCGCGCAGCGGAATCTTGATGTCGCGATCTTCGGCGCCATCGAGCGCCGCCGCCGGCACCGATCTCACGTAGTCGAGCGTCTTCGCGATGCGCGCCTTGAGCTCGTCCATCGTCTTTTCGTTGTCGTCGAACTTCGGCGGCTCCTGGCCGGCGAGGCGCGCGAGCCCGTTCTTCACCATGTCGCACGCGATCTGCACCTGCTTCGCGAGCGGAAACATGTCGGGCGCGAGGCGCGCGTTCACGAGGACCGTCGAATCGAACTTCTTCGCCTCGGCATAGGCGACGCCCTTGTCGAGAATCTTGGAGAGATTGCCGAGCGTGTGCGCGCACTGGTCGACGACCATCGTGTGCATCGAGATCTTCATGAGTGTCCTGCCTTCAGTGATGAGCGGGTTCCGGGGGCGGCGATTTTAGCGGGACAGGCTGGCGCTTGCGCTCCTCGGGTGAAACAATGCTGCGGGCACGTCCGACGATTGGTGTTGCAATTGAACCTGTTCTGGGCCCCAGCGCAGCTCGCCGTTCTCGCCAAGGTCGTTGATCTCAACGGCTTCTCGGCGGCCGCGCGCACCCTGGGCGTGCCCAAGGCGGCGGTGAGCCGCGCCGTCGCGGACCTCGAGAAGACGCTCGGCGTGCGCGTGCTCGAGCGCACCACGCGGCGCATCGCGCTCACGCCGGCCGGCAAGCTCGTTTATCCGCACGCGAAGCGGGTGGTCGAGGAGCTCGACGCGGCGCACGTGCTGATCGCACGATTGCAGACGCAAGCCACCGGCCCGCTGCGCGTCGCGGCCGACCCCACCTACGGGCGCGTCCTGCTCGCGCCGCTCGTGCCGCGCTTTCTCGAAAGCTTCCCCGAAGTACCGCTCGACGTGTCGCTGCAAGGACTCGACACCGGGCACGAATGGGATGTGGCGATTCGCGCGGGGTTATCGGCGGACGCCTCGCTCGAACACCGCCTGCTCGGTGCATTGCCTGCGGTGCTGTGCGCGACACCACAGTACCTCCAGCAACGCGGCACGCCCCTGCGGCCGGACGATTTGCGCCAGCACGACCTCTTCACGCCCGAGTCCGATCGTCCGGATGTCTACAAGCTCGAGCTGTCCCGCAATTCGCAGCGCGCGGAAGTGCGCGTGACGCCTCGGCTCACGGTGAACGATCCCGCGGTGCTGCATGCCTCCGCGGCCGCCGGGCTCGGCATCGGCCTGCTGCCGGAATTTCTGTGTCGTCAGGGCCTTGCGACCGCCCGGCTGAAGCAGGTGCTCGCCGACTGGTCGTTGCCGCCGGCCGCATCGCTCTACGCCGTGTATCCGGCGACGCTTGGCGCAGACACGCGCGTGCAGCGCTTCGTTGATTTTCTCGCCGCGAACATCGTCCCGGCGCTCGCGCACTCTTAGAATTTCGCAATCGGATATCCATAGAGGTGACTCGATGTACCAGGCACCCTTGCGGGACCTGCGCTTTGTGCTCCACGAGCTGCTGGACACCGCGCGCCTCGGCGGCACCGACGCGTTCCCCGACTACTCGCCCGAGCTTGCGGACTCGGTTCTGACGGAAGCGGCGCGGTTCGCGGAGCAAGTGCTCGAGCCCCTCAACCAGAGCGGCGATCGCGAAGGCGCACAGTGGACTGCCGACGGCGTGAAGACGCCGCGGGGGTTCAAGGAGGCGTATCGGCAGTACGCGGAAGGCGGCTGGACCGCGCTCGGCGCACCGGAGGAATTCGGCGGTCAACGGGCGCCGAGCGCGCTCTGCTCGGCCGTGCGCGAGCTGTGGGCGTCCTCGAACCTGTCGTTCAAGCTCTGCCCCATGCTGACGATCGGCGCCGTCGAGGCGCTCGCGCTTTGCGGCTCGCCGGAACAGAAACAGAAGTTCATTCCGAAGATGGTGAGCGGCGAGTGGAGCGGCACCATGGTGCTGACCGAGCCGCAGGCCGGCTCGGACCTCGGCCTGATCCGCACGCGCTGCGTGCCCGAGGGCGACCACTTCCGCATGTTCGGACAGAAGATCTTCATCACGTGGGGCGAGCACGACTTCACGGAGAACATCATCCACATGGTGCTCGCGCGCATCGACGGCTCGCCGCCGGGGACGCGCGGCATCTCGCTGTTCGTCGTGCCGAAGTTTCTCGTCAACGACGACGGCTCGCTCGGCGCGCGCAACGAAGTGCGCTGCGTGTCCATCGAGCACAAGATGGGCATCCACGCGAGCCCGACGTGCACGCTCGCCTTCGGCGACGAGAAGGGCGCGGTGGCGTATCTCGTCGGCGAGCCCAATCGCGGGCTCGAGTACATGTTCATCATGATGAATGCAGCGCGGCTCTCCGTCGGGCTCGAAGGATTTGCCGTCGCGGAGCGCGCGTTTCAGCGGGCGGCGGAGTGGGCACGCACGCGGGTGCAGGGCAAGCCGCCGGTCGCAGCCGCGAGCGGGCCGGTCACGATCGCGCACCATCCGGACGTGAAGCGCATGCTGCTCACGATGAAGTCCGGGGTGGAGGCGATGCGTGCGCTCGCGCTCTATGCGGCGTTCCAGCTCGATCTCGTCGCTGCGAGCAATAACGAGGCGCAGCGCGCCGCCACGCAGGCGCGTGCCGATCTGCTGATCCCGATCGTGAAGGGCTGGTGTACCGAATTCGGAAACGAGCTCACGCACATCGGCATTCAGGTGCACGGCGGCATGGGGTTCATCGAAGAGACCGGCGCCGCACAGCACGCGCGCGACGTTCGCATCACGACCATCTACGAGGGCACGACCGGCATCCAGGCGAACGACTTGATCGGGCGCAAGATCGGCCGCGACGGCGGCGCCGCGCTCGGCGCCCTGCTGAACGATGTGAAGCGGGAGCTCGAGGCCCTGCCCACGAGCGATGCTTCCGTGCAGGCCGTGCAGCGCGCGGCGGTCGAAGGCGTTGCGTTGCTGACCGAGGCTTCCCAGTCGCTCGGCAAAGCGCTGGCGTCGGCGCCGGACCGGGCGCAGGCGGTCGCCGTGCCGTTCTTGAAGCTGTGCGGCGTCGTGCTCGGGGGTTGGCTGATGGCGAAGGCCGCGGCCATCGCGGCCGGCAAGCAATCGGGCGCCGATCAGGCGTTCTACCTGGCGAAGCTTCGTTCCGCGCGGTTCTATGCGGACCACATCCTGCCGGTAGCGCTGGCGCATGCGCGTGTCGTGACGAGCGGCGCGGCGAGCGTGACGGAGACCGACGCGGCCTCGATCTGACGAAAGATCGCCGTCCAACGGCACTTTGCGACGACGCCGGCGTCGAACGCTGGTCGAGTGCAACACTTGCTGGAGTCACTGTGCACAGACGCGATCTGATCGTTGGAGGACTGGCGATGGCAGCGAGTGCATCCCTTGCGGGCGCGCGCGCCGCGGCGGCGGGCCCTTTGCTCACGCGTAAGATTCCGTCGAGCGGCGAGTCGATTCCGGCGCTCGGGCTCGGCACGTCCGGCGCGTTCGAGGTCGGCGATTCGCCGAAAGAACGTGAGCCGCTGAAGGAGGTCCTCCGCGCCTTCTTCGCCGCCGGCGCACGGCTCATCGACACCTCACCGATGTATTCCACCGCGGAAACCGTGCTCGGCGATCTCTTGACGCCCTCCATGCACGAGCACGTGTTCCTTGCCACGAAGGTGTGGACGCGCGGGGAGGCCGAAGGGATCGAGCAGATGAAGCACTCGGCGCAGGTGCTGAAGCATCCGAAGCTCGATTTGATCCAAGTGCACAATCTGCTGGATCTCGACACGCACCTGAAGACGCTGCGCGCGTGGAAAGACGAAGGGCGCGTGCGCTACATCGGCGTGACGCACTTCACCGTCAGCGCGCACTCCGATCTCGAGAAGGTGATCGAGCGCGAGAAGTTGGACTTCGTGCAGCTCAACTACTCGGCGACCACGCGCGACGCCGAGCAGCGACTCCTGCCGCTCGCGGCGGATCGCGGCGTGGCGGTGCTGGTGAATCGTCCGTTCGAGGACGGCAGATTGTTCCAGCTGGTCGAGGGGCGGCCGCTACCGCCGTGGGCCGCGGACATCGAGTGCACGAGTTGGGGGCAGATCTTCCTGAAGTTCGTGCTGTCGCACCCGGCCGTGACGTGCGCGATCCCCGCGACGTCGAAGGTGAAGCACTTGCAGGACAACCTCGCCGGTGCCCGGGGGCGCATGCCCGATGCGAAACAGCGCGACCTGATCGCGCAGGAGCTCGAGGGGACGTGAGCCGCGAGCGGGGCTGCCGCGCGGCCGGCCCCGCGATCAGTCGGTGAGCAAACTCCCTTCGCTCACGCGCACCGCAGTGCCGCCGACCCTCACGGCGCTCACGACTCCGTTCACCTTCTCGGCTTCCACGTGAATGAAGCTCGGTCGGCCCATCTCGAAGCCCTGCTCGACCACCCAGCGCAGCGTGCCGGTTGCGGTCGCCTCACGATCGCCGAGGTAACCGGCTAGCGCCGCAGCGGCGCTCCCGGTCGCGGGATCTTCGAACACGCCCATCGTCGGCGCGAACATGCGCGCCCGAATGTGCGACCCGGGCAGCTCCGGATCGCGACAGAAGACGAATGCCATTTGCGCCCAGGCGCTTCCGAGGATCCGCTCCCACGCGGCGAGATCGGGACGCGCACGAGCGAGCGCTGCGCGATCGCGCACAGGCACGAACAGATACGGCAGGCCGCACGAATACTGTTGCGCGAAATCGCGGTCGCTCACGATGTCCTGCTCGTTCAGGCCCAGGAGCTGCGCGAGCTCCGCGCGCGTCGCGACCGCATCGCGCTTTTCGGGCAACCGCGCGGAAGCGAGCTGCAGGAAGGGCGGCGCCTGCTCGCGTCGCGTCACGGTGATGGGCACGAGCCCTACGCCGAGCTCGAGCGTGAAGCGCTCGCCCGTCGCGATGCCGGATTCGACGAGCGCGTGCGCCGCACCGATGGTCGGATGCCCCGCGAAGGGCAACTCGGCAACCGGCGTGAAGATTCGCAGACGGCGCAACGCGCGCGCGTCGCTCGGCGGCAGGATGAACACCGTTTCGGAGAGGTTGAATTCCCGCGCAATGGTCTGCATGAGCGCAGCGGGCAGCTCGGGTTGATCGCAAAACACGGCGAGCGGGTTGCCGCCGAAGCGGCGGTCCGTGAAAACATCGAGCGTGGTGTAGCGGTGTGCCATGGCTCGATTCTCTACGTCTTGGCCGCGGTCTTGGCCGCCCTCTTGTTCGCCGTGGAGCTCTTGGCGGGAACCCGCAGCTTCAGGTGCGGCGGCTCATTCAGATTCCGCAGGAAGTGCCGGCGCTCGTCCGCATCCATGTGCACCCAGTCGACTTTCCCGGTGTGCGTACGCCGCAGCTGCGCATCGGTGATGCGCGCCTCGGCAGTGCCGCCGCGCGTCCACCTCGTCTCGAGTCGCGTCGTCTCGCCGGTACGCAACAGGTCCGCGACGGCCTGGGCCACCGCGGCGTCTCGCGCGAGCTCGCTGTGCGCAACCTTCGTGTAATACGTGCGCGCGCCGGGCAGCTCCGCACACGCGAGCGGCACCGTGCCATCGCCTTGGCGCGTGATCGTGTAGACGAATCCGTCCTTGTGGCGCGACACACGCGTCACGGTCTCCTGCCCCACGCCCACGAGATTCGTGAAGCGCCCGTCCGGTCGTGCGAGCTGCCCGGCAAAGGATCGCGCGCTCGCGAGCAACTCGGGCTGCGGCTTCGGCCCGACGCTCGGCCATGCTTCCGCATCGAAGAAGTCCAGCGCGCCATCGAATCCCGGCGGCGGCAGCAGGTGGTACAAGCTCGGAAACGTGCTGAACACCTCGGTTGCCAGCGATTCGGCGGACTGATCTGCCGACGCGAGCCGCGCAAGCTTGCGCACCACCGCGTACACGCCGCGCACGGCTTGCACCGGCGCGTACGATCCCGAATTCGGCGTGCCCAAGAGCACGACGCGCTCGACTTTGTGCATGCCTTCACACGCGAGGGCGGCCCGGCTCACGAGCCCGCCCATGCTGTGCGCGACGATCATCACGCGCCCCGTCTCCGCACGCACGCGCTCGGCCAGGCCGCGACCGAGATGATCGAGGCCCAGTCGCCAGTCGTAGTCGTGAAACACGGGCGCGAAGCCCGCGATGCGCAAGTGCAGCTTCAAGCGCAAGTACGTGAACAACACGACCCCGAGCGGCACGATCTGCGCCGCGCCCGGTAGCTTCAGCAACGAGAGATTGCCGATGCTGATGTCCACCGGATCGATCCAGAGCACGTCGTTCGGCAACGGCGCGGGCCGCAGGAGACCGAGCTGCGACCCCATGATCCCGGGCACGATGAACACACGCGGTGCTTCGACGGAGACGGGCGTAGCGAGCGCCTCGCGCGCGAGCGGCACGAGCGCGTCGTACTCCGCCTGCCCGAAGTACGCGATCAGCTCGCGCGAGTGCTGCCCACTCGCGAGCAGCTGCTCGACGACCGAGTCGCTCCACGCGAACCGATCGTAGGGCGTGACGTGATCGGGAAGCGCGTCGGGACGTGTCACGCGTCAGTCGCTCACTGTGCGCCGAGCGAGCGCACAACCACCGCAACGGGCACCGTCGTGCCGTTGGCAAGCACCAGAACGAACGGCACCGTCTGACCGATCAGCGGAGCTTTCTTGAAGCCGCTCACCATCACGTGCAGGCCTCCGGGCTGCAGCGCCAAGGACTGCCCGGGCGCGACGACCAGCTGTTCATGCATGCGCATCTGCGACTGCCCGTTCGTCACCTTCGTCTCGTGAATCATCACATGCGAGGCGACAGGCGAGCGCACGCCGACGATCGTGACCGGTTGCGCGCCCGTATTGCGCAGAACGAGGTAGACGGCGGCGGTGTCCGCGCCGGGCACCCTGCGCATCCAGGCGTTCTGTACGACGAGCGGGCTTGCTTGCGCGAACGCGAGCGCGGGCACCGCGACGGCGGCCACGAGAGCGATGAGACAGGCTGCGAACCGATTCAAACGCACGCTCCGGAAGGAGGGCCGGCGATTATGCCAAAGTCGCTGTGCTCCGACCGTCCGATGCTCGTCATGGATTGCGGGCTCGCCGCGCAGAACCCTCACCGCGCGTGTGCTTCGATGACTTTGCAGAGGGCTTCGATCGCAGGCTTGCGCGCCGTCGATTTCCGCCATACCGCGCCCACGTGCCGCACCGGCGCCGGCTTCGCGAATGGCCGCAGCACGACCCCGCGCCCGCTGCCGTAGGGACCGCGACTCGCCAGCTCCGGCAGCAACGTCACGCCCGCGCCAGTGGCCACCATCTGGCGCAACGTCTCGAGGCTGGTTGCGCGAAAGTCCTGGGTCTCCTGCATGCCCACGCGGCTGCAGACCTCGAGCGCCTGATCGCGCAGGCAGTGGCCGTCCTCGAGCAGCAGCAAGGGCTCGTCCTTCAGGTCGTCGACTTTCAGCGTGGACTTCTTGGTGAGCCGATGATGCTCGGGCAGCGCGACGGTGAACGGCTCGTCGTACAACGGCCGCGCTTCGAGCCCTTCGAGATCCACCGGCAGCGCGAGAATGCCGACGTCGATCTGGCCGGCATGCAGTTTCTGCAGCATCGGCTCCGTCTGATATTCGTAGAGGCGCAGCTCGAGCCGAGGCAGTGCCTTGCGAATCTCGCGCGCGACGCGCGGCAAGAGGTACGGACCGATCGTCGGCAGGAGCGCCAGGCGCAGCTTGCCCGCGAGCGGATCGCGATGCGCGCGCGCGAGCGCCACCACCTCTTCGCTCGCCTCGATGATCCGCCGCGCGCGCATGACGATCTGCTCGCCGGCGGCCGTGAGGGTCACCTGCTTGGGGTTGCGCTCGATCAGCTGCACGCCGAGATAGTCCTCGAGCTTCTTCAGCTGCGCGGAGAGCGTCGGCTGGCTCACGAACGACTTCTGCGCCGCGCGGCCGAAGTGCTTCTCGTCCGCGAGCGCCACGAGGTAGTGCAGGTCTTTGAGCTTGAGGTCCGCCATCGCGATCGTCCGTGTCTATCGAGATTATAAAGTCAATCGATTGGATAAATGAACCGCCGAGCGGCACCATGCGTCCCGTTCCCCCCGAACCAAATGAGAGTGGAGACGAAGAGCATGTTGGGCATTGGACAGAAATTTCCGAATTACTCGCTGACCGGCGTGGTGTCGAACGATCTCGACAAGGCGTTCCAGACCTTCACGCAGGACAGCCATCCGGGCAAGTGGCGCGTGCTGTTCTTCTGGCCGAAGGACTTCACGTTCGTCTGCCCGACCGAGATTGCGGCGTTCGGCCGGCTCGACAAGGAGTTCAAGGCGCGCGATGCGCAGCTGCTCGGTGTCAGCATCGACAGCGAGTACGTGCACCATGCGTGGCGCCGCGAGAAGGAAGAGCTGAAGAATCTGCCGTTCCCGATGCTCTCCGACATCAAGCGGGAGCTCACGACGGCGCTCGGCATCCTCGACCCCGAGGCGGGCGTCGCGCAGCGTGCGACGTACATCGTCGATCCGCAGGGCGTCGTGCGCTTCGTGTATGTCACGGACCTGAACGTCGGCCGCAGCCCCGAAGAGGTCCTGCGCGTCCTCGACGCGCTCCAGACCGACGAGCTGTGCCCGTGCAACTGGAAGCAGGGCGATGAGACCCTGAAGGCGGCCTGATGAGTCTCGACGCCATTCGCGATGCGATCCCGGACTACGCCCGGGATCTCAAGCTGAACCTCGGGAGCGTGCTCAGCGCTCCCGGGGCCCCCGGCCTCAGCGAGAAGCAGATCTGGGGCGTGGCGGTGGCATCGGCCATCGCCGCGCGCAACCCGGAGCTCGCGCGCCAGATCGAAGTGCTGGCCGCGTCGCATCTCGACGAGGCGTATCTCAATGCCGCGCGCGCAGCGGCGGCGATCATGGGCATGAACAACGTGTACTACCGGTTCCTGCACCTCGTGGAGGACGTGGAGTACGCGCAGATGCCCGCGCGGCTGCGCATGAACGTGATCGGCAATCCCGGCATCGACAAGCTCGACTTCGAGCTTCTGTCGCTCGCGGTATCGGCAGTGAACGGCTGCGGGATGTGCATCGTGGCCCACGAGAAGCAGCTTCGTAAGCACGAGGTGTCGCGCGAAGCCGTTCAGAGCGCGGTGCGGATCGCGGCCGTCGTACATGCGGTGGCGGGCGTGCTGGAACACGCCGGTACTGCTGCGGGGAGCGAGCCTGCCGCGGCCGCGGCATAGCGGCTGGCAGACGGCCTTTGGTGAGCGAGGCGACGTCGGATGGCGTCGCCTTCGCTTTGTCTGCATCAGCGCGTCGAAGAGCCGGTCGTATCGAAGTGCGCCGCCCGTCGATGCGACGAGCCTCGGCTTACTGAAGCAGCCTCTCGGATGCGCATCCGGCGCTGCGGGCCGCTTCAGCCCGGTTTCTCCTTCAGCCTGCCGTGTAGAGCCGGCGGGCTATACTCCGCGGCGCATGAAACTCGAGAGTCCGCCGACGTTGTCGGCTGGTGTCGTGGTGGTGCGGCGGGCCGGCGACCAGTGGCTCTTCCTCATGCTCCGCGCCTACCGCAACTGGGACTTCCCCAAGGGTGTCGTCGAGCCGGGCGAGGATCCCTTCGTCGCGGCTCAGCGCGAAGTCACCGAAGAGACGACGCTTTCCGACCTGAAATTCGACTGGGGCGACGCGTTCTGCGAGACCGCGCCGTACGGCCGTAACAAGGTGGCCCGCTACTACATCGGCCGCACGACCACCGAGAGCGTGACGCTGCCGATCAGCGCCGAGCTCGGACGTCCCGAGCACCACGAGTATCGATGGGTCACCTACGAGCAAGCGCGGGAGCTCGCGTCCCCGCGAATACAGCCCGTGCTGGCGTGGGCCGCGAAAGTCCTCGGCATCGCGCCGGCCTCGAGCGCTTCCCAAACGAAAGAAGGCGGCCGCACTTCCTAGGTGGGCCGCCCTCCGCTCGACGCAGCGAAGAGGAGCGACTCAGCGGCGCGTCACGTCGGCCACGCGGCGACGCAAGGCCGCGAACGCGAGCATCGCGAAGCCGAGCGTGGCAAGGCCGGTGACACTCGGCTCGACAACCGCCGTCGGCGGGGTCACCTGCGGGATGCCGCGCGTCCCGTGGAACTCCGGCAGATCCGAATACCACTTCGAGATGGAGATGACCGACGACACATCGCCCCACGCACCTGCGAAGAGGCCGGTGCCGTTGGTGATGACATACGTGGTGAGTCCCACGTCGATGCCGGTCCCGGTTGTCTCGAACTGATAACAAGGCAGGGCGCTTCCGCAGCTGGTGTTGCCGAACGTCCCGTGATTCTCGAACCCGAAATCGATGATGCTCGCCGACGCGATGGCGGGTGCGAGACAGGACAACCCGAGCGCGGCAGCGAGACCCAACAGTTTCTTCATATCGGCAGTCTTCCGTGTGGTGGTATCAGCCATTGCGGTCCTGATCGAGCAAGACGGATGCCAACGCACACGAAAGCCCGAGCAATCAAGCCTTTGTGCAATTTGCCGCGCCATGCGCCGGGAGCGGTGTAAGCGCCCCCGACGTGACGCAGTTCACACAGGCTGCGGATCGGAGCGCAGCGTTGCGACCTTGGTCCCGGTAGTCTCGATCGCAGGCGGAATCAGTTTGTACATAACGGGCGTGACGAGACGCGCGAGCAGCGTGGACGAAATGAGCCCGCCGATGATCACCCACGCCATCGGCGAGTAGAGCCCGATGTTCTGCACGGCGAGCGGCAGCAGGCCGCCGATGGCGGTTGCCGAGGTCAACAGAATCGGCAGGAAGCGCACCTCGCCGGCTTGCTCGATCGCCTCATCGAGCGGCACACCCTGCTCGCGCAGCTGATTGGTGAAATCGACGAGCAGGATCGAGTTCTTGATCTCGATTCCGATCAGCGCGATGAAGCCGATGCTCGCCGTGAACGAGATCGTGTTCCCCGTGAGCAGCAGCAGCACGAGCCCGCCGAACACACCGAGCGGCACCACCGTCAGCACGATGAGCGTCGATTTGAAGTTGCCGAACTCGAGCACGAGGATCGCGAAGATGCCGAACATCGCGACGATGATCGCCGAGCCGATGCCGCCGAAGGACTCCGCGCTCGATTCGGCCTCGCCGCCGAGCACGTAGTGATAGCCGCGCGGCCAGCTCATCGCATCCAGCCGTTTGACCACCTCGGCCGTGACCTTTGCGGTGTTGTAGCCGCGCGCGACCTCCGCGTCGAGCGTCACGGCGCGCTCGCGATTGAAGCGTTGGATCTGCGTCGGCGCTTTCTCGAAGCGCAGCGTCGCGAGCTGCGAGAGCGGCAACGTCGCGCCGTTGAGCGTCGGGATGCGCACCTCGCCGAGCGCATCGAGGTCCGCACGCGCGCCGACGGGAGTGCGCACGACGATGTCGTACTGCTCGCCGCTCGGGTCCTTGAACGTGCCCGTCGGCAGGCCAGCCACGCTCAAACGCACGGCCCGATCGAACTCGACCGTAGGCACGCCCAGCAAGCTGGCCTTCTGGCTGTCCACGACGAGACGCAAGTTGGTGCGCGCCACTTCGAGCGGGTTCTGCACGTCGCGCGTGCCCGGCGTCGCCGCGATGACCTTCTGCACACGCGTCGAGAGGTGCTCGATCACATCGAGGTCCGGCCCGACGACGCGTACGGAAATCGGCGCGCTGATCGGCGGACCATTGACGAACTCCTTCACGTAGATGCGCGCGGCCGGATAGCGAGCGAGCTTGGCGCGCAGCGCATCCAGCAGGCGCGGCGTCTTCCGCGTGTCGTACTTCTTCAGCTGCACGAAGATCTCGCCGTAGTTCGGCGCGTCTTTGCGGACGATGTGGTTGTAATAGATCTGCGGGTTCCCGTGCCCGACGTTCGTGAACCAGCTCTTCACCTCGGGCATCTGGGCGAGCTTGTCTTCGACGAAGCGCAGCGCCGCGTCGGTTTCCGCGAAGCTCGTCCCGTTCGGCGCTTCGACGCTGATCAGGAACTGCGGTGTATCGGCTTTCGGAAACAGGCTGCTGCCGATGATGGGGACGAGCGCCGCGGAGAGCAGCAGCGATCCGCCGATGGCCACGAAGACTGTCGCCTTCGGACGAGCCAGCGCGTAGTGCAGCGCCGGCCGATAGTAGCGATGAATGACCCCCATCACCTTTTGCAGGATGCGATTGCCGTGCGGGTCTTCCCCCTCCTTCAGCACGCGGCTCGCAATGAACGGGATGATGAGAAGCGCGATCAGCAGCGAGCCGACGATCGACGATGTCACAGTCACCGGCAGCACACGGATGAACTTGCCGGGCCCGCCGGGCAGCGCCATCAGCGGCAGGAAGGCGAAGATGAGCGTCGCCGTGCAACCGAGAATGGCGACGAAGATCTGCCTCGTGCCGGCGAGCGCCGCGTCGTAGCGCGAGCCGCCCTCACGAAGATGGCGCGCGATGTTCTCGACGACGACGATGGAATCGTCCACCAGCAAGCCGAGCGCGACGACGAATCCCGCGATCGATATCTGGTTCAGCGAATAGCCGACGAAATAGAGGACGGTCAGTCCGAACGCGAGCGACAGCGGAATCGAGATCATCACGATGGACGCCGCGCGCCAGCCGAGCGGCAGCAGCGTGAGCGAGACGAGCGCGATGGCGATGCCGAAGTCCGTGTACAGGCGTGAGAGCCGCGCGCTGACGTTGCGCGCCTGATCGAAACCCACCTGCAGCGTGATGCGCTTCGGCAAGCCCTTCTCGAAACGCGCGATCGTTTCCTTGAGCCGCTCGTTCACTTTGAGGATGTTGTAGCCGTCCTTCTGATTCGCGGTGACGATGACGGCGCGCTTGCCGTCGAAGCGCGCGACATAGCTCCAGGGCTGCGTCTCCCAGCTCACGCGCGCGAGGTCGCGCACGCGCACCGAGCGCCCGCCGACGGATGCGACGACGGTGTCGCGCACCTCGTCGAGCGAGGTGTACGCGCCGGAGGTTTTCAGGCTGAACGTGCGGGGACCGAGATCGATCGCGCCGGCGGGAATGTTGGCGTTCTCGCTCTGCAGCGCCTGCATCACCTGGCCGGGCGTCACGCGCAGCTCCGCCATGCGCTTCAAATCCACTTCGACGCGCAGCTCGCGTTTCGGATACGCCCAGGTCTCGGCGGTGCGCACGCCGTCGACGGTCTTCAGCGCGTCCTTCAGCTCGCGCGCCCGGTCTTCGAGCTCGCGATAGGGCGCGTCTGCGGAGATGAGCGCGATCTCGATCGTGTTGACGAGGCTCGGCGCCACCTTGCGAATCTCGAGCTGCGAGATGTCCTGCGGCAAGTCGGGACGCAGCGCGTTCACCTCGCGGGTCACCTCGTCGTACTTCTTGTCCGCGTCGGCATCGGCCTGGAACTCGATTCCGATGACCGCGACGCCGTCGTTGATCGTCGTTTCGATCTTCTTGACGTCGTCGAGCTCGGCGAGCCGGTCCTCGATCGGCTTTGCGACCAGACGCTCGAGGTCCTTGGGGTCGGCCCCCGGATAGATCGTCGTGATGAAGAACGCCGGGATCTTGAAGTGCGGGTCCTCCTCGCGCGGGATGCTCGAGAACGCGAACCAGCCGAGCACCGCGAGGCACAGGAACACGATCAGCGTGAACGGGTAGCGCCGGATCGGAAATTCGAGGAAGGACATGTGGAGAGCTCCTTGCGAGGCGTCGGCGCCTCAGCCGCCGCGCACGTCGAGGTTGCCGACGACGCGCGTGGTCTCGTTCACGATTTGGATCTGCTCGCCGTCCTGCAGGTAGAGCGCGCCGTCCGTGACGACGCGTTCGCCGGGCTTCAGACCCTCCGCGAGCGCCACGGAATCGGGCGCGATGAAGGCGATCTGCACCGCTCGCCGTTGCACGCGAGCGCCGTTGACGACGAAGACACTTGCGCGATCGCCGTCACCCTCGACGACCGCCGCGATGGGCACGTACGTGAGGCGGCTCGTTCGGCCCGAGGCTGGATAGAGTTTCAGCTTCGCGACGAGCCCGCTCGCGAGCGTGACCGGCACGGAGTCGAAACGCACCTCGACGGGAAAGAGGCCGGTGCGCTCGTCCGCCGCACGCGCGATCTCGCTGATCGTGCCCGCGATGGTCTGGCCGGGATACGCATCCATGCGAATCTCGGCGGGATCGCCGAGCGCGAGCTGCACGACTTCGCGATCGGACAGCGCCGCCTTCACGACGTACCCGCGCTCGCGCGCGCCGACGATGAGGACCGGCTGGCCGGCCGGCACGACCTCGCGCTCCTCCGCGAGCTTGCGCAGCACCACGCCATCGTGCGGCGCCGTGATGACCGAATACCCGCGGTTGAACTCCGCGCTCTCCAGCTGTGCGTGCGCCACCGACGCCTGCGTACGCAGATCCTGAAGCTGCTCGAGGCTGATCACCTGGTCTGCATACAACCGTTCGCCGCGCTCGAGATCGCGTTGTGCTTTCGCGGCAAGTTGCCGGGCCTGCTCAACCGCCGCGTTCACCTCGGTGAGCTCGATCTCCGCAAGCTTCTGCCCCTTCTTGATGAGGCTGCCTTCGCTCACGTAGATCGCCTTGATGATGCCGCCCGCCTTGAACGACAGGCGCATTTCATCTTTGGTGGCCACAGTGCCATTGGTCGCAATGGGCGGTCGGGCTGGCCCTGTAAAAGCCGCCTGCACGCGCACCGGCGTCGGTTGCGAGGCGGTGTCCGACGCGGACGAGCTGCACCCGGCGAGCAGCGCGGCGGCAAGCAGGGCGATGAAGAGCGAGGCGGATCGAGCATTCATGGCGAAGTCCTATTTGCCGGTAACCAGATCGAGCGGCAGCGGGCCGGCCGCGGTGGCGTAATCGAGCTCGGCCTCACGCGCGAGGAGATCGAAGGTCGTGACGTTCAGATTCAGCTCCGCGCTCGTGAGGCTGCTGCGCGCGTCGATGAACTCCACCTGCGTGATGACGCCCTCGTCGCGCTTGCGGCTCGCAATGCGAAAGCCGGCGCGGGCCGCTTCGGCGCGCGCTTGCGCCGTCGTGAGCGAATCGCTCGTCGTCTCGAGGCGATCCAGCGCCTGCTGCACTTCGAGCTGAATCTGCAGGGCGACCTCGTCCTTGCGGGTCAACGCCTGGAGCGCGGCGGCGCGGGCGCTCCGCGCCTCGGCGCGATTCGCGCCGCCGTCGAAGAATCTCCAGCTCACGACCAGCGAGACCATGGCGAAGTTGTTGCCGCGGCCGAAGTCGTAGCCCTCGCCCTGCGTGCCGCCGTCAACACCGAGAGACAGCGTGGGTTTCAGGTCCGCGCGCGCGAGCTGCTCGCGCGATTCCGCGGCCTTCGCCGCGCGATCGAGTTGTTGCAGCTCTGGACGATTGCTCAGCGCGGCGGCCCGCAAGTCGGTGAGATCGTGCACGGTGCGCTTCACTTCGCCGTCCACCGTCGCGGGAATCAGCTCTTCGTCGAGCGGATGATTGCGCAGGAAGTTGAGATAGCTGCGCGCCTGCGATTGGGCATTGCGGGCCTCGCGCAGCTGCTGAACCACGGCGAGCATCTCGGCACGGGCGCGCAGCACCTGGTCCTGCGTGACCTTGCCATTGCGGAAGAGCGATTCGTTAACGCGCAGATTCTCTTCGAGCAGACTCAAGCTCGCCTGCACGATGTCGACGGACTTCGACGCCTTTGCCCAGTCGAGATACGCCACGGTGACGTCGCGCTTCAGGCGCCGCGCGAGCGCGACGCGCCCGAACTCGGACGACTCGAGCTGCGCGCGCTGTGCCCGAATCGCCGCGGGAATGGCGGGTGCGTAGATCGGCTGACGCAGCGCGAGGCGCGTGTCCTGCTCGCGTTCGCGCTGAAACAGGATCTTCTGATCGGTGATGGTCGGAAACTGCGCCGGTTGCCCCTGCGCAGCGAGCAGCTGATTGAGCGAGGAATAGATCGGATTCAGCAGCGTGCCGAGCGGCACATCGATCTCGCGGCCCCCATCGGCGCGCGAGTAGCGCGCGGCCAGCGAGATCTCGGGAAAGAACTTCGCCCGCGCCGCGTCGAGCGCTGCGAGGTTGCGCTCGACCTCGAGCGATTCGGATTTCAGCGCCAGATTGGACTCCAGGCTCTCCTGCACGTAGCGGTCGATCACCTCGCCGACGGGCCGGGGCGCGAGCTGGGCATCTGCGGTGCCGAACGGGACGAGGGCCAGGACGAGCGGGAGTGCCGCTTCGGCCCACCGCGTTCGGGCCACTATTTGTCTCACCTGTTCAAACACTGGACACCTGTCAAACGATGGGCAAAAAAATTAGGACCGAGCCTCGATCGAGCGCGTCGCCATCACGAGCGCGTGCTCGACGAAATCCTTGATCGTGACGCCATCGTGGAGGAGCACGTTGGCCTTCGTCGCCGCGAGCTGCAGCACGCCGTGTGTGAACGCCCAGAGCGTGTTCGAGACCACGCGCACGTCGCCCACGTCCGGGCGGATCGAGCCGTCCGCAATGCCGGTGCGGATCGCGTTCACCATGAGCTGGCGCGCCTCGTCGCCGCGCGAGGTGGCGGCGCCTTCGTTGGTGTTCTCGTCGGGATTGGGCGAGACCATCTCGCAGCGCGCGATCACTTCGAAATACACGGGAAATTCCTGCGAAAACGCGATGTAGGCGCGGCCGATGGCGACGATCTGATCGAGCCCGCGCTTCTGCCGACCGACCGCCTCTGCGAAACGCTGCCGGAGCGTCGCGAGCGCGCGCTCGCAGATGCCGAAGAGCAAATCCTGCTTGTCCTTGAAATAGACGTAGAGGAGGGCGCGGGAGAGACGGGCCTTGCGCGCCACCTGATCCATCGTCAGGGCGTCCCAGCCGACCTCCGCGGCAACCGCTTCGGTTGCGTCGAGGATCTCGGCGCGGCGGCGTTCCTTCTCTTCCTGACGGCGTTCGGCGATGTAGCTCATGGGCGCGGGAGGGTACGCCGTCATTGACGCGATGTCAACAACTAAACGGATGACAAATCGAACCGCCGCGCCGCGGGTACACTACCGCCCGCCCCTCCCCGGTTGGGACCGCCCCCTGAAACGAACCGTCACGCAAGTCTGGGCCGCCCTGCTAGCGCTCGTCGGCGCTGTGGCCGTCGCGTCCGCCGCCGTCACCGTCACCGACGACGCGGGGCACACGCTCAACCTGCCGCACGTGCCGCAGAAGATCATCAGCATCGCGCCCGGCGCCACGGAGATGCTGTTCGCGGCCGGCGCCGGAGCCCGCGTCATCGCGACCGTCGAGTTCTCCGAAGAGCCGGCGGCCGCGCGCAAGGTCCCGCGCATCGGCGACAGCAATGCCATCGACGTGGAGCGTGTCGTGGCGCTGCGCCCGGATGTGGTGGTCGTGTGGGAAGGCGGCAGCAACGCCGGTCAGGTTGCGCAGCTCGAACGGCTCGGCATTCCGCTCTATCGGCACGAGATCCGGAAGCTCGCGGACATGGCGCCTTCGCTGCGCCGCCTCGGCGCACTCGCAGGCACGCAAGAGACTGCGGACAAAGCTGCCCGCGACGTGGAAGCGCGCATCACACACCTCGCGAGCACGTATGGCCGCGGTGCGCGGCTCACCGTGCTGCTCGAAGTATGGAATCGACCGATCTACACGGTCGGCGGGTCGCACATGATGACGGACGCGCTGCGGCTCTGCGGCGCGCGCAACGTGTTCGACGATCTGAAGGAGCAAGGGCCTGCCGTGAGCCTTGAAGCGGTCATCGCGCGCAACCCGCAGGTGATCGTCGCCGTCGCGCCGCCAGGCGTCGCGCGCGAATGGCTGAATGAGTGGCGGAGTTACGGCACGCTGCAGGCCGTACGTCACGATGCGCTCGTGCCCTTCGAAGACACGCGCCTCTCGCGACTGGGACCGAGCGCGCTCGACGGCACGGAGGCTCTGTGTCGCGCGCTGGACGAGGTGCGGCGCCGACTGCCGCCGAGCTGAGCCCGGCCGCCGGCCTCAATCGCGGAAGTTGTTGAACTGCAGCGGCACGTCCACTTTGGACTTGCGGAGCAGCGCGATCGCCTCCTGCAGATCGTCCTTCTGCTTGCCGCTGACGCGTAGCTTGTCGCCCTGGATGCTCGCCTGCACCTTCATCTTCGAATCCTTGATCAGCCGCTGCAGCTTCTTGCCGGTTTCCTGATCGATGCCGTGCTTCAACACCACTTCCTGCGTGGCGCTCGAGAGCGTCGTCACGGGGTCCTTCGCGTCCACGCAGATGACGTCGATGCCGCGCTTCGCGAGCTTCAGCTTCAGGATGTCCAGCATCTGCTTCAGCTGGAAATCCACCTGCGCGCGCAGCGTGACGACGAAATCGTTCAGCTCGAACTTCGCGCCGGTTTCCTTGAAGTCGAAGCGCTGCGCGATCTCGCGATTCGCCTGGTCGACGGCGTTCGCGACTTCGTGCGCATTCAGCTCCGACACCACATCGAACGATGGCATGTGCGTTTCCCCTCCGATTCGCTCACTCGAACGCCGGCGCCGGAAACCCATCGGCACCCGTGCGCCAGGGCACCCACACGAGCGCGACTGCGCCGATCGCGATATCCGATTTTCGCGGACTGACGGGCACTTTTTGCAGCGGCGCGGCGCTTGCGTCGAGAGCGCTCTCGAGTGCCGCGGTCTCGGTTTCGAACTGTCGTTGCAGCTCCGCACGCTGCTGACGCACGGCTTCGAGACTTTCGCCTGCGCGATCCACATCGCTGCTCTCACGACCGATGCGGCTGGCCGATCGCGCGGCGGTCGCGACGCGGTTGACATTGGTCGCGGACAGGGCCTTGCGTCCGAGAAAGGCGCCGAGGATCGAGGCCCCGACCGAGAATGCGGTCTGCAGCTTCTGTTGCGAGAGCTGGGACTGCTCGCGCGCGATGCGCTCCTGCGCGCGCCGCTCGCGATCTGCCATCGCCTGCAGCTTCGGCGCGTATTTGCGGCGCAGGTCGGCGACCGCCGCATCGCGCCGCTCGCGCGCGGCGTGCGCGAGACGAGCGCGAAAATCACCCTCGCTTTCGCCCGGCTCGGAGGTGCACTTCAGTGCATCACAGACGAGAACCTCTGCACGGGCGTTCTCGTAAAGATAGGCGCTCAAGCTCTTACCCCAGGCCGCGTAGGACGCGCCGCGCATCGCCGGCGCCGGCAGCGGCGCGAATGATGCGGACGGCGCGGGGCTCGGCGTGAGTCGCGACTTGAGATCAGGGTCGATCTTGGCCTCGCTCCAGAGGACGTCGTTGCCGTCGTCCGAGAGCGGCGCGAGATAGGCATCGGTGCGCCACTGATCGAGTCCGAGCTTCGCGTCGATGAAGTGCAGCTTGGTGAAGCCGACGATCATCGGCTTGTAGAGCACGCCGACGGCACCGCCCGCGGGGGGCAGGAAGTATTCGGTGATGCCGGCTGCAACGAGTGGCCGCGACGTGCTGCCGGCCGCACCGGACGCGATGCTCGATAGCGCAGAGGCCGACGCTGCGGAAGGCGATGCACCAGTCGGCGCTGTCGAGCCCGACGGTGCGGGACTCGCCGACGTGTACGCCTGCGCTGCAGAGCTCGACGCTGCGGGCGCCGATGCCGCTGAACCTGACGCCGCAGCGCCCGACGCCGCAGCACCTGACACCGCAGAACCCGACGCGGCAGGAGCCGACGCAGCAGGAGCCGACGCCGTGGAACCCGAGGCTGCCGCACTCGAGCCCGTGTGCGCCGCCGCCGGCGACGCGCTCTCGACAGGCGCCACGCCGGACCGCGCCGATCCCGCGCCGGCCTGCGCGGCGGCCCCCTTCTTCTCCGCCATCAACCGTGCAATCTCGGGACCCGTGATCGGCCCGCGCAAGTACGACAGCGCCCACCGCGTCTGAAACACCACCGCCGCGTCGTCGTGCACATTGCGCATCAAGAACACCCGAGAGCTCAGCGACGAGATCGTCTTGTCCAGCGCCGCACGATCGAAGCCGCCGCCCGACACCGCACTCTCCAGCCCATCGATGACGCGCAGCTTGTCGCGCTCGGTCTGCAGTCGCCCGATGAACCACGTCCCGCAGTTCGACAATCCCTTGTAGTCGAGGTCGACGGGATTCTGCGTCGCCAGCACGCACCCGAGCCCGAAGGCGCGCGCCTGCTTCAACAAGGTCAGCATCGGCAACTTCGACGGCGGATTCGCCGTCGGCGGGAAGTAGCCGAAGATCTCGTCCATGTAGAAGATCGCGCGCAAGCTCGACGTGCCCGGCTGCGCCCGCATCCACGTGAGCAGCTCGTTCAGCACGAGCGTCACGATGAACATGCGCGCCGCATCGTCGAGATGGGCGATGGAGAGAATCGAGATGCGCGGCTTGCCGTCAGGCGTGAACAGCAGTCGCTGGGCGTCGAGCGGCTCGCCTTCCATCCACGTCGCGAAGCCCGGTGAGGCGAGCAGCGAGTTCAGCGCCATCGCCAGCTCGAGCCGGTCCTTCGGCGGGAAGAACGTGTCGAGATCGAACGCGCCCACCTTGTCGAACGGCGGCTTCTGGACCGCTGCGATCAGCCCGGCGAGATCGAGGCTGGTGCCGGCGCGCCAGGCGTGCTCGAGCACGTTCGAGAGAAGGATGTGCTCGCGGCTCTTGAGCGGATCCGCATCCCGCTGCAGCAGCGCGAGCAGGCCGGAGACGAGCGTCGTCACGCGATCGCGCAGCGCGGTCGAGTCGCTCGCGAGCTCGGCGCTGGGTGCCGCGAAGGATCGCAACACCGACAGCGGCAGTCCCGTATTCGCACCCGGAGTGTAGATGGCTAGATCGACGGCATCGCGAAAACGCGCGATGCGATCCGCGCCTTCGCCCCATTGTTCGAGGCCCTTCTTCCAGCTCGCGGCGGTTTGCGCAGCGTAGTCGTCGACGCTCAGGCCCTTGCGCGCGGCCTCGGCGGCATCGACCCACGGCTTGAAGTCCGCAGGCGCGAGGTTCGGAAAGGTCAGCAGCAGGTTCGCGAGATCGCCCTTCGGATCGATGCAGATCGCGGGGATGCCGTCGATGGCGGCCTCTTCGAGCAACGCGAGGCACAGGCCGGTCTTGCCGCTGCCCGTCATACCGACGCACATGGCGTGCGTGGTCAGGTCCTTCGAGTCGTAGAGGATCAGCTCGTCGGTCGTTGCGTTGCGCGCCGGGTCGAAGACGCGGCCGAGGTAGAACACGCCGAGCTTCTCGTAGTCCTGCATGACGGTTACCTCGAAATCGAGTCGGGGCATTTTATGCCTGCCGGCGGCCGGCCGCCGCGGCAACTGCGACACCGCCTTGCGCGCGGCGGTCAAATTCGCGTCAGCGTCCCACGCGGGATGTGTTGGCCCTCGGATTCAGCAAGATTGTCCTCCGGAACACGTGCGGCACGCGAACGCGGCGGTCGGCTTTCCGGAGCGGCCGTGACGCTCGATGCCGGCGCGCGCGGCGTTCGCGGTCGCGGTCAGGCCTTCTTGAGCTCGGCCTCGAGCTTCTTCTTGTACTGGCGGGTCAGCTCCGCGAAGCGTGGCGTCAGGCCCGCGTCTTCGTAGATCGGATCGCCCTGCTCGTCCGTCGAGATCACCTTCGTGCCCTGCACGTAGGGCATGACGGCTGCCACTTCCTGGAGCGCGGCGCTCAGCAGGTCCGTGATGATCTGCTCGCGCGTGCGGCCGGGAAACATCTCGGCGAGCGCATGCAGGCGCGCGGCATCGTCCACCGGCAAGCGAACCGCGTACTCCGCCGCCGTCCGTGCGCCCGCCGCGCTCTGACGCCACGAATCCAGCAGCTCTTTGAATTTCACTTTGCGTACCTTTCCGGCGGGTCCAAACGAGGGGCCGCCATTCTAGATTTCGACCCCCGCCAAGACCATTGCCACCGCGGGCTGGCGGCGGGCGCGCGGACTCGGCGGTGCGCGCCCGTCACGCCGTCGCCATCGATCGGTCGCCGCGACGAGAGGTGCGACTTCGCCTTGACGCCTCAGACTCGGCCCGGTGATACTCGCCGCCCGATGTCGCAACTGGTCACCGTACTGCACGTTTGGTGGTGGCGCCGCTCCTGACGGAGAAGGGCGCTCGGACCGGTTTTTCGCGACTCACAGATTCAGGACGGTTCCAGGACCCATCTCCGGCGATGACCCGGTGATGGGTTTTTTTATGGCCTGCGGTCGGCGTGTCGACGAGGTTTGCCGAAGCGAAGCGCGGGCGCGCACGGTTTGCGCGCCGCGCCGCGCGGCAGCCGCGAACGCAGTCGCAGGCCGGCGCAGGCCCGACGGCTCCAGCCACCGTCGACTGCGTTCGTGTGTGCGTGCTGGGTTGGACGGGAGGGCCCCGGCGTGAAGCCGCATTTCGACATTTCGGGCGATCTCGATACGCCGGTCTCGGCGTTCATGAAGCTCGCCGCATTCCAGCCGCGCTTTCTGCTCGAGAGCGTGGAAGGCGGCGAGCGGCTCGCACGCTATTCATTCATCGGCTTCGGCGATTGCCTCGAAGTGAAGCTCGATCGCGACGGCTTCATGCTCGGCCGCGAACGCCGACCCGTGCCGCAGACGAGTGCCGAGCTCTTCGCGGCGCTCCGCGATGCGCTCGCACGCTCACCGCATCCGCGACCCGACATGGCGGGCGTACCCCTTGCGGGAGGTCTGGTCGGCTACGCCTCTTACGACATCGTGCGCTTCTTCGAGCGGCTGCCGGCGCGCTCGGCGCTCGACAGCGGCTTCCCGGTGCTGCATTACGCCGCGCCCAAATCGCTGCTCGTGTTCGATCACCTCACGCGCGGCATCGCGCTGCTTCACGACGGCACGGAGGCCGAGCGCCAATCGCTCCGCAAAGAAGTGATTCGCGCGCTGCGCGGCGCTCTGCCGAACGGGCGTCGCTCCGGCAAGTACTCGCGTCCGGTCGCCGGACTCAGCGCCGCCGAACACATGGCCGGCGTGAAGCGCGTGCAGGAGTACATCGCCGCCGGCGATGTGTACCAGCTCGTGCTCAGCGTGCGTTTCGGCGGACGGCACGATCTGCACCCGTTCGAGGTGTATCGCGCGCTGCGCTTCATCAACCCGTCTCCTTATATGTACTACTGCGCGCTCGGCGACGTGACCGTCGTCGGGTCCTCGCCCGAAGCGCTCGTGAAGCTGAACCGGGGTCACGCGGAGCTGCGACCCATTGCCGGCACCCGACCCCGCTCCGAGGACACCAACGAAGATACGCAGCGCGAAGCGGACCTGCGCGCGGACCCGAAGGAGAACGCCGAGCACGTCATGCTCGTCGATCTCGCGCGCAACGATCTCGGCCGCGTGGCGCAAGCGGGCAGCGTGTACGTCAATCCGTACCGCTCGATCGAGCGATACAGTCACGTGATGCACATGGTGAGCGGTGTGCATGGCGAGGTGGCCGCCGGCAAAGATGCCTTCGATCTCTTCGGCGCCACGTTTCCGGCAGGCACGCTCGTCGGCGCGCCGAAGGTGCGCGCGATGCAGATCATCGACGAGCTCGAGCCGACGAGCCGCGGCCTCTACGGCGGCACGGTCGGCTACTTCGGCAAGCGCGGCGACATGGATCAGGCCATCACCATCCGCACGCTCGTGTTCCGAGGCGACGAATACAGTTACCAGGCCGGCGGCGGGATCGTCGCCGACAGCGTGCCGCAGGCCGAGCACGAGGAGGTGCTCGCCAAGAGCGGCGCCGCCGTGCGCGCGCTGCAGCTCGCGGAGGAAGGCATGTGAAACCGAAGCTGCTGCTGATCGACAACTACGACTCCTTCACCTACAACCTCGTGCAGGCGTTTCTCGTGCTCGGCGCGGACGTGCGCGTGTTCCGGAACGATGCGATCGACGTCGCTGCCGCGCAGGCGCTCGCGCCGACGCATCTGTGCATCTCGCCCGGCCCCGGCACGCCGTACGATGCGGGCGTGTCGATGGACATGATCCGCGCGTTCGCGGGGCGCATTCCGGTGTTCGGCGTGTGCCTCGGGCATCAGTCGATCGTCGAAGTCTTCGGCGGCAAGGTGGTGCGCGCCGGCCGGCTCATGCACGGCAAGACGTCGCCCATCGAGCACGATGGCCGCACGCTGTTCGCGGGGCTGCCGAATCCTTGCGAGATCGGGCGCTATCACTCGCTGATCGCGCAGCCGGAGACGCTGCCGCCGGTTCTCGAAGTGACGGCGCGGACGCCGGAAGGGGAAATCATGGGCGTGCGCCACAAGGACCTCGTGGTCGAGGGCGTGCAGTTCCACCCCGAGAGTGTGCTCACGCCGGACGGGCCGGCGCTGATGGCCAATTTCCTCAAGCTCACCGACGGCGAGCGGCGCGCGGAGCGGGCAACGGAGGGTGCGCATGCCGTCTCGATGTGAGCTGGTTTCAGCAGGGCTCGCGCGCTGCGCGACGCGCCGACGTGAAACGCTCGGCGCGCACCAACCGAGGGGGCGCATGCCATCTCGGTGTGAGCTGCGCCCCCGCGGACTCCAGCGCTACGAGAGCGCCGCACATCGAGCGCTCGGTGGGCGCGGAGCGCGGCCGAGCACGCACGCCCGCAACGAAGCGACGGGGGAGGCCTATGCCTGCATTGCGTGAGCTCCTCGACAAGCTGCTCGAGCGCCGCGATCTCGCGGAAGCCGAAGCACGCGAGCTGCTCGGCCATTTGATGAATACGGAGACCGCACCCGCGATGTCGGGTGCCGTGCTCGCCGCCTTGCGCGGCAAGGGCGTCGTCGCCGACGAGCTGCGCGGCTTTGCGCTCGCAATGCGCGCGCTGGCGCGGCGGCCCGACATTCCGGCCGATGCGCGTGTCATCGACATCGTCGGCACGGGCGGCGATGCCTCGGGCAGCGTGAACATCTCGACGGGCACGTCGATTCTCGTGGCCGCTTGCGGACTGCCCGTCGTCAAGCACGGCAACCGCTCCGTTTCGAGCCGCGCCGGCGCGGCCGACGTGCTCGAAGTGCTCGGGCTCGGAATTCCGCTGGACGAGCAGGCGGCCGGCGCGTGCTATCGCGCCACTCAATTCACCTTTCTGTTCGCGCCGTACTTTCATCCCGCGATGAAGGCGGTGGCACCGGTGCGCGCCGCGCTGGGCGTGCGCACGGTGTTCAACATTCTCGGACCGCTCGCCAATCCGCAGCAGCCGCCGTTCCATGTGATCGGCGCGTACAGCCGCGAGGTCGCCGAGTTGATGGCGCAGACGCTGGCGGGCCTGAACATCGAGCGCACGTTCGTGATTCACGGCGCAAACGGCTGGGATGAGCCCACGCCCATCGGCCCGTTCTTGCTGTACGACGTGCGCCCGGGACGCGTGGACGTGCAGACGCGCGATCCCGCCGCGGAAGGATTCAAGACGTGTACTGCGCGCGACCTCGCAGGTGGAGACGCGCAACACAATGCGCGCGCGCTGCGCGACGTGCTGACGGGCGAAGATCGCGGCGCGCATCGCGAATGCCTGTTGCTCGGGGCCGCGCTGGCGCTGGAGTGCGCCGGGCTCGCGCGGAACCTGCGAGAAGGCGCGGAACGCGCGGCGCACGCAATCGACAGCGGCGCGGCTGCGCGGTTGCTCGACTCGCTCGCCGCCTTCGGCCGCGGCGGCACGCAACCCGTCTCCGGAGCCTCCGCATGAGCGAGGACTTTCTCCGGCAGATGGCCGACAGCAGCCGCGAGCGCGTTCGCCGCGCGCAGAAGCTGCGCTCGCAGGCGGCCATCCTCGAGCGTGCTCGCGCGATGCCCGAACCGACGCCACTCGTCACGCATGCCGGCGGCTTCGACCTCATCGCCGAAGTGAAGCTGCGCTCGCCCGCGGCCGGCGCACTCAAATCCGGTGACGAAGACGTGGGTGCGCGCGTCACGCGCTATGCGTCGGCGGGCGCCGCCGCGATTTCCGTGCTCACGGAGCCTTCGCGATTCGACGGCTCGATGTCGCACCTCGAGCGGGCGGCACGCGCGCTCGCGCCGCTGCGCGTGCCGGCCATGCGCAAGGACTTCCTCGTCGACCCGTATCAAGTGATCGAAGCGCGCCTCGCGGACGCGGGCGGCGTGCTCATCATCTTGCGCATGCTGCCGCGTGCGGAGCTCGAAGCGCTCATCGAGCAAGCACTGGCACTGAACTTGTTTTCACTGCTCGAGGCATTCGACGAGCAGGACATCGAGCTGGCGCACGCGCTCGCCGAGAAATATGCGCCGCGCGCGAACGCAGACGGTCGCATCCGACTGCTCGTCGGCGTGAACTGTCGCGACCTCGTCACGTTGCAGGTCGTGCCCGGACGGCTCGAAGCGCTCGCCCCGTCGTTGCCCACTTCGGTGCCGCGCGTTGCCGAGAGCGGCGTCGGCTCGGCGGAGGACGCGCAGCGCGTTGCGCAGGCCGGTTACCAGCTCGCGCTCGTCGGCAGCGCGCTGATGACGGCAGCCGATCCGCACGCGCTCGCCGCAGACATGCTCCGCGCCGGGCGCAGCGCGCGCAGCGGCGCGGCGCTCGATTCGCAGGCGGCGGTAACGCCGTCGCGCGTCGAGCCCACCGCGAGCGGCGGCAGGTAACGCGCCATGTGGATCAAGATTTGCGGCATGACGACCGAGGACGCAGTTGAGGCGGCCGTGCACGCCCAGGTCGATGCCATCGGTTTCGTTTTTGCCGAATCGAAGCGCCGCGTCACACCGCAGCGGGCGGTCGCGCTCGCCGCGCCCGCTCGCGGCAAGGTGCGCTGTATCGCCGTCGCGAAGCATCCCGAGCAGCACGAGATCGACGAGATTCTCGCGACGTTCCGTCCCGACGTCCTGCAAACGGATGCCGAAGACCTGCGCCGTCTGCGCTTGCCCGCCGCGCTGGAGCTGCTTCCCGTCGTTCGCGCCGGTAGCACCGAGCCGCAGCCGCTTCCGCCGCGCATGCTCTTCGAGGGACCGGCAAGCGGAACCGGGCAGCGCGTCGACTGGAACGCAGCGAGTCGCCTCGCGCGTCGCACCGAAGTCGTTCTTGCCGGAGGCCTCGCGCCCGAGAACGTCGCGGCCGCGATCGCCGAGGTGCGGCCGTTCGGCGTCGACGTGTCGAGCGGCGTCGAAGCCGCGCCCGGCATCAAGAGTCCCGAGAGAATCGCGAGCTTCGTGAGGTCCGCGCGCGCGGCCGCACGCAGCCTGACCGAGCCCGTGCGCGCGCAGGAGAACGCGTCGTGATCGCACAAGCTCCCCAAGTGGATACCCGCCACCTGCTTGCCGACGAGCTCGCCGGCAAGTTCCCCGATGCGCGCGGCCGCTTCGGCCCGTTCGGCGGACGCTACGTTCCGGAGACGCTGATCCCGGCGCTGGACCGCCTCGAAAGCGGCATGCGCCAGCATCTGCACAGCCCGGATTTCCAAGCGGAACTGACGCACGAGCTGCAGACGTGGGCGGGGCGACCGACTGCGCTCACACACGCGACGCGCCTCTCGAAACGCTGGGGCGCGGAGATCTGGCTGAAGCGCGAGGACCTCGCGCACACGGGCGCGCACAAGATCAACAATGCCTTCGGGCAAGCGCTGCTCGCGAAGCGGCTCGGCGCGAAGCGCATCGTCGCGGAAACCGGCGCCGGTCAGCATGGTGTTGCGAGCGCCGCCGCGTGCGCGCGGCTCGGCATGCCGTGCACGGTGTACATGGGCGAAGTCGACATGGAGCGGCAGGCGCCGAACGTCGGGCGTATGCGGCTGCTCGGCGCAACGGTCGAGCCCGTGACGAGCGGCGATCGCACGCTGCGCGCGGCCATCGACGAGGCGCTCCGCGCTTGGGTGACCGATCCGATGGAGACCTACTACATCCTCGGCTCGGCGACCGGTCCGCATCCCTACCCCTATCTCGTGCGCGAGTTGCAGTCGATCATCGGCCGCGAAGCGCGCGCGCAGATTCTGGCCGCAACCGGCGGGCTGCCGGACGCGCTCATCGCGTGCGTCGGCGGTGGCTCGAATTCGATCGGTCTGTTTCATCCGTTCATCGGCGATGCCTCGGTCGACATCATCGGCATCGAGCCGGGCGGACGCGGCAAGGGGCTCGGCGACAACGCTGCGACCCTCGCGTACGGCCGACCCGGCGTGCTGCACGGCTGCTATTCCCTGCTGCTGCAGGATGCGGAAGGGCAGATCCAGGAAACGCACTCCGTCTCCGCCGGACTGGATTACCCGGGAGTCGGGCCCGAACACGCGCTGCTGTACACGGCGGGCCGCACGCGTTGCGAGGTCGCGAGCGACGAGGAAGCGCTCGCGGCCGTGAAGGAATGCTGCGAGCTGGAGGGCATTCTCCCGGCCATCGAGAGCGCGCATGCGCTCGTCGGCGCGAAGCGCTACGCGCAGGCGCATCCGGGCAAGCGGGTGCTGGTCGGACTCTCGGGCCGCGGCGACAAAGACATGCCGACGCTGCAGACGACGTTGCTCGCCGCGAAGAAATAGCACTCATGAGACGACTACCCCCCCAAATCACGATATCGACGATGCCCCGCGCTCGTCACACGAAAACACGACAGTCATGAAGCCGCGCGATCGCATCACCTCCGCCATCCGTTCCGCCACGAGCCAGGGTGAACCGGCGCTCGTCGGGTTCCTCACGGCAGGCTTTCCCCGCAAGCAGACCTTTCGCAACGACCTGCGCGCCATCGCCGCGGGCGCAGATGTCGTCGAGATCGGCGTGCCGTTCACGGACCCGATGGCGGATGGCGTGACGATCCAGCGCTCGAGCCAGACCGCGCTCGCGCAGGGCGTGACGCTGCGCTGGATCCTCGGCGAGCTCGCGGCGATGCCGCAGCTCGACGCGCCCTTGCTGCTCATGAGCTATCTGAATCCGTTGCTGTCGTTCGGCTTGGCCGAGCTCGCCACCGCGGCGGCGCGCGCGAACGTCGCGGGCTTCATCGTGCCGGACCTGCCGTTCGACGAGAGCGACGAGCTGCGCGCGGCACTCGAGCCGCAAGGGCTCGCGCTCGTGCAGATGGTCACGCCGGTTACCAAGCCCGAGCGGCTCGCGCAGGTCTGCGCGAGCAGTCAGGGATTCATCTACGCCGTGACGATGACCGGCACGACGGGCAAGAACGTTGCTGTCCCGACGGAAGTGTTGGACTACCTCGACCGCGTGCGCTCGATCGCGACGCTACCCGTGTGCGCCGGATTTGGAATTCGCAGCCGAGAACAGGTGGAGCGCCTGAGCGGCCACGTCGATGGCGTGGTCGTCGGCTCGGCGCTCGTGGAAGTGCTCGAACGGAACGAGGACCCGACGGCGTGGCTCGGCACGCTGAGACGGAGCGCCTCGCGGTGAAAGTCGTCCCGGACGAGCTGGTCAAATCGAACGACCACGGATCGCATTGGGGCATGGCGGCGCTGCTCGCCGCGCTCGCCATGGTGAGCCCGTTCTCGCTCGACACCTTCTATCCGTCGTTCCCCGCGATCGCGCGCGAATTCTCGATCACGACGTTTCAGCTGCAGCAGACCATCACGGCGTACATGGTGCCGTTCGCGCTGATGACGCTCGTCCAGGGGCCGCTGTCCGATGCGCTCGGGCGCCGGCCCGTGGTGCTCGCGGGCTTGACAATCTACTCGCTGGCCTCGATCGCGTGCGTGCTCGCGCCGAACTTCGCGGTGCTGCTCGTCTTTCGCGCCCTGCAGGGCATGAGCGCAGGCGTCGGGATGGCGGTCGGACGCGCCATCATCCGCGACCTGCACGAAGGGCCGCAGGCGCAGAAGCTGATGAGCGCGATCACGATGATCTTCAGCATCGCGCCGGCCATCGCGCCCGTGCTGGGCGGGTGGATTCACGTGCTGCTCGGCTGGCGCTATGTCTTCGGCTTCATGGTCGTGACGGGCGTCTCGCTCGTCGCTCTGTCCTACCTGCTGCTGCCGGAGACGCATCCGTTCGAGCGGCGCGTGCGACTCGATGTGCCCAAGCTCGCGCACACGCTGTTGCGGATCGCGACGACGCGTGAGTTCATGCTGCTCGCACTCGCGCTGGGCGTGACCTTTGCGGCAATGATCACGTTCATCGGTGCGGCGCCGGCCATCGTCATGGGGCACTGGCACATGGGCGAGACGAGCTTTGCCGCGCTCTTCGTGCCGCTGATCTGCGGCATCCTGAGTGGCGCGTGGCTTTCGGGCCGGCTTGCCGGGCGGATCCCGGGCGGGCGGCAGATCGCGATCGGGTACGCGCTCACGCTCTCGGGCGGCCTCATCACCGTGCTGCTGCATGCGACCATGGCCGAGCCCCCGGTCTTTCCGCAGCAGCTCTGCATCACCCTGATTGCGACGGGCGTGCAGATGATGATGCCGATCTACGCGCTGCGGATGCTCGATCTGTTTCCGGACGTGCGCGGCTCCGCGGCGTCGGTGCAGTCGTGCGTGACGCTGGGCATCGGTGCGATTTTCATCGGCGGCTTCGTGCCGGCGCTGAGCCATTCGATGCTGGCGCTGGGGCTGGACTCGCTGCTCGCCGCGATGGCGGGGTTCATCATCTGGCGGTTCATCTGGCCGAAGGGGCATTGAGCGCGTGCCGAGCGCGCGTGGGAGCTGACGCAATGGCGGAGTTGATCATCCCGGGGCGCTTCTGCGGGCCGCCGCAATCCTCGAACGGCGGCTATTTCTGCGGTCTGGTCGCGGCGCTCTCGCCGCAGACGTTGACGGTGCGGCTGCTGAAGCCGCCGCCGCTCGATACCCCGCTCGAGGCGCTGGAGCAGCCGGATGGCGGCATCATCGTTCGCAAGGACGATGTGCTCATCGCGCAGGCACGCGTGGCGACCCTCACGTTGGATCCGCCTCCGCCGCCGAGCTACGTCGAGACGCTCGAGGCCTCCTTGAGGTACGCGGGGTTTCGCGAGCATCCGTTTCCGACGTGCTTCGTGTGCGGGACGGCGCGCGCCCGCGGCGACGGCATGCGCGTGTTCGCCGGGCCCGTCGCGGGGCGCGACATCGTCGCGGCGCCGTGGGTGCCGGATGAGTCGCTCGATGCGGGCGACGGCAAGGTGCGGCCCGAGTTCATGTTCGCGGCGATGGACTGCCCCGGATGCTTCGCCGCCAATCCGTCGGGCCGGGGCACGTGGCTGCTCGGCGAGCTCACCGCGCACATCGATCGCCTCGTGCACATCGATGAGCCGTGTCGCGTGATCGGGTGGCACATCTCGTCGCAGGGACGCAAGCACGAGGCCGGCACGGCGCTCTTCGACGAAGACGGCGAGCTCTGCGGGCTGGCGAAGGCGGTGTGGATCGAGCCCGCGCGCGTGACGGGCGGAGCGTCGGCGTCGGGCTAATCGACGCCTGGCGCGAAGTGCAATGCCTGCCTTGAGTGCGTGCCTCGAGCGCAGTGCGTGCGGCGGGTGCAGCGCGCGGCGCCGCGTGCGAGGAGCGCCGAGCGCTGGCCGACGCTGTGCGGCCGAGTGCCGAACGTGGGTGTGTCATGCGTTCGGCGGCAGCCGTTGGAAGGACGCCGCACGCTAGCGCGGATCAACCCGGTTTCTTCGGCTTCTGCGGGCGCTCCCAGCCTTCGATCGTGACCTGACGGGCGCGAGCCACCGTCAGCTTGCCGGGCGGCACGTGCTGCGCAACCGTCGAGCCGGCGCCCACCGTCGCGCCCTTGCCGATCGTGATCGGTGCAACGAGCACACTGTTCGACCCGGTGTGCACGTCGTCTTCGATGACGGTGCGATGTTTGTTCGCGCCGTCGTAGTTCGCGACGATGGTGCCCGCGCCGATGTTCACGCGGCTGCCGACCTGCGCATCGCCGACGTACGAGAGGTGATTCGCCTTCGAGCCCTCACCCATCGACGAGTTCTTCACCTCGACGAAGTTGCCGATGTGCACGCCCGCCTGCAGCGTCGAGGTGGGACGGAAGCGCGCGAACGGTCCGATCTGGCAGTTGGCGCCGATGTTGGCGCTGTCGATGACGCAACTCGCGAACACGTGCGTGTCGTCGCCGATGTGCGAGTCGCGCACCACGCAGTTCGGCCCGATGTGCACGCGGTTGCCGAGCGTCACGTTGCCCTCGAACACGACGTTCACGTCGATGAACACATCCTTGCCATGTTCCAGCGTGCCGCGCACGTCGACGCGCGCGGGATCGGCGAGCGTCACGCCGGCGAGCATCAGCTCGCGAGTGACGTGCTCGCGATGCAGCGCTTCCATCTGAGCGAGCTGCACCTTGTCGTTCACGCCGAGCACTTCGCGCGCGTTCGGCGCGAGCAGCGGATTCACTTTCACCTGTTCCTTCACGGCCATCGCGACGATGTCCGTGAGGTAGTACTCCTTCTGCGCGTTGTCGTTCTTCAGCCGACCGAGCCACGAGCGCAGCAGCTCGGCGGGCGCGGCGAGGATGCCGGTGTTGCCCTCCTTGATCTCGAGCTCTTGCGGCGAGGCATCTTTCTGCTCGACGATCTTCTGCACTTCGCCGTGCGCATTGCGCACGATGCGGCCGTAGCCCGTCGGGTCGTCCAGCATTGCGGTGAGCAGGCCCATCGCACGCGGACCCGCGAGCTTCACGAGACTCTCGATGGTCGAGCGGCGGATGAGCGGCACGTCCCCGTAGAGCACGAGCACGAGCCTGTCCTGCGGAATCGTCGGAATCGCCTGCAGCACGGCGTGCCCGGTGCCGAGCTGCTCCGCCTGCAGCACCCACTGCACCTTCTCGTTCCGCAGCGTCTCGCGGACGCGTTCGCCGCCGTGACCGTAGACGACGTACACCTCCGCCGGATCGAGCGACTGCGCCACGTCGATGACGTGTTTCAGCAGCGGCCGACCCGCGAGGGGCTGCAGAACCTTCGGCAGGTCGGATTTCATCCGCTTGCCCTGCCCGGCGGCGAGGATCACGACACTCAGTTGCATGGCGGAATTGTAATGGAGGCGGCCGCTACGGGCGGCGCATTCCGGGCCAACCGTGAGGACGCACCACCGCCTGCGCCGTCAGCGTCGTGCCGGGGATCACGAGGTCCGGCGTGTCGTCGGTTGGCGCCACGGGCAGCGTCAATTTCTGCCGGATCGCGTCTCCGACGAAGATCTGCGGGTGCGACGGGGTGAGGTGTTCCTGCTTCTCGCGCTTGGCAATGAGGTCGCGCGCCTTCGCGAATGCCGCCTCGAGGGTCGGCGCGCCCGGGAGCGCGTCGCGCAGGAAGGCTTCGCCGAAGTACGTGAGCTCGCGGTCGTCGGCGCACCCGAAGGAAGCGTGATCGGCATCGGCCGCGGTGATCACGAGCGTCGAAGCGCTCTTCAGCGGCTCGACGAAGACGCCCGAGTAGCAGGCGGACACGATGATGATGCGCCACTTGATGCCGGAGTCGTCCAGCGCGCTGCGCAGCTCGTCGGGCTCCAGGTCCACGAGCGGGAGCGCACCGTTGCTCACTGCAAGGCCCGATTCGCGCGAGCCGTGCGAGGTGAGCAGCAGGACGAGCATGTCCTGGTCCCGGTCCATCTTTTCGCCGAGGAGCTGCAGCGTGTAGCGCAGGCCGGTGGCGGTGGCGAGCGGATACGTGTCGCGGTCGTGCTCATCGTTGATCAGCTCGACGGCGCGGCGGCCGATGTTGAAGCGCTTCGCGAACACCCGCTCACCCAGCAGCGCTTCGTTGCGGAACACCTTCTGCGCCCCCCAGCCGGCGAAACCGACGAAGTAGGTGTCCACGATGCCGGGGCGTTCGGGCGCGGTTGCGTCCACCGCGTCGGCGATGCGGTCGGCCTGATCGAACAGCAGCGATTCGGCATCGTCGGGGTCAGTGGTCTCCGCCGCGGCCGCCATGTTCTGCTCGGACTCGGGGACGACCCAGAGTTGCGGATCGAGGTGGAGCCGCATCTGAAAGAACCACGGCACACCGGCCACTGCGAGCACGATGAGCACGCTCGTGCCGAGTCGCGCATACCCGAAGACATTGCGGACGGCGCGCTCGCTCGCCGCAAAGAGCACCAACGCGGCGACTCCCAGCACGATGGCGAGGAACGATCCGCTCAGCGGCAGGAGCAGCACCAGCCCCAGCGCGACGATGACGCCCGGCACCGATGCAAGCCAAGTGACCAGCAAGGCGCGCGTGTTCGCCTGCGAGCCCTGCAGGCGCGCGATCAGCGCGCATGCCCAGAGGCCCGCGAGGATGTAGTACGTCCACACGTAGTAGCCGTACGGATCGAGCTCGGCATCGGGATCGGCGAGCAGCCAATCGACGCCGGTGATGAGCGCCAGCACGATGGCGAGCAGGGCGACGAGCTGATCGAAGCTGACGGTGAACTCCGTGGGCGCGACTTTCCTGAACGTCAGCAGCTTGAAGCCGGCGCGCAGGTTGCCCGCGAGGGCGCGGAAAAAGCCCGTGGGGCGCGTCGCAGCGCGCGTCCCGTCGGACGGCGCCGTCGCGCGCGTGAGCGTCGAGCTCGACGGCGGCTCGAATCCCGGAGCCGGCTCGTTCAGCGACGTGCGCGTGCGCTCCGCATGCCACGCGCGCAGCTGCGCGACCAGCTCGGGCAGCTGCGCCGGATCGACGCTGCGCTTGGGAATCATGAAGGCGGAGCGCTGATCGAGCGCGAGATAGATGGCGGTGGGCGTCTCGTCGATCTGCTCGACGCGGTTCCAGTCGACGGCGCTCGTCATGCCGGCGCGGATGGTGCGGAAGCCGTGTTCGTCGAGCTCGATCCGGCTCGGCCCCAGAAAGGCCTGACCGGCCGCCGCCATGCGCCGGGCGTAGAGCCGCTGGAGCCCGACGAAGGACAGCGCCGCCACCACCACACCCACGACGAAGGAGACTCCGTCGGGCTGGCCGCCGGCGAAGTGAATCAGGGCGAGGGCGACGAAGCCGGCGACGAGCGTTCCGCCCAACGAGAGAATGCGGAAGCGCCAGGGCTGCGCGGCCACGAAGCGCCGACCGACGTAGGCCAGGAGCTCGCGCCAGTCCTCCGGCCCGAGCTCCGTCGCAATGACGATGGGACCCATGCGTGCTGTTTACTCGCGTGCCAGCACGAACGCCACGACCGTCCTCACAGGCGGGCGGTCGCCGTGCGAGCCGACCGCCGCGGCCTCGATCAGCCGCGCAGCTTTCGCAGGCGCTCGATGACTTTGAGCTGCGCGGCGGCGCGGGCCAGCTCCGCGAGCGCCTCGGCCTGCGAAATGTGGCCGGTTTTGTCGCGCAGCGCTTCTTCGGCACGCTGCTTGGCCTGCAGTGCCGCGGCCTCGTCGATGTCCCGCGCGCGCAGCGCCGTGTCGGCGAGCACGGTCACCTTGAACGGCTGCACCTCGATCGCCCCGCCGCCCACGAAGAACACCTGCTCCTCGCCTTCGGGCGGCTGCACGCGCACTTCCCCCGCCTTCAGCAGCGAGAGCAGCGGCGCGTGTCGCGGCGCAATACCGATCTCGCCCTGCGAGGCCGGGGCGAACACCATCTTCGCCGTGCCGGAGAAGATCTCGCCTTCGGCGCTGACGATGTCGACCTGTATGGTGTGTGCGGCTTCGGGCATGGGCCTCGCTCCTTACTGAAGCGTCTTCGCCTTTTCGATCGCTTCTTCGACCGTTCCGACCATGTAGAACGCCGCTTCGGGCAGCGAATCGAACTCGCCGTTGATGATGCCCTTGAAGCCGCGGATCGTGTCCTTCAGCGCCACGATCTTGCCGTCCTGACCGGTGAACACCTTCGCGACGTTGAACGGCTGCGACAGGAAGCGCTGCACCTTGCGCGCGCGGAACACGGTGAGCTTGTCTTCGGCCGACAGCTCGTCCATGCCGAGGATCGCGATGATGTCCTGCAGCTCCTTGTAGCGCTGGAGCACCGCCTGCACGCCGCGGGCGACGTTGTAGTGCTCTTCGCCGACGATGAGCGGGTCGAGCTGACGGCTCGTGGAGTCGAGGGGATCGACCGCCGGATAGATACCGAGCGAGGCGATCTGGCGCGACAGCACGACCGTGGCGTCGAGGTGCGCGAACGTCGTCGCGGGCGAGGGGTCGGTCAAGTCGTCCGCCGGCACGTACACGGCCTGGATCGAGGTGATCGAGCCGGTCTTGGTCGAGGTGATGCGCTCCTGGAGCACGCCCATCTCTTCGGCGAGCGTCGGCTGGTAACCCACCGCCGAGGGCATGCGGCCGAGCAGCGCGGACACCTCGGTGCCGGCGAGCGTGTAGCGGTAGATGTTGTCGACGAAGAACAGCACGTCACGGCCGCGGCCGTTCGGCTGGATCTCGTCGCGGAAGTACTCCGCCATCGTGAGACCGGAGAGCGCCACGCGCAGGCGGTTGCCCGGCGGCTCGTTCATCTGGCCGTACACCATCGCGACCTTCGAGTTCGACAGGTTCTCCTTGTCGATGACGCCCGACTCGATCATCTCGTGATAGAAGTCGTTGCCCTCGCGCGTGCGCTCGCCGACGCCCGCGAACACGGACAGACCGCTGTACTGCTTGGCGATGTTGTTGATGAGCTCGAGCATGTTGACGGTCTTGCCGACGCCGGCGCCGCCGAAGAGACCGACCTTGCCGCCCTTCGCGAACGGCACCAGCAGATCGATGACCTTGATGCCCGTGACGAGCAGCTCGCCGCCGCCGGCCTGCTGATCGAAGCTCGGCGCCGGGCGGTGAATCGGCAGCGTGTGCTCGGCGTTCACCGGACCGCGGTTGTCCTGCGGGGTGCCGAGGACGTCCATGATGCGACCGAGCGTCGGCTTGCCGACCGGCACCATGATCGGCTTGCCCGTCGCTTCCACCGCGAGCCCGCGGCGCAGACCCTCGGAGGAGCCCATCGCGATCGTGCGCACGATGCCGTCGCCGAGCTGCTGCTGCACTTCGAGCGTCAGATCCACGTCCTTCAGCTTCAACGCTTCGTACACGCGCGGAATGGACTCGCGCGGAAATTCGACGTCGATGACCGCGCCGATGATTTGGGTGATCTTGCCCGTAGTTGCCGTTGCCATAGTACGTTCCTCTGATGAGCGTCCGCGCGTCTCCGCGGGGGCTCGCAAAAACTCAAACCGCAGCCGCGCCTCCGACGATTTCCGCGAGCTCCTTGGTGATCGCGGCCTGGCGCGCCTTGTTGTAGACCAGTTGCAGCTCGTTGATGAGCTTGCCGGCGTTGTCGGTCGCGGCTTTCATCGCGACCATGCGCGCGGCCATCTCGGAGGCGACGTTCTCCACCGCCCCGCGGTACACCTGCGACTCGATGTAGCGCATCAGCAGCCCATCGAGGATGTCCCGCGACTCCGGCTCGTAGATGTAGTCCCAGTGCTCCTGCAGCCCCGCGGTGTCGATCTCCTCAACCGGCAGCAGCTGCTCGACGTTCGGCTTCTGCGTCATGGTGTTCACGAACTGCGCATGCACCATGAAGAGCCGGTCGATCTTGCCCTCGCGATAGGCATCGAGCATCACCTTCACCGTGCCGATGAGATCGTTCACGTGCGGGTGGTCGCCGAGACCCGAGGCGCTCGCGAGGATGGGCAGGCTCAGGCGACGGAAGAACGTGATGCCCTTGGCCCCGATGAGACACAGCGAGACCTTCGCGCCCTTGCCTTCCCACTCGCGGATGAGCTGCAGCGTCTGCTTGAAGATGTTCGCGTTCAGGCCGCCCGCGAGGCCGCGATCCGTCGAGATGACGATGATGCCGACGTTGCGCGGCTCGCGCGTCTGCAGGAACGGATGCCGGTAGTCCGGGTTCGCCTCGTTCAGGTGCCCGATGACGTTGCGAATCTTCTCCGCGTACGGGCGCGCGAGCTTCATGCGCTCCTGCGCCCGACGCATCTTGCTCGTGGCCACCATCTGCATGGCCTTGGTGATCTTCTGAGTGCTCTTCACACTCGCGATCTTGGTGCGGATTTCCTTGGTGCCGGGCATGGTGGCCTATCTCAATAGGTACCCGTCGCGACGAAGTCTTCGATGATCTTCTTGAGCGTCGCCTCGTGGTCCTTCAGCACCGGCTTCGCGTCGATGGCCTCGAGCTGCTGCTTGTAGTTCGTCAGCGCGAAGCCCTGCAGGCCCGCCTCGAAATCGACGACCTTGTTGAGCGGCACCTTGTCCATGTAGCCGTTGTTCACCGCGTAGATGCTGAGCGCCATCTGCGCCACCGACATCGGCGAGAACTGCTTCTGCTTCATCACCTCGGTGACGCGCTGCCCGCGTTCGAGCTGGCGCCGGGTCTGCTCGTCGAGGTCGGACGCGAACTGCGAGAACGCCGCGAGCTCGCGGTACTGTGCGAGCGCGAGACGAATGCCGCCGCCCAGCTTCTTGATGATGTCGGTCTGCGCGGCGCCGCCGACGCGCGACACCGAGATGCCCGCGTTCATGGCGGGACGGATGCCGGCGTTGAACAGGTCGGTCTCGAGGAAGATCTGGCCGTCGGTGATCGAGATGACGTTCGTCGGCACGAACGCCGTCACGTCGCCCGCTTGCGTCTCGATGATCGGCAGACCGGTGAGCGAGCCCGTCTTGCCCTTCACGCGGCCGTTCGTGACCTTCTCGACGTACTCCTCGTTCACGCGCGCGCTGCGCTCGAGCAGGCGGCTGTGCAGATAGAACACGTCTCCGGGGAACGCTTCGCGGCCCGGCGGACGGCGCAGCAGCAGCGAAATCTGGCGGTACGCGACGGCCTGCTTCGACAGGTCGTCGTAGATGATGAGCGCGTCTTCGCCGTTGTCCATGAAGTACTCGCCCATCGTCACGCCGGAGTAGGCGGCGATGTACTGCATGGCCGCCGGCGTGGAAGCCGACGCCGCGACGACGATGGTGTGCTTCAGCGCGTCGTGCTCTTCGAGCTTGCGCACGACGTTCGCGATGGTCGAGGCCTTCTGGCCGATCGCGACGTAGATGCACTTAATGCCCGAGCCCTTCTGATTGATGATCGTGTCGACGGCGAGCGCGGTCTTGCCGGTCTGGCGGTCGCCGATGATGAGCTCGCGCTGGCCGCGGCCGATCGGCACCATCGAGTCGATGGCCTTGTAGCCCGTCTGCACCGGCTGGCTGACCGACTTGCGATAGATCACGCCCGGCGCCACGCGCTCGATCGGCGCGGTGCGCGTCGCCTTCACCGGACCCTTGCCGTCGATCGGCTGACCGAGCGCGTCGACGACGCGGCCGAGCAGCTCGGGGCCCACCGGCACCTCGAGAATGCGGCCCGTGGTCTTCACGGTGTCGCCTTCGCGCAAGTGCTTGTACTCGCCGAGCACCACCGCACCCACCGAATCCTGCTCGAGGTTCAGCGCGAGGCCGAACGTGTTGCCGGGGAACTCGAGCATCTCGCCGTAGCGCGCATCGGCCAGGCCGTGAATACGTGTGATGCCGTCCGTCACGGAGACGATCGTGCCGACGTTGCGCGCCTCGGTGACCGACTTGAAGTTCTCGATGCGTTGCTTGATCAGCTCGCTGATTTCGGTGGCTTTGATGGCCATGTGGCGTTCCTACAGAAAAATTTATGCCGTGAGCTCGTATGCGATGCGGTCGAGCCGCGTGCGCAAGGAGCCGTCGATGACGAGATCGCCCGCGCGCAGAACGGCGCCGCCGATCAGCTTCGGATCGATGTCGCAGTGCAGGCGCACGCGGCGCTGCAGCTTGCGCGCGAGCGCCTCGCTCAGCGTGTTGCGCTGCTGCTCGTCGAGCGGGGCGGCGGAGGTGACCGTCACATCGACGATGCCTTCCTCCTCGTCCTTCAGCTCCTCGAAGATCTCGGAGATCTCGGGCAGATAGGCGAGGCGGTGGTTGTCCGCGAGCATCTGCACGAAGTTGCGGCCCAGCTCGTCGAGCCGCGGGCCGGCGATGTCCTCGATCAGCTGGGCCAGCTGCCCGGGGGTCACCTTCGGATTGTCGAGCAGGTCCTCGACGCGCTCGTCCTGCACGACGGCGGCCGCGACTTGCAGCGCCTGCGACCAATCGGCGAGCCGCCCGGTGCGCTTCGCTTCTTCGAACGCGGCGCGGGCGTACGGCCGCGCGATGGTGCTCTTGTCAGCCATAGATCAGATTTGCGCCGCCAGCTTGCTGATGAGATCGGCGTGCGCGCGCGCGTCGATCTCGCGCTCGAGCAACTTCGAGGCCGTGCACACCGCGAGCTGCGCCACTTCCTTGCGCAGCGCCTCGCGGGCGCGGTTGGCCTCGAGATCGATCTGCTGCTGAGCCGCCGCCACCAGACGCTGCCCTTCCTGCGTGGCCGCGGCCTTGGCCTGCTCGACCAGCTCGTTCGCGCGATGCTGCGCGTGGTCGATGATCTGCGTGGCCCGCTCGCGCGCCTCGCGGATGATCGCCTCCGCGTTGCTGCGCGCCTGCGCGAGCTCCGCCTGACCCTTCTCCGCGGCCGCGAGCCCGAGCGCGATCTTCTTGGCGCGCTCGTCCATCACGGACGTGATCATCGGCCACACGAACTTCATCGTGAACCAGATGAGCACGACGAACACGACCATCTGGACGATGAGCGTCAGATTGATGTTCATGGTCCTCTCCTGCCGGGTTGCGGCCCGCGCTCGCGATCAGCCGCCGCTCGCAGCCGTGAGGAACGGATTGGCGAACGTGAAGAAGAGCGCGAAGCCGATACCGATCATCGCGACGGCGTCGACGAGCGCCGCGACGATGAACATCTTCGTCTGCAGCATCGGGGTGAGCTCCGGCTGCCGCGCGGCGCCTTCGAGGAAGCGGCCGCCCAGGATGCCGAAGCCGATGGCCGTTCCGAGCGCGCCGAGACCGAAGATGATGCCGACGGCGAGCACGGTCATGCCCTGGATGTGTGCAATGTTTTCCACGATCGAACTCTCCTACAAGAAATCAGTAAACCGACAATGTGCGACTCAGTGGTGCTCGTGCGCCATCGCGAGGTAGATGACCGTCAGCACCATGAATATGAAGGCCTGCAGCGTGATCACAAGGATGTGGAAGATGGCCCACACCAAGCCGAGCAGCACGTGCGCGAGCACCCCGAGCCAGCCGCCGACCGAGGTGAGCTGACCGAAGCCCTGCAGCGTGAGCAGCGCGAGCAGCAGGAAAATCATCTCCCCGGCGAACAGGTTGCCGAAGAGTCGCAGCGAGAGGGAGATCGGACGCGCGATGAACGGCACGATCTCGAGCAGCATGTTGAAGGGGATGAGCAGCACTTTCAGGACGGGGTTCTTGCTGCTGAAGGGCTGCATGGTGAATTCGCTGATGAACCCGCCCAGCCCTTTCATCTTGATGCTGTAGTAGATGATGAGCACGAACACCGTGAGCGAGAGCGCGAACGTCACGTTCACGTCGGTGCTCGGCACGACCTTCAGGTGGCTGATGCCGAAGTAGCTCGCCACCTTGGGCAGGAGGTCGACGGGCACGAGGTCCATCGCGTTGAAGAGCAACACCCAGGCGAAGATCGTCAGCGCGAGCGGCGCGATGAGCTTGCTCGAGGTGTGGAAGGTTTCCTTGATCAGATTGTCGATGTACTCGATCAGGAGCTCGACGAAGCCCTGAAAGCCGGTCGGTACGCCGGTGTTCTTCGTCGCGCGCCGCGCCGCGAGGTAGAACGAGCCGCCGAACAGGATGGCGAGCACCACCGAAAAGAAGACGCTGTCCCAGTTGATGACGGTGAAATCGACGATGCCCTTCGCCTGCTTGTTCGAGAGGAACGTCAGGTGATGAAGGATGTACTCGTTGGCGCTCGGCGCCTGCTCAGCAGCGTGTTCTACAGCGGCCATGTTCGTTCCAGCTCTTCATCTCGCTCAGCAGTCGATGGGTGCGCGCGCGGCCAACTCAACCGGCGCGGCGGCCATCGTTTTCATCCTCGTCATCGGCTTCGTGCCCGTCACTGCGCGCCTCGTCGCATTCGCGTCGCGCGCGATGGCTGCGCGCTATCTCAGGCTGCGTTCGGGGTCACCGAGACGACCGGAACCTGTCGACGACGGCAGCGCGTTCGCAAGCGCGAGCCAGTAGACGATGAAGGTCGCCACGTAGGCAGCGAACATCGCCAGCGGCGAGACCTTCAGTGTTCGCAAAACCACGACGAACAGCACGACGACGGTTGCGACCTTCGCGGCTTCGCCGACGAAGAACCCGCGCACCGCGCGCATCGCGTCCGCGCTCGTTCCCCTCCTGAATGCCAGAAGGGCCATCGCGAGACTGGCGAGTGTGCTGATGCCACCGCCGATGAACGCCGACCGTGCGGCGAGCCCACCGGCGATTACCCAACTTGCGAGCGCGACGGCGGCCGTCGTGACTGCCTGCCAGACCACGATGGAGTAAGCCGTCCGCCGTGCCTGCGAGGCGTCGATCGAGACCACGTTCATCCCGCCCGAGGACATTAAAAAAGCCACTTTCCGGATTCGCGCAGAACTGGGAAGTGGCTTCGCTTTTTACTCTGCCCGGACAATCACTTAGACGGCCCGGCGCGAAGCCGCGGGATTATAGAGACGCGAATCTCGAAATTCCACAGCGTGAGGTGCTGCGAAGCGCTTTTTTTGCTGCAAAACCGTGGCCGCAGCCGCCGCGCATGGAACGGTGTTCCGTTTCCGTCACGACTGCGGCGATGTACGCAGACTATTTGATGTGCGCGAGGATGCCGTCGAGCTCGTCGAGGCTGTTGTAGTTGACGATGACCTTGCCCTTGCCGTCCGCGGCGTGCTGGATCAGCACCTTCGCGCCGAGCTTCTCGGCAAGCTCCTGCTCGAGACGCTGCACGTTCGGATCGCTCGAGCCCGTCGCGGGTCCGTTGCCGCGCGCCGCTTCGGGCTGCTGCATCCGGCGCACGAGCGCTTCCGTCTCGCGCACCGACAGCCCCCTCTTCGCGACTTCCGCACCGACCTCGGCCTGCTTGCGCTTGTTCGAGATGCCGAGCAGCGCGCGCGCATGACCCATCTCGAGCGAGTGATTCGCCACCAGCTCGCACACCTCGGGCGCCGCTTCGAGCAACCGGAGCAGGTTCGTGACCGCAGTACGCGAGCGGCCGATCGCGTCCGCGCACTGCTGATGCGTGAGCTGGAACTCGTTGATCAAGCGCTCGATGGCGCGCGCCTCTTCCAGCGCATTCAGATTCTCGCGCTGGATGTTCTCGATGAGCGCGACGGCGATGGCCGCTTCGTCCGGTATCCGGCGGACGATCGCCGGGATCTCCGCGAGCCCCGCGAGCTGCGCGGCGCGCCAACGGCGCTCGCCGGCGATGATCTCGTAGCGCTGCGATTCGCCCGGCGCGGGCGCGCCGAGGGGACGCACGACGATCGGCTGCACGACCCCCTGCGCTTTGATCGAGGCGGCGAGGTCTTCGAGCGTTTCCTGCCGCATGTCGACGCGCGGCTGGTACTTGCCGCGCTGGAGCAGATCGAGCGGCAGTTTCGTCAGGTGATCGCCCGTCGGCGCGGCGGCCGGCGCCGGCGTCGCGGCCGCCGCGGCGGGTGCGATCGGCGCGAGGGGCGCGGGGCGGGCGGCGCTCTGGCCGAGGAGGTCCGCCAGGCCGCGGCCCAGCGTGGGCTTCTTGAAGCTCATGGTGCGGGGATCATAGCGAATGCGTTGCCGTGTGCATGAACGTTCGGCGCGGCCGGGCGCGCCGTCGGGTGTGCGCACGCCTGCTCGGCATCGGTTGAGCGCCAACCCAACTTTCCGCGCACGACGCTAGCCAACGGCGCTAACCCTAAGAGCTAACTCAAGGCGGAAGGCTCGGCGGGCGCAGGCGCTTCGGCGGCGGACGCCTCTTCGCGCGGCGCGTCTTCGGGCGGCGGCGCCCGGGCGGCCTCGAGCGCTTCCTCTTCGCGGCGGATCATCTCGCCGGCGAGCGCCAGGTAGGCGAGGGCGCCGCGCGATTCGCGATCGTGCAAGAGCACGGGCTTGCCGAAGCTCGGCGCTTCGGCGAGCCGGATGTTCCGCGGGATGATCGTGCGGAACACCTTGTCGCCGAAATGCATGATGAGCTGCGCGCTCACCTCGTTCGCGAGATTGTTCCGCGGATCGAACATCGTGCGCAGGATGCCTTCGAGCTCGAGCGACGGATTCACCGCTTCGCGGATCTGATCCACGGTCGACAGCAGCGCCGACAATCCTTCGAGCGCGTAGTACTCACATTGCATCGGCACGAGCACGCTGTCCGCGGCGACGAGCGCATTGACGGTGAGCATGTTCAGCGCCGGCGGGCAGTCGATCAGGATCACATCGAAGCTCTCGCGCACCGGCCGCAGCGCATTGAGGAGCTTCGTTTCGCGGCCCGTCATCATCGTCAGCAGCCGCACTTCCGCGGACGTGAGGTCCTGGTTCGTCGGCAGCATGGTGAAGCTCGCGCCTTCGAGCGCGACGAGCGACTGCTCGATCGGCGCCTCGCCCAGCAGCACTTCGCACGTGCCTTGCTGGACCTGGGACTTGTCGACGCCGCAGCCCATGGTCGCGTTGCCCTGCGGGTCGAGGTCGATGAGCAGCACGCGGCGCTTGGTCGCAGCGAGGGACGCCGCAAGATTCACGGCCGTGGTCGTCTTGCCGACCCCACCCTTCTGATTGGCAATGGCGATGACGCGCTTCATCGGTGCGCGCAGTGTACTGCACACACGACGCGAGGCACGGCCGCGTTTTGGAGGCGGCTCACCGGGAGGCGATATGAGCGGCGTTCCGTCGCGACCGTCGCCAAGTGGCGACGCGCGTCCGCCGCCGCGTCCGTTATGCGACGAGCCGGCGCCGCGCGGAGTGAATGCGCTCCCGCGCAAGCCGATCCGCTACGACGTTGGTCGGACGCCCTTCGCGGCGCGCCCGCTCGAAGATCTCCGTGAGCCGTACGGGTATGCCGTGAATGTCCGCGGTGACCTGCGCCTCGCTGCTGCCGCCGAAGTATTCGCGCGCGACGCTGATGATGCCGCCCGCGTTGATGACGTAGTCCGGCGCGTACAGGATGCCGGCCGCGAGCAGCGCCTCGCCATCCGCATCCGTCGCGAGCTGATTGTTCGCGGCACCCGCGACGATGCGCGCGCGCAGGGTCGGGATGCTCTGGGAATTCAGAACGGCGCCGAGCGCGCACGGCGCGACGACATCGACGTCCTGCCGCAGCACGGCTTCGACGGGAACGGGCTCGGCGCCGAGCTCATCGCATACGCGCGTGACCGCGTCGGCCCGGACGTCCGCGACGCTGAGCTTGGCCCCTTCCGCGGCGAGCAGTCGGCAGAGGTGATAGCCCACACCGCCAAGACCCTGTACGGCAACGCGCAGTCCCTCGAGGTCACTGCGACCGAGCCGGCATTTCGCGGCAGCCTTGATGCCGAGGTGCGTACCGAGCGCCGTCTTCGGCGAGGGGTCGCCGCCGACTTCCCCGGGCTTGCGGTGCAGACCCGCGACGAAGCGGGTGTGCTTCGCGACGTTCTCCATGTCCGCCGTCGTCGTACCGACGTCCTCGGCGGTGACATACCGGCCGCCGATCGAGTCCACGAAGCGCCCGAACGCTTCGAACAGCGCGGGCGTCTTGCGCCGTGAATCCCCGATGATCACGGCCTTGCCGCCGCCGAAAGGCAGCCCCGCCAGCGCATTCTTGTAACTCATGCCGCGCGAGAGCCGCAGGGCGTCCGTCACCGCTTCACTCGCCGAAGCGTACGGCCACATACGGCAGCCACCCGCCGCCGGCCCGAGCGCGGTCGAGTGAATGGCGACGATGGCGCGCAGACCCGTCGGCTCATCGTGAGTGAAGAGGACGAGCTCGTGACCGTCGAATTCCCGGCTGTCGAAGGGGTTCATCGGGCACCTCGGCGGGGTATGGACTACGACTCAGCGTACGCCGGGGCGTCTGCAACACGTGTTACAAAACTTGCCTCGAAAGGCGGTTCGGTGAAATATCCATCCCATTCCTGCCGCGCATCACGGTACGTACCATGCAAGTCGAGCTCGATCGGGGCGATCTGCGCATCCTCGAAGTCCTGCAGCATCACGGCAATTTCTCGGCGGCGGAGATCGCCGAGAAGGTGGACATGACGACCTCGACCTGCTGGCGCCGGATCACGCGGCTCGAGGAGCAGGGCGTCATCAAGGCGCGTGTCACGCTGCTCGATCGGGAGAAGGTCGGCTTGAACGTGACGGTATTCTCGCGCGTGAAGCTCGTGGCGCACGGGCGTGACTCGCTCGCCAAGTTCGAGGCGGCCGTGCGCGAGCATCCCGAGGTGCTCGAGTGCTACACGTTGATGGGCGACACGGACTTCCTGTTGCGCATCTGCGTGCGCGACATCAAAGCATACGAGGCGTTCTTTCTCGATCACCTCTCGAAGATGCCGGGCGTCGAATCCGTGCACTCGTCCATCGCGCTCTCGACGATCAAGGAGACGACGGCGTTGCCGCTGTCACGGCGCTGAGCGGCGCGCCGCACGACACGGGGCCGGCGGCCCGACTCGCCGCATGCTCGTCGACATCCTGTCGACGGCCGCATTCTCGGTCATCACCTACGGGCAAGCGCCGCGTTGCGCAGGCGAACGTCGCGTTGCGGCGGCAATGGGAAATTCGGGCGGCGCGGCGCAAATCCCTCGCGCGTTTTGCTAGGTCGCGAACAAGTCCCGCTCGATGTTCTTGAACGCCTTGAACTCGAGCGCATTGCCGGACGGATCCAGCAGGAACATCGTGGCCTGCTCGCCCGGCTGACCTTTGAAGCGCACGTACGGCTCGATGACGAACTTCACGCCGGCGTTGCGAATACGTTCCGCGAGCGCGTGGAACGTCTCCATTTCCAGCACGACGCCGCAGTGGGGCACCGGCACGCCGTGCCCGTCGACGTGATTGTGAATCTGCTGAATCTTGCCGTCCCTGCCCAGCGACGGGTTCAGATGACACACGAACTGGTGGCCGAAGAGATTGAAGTCGACCCACTGCGTGTCGCTGCGCCCTTCGGTGCAGCCGAGCGTGTCTTTGTAGAAGCGGCGCGCTTCGGCGATGTCTCGCACCTGCACGGCGATGTGGAACGGGGTCAGGGCCAAAGTGGATTCCTCGATGAGCGAGCGGCCGGCGATCAGGCCGGGTTCGCGGGCTGAAGGATCACGAGATGGCGCTCGGCGTTCAAGCCCGGCACGGCGAGCGGCCGCGTCTCGATCACGTGCCAGTTTCGCGGGACCGCGGCGATCTCGGCGTCGGGGCGCTTGCCCTTCATTGCGAGCACGCGCGTGTGCGGGCCGCAGAGCGGGGCGACTTTGTCGAGGAGCTCCGGTAGCGCGGCGAATGCGCGCGCGACGACGGTGTCGAACGGCGGCGGCGCTGGATGGGCACGCGGTGAATCGTCGCGCGGCAAACCAGCTCGCTGCGAGCTAGCCGCCCGTGCATCGGCGGTCCGTTCATCAGCGCGCTGCGTGTCAGCCTGCCGTGAGTCGGCGGCCCGTGCCCCGGCGCGCTGCGCAACCACCGGCTGCCGACTGGATTGCAACGCCCGCAACCCGGCTTCCGCCCGCGCATGCACGGCGGTCACATTCGTGAGGCCCAGCGTGCGCACCGCATGAGCGACGAAGCGCACCTTCTTGTTGTTCGAATCGATCAGCGTGAAGTCCCGGTCCGGATTCACCACCGCCAGCGGCAACCCCGGAAAACCCGCGCCCGTTCCCACATCGGCCGCGCGTTGCCCCGCGAGCGCGGTGTGCACCGACAAGCTGTCGAGCAGATGATGCGTGAGCATCTCCGCGCGATCGGTGATCGCGGTGAGATTGTGCATGCGGTTCCACTTGGCGAGCTCGTCGAGCAGCCGCAGCAGCTGCTCCGCCTGATGCGCAGACAGCGCGACGCCGAGCATTCGCGCGTCACGAATCAGCCCCTCTTGCTCCGTTGCGCGCGCGGCGTTCACAGCCGATTGGCGGCTCCCGGGCCGGCTAGCCGTTGGTCACCATGGTCGCCACGAGCTCGTTCACGGGCATCGCATCGAGCTTGGCCGCATCCGCAAAGGCGCCGATCACGAGCGCCGCCTGCTTCTCCTTGAAGTGCGCGGCAACCGACGTCTCGAACTTCTTCACCAGCACCGGCATGCCCTCCTCGCGGCGCTTGCGGTGACCGATCGGCACATCGATCTGGATGCGCGGCGTCGACGAGCCGTCGCGGAAGAACACCTGCACGGCATTGCCGATGTAGCGCTTGTCGGGCGCGTAGTATTCCTGCGTGAAGGTCACGTTCTCGCGCACCTGCATCTTGGCGCGCAGCGCATCGATACGCGGATCGCTCGCCACCTTGTCTTCGTAGTCCTCGGCAGTGAGGCGGCCGAAGATGAGCGGCACGGCCACCATGTACTGAATGCAGTGATCGCGATCCGCGGGATTGGCGAGCGGCCCCGTCTTGTCGATGATGCGAACGCCCGGCTCCTGCGTCTCGATCGTCACGCTCGCGATCTCCGAGAGTCGATCGCGCACGAGCGGATGCAGCTGCATCGCGCATTCGACGGCCGTCTGCGCGTGAAACTCCGCCGGGAAGGAAATCTTGAACAGCACGTTCTCCATGACGTAGCTGCCGAAGGGCTGCGGCAGCGAGAACGGCTTGCCCTTGAACAGCACGTCGTAGAAGCCCCACGTCTTCGCGGTGAGCGCGGACGGATAGCCCATCTCGCCTTTGAGCGCGATCAGCGCAAGGCGCACCGCGCGCGACGCGGCGTCGCCGGCGGCCCAGCTCTTGCGGGAACCCGTGTTCGGCGCATGCCGATACGTGCGCAGCGCGCCGCCGTCGATCCACGCGTTCGAGACCGCATTGATGACCTGCTCGCGCGTGCCGCCGAGCATCGCCGTGACGACGGCGGTGGACGCGACACGCACGAGGATCACGTGATCGAGGCCCACACGATTGAAGCTGTTCTCCAGCGCGAGCACGCCTTGGATCTCGTGCGCCTTGATCATCGCCGTGAGCACATCGCGCACCGTGGGCGGCGTCGCGCCTTCCATCCGGGCCTTGCGCGCGAGGTAGTCCGCGACGGCGAGAATCGCGCCGAGATTGTCCGAGGGATGCCCCCATTCCGCCGCGAGCCAGGTGTCGTTGAAGTCGAGCCAGCGGATCATCGCGCCGATCGAGAACGCCGCCTGCACGGGATCGAGCTCGTAGGAGGTGCCCGGCACGCGCGCGCCGCCCGGCATCACCGCGCCCGGCACCACCGGGCCCAGCAGGCGCGTGCACGCCGGATATTTCAGCGCCTGAAAGCCGCACGCGAGCGTGTCCATCAAGCAGTAGCGCGCCGTGTCGTACGCGGTCTTGCTCGTGATCTTCGCGCGGTGCGCATAGTCGGCGATGGCGACGAGCTCGGCATCCGGATCCGGCCGCTTCGCGGATTTGTAGTCGTAGCTCGACATGGACGTGAAACCTTAGGTGCGTTGGTCGAGAGCAACGAACGGAATGTTTTCCGGGCCGACGTAGTTCGCGTTCGGACGGATGATCTTGCCGTCGGCGCGTTGCTCGATGACGTGCGCCGCCCAGCCGGTGGTGCGCGCGATGACGAACAGCGGCGTGAACATCGAGGTCGGCACACCCATCATGTGGTACGAGACGGCCGAGAACCAGTCGAGGTTCGCGAACATCTTCTTGAGCGACATCATCTCGCTCTCGATGCGCTCGGCGATCGCGAAGCCCTTCATGTCGCCCGCTTCCTTCGAGAGCCGGCGCGCGACCTCCTTGATCACCTCGTTGCGCGGATCGGAGATCGTGTACACCGGATGCCCGAACCCGATGATCACTTCCTTGTTCGCAACGCGCGCGCGGATGTCCGCCGCCGCTTCGTCCGGCGTTTGATAGCGGCTCTGGATTTCGAACGCGACCTCGTTCGCGCCGCCGTGCTTCGGCCCGCGCAGCGCACCGATGGCGCCCGTGATGCACGAGTACATGTCCGAGCCCGTGCCCGCGATCACGCGCGCGGCGAACGTCGACGCGTTGAATTCGTGCTCGGCGTAGAGGATGAGCGAGGTGTGCATCGCCCGCACCCACGAGTCCGGCGGCACGCGCCGATGCAGCAGATGCAGGAAGTGGCCGCCCACCGACTCGTCCTCGGTCTCGACCATGATCCGCTGGCCCGAGTGACTGAAGTGATACCAGTACGTGAGCATCGAGCCGAGCGAGGCGATCAGCCGATCCGCGATGTCGCGCGCGCCGGCCGCGTTGTGATCCTCTTTCTCTGGCAGCACGCAGCCGAGCACCGACACGCCGGTGCGCATCACGTCCATCGGATGCGTGGCGGCCGGCAGCGCTTCGAGCACCGTGCGCACGACCGCCGGCAGGCCGCGCAGGCTCTTCAGCTTCGCCTTGTATCCCGTCAGCTCCGCGCGATTCGGCAGCTTGCCGTGCACGAGCAGATACGCGATCTCCTCGAATTCGCACTTGTTCGCGATGTCGAGGATGTCGTAGCCGCGGTAGTGGAGATCGTTGCCGGTGCGCCCCACGGTGCAGAGCGCGGTGTTGCCGGCGGGCACGCCGGAGAGCGCAACGGATTTCTTCGGCTTCGGGCCGCCGGGGAGATTCGAGGCTTCAGTCATGGCAGATCACTTCTTCGCAGCGGGTGGAGAGCTCGCCGCGCCGAACAGCTCGTCGAGCTTCTTTTCGTAATCGAGATAGCCGAGCGTCTCGTACAGCTCGGCGCGCGTCTGCATGAGGTGCACGACGTTCTTCTGCGTTCCTTCGCGCCGGATGGCGTTGTACACCGTCTCGGCCGCGCGGCTCATCGCACGAAACGCCGAGAGCGGATACAGCACCATGCGCACGCCGACCGATGCGAGCTCCTGCACCGTGAAGAGCGGCGTCTTGCCGAACTCGGTGAGATTGGCCAGCACCGGCACGCGCACGGCCGATGTGAACTGGCGGTACTCGTCGAGTGTCGTCAGCGCCTCGGCGAAGATCATGTCGGCACCGGCCTCGACGTACGCAGCGGCCCGATCCACAGCGGCCTGCTGTCCTTCTACGGCGTGCGCGTCGGTGCGCGCCATCACGATGAACGCGTCGTCGGTGCGACCGTCCACGGCGGACTTGATGCGATCGACCATCTCCTCTGGCGGCACCAGCTCTTTGCCAGGCCGATGGCCGCAACGCTTGGTCGCGACCTGATCCTCGAGATGCATTCCGCCGGCGCCGGACTTGATGAGCTGGGCGCACGTGCGCGCGATGTTGAAAGCCCCGCCCCAGCCTGTATCGGCATCCACCAGCAGCGGCACGTCGGTCGCAGCAGTGATGCGGCGAACGTCCTCGCACACGTCGTTCAGCGACGTCATGCCGAGGTCCGGCAAGCCGAACGAGGCGTTGGCGACGCCCGCGCCCGAGAGGTAGATCGCGCGAAATCCGGCGCGCTCGGCGAGCAGCGCGCAATACGCATTCACGGTGCCGACGGCCTGGAGGGGACGTTCGGCTTCGAGCGCGGCGCGCAGGCGCGCTCCGGCGGAGGAGTTGGATGGCATGCACGAGCCCCGACAGAGGGTCGCGAGTTTACCACCGAGAATGCTACCGGCGGGTAAGTATCGTGCGGCACGGACGCTTTGCGCGCGAAAGGATGTGCCAACGCCAGCGATCCGCACCGCCGCCTGGAAAGGCGAGCGGCGCTTCAGCCCAAGGCGGATGCAACGAGGCAGCGTGGCGGAAACGGCGCATCGCCCGCGGGCCGGCACGTCGCGTCCGTGCGCCGCGTTGCGGCCGAGCGGCGGCTAGCGTCCGGGTGGCGCGATTCGGCGCGCGCTCCGCCGGTTGCGGGCACGCTTCGCCCCACCGCTGCGGTCGGATTCAGCCGATCCGCACGAGTGTGCGGCCGGTGACTTCGCCTCTTATATAGGGTGCGAACGCATCCGGCAGGGCGTCGAATGGAATTTCGCGCGTCACGATCCTGTCGAGATGGCGTGGCGCGAGATCGCTGCCGATGCGCTTCCATACGGCCATGCGCAGGTCGCGCGGCGTCGCCGAGCTATTGATGCCGAGCAGATTGATCGCACGCAGCAGGAACGGCATGACCGTCGTCTCGAGTTTCGCGCTCGCCGCGAGCCCGACGCTCGCGATGTTGCCGCCGTAGCTCAGCGTCCGCGTGAGCCACGTGAGCGTCTCGCCGCCGACGTTGTCGATGGCGCCCGCGTACTGCGCCTTTTCCAGCGGGCGCGAGCCGAAATCGATGTCCTTGCGCAGCAGTACGCGCGCCGCGCCGAGCGACTTCAGATAGTCGCCCGCTGACGCCTTGCCGGTGACGGCAAGGACTTCGTAGCCGCGCGCCGCGAGCATGTCGATGGCAATGCTGCCGACGCCGCCCGTTGCGCCGGTGACCACGACCGGACCGTTCTCGGGCCGCTGACCGTTCTGCTCCATGCGATGAACGGCGAGCGCGGCTGCGAATCCCGCCGTGCCGATCGCCATCGCCGACCGCGCCTCGAGCGCCGGCGGCATGGGCACGATCCAGTCGCCCTTCACGCGTGCGTACTGCGAGTAGCCGCCGTCGTGCGACTCCGAAAGATCGTAACCGGTGATCACAACCGCGTCGCCCGGCCGGTAACGCGCATCGCTCGACGACTCGACGACACCCGCGAGGTCGATGCCGCCGACCACGGGAAACTTGCGCGGAATCTTGCCCGCGCCGGTCGCGGCGAGTGCGTCCTTGTAGTTGATGCCGGACCACTGCACGCGCACGACGACTTCGCCTGGGCTCAAGTCCTCGAGCGTCAGCGTGTCGAAGCGCGACACGATGCGCCCGTTCTCGTCGTGAATCCGCAACGCCTTGAATTGCACGGCTTCCCTCCCGGCCTCAGCGCGCGCGCTGCTGCCTTTCGAGCCACGCGACCAGACCTTGCGCATTCAGCTCGATGTCCGGCCCGAGCAGCTCCTCGATGCGTGCGTCGGTGAGCGTGCAGCCGTGCTCGCGCGCAAGCCGGCGCCACAGGGCGTGCATCTCGCGAGCCATGGCCGCTTTCGGGTCCGGCGCAGCCGCGTTACGCAGCGCCATGTCGGCGAGCTGCCGCACGCGCTGCTTCAGGTCGGCGCCGAGTCGCGGCACGTCCGTCACCCGACTGTAGTGCATCAGATACATGGCTTGCGGGCGATACGCCAGCATGCGGTCGATGGATGCGATGAGCTGATCGGGATCGAACTGCGTCGGTGTGGTCGTCGGCAGAATGAAGGCACCCTTCTCGGTATCGAGCTCACGGTAGGAGAGCCCGAAGGTGTCGCCGGCGAAGATGCCGGCGTGCTGCACGTCCACGACGCACTGATGGTGGAGCGCATGCCCCGGCGTATGAATGAATTCGAACACGCGGCCGGCCAGATCGATGCGCTGCCCGTCCTGCGTGACGATCACACGCTCCTTCGCGAGCGGCACGATCTCGCCGTAGAGCCGCCGAAACTGTTCTTCACCGTACACGACCTTCGAGGCCGCGATCAGCTTCTCCGGCTCGATGAGATGCGGCGCGCCGCGCGGATGCAGAACCGCGCGGGCGTTCGGCAATTCCTGCAGCAACCGGCCGGCGCCGCCCGCGTGATCGAGATGGACATGCGTCAGGAACACGTAGTCGACCGCCGCGCGCGGCACACCCAGCCGCTCCATTGCCGCGAGCAGATGGGGAACCGAGAGCGTCGTACCCACGTCGACGAAGGCGGCGCGCCCGGCCTGCTGCACGATGTGGGCGGCGGCAAGACCGGGACGGACGTATTCGGTATCCACTGCGGTGATGCCGTCGGGGTGTCGCGTGATTCTCGGTTCGAGCATGAGAGCTTTCGTCGGCGTGCGCGTTTCGGGCACCATATCAAAAGCATGCAGTACCCACATCCCGCACGCCGCCGCCTGGCCGCGTGCACTGTCGCGAGCCTGATCGTCACCACGTTTGCAAGCGTCGCCGCGGCCCAATCCGCGTCGGTGAGCAGCGCGCCCGTGAGCACGTTGCGCCGGGAAAGCGGCAACCTCGTGCTCGAAGGCGTTCCGCCGCAGGACGCCGCGCTCGCCGAGAAGCTGGCGCGCTATCAGAACGGCCGGCAGGCGAAGTTCCTCGACTGGCTGCCGGATGGCTCGATGCTCGTCGCCACGCGGTTCGGGGATGCGGATCAGGTACACCGCGTGTCCGCGCCGGGCGGTACGCGCGAGCAACTCACGTTCTATCCCGAGCCCATCGGCACAGCGCGCGCGCCGCAGGTGCCGAACGGCGACGGCTTCGTGTTCCTGAAGGATCGCGGCGGCGACGAGAACGACCAGATCTACTACTACCGCGACTCCGACAAGTCGACGCGTCTCCTGACCGACGGCAAGTCCAAGAACGGCACGCCGGTGTGGGCGCACGACGGCAAACGGCTGGCGTTCTATAGCAATGCGCGCGATGGCGTCAGCTACGACATCTACATCGTCGACGTCACTTCCAGCGCGCCGCCGCGCCTCGCAGTGGGCGGGCAGAACGACACGTGGTACGTGCTGGACTGGTCGCCCGATGACACGAAGCTCCTGCTCTGGCGCTATGTGTCGATCAACGAGAGCTATCTCTTCATCGCGGACGTCGCGACCGGCATGGTGACGCCGCTCGAAGGGAGCGACGAGGACAAGCGCTCGGGCAAAGCGCGCAGCACCGGCAAGAGTCGCGCGAGCGCATCGAGCCGCAGCGGCCGGGCCCGCAGCGGCGCGGCGAAGGTCGGCATCACCGCGGCGAAATTCGCGCCCGACGGGCGCGGCGTCTACCTGATCTCCGACGAGGGCGGTGAGTTCTCCGCGCTGCGCTACTACGATCCGGTGACGCACGAGAAGCGCAAGGTCTCGCCCGACATCAACTGGGACGTGGACGATTTCGCGGTCAGCGTCGATGGGCGCTACGTCGCGTGGGTCGTGAACGAGGACGGACGCAGCCGCCTCACCGTGCTCGACAATCAGATGAAGCTCGAGCTCGCGCCGCCCGGCGTGCCGGACGGCCGCCTGTCCGACTTGCAATTCGACAAGTCGGGCAAGCGGCTCGCGTTCTCCGCAGAGTCGGCGCAATCGCCGCGCGACGCGTACGTGTTCGATCTCGGCAAGAACGTCGTCGAGCGCTGGACGCGCAGCGAAGCCGGCCCGGTCGACACGAATACGTTCGTCGCGGCGGAGCTCGTTCACTATCCGACGTGGGATCGCGTCGGCGGCGGGCAGCGCATGTTGTCCGCGTATCTGTACCGGCCGAAGACGCCGGGCCCGCACCCCGTGCTCATCAGCATTCACGGCGGACCGGAGTCGCAGTACCGGCCGGGCTACGAGTCGTTCTTCCAGTTCCTGGTGAACGAGCTCGGCTATGCGGTGATCGCGCCGAACGTGCGCGGCTCGTCGGGCTACGGCAAGACGTTCCTGCAGCTCGACAACGGCGTGCTGCGCGAAGATGCCGTGAAGGATATCGGCGCGCTGCTCGTGTGGATCGGCGTGCAGCCGATGTTCGATCGCGACCGCGTGGTCGTGATGGGCGGCTCGTACGGAGGTTACATGGCGCTCGCGTCGCTCGTCGCGTACAGCGATCGGCTACGCGGTGGCGTCGATGTCGTCGGCATCAGCAACTTCAACACGTTCCTCGCCAACACATCCGCGTACCGTCGCGACCTGCGCCGCGAGGAGTACGGCGACGAGCGCGATCCGAAGATGCGCGCGTTCTTCTCACGCATCTCGCCGTTCAACAACTCGAGCTCGATCCGCCGACCGCTGCTGGTGGTGCAGGGTCTGAACGACCCGCGCGTGCCGGCGTCGGAGTCGGAGCAGATGGTCGCGCGCGTGCGCGCGAACGGCGGCGAAGCGTGGTATCTCGCGGCCAAGGACGAAGGCCACGGCTTCAGGAAGAAATCGAACCGCGACTTCTACCTGGTGACGACCGCGATGTTTCTCGAGAAGCTCGCGAAGAAGTGAGCCACGGGCGCCGAAGTCCGGTGGGGGCCGAGCGCCCCCACACGCAAGCCTTCTTCAGCGATCGCTGCCGGCAGTGAGAATGGTGCTCGGCCGCGGCTCGGTGTGCAGCGACGGCTGGCGCTGCGAGTAGTACTCCGCGATCACCTTCACGTCCGAGTCTTTGATCTGCCCGGCGAACGTGGACATGATCGGGTTCTTGCGCCCGCCCTTCTTGTAGTCGTGCAGCGCGCGCTCGATGTAATCCGCATGCTGCCCGGCGAGCGAGGGATATTGCGGCGTGATGCCGACGCCATCCTGCCCGTGGCACGCGACGCAAACCTGCGCCGCCTCCGGCGCCTTCGCCTGCGAGGCCGGATTCGGCGTGAGCGGCTGGCCCGCGAAGAACGCCGCGATGTCCCGCATGTCCTGGTCCGTCAACGTCGACGCCTGCGAATGCATCGTGATATGCGAGCGCTCGCCCGAGCGATACGCCTGAAGCGCGATCACGATGTACTCGGGATGCTGGCCTTCGAGCTTCGGCACGCTGTAGGTCGGATAGGCATTCTTGTAGCCCGGCACGCCATGGCAGCCGAGGCAGGTGTACGAGATTTGCCTACCGCGCTCCGGATTGCCGACGGGGGCCGCGGGCGTCTCCGCAGAGGCGGCGGACGCGTTTTCCGGAGCCGCGGATTGCTCCTGAGCCTGGGTCACGGCGACGGCGAGCGCCATGGAACTCATCACTGCCAGAACAACGCCCGAACGGACCCGAAACCGCATTTAACGCTCCGACCGACCCCAAAAATGGCCCCGAATCTTACGGATTCGCCTCCCCAAAAGCCAACTCGGACGCGCCGCCATCCGGTTACCCTACGCGACATTGCTCTCCACTCGGACAAAGATTGACGCGCCCGTGCGCCGCCGCTGACACACCATGATCGCGCTGATTCAACGAGTGACCGAAGCCCAGGTCCGCGTCGAGGGCCGGATCGTCGGCGCCATCGGGCGCGGCATCCTCGCGTTCGTCGGCGTCCAGCGGGGCGATGATGCGCAGGCGGCGGAGCGTCTGCTCGAACGCGTTCTGACCTACCGCATCTTCCCGGATGCGGCGGGACGCATGAACCTCAGCCTGCGCGATACGGGCGGAGGTCTTTTGCTCGTGTCGCAATTCACGCTCGCGGCCGACACGCGCAAGGGCACGCGCGCCGGATTCAGTACGGCAGCGGCCCCGGATGAAGCGCGGCGGTTGTTCGAGCTGCTGGTCGCACGAGCCCGCGCGACGCATAGTCCCGTCGCCACAGGTGAATTCGGCGCGGACATGCAGGTTGCGCTCGTGAACGATGGCCCTGTGACGTTCTGGTTGGAGACGGCGGCGTCGAGTTGAGACCGCCTGCGCCGCCCTCATCAATCGAGCCGCCGTACCGGCAGCCCGACATGTGAACCCGGCAGCCGGCGAGGCCGAACTTTATGGGTTCGCCCGGCCTCTTTGGCCTATGATCCCCCTACTGTTTTCCTTGCAGGAGTTGAGACTATGGGTATCGGGATGAAAGAGCTGCTCATCATCCTGCTAGTCGTGTTGCTGGTGTTCGGCGCGAAGAAGCTGCGCACCATCGGCTCGGACCTCGGGTCCGCCGTGAAGGGCTTCAAGAACGCGATGAGCGAGGGCGAGGAAGAGGGCCGCAAGCAGATCCGCAGTGATGAGCCCGACGCCGACTTCACGGAGAAGAAGGCCGAGAGCAAGGACGCGGACAAGAAAGACCGCGTCGCCTGATCACGCCTGCCGGCGATGTTCGAAGTCGGTTTCACCGAGCTGCTCGTCATTTTCGTGCTGGCCCTGATCGTGCTGGGGCCGGAGAAGCTGCCGCGCCTCGCACAACAGGTCGGCCGCTGGATCGGGCGCGCCCGCGCCATGGCCAAGCAGTTCCGCGAGCAGCTCGAGGACGAGGTGAATCTCGCCGACATGAAGAAGTGGCAGGAGACCTCGTCGACGTCCACTCACAGCGCCACCTCGTCGCAGTCGGAGAGCGAGACAGCGGCTGCAAGCACGCAGCCAGACGCCGCGCAGGACGCTGCCGCGGCGGGCACTGGCGAGAGCGCCGGCCCGACGCCCGAGGCCGGCACGCCGCATGACCCGGCCATGTCGCCCGGCCACTACGCCGGGCCGCCGCCGGAACCCGAGGCCGACGTCTATCAGCCGCCGAGCTACGCCGCGGCGCCCGGGTCTAACGGCGCCAACGGCTCCGCCCTGCACGAGGCCAGCGCGGATCACGCGGGTGCCGTAGAGTCCGAGCCGGACACGGCCCCCTCCCATTCCACCTTCTCGCACGAGCCGGTGCCGGCCTCGGACGACGAGCCGACTCGGCCCGGCGAGGTCATCACACACACGCATGAGCGCGGAATCTGAGAAGCTGGCCGAAGGCACACTGATCTCGCACCTGCTCGAGCTCCGCGATCGCCTGATCCGTGCGCTCGTCGCGGTGGGCATCGTGTTCCTGCCGTGCGCGTACTACGCGAATCCGCTGTTCGAGTTCATCTCGAAGCCGCTGCTCGCGAAGCTGCCGAAGGATTCGCACCTCATCGCGACGACCGTGACCTCGACGTTCGTCACGCCGTTCAAGCTCTCGTTCTTCGTCGCGCTCTTCATCGCGATGCCCTACGTGCTGTATCAGGTGTGGGCGTTCGTCGCGCCCGGCCTCTACAAGCACGAGAAGCGTTTCGCGGTGCCGCTGATCGTGTCGTCGATCTTGCTGTTCTATGTCGGCGTCGTGTTCGCGTACCTGTTCGTGTTCCCCGTGATGTTCGAATTCTTCGCGCTCGCGACGCCCAACGGCGTCGAGATGATGACGGACATCAGCGCGTACCTCGACTTCACGCTCACGATGTTCCTCGCGTTCGGCGTCGCCTTCGAGGTGCCGGTCGTCGTCGTGCTGCTCGTGCTGACCGGCATCATTTCGCTCGAGAAGCTGAAGGGCGCGCGAGGTTATGTCCTCATCGGCATCTTCGTGGTCGCGGCCTTCCTCACGCCGCCGGACGCCATCTCCCAGTGCATCATGGCGTTGCCGATGTACGGACTGTACGAGGGCGGACTCATCATGGCGCGCGTCCTGAACGGCATGAAGCGCCCGGACACCGCGGACGAGCAGGAGACCGAAAAGAGCACCTGAGCGGCCGCCTTGCCCGGCTCCTGATACATCGGTCAGACTGCCCGCAATTTTTTAGCGCACGGACCGGTACCCCATGACCGATGTCTCCGCAACCTCGACGACTGCCGTCGCTCCCGGCAACGACCGCACCTTCCTCGGCCAACCCATCGGGCTCGCCACGCTCTTTCTCACCGAGATGTGGGAGCGCTTCACCTACTACGGGATGCGCGCCATCCTCGTGTTGTTCCTGGTCGCTACGGTCGAGAGCGGCGGCCTCGGAATCGACGATCGGACGGCGAATTCCATCTACGGCTTGTACACGGCCGGCACGTACCTCCTCTCGCTGTTCGGCGGCTGGATCGCGGATCGGCTGACCGGCTCGCAGCGCGCCGTGTGGTACGGCGGCATCCTCATCTTCATCGGCAACGCGCTGCTGGCGCTCGGCTCCGCGCAGATCTTCTTCGTCGGCCTGGTCGCGCTCGTGTTCGGCGTCGGTCTCCTGAAGCCGAACATCAGCGCGGTCGTCGCGCAGCTCTACCCGGAGGGCGGCTCGCGGCGCGACGCCGGCTTCTCGATCTTCTACATGGGCATCAATATCGGCGCGTTCCTCGGCTCGACGCTCGTGCCGATCATCGCGCAGGCGTACGGCTGGCGGTTCGGTTTCGCAACGCCCGCGGTCGGCATGCTGATCGGCCTCGTGATCTTCGCGTCGATGCGCAACTACCTCGGCAGCGCGGGCGTCGCACCAGGTGTGTCGGCGGCCGTGCTCGCGAATTCGCGCAACGCCTGGCTCGCGGTCATCGGCATCACGGTTGCGATTCTCGCGGCGGTCGCCGCCGCCTTCTTCGGCTTCATCCACATCGATCCGAAGACGCTGCTCGATCAGTCTCTCTGGGCGATGGGCCTCTTCGCCGCCGCCTACTTCGTCTACATGCTGTTCTTCGCGGGGCTCGCGCCCGCCGAGCGCAAGCGCGTGCTCGTGATGATCGCACTCTTCGCGGCGTGCGCGATGTTCTGGGCGGGCTTCGAGCAGACCGGCTCCTCGCTCAACCTGTTCGCGGACCGCTACACCGATCGGCACCTCCTCGGGTGGGAGATGCCGGCGGGCGTGCTCCAGAACATCAATCCGTTCTTCATCATCGTGTTCTCGCCGGTGTTCGCAGCCCTCTGGGTGAGCCTCGGCAAGCGCAACCTCGATCCGTCGGCGCCCGTGAAGTTCGCGCTCGGCCTCACGCTGATGGGCGTCGGATTCATGGTGATGTACTTCGCCGCGCAGTTCGTCGTCAGCGGACACAAGGTGCTGCCGACCTGGCTCATCTTCACGTACATGTTCCACACGTTCGGCGAGCTGTGCTTGTCGCCCGTCGGCTTGAGCTCGATGTCGAAGCTCGCGCCGCCGCGCTTCGTCGGGCAGGCGCTCGGCCTGTGGTTCCTCGCGACCGCGCTCGGGAACGGGCTCGCCGGCAAGTTCGCCGGTGAATTCGACGCCAGCAACATCGCGGCGATGCCGGGCCAGTATCTGTGGCTCTTCTGGTGGGGCGTGATCGGCGGCCTCGTGATGTTCGCGATCACGCCGTTCGCGAAGAAGCTGATGGGGGGCGTCAAATGACCATGAGTGCCGCAGTCGTCCAGCCTCGTGCAGCCGGCCGCCCTATCGAACACGGACTGCTCGCGGGGGCGGTTGCGGCGCTCTCCCTGGCGCTCACCGCCTGCGGCGGTGACAGCAGCGCGTCGACATCGACGCAAGGCACGTCGCAGAAGCAGGAGACCGCCGACGAGTTCGTGGCGCGCGTGAACCACGATCTCGATGCGCTCGACCTCGAGGGCAACGCGGCGGGCTGGGTGCAGGAGACGTACATTACGCCCGACACGGAGATGCTCAACGCGCGCGCCAACGATCGCTACCTCGCGTATCTCGGCCAGGCGGCGGAGGAGTCGAAGCGCTACGACGGTCAGCAGCTCTCCCCGGAAACCGCGCGCGCCATCCACCTGCTGCGGGTCAACGTCTCGGCGCCCGCGCCGCGCGACGCGGCACGCCGGGCCGAGATGACGCAGCTCCTGGCGCGCCTCAGCGCCATGTACGGCGAAGGCAAGTACTGCCCGCAAGGCAAGGGACCCGAAGCCTGCCGCAACCTCGATCAGCTCTCGCAGACGCTCGCCAAGAGCCGCAACTACGACGAGCTCGTCGAAGCGTGGAAGGGCTGGCACGACATCGGCGCGCCGATGCGCAAACCCTACGCGCGCTTCGTGGAGCTGGCGAACGAAGGGGCGCGCGAGCTCGGCTTCAAGGATCTCGGCGTCATGTGGCGCGCGCGCTATGACATGTCGCCCGAAGAGTTCGATGCGATGGCCGAGAAGCTGTGGCAGCAAGTGAAGCCGCTCTACGATCAGCTCCACTGCCACACGCGCGCGGTGCTCGCGAAGAAGTATGGCGCGGACAAAGTACCGCCCGGCAAGCCGATCCCTGCCCCGCTGCTCGGCAACATGTGGTCGCAGCAATGGGCGAACATCTACGACGATCTGCTGAAGCCCTACCCGTCGGCGAGCATCGAAACCGCGGACCGGCAGCTCGCCGCGCAGAAGTGGGACGCGGTGCGGATCACGCGCTCGGCCGAGAGCTTCTACACGTCCATCGGGTTCACGCAGCTCCCCGAGACGTTCTGGAAGCGCTCGATGCTCGTGCGCCCGCGCGATCGCGAAGTGGTATGCCACGCGAGCGCCTGGAACATGGACCCGTCGCAGAACGACGTGCGCATCAAGATGTGCATCACGCCGACCGAAGAGGACCTGTTCACGGTCTATCACGAGCTCGGCCACATTTACTACTACCTCCACTACAACACGCTGCCCAACCTGTTCCGCAACGGCGCGAACGACGGCTTCCACGAAGCGATCGGCGACACCGTGAACCTCTCGGTCACGCCGTCCTACCTGGCGAAGATCGGCCTCATCTCGCCGGTGAAGCCGAGCCCAGAGGCGGTGATCAATCAGCAGATGAAGATCGCGCTCGACAAGATCGCGTTCCTGCCGTTCGGTCGCCTCATCGATCTGTGGCGCTGGAAGGTGTTCTCGGGCGAGATCCAGCCGGCGGACTACAACGCGGCGTGGTGGGACCTGCGCCGCAAGTATCAGGGTATCGCGCCACCCGTCGCGCGCACCGAGGCGGACTTCGACCCGGGCGCGAAATTCCACATCCCGGACAACACGCCCTACACGCGGTATTTCCTCTCGTACATCCTGCAATTCCAGTTCCACAAAGCGCTCTGCGAGGCGGCCGGCTACAAGGGCCCGCTGCACGAGTGCTCGGTGTTCGGCAACAAGGCGGCCGGCGAGAAGTTCGGGCAGATGCTCGCGCTCGGTCAGAGCCAGTCCTGGCAGGACACGCTCGAGAAGCTCACCGGCAAGCGGGAGATCGACGCGAGCGCGATCATCGAGTACTTCCAGCCGCTCATCGCCTGGCTGAAAGAGCAGAACAAGAATCAGCAGTGCGGTTGGGATTGATTGGAGCCCAAGGTACGCGCCCGTGCGTCTGCTGCTCATCGAGGATGACGAGGAAGCCGCTCACTTCATCCTGAAGGGGCTGCGCGAGAGCGGCTACACCGTCGATCACGCCGCCGATGGTCGCGACGGGCTCTTCCGCGCCACCGAGACGGACTACGACGTCATCATCACCGATCGGATGCTGCCGCACCTCGACGGCCTCACCATCGTGCAGCTGCTGCGGCAGCAAGGCCGCACGACGCCGGTGCTGGTGCTGAGCGCTCTCGGCACCGTGGACGATCGCGTGAAAGGCCTGCGTGCGGGCGGCGACGACTACCTCACGAAACCCTTCGCGTTCGCGGAGCTGCTCGCGCGAGTCGAGGCGCTGCTGCGCCGGAAGTCCGGCCCGCAAGCGACGACGGTGCTGCGCGTGGCCGATCTCGAGCTCGACCTGCTCGGCCGCCGCGCGACCCGCGGCGGCAAGGAGCTCGATCTCACGGCGCGCGAGTTCACGCTGCTCGAGTATCTCGTGCGGCGAGCGGGTCAGGTCGTCACCCGCACGATGCTGCTCGAAGGCGTGTGGGACTTGCAGTTCGATCCGCAGACGAATCTCGTGGACGTGCACATCAGCCGGTTGCGACAAGCCGTGGACAAGGGTTTCGAGAAGCCGCTCATTCATACGGTGCGCGGCGCCGGCTACGTCGTCCGCGGCGACTGAGCTTCCGTGGTCGCGCACCCGATGGAGGCGGAGACGCGTGCGCCGACGCACTTCGGCAGTCCGCTGCGCACGAGCGCATTCCGTCTCGCGCTCGCGTACTGCGCGCTCTTCACCATCGGCGTCAGCGTTCTGCTCGGCACGATCTACCTCCTGACCGAGACCGCGCTGTCGAACGAAGTCGATCACGTCATCGGCATCGAGCTCGACGCGCTCGCGGACGAATACGACCGCGAAGGGCTTGCCGGGGTCACCGCGGAGCTGACGCGGCTGAACGAGACCTGGGGACGCGCGCGCGCGATCTATCTTCTCGTCGATCGGCGCCTGCAGAAGCTCGCGGGCAACATCGAGAAGTGGCCGTTCGGGAGCGAGGTGCCGCGCTCGACGTGGTTCGAGTTCACCGTCGAATCGGGCCGCGAGAGCGGGATGGAATTCCATCCGGTGCGGGCGCGCATGCTCACGCTGCCGGAGGGCTACCTGCTCGTCGGAACGGAAGTCTCGCAGCGGCGCGTGTTTCAGGACCGCTTTCGAGCAGCGACCTTGTGGGGCATTGGCGGGACCGCGCTGCTCGGCGCGCTCATGGGCTTCTGGTTGAGCCAGCGATTGCTGGCGCGCGTGCGCACGGTCTCGGGGGAGTGCGAACGCATTCTCGCCGGCGATCTGTCGCGGCGCCTGCCGGTATCCGGTGCGAGCGATGAGTTCGATTCGCTCGCGTCGGCGGTGAACCGCGTGCTCGCACGGCTGGATCGGCAAACGGGCGTGCTGCGCGCCACCTTCGACAGTGCCGCGCACGATTTGCGCGGTCCGCTCTTCCGCCTTCGCGGCCGGCTCGAGGAGCTGATCCGCGACCCCGCCACGGCCGAAGAAGCGCGTGCGGCGCTCGATCGCGCACTGCAGGACATCGACTCGCTGCAGCGGACCCTCGCGGTGCTGCTGCAGATCGCGCACGCCGAATCGGGCGCGCCTCTCGCGGAAAGCGCGCCGGTGGCGCTCGGCGATCTGGCGTCGGAAATTTGCGCGCTCTACGAGCCCGCGGCGCGCGACCAGGGCCTCACGCTCGAATGCGACGTGGAGCCGGCCGGCGTCATCGGCAATCGACAGCTGCTCACGCAGCTGCTCGTGAATCTCATCGAGAACGGGCTGAGACACGTCGGACGGGGCGGGGCGATACGCGTCACGGTGCGCAACGTCGGGCGCACCGCGCGGCTCGAAGTGGCCGACAACGGGCCGGGCATTCCGCCGGAAGATCGCGAGCGCGCGTTGCGTCCTTTCGTGCAGCTCTCGACGAAGAGCCCCGGTGGCAGCGGGCTCGGGTTGAGCCTCGTCGCCGCGATCGCGCGCCTGCACCACGCGCGGCTTGCGCTGGAAGACAATGCACCGGGCTTGCGAGTGGTCGTGGAATTCGAAAGCCGCTGACCGCGGCAAGATGACACGCGGCGCCGACCACTCTTGCGACGCCGCGTGCCGGCTGCGTCGGCCCGGTGAAGCCTTGAATGCCGGGCCGACGCAAGCTCGCTTACTGGGCGTTGGCGGCGGCCGGCTTCTTGTGCCCGCTGCTGCCGTGACACTCCTTCACGAACGCGGAGCGATCGGCGCCCGTGAGCTTCTTCTCGTCCGCTTGCTTGTTGCAGGCCTTCAGCGACATGTGCTTCGCGGCCGGCGCGGGTGTCGAGGCCGTGCTACCGGTGTTGTTGTCGGCCGCGAACGCGGCGGTCGTGCTGAGAAGGGCCGTCAGCGTCAGCGCGGAAAGCAACTTCATGGTTCGAGTCCTCTTGGTTCCGGGTGATGGCTGCGTCGGTGCAGCGACGGATACGCTACGCGGGGCGCGTTCTCGGCGGGCTTAAGAAGGAATTAAGAATTCGTAACGCGTCGGTGTGCGACGACAGCGATTCGCACCAAAAGTGCGTGCATCGTCACGGGCGTGTTCGTCACGCGCACGTTCAGTGGCCATGACAAAACGGCGGAGGAACGCCGCTGGCGCACTCGTTCGCCGACACATTGCAGGCCGCTCGCGATGCGCCGGGCCGATTCGGTTCAGGCCGATACGGCGCGAGCGGCGAGCAACGCGCGGATCTCCGGTACGCACGAACCGCAGTTCGTACCCGCGTTCAAGTGCGCCCCGACCTGCGCGGCCGTCGTGAATCCATGCCGCTCGATGGCATCGGCGATGGTGTTGCGTCCGACGCGAAAGCAGCTGCAAACGAGCGGACCCGTATCGGCGGCCGCCGCGAGGGGTCGGCCGGCGAGCAGCCCCCGACGATCCGCATCGTCGAGTCGCGGTTTCGCGAAGAGGCTCGCGAGCCACACGCGCGACGGCAGCTGCGTGCGCGACGCGATACACAGGACGGCAGCCAAGCGATCGCCCGTCAGCCACGCGCCGCGATACACGCCGCCTGCTGTGTCCTCGTAGTCGATGTAGTCGGCGTCGCGGTCGGTCACGCCGAGGAATTGGCGCGCCCAGCTCGAGTCGATCGCGCGTCGCGCGCGTGACTGAGCGGTCGAAGCATGTCGCCCGGCAAGCTCGTAGCGGACGAAGCCATTGCCACGCACCCGCACCCACCATGTCACGTCGGGCTCGGCGAAGGGTTCGCGCACAAAGAGCACGCCATACCAGTCGACTCGAAGGGGCTCGACCATGACAGGGGTGTGCTTGAGCTCCGGCTCACCCGAGATCGGGTCCACCACCGGATTCACGAGCGCCCCGACGCGCGCATCCGACGCGTTGACGGAGCTCCAATGGATCGGCACGAACACGGTGCCGCGCGCGATCTCACCGCTCGTGCGCAGGCGCGCCGCCATCGAGCCCCACGCGCTCGTTACGCGCACGAGCTCGCCTTCGCGAACGCCGGCGAGCAGCGCATCCTGCGCATGCATGTCGACGTAGGGTTCGGGCAGGTGATCCGCCAGCCGTGGTGCGCGGCCCGTGCGCGTCATCGTGTGCCACTGATCGCGGACGCGGCCCGTGTTGAGGACGAGCGGGAAGTCCTCGTTCAGGCGGTTGTGCGGATCGCGCGGCGGCGTCGGCACGAAACGCGCTCTGCCGTCGGTATGGAAGAATCGCCCATCGGTCGCGAGCCGCGGCGTTCCCGCAGGGGCATTCTCGCGCACGGGCCATTGCACGGGATCGAGCGCGTCGTACTGTGCGCGCGTGAGCCGCGCGAGACCGCTGATGTCGAACACGCGCACGGCACCGGCATCGACACCCGACAGCCGCGCGTGCTCAACGAAGATGTCGTGCGAGCTCTCGAAGCGAAAGCCGGACTCGAAGCCCATGCGCTTCGCCACTTCGCAGATGATCCACCAGTCCGGCTTCGCTTCACCCGGTGGCCGCAGAAATGCGCGCTGGCGGGAGATGCGCCGCTCCGAGTTCGTCACCGTGCCGTCCTTCTCGCCCCACGTGGCGGCGGGCAGCTGCACGTGCGCGAACTCGAGCGTGTCGCCGCGCGCAACGCAATCCGATACGACGACGAGCTCGCAGCGTTGCAGCGCTTCGCGCACACGGTTTGCATCCGGCAAGCTCACCGCCGGATTCGTCGCCATGATCCACACGGCCTTGATGCGTCCATCGTGAATGGCGTCGAACATGTCGACAGCTTTGCGACCGCTTTCCGCCGCGATCCGCGGACTGTTCCAGAACGTCTGCACGGCCTGCCGGTGCGCGGGATTCTCGAGCTCCATGTGCGCGGCGAGCATGTTGGCCATGCCGCCCACTTCGCGACCGCCCATCGCGTTCGGCTGGCCCGTGATCGAGAACGGCCCCATCCCCGGCCGGCCGATGCGGCCCGTGAGCAAGTGGCAATTGATGATTGCGTTGACTTTGTCGGTGCCGGCGGACGACTGATTCACACCTTGCGAGAAGGCGGTGACGACACGCTCCGTGCGCGCGAACATCTCGAAGAACGTGCGCACCCGCTGAGCATCGAGCCCGCACGCTGCGGCGACACGCTCGACGTCGCCCGCCGCTTCGAGCGCGACCGCCAACGCTTCGGCTGCTCCCTTCGTGCGCTCGGCTACGAAGCTCGTATCGGTGCAGCGTTGCTTATGCAAGAACGCGAGCAGACCGAGGAACAGCGGAATGTCGCTGCCGGCACGCGCAGGCACGTGCAGGTCCGCGATGTCGCAGGTCGGCGTGCGACGTGGATCCACGACCACGACCTTCATCTCCGGCCGCCGCTCTTTCGCGCGCACGATGCGCTGATAGAGCACCGGATGGCACCACGCCGCGTTCGACCCGACGAGCACGACGAGATCGGCCAGCTCGAAATCCTCGTAGCAGCCGGGCACTGCATCCGCGCCGAACGCGCGCTTGTGGCCCGCGACCGCCGACGCCATGCACAGCCGCGAGTTGGTGTCGATGTTGGCCGTGCCGATGAAGCCCTTCATGAGCTTGTTGGCGACGTAGTAGTCCTCCGTCAAAAGCTGGCCGGAGATGTAGAACGCCACCGCGTCGGGCCCGTGCTCGCGAATGATGCGCGTGAAGCCCGCCGCGACATGGCTCAACGCCTCATCCCAGCTCACGCGCCGCTTTGCGATGTGCGGATAGAGAAGCCTTTCCTCCGTGCCTAGCGTCTCGCCGAGCGCGGCGCCCTTCGAGCAGAGCCGTCCGGCGTTGGCCGGATGATCCGGATCGCCGCTGATCTCCACGCCTCCCGCGCGTCGCGCGGCCAGCACGCCGCATCCCACTCCGCAGTAGGGGCAGGTCGTGCGAACAACGTCCGTCATGATTGCGGTGGGGTGTCCGGCCCGAACAGCAGCTCGTCGCGAATCGAACCCACGTCGCGCCCGGACGCCATCATCTCGAAGTACCACGGGCCCGCGCTCGCATCGCCGAACAGCACGGCGCCGCGCAGCTTGTTGTCGCGAATGACGAGACGCTTGTAGATCTGACGCGCGGGGTCTCGCAGCACGATGTCCTCGCCGTCGCCGGCGCTCTGGAAATCGCCCGCCGAGTAGAGCTCGATGCCCGTCACCTTGAGCTGGGTCGCCGGGAGCGTGCCGCGATAGCCCGACACGCCGAGCTCGGCGAGATGCGTCGCGCACACACGAGCCTGCTCCCAGAGCGGCGCAACGAGCCCGAACGTGACGTTGCGATGCTGCACGCACTCGCCGACGGCGTAGATGCTCGGGTCGTACGATTGCAGCGTGTCGTTGACGAGAATGCCGCGATCGCAGCGCAGCCCCGCGGCACGCGCCAGCTCCACGTTCGGTCGCACACCGACGGCCATCACGACGAGGTCCGCGGGCAGCTCGCTGCCGTCCGCGAATCGCACGCCTTCCACCGCGCCCGAGCCGAGGATCGCCGTCGTCTGCGCGGGCATCTTGAAGACGATTCCACGGCTCGCGAGCGAGGCGCGCAGGAGCGCGGCCGCCGCCGCATCGAGCTGGCGCTCCATCAGCGTCTCGAACAAGTGGACGACGGTGACGGACATGCCGCGCGAGAGCAGACCGTTCGCCGCTTCGAGTCCGAGAAGCCCGCCGCCGATGACCACGGCCTTGCGGCCGGGCTTGGCGGCGGCGAGCATTGCCTCGACATCCGCGAGATCGCGGAACGTGATGACCCCCTTCGAATCGACGCCGGGGATCGGCAGCACGATGGGCGTGGAGCCGGTCGCCAGCAGTAGTCGGTCGTAGGAAAGCTCGATGCCTCGCTGCGATTTGACGAGCCGCTTGCGCCGATCGATCGCGACGATCGGGTCGCCGGCGTGCAGCTTCACGCCATGCTCGACGTACCACTCCGGTGCGTGCAGCACGATGTCTTCCGCGCGCTTCTCACCGGCCAGCACCGGCGAGAGCAAGATGCGGTTGTAGTTGCCGTGCGGTTCCGCGCCGAACACGACGATCTCGTATTCGTTCGGCGCGAGCGCCAGCAGCTCCTCCACCGTGCGCATCCCGGCCATCCCGTTGCCGACCACGACGAGACGGCGGCGCGTCTTCCGGCGCACCGGCTGGGGCGCGGCGACATCGATCTCGACGCGTCCTGCGACCACGCGCGCCGCATACACGTTCACGGACTTCTCTGGATCCTCGAGACAGCGCCCGGTCGTGAGGGAATAGTGGTGCTTGTAGAGCGGCGAGGCGACGACGAGCTCGCCCTTGATGTCGCCGACGATGCCGCGCGCGAGCACGTTGGCGCCGCTCGCGGGATCGCGATTGTCGAGTGCGTACACCGCATCGTTCACGCGGAACAGGGCGATCTGGCGCCCCTCCAGGAGCGCGCACGCGCCCATGTCCGGCAGGATGTCGTCGAGATCGCAGGCAATCGTCCAGCTCATCCACTCGTCCTCGTCATGCTTCTTCGGCCAGCGCCGCGCGCTCCGCACGCGTCGCGGGCCGTTTCTGATCGCGCTCGCGCACGAACTTCACGTTGTCGTCGGCGGCGTCGGTGTTCACGAAGTGGCGGAAGCGCGCGAGCGTCGCCGGGTCCTCGACGGCGCGTTTCCATTCGCACTCGTAGCTTGCGATGACGCGAGCCATGTCCGCTTCCAGCTCGGCCGCGATGCCGAGGCTGTCTTCGCAGACCACTTGCTTCAGGTAGTCGAGGCCGCCTTCGAGGTTGTCTCGCCAGGTGGAGGTTCGCTGCAGCCGATCGGCCGTTCGGATGTAGAACATCAGGAATCGATCGATGTACCGGATCAGCGTCGCCGTATCGAGATCGGTCGCGAGCAGGTCGGCGTGGCGCGGCTTCATGCCGCCGTTGCCGCACACGTAGAGATTCCAGCCCCGCTCCGTTGCGATGACGCCGACGTCCTTGCTCTGCGCCTCCGCGCATTCGCGCGTGCATCCGGACACGGCGAGCTTGATCTTGTGAGGGGCGCGCAGACCCTTGTAGCGGTTCTCGATGGCGATCGCGAGGCCGACACTGTCCTGCACGCCGTAGCGGCACCACGTCGAGCCCACGCATGATTTCACGGTGCGCATCGCCTTGCCGTACGCGTGCCCGGATTCGAAGCCGGCGGCGATCAGCTCCTTCCAGATGAGCGGCAGCTCGTGCACCTGCGCGCCGAAGAGATCGATGCGCTGGCCGCCCGTGATCTTCGTGTACAGGCCGTACTTCGCGGCGATCGCGCCGATCGCCATGAGCTTCTGCGGCGTGATCTCACCGCCGGGAACCCGAGGCACCACCGAATAGGTGCCGTCCTTCTGCATGTTCGCGAGGAAGTAGTCATTGGTGTCCTGAAGAGGCTGGCGGTCGCGCGCGAGCACGAACTCGTTCCAGCACGAGGCGAGAATCGACGCGACGGCCGGCTTGCAGATGTCGCAACCCCGGCCGCGTCCGTGCTTGGCGAGCACGTCCGCGAAGCTGCGCAGCTCGCCGACGCGCACGAGATGGAACAGTTGCTGGCGCGAATACGGGAAGTGCTCGCAGAGATGGTTGTCGACGGCGAGGCCCTTGCGCGCCAGCTCCGCCTTCAAGACCTGCGTGAGCAGCGGTGCGCAGCCGCCGCACGTCGTCGCGGCTTTCGTCTTCGATTTCAGCGCGCCGACCGTCGTGCAGCCCGCATCGATGGCCTTGCAGATCGTGCCCTTCGTGACGTTGTTGCACTGGCAGATCTGCGCGCTGTCCGGCAGGGCAGCGCGGCTCGCAGCGGGCGCACTTGCGCTCGCGGACTGAGGCACGAGCAGCGTTTCGGGAAACTCCGGCAGATTGAGGCCGTTCAGCATCATCTGCAGCCAGGTGCCGTAGTCGGCCGCATCGCCGACGAGGATGCCGCCGAGCAGGCGCTTGCCGTCCGCGTCGACCACGAGTTTCTTGTACGTCTCGCGGCGCTCGTCGTGGAGCACGTACGTCTTGGCGCCCGGCGTGACCGCGTGCGCGTCGCCGAGCGAGGCCACGTCGACGCCGAGCAGCTTCAACTTCGTGCTCATGTCCGCGCCGCCGAACGCCGCGTCGGTGTCGCCGGCGATTCGCTGCGCGGCGACTTGCGCCATCTGATATCCCGGCGCGACGAGCCCGTAGATCTTGCCATTCCACAGCGCGCATTCGCCGATCGCGAAGATGTGCGGATCGGACGTGCGGCAGCCGTCGTCGACCACGATGCCGCCGCGCTCGCCCACCGCGAGGCCGCTCGCGCGCGCCAGCTCGTCGCGCGGACGGATGCCCGCTGAAAATACGACGACGTCCGCCTCGAGCGCATTGCCATCCGCAAGCTCGAGACGATGCCGTGCGCGCTCGCCCGCGACAATGGCCCGTGTGTTCGCACCCGTGTGTACGCGAACGCCCAGCGCTTCGATCTTCGAGCGCAACAGCGCACCGCCCGCGGCGTCCACCTGCACCGCCATCAGACGCGGCGCGAACTCGACGACGTGTGTTTCAAGACCCAGATCGCGCAGCGCCTTGGCGGCTTCGAGCCCGAGGAGGCCCCCGCCGATCACCGCGCCGATTTTCGCTTCGCCCACCGCCTCGCGAATCGCCTGGAGATCTTCGATCGTGCGATAGACGAAGCAGCCCGGTCGATCGCGCCCCGCGATCGGCGGCACGAAGGGATACGAGCCGGTCGCGAGCACGAGCGTGTCGTACCCGAGCTCGGTGCCGCATGCGGTGCGGATGCGCTGCTGTTCGCGGTCGATCGCGACGGCACGCTCGCCGAGCCGCAGATCGATGCCGTGCTCGGCCATGAAACCCGCGGGCACGAGCGAGAGATCGTCGGCCGTCTTGCCGGAGAAGAACGCCGAGAGCTGCACGCGGTCGTAGGCCGCGCGCGGCTCCTCGCCGAGCACGACGATTTCGTGTCGCGCATTCTCGGCGACGATGTGCTCCAGAAAGCGCTGGCCGACCATTCCGTTGCCAATGACCACCAGTCGCGGGCGTGCATCCATCGTGTTTCTCAGCTCCGTAAAACGAGAACGCCGCCAATCGACGCATGCAGCGCTGAGGGGGGATGCGTGCATGCGCGAATGGCGGCGTTGCCAACCGGCCCCCTGTCAGTGGAGCCGGCTTCGTGATGCGGTAGGTGCAACCGTCGTGCCATCGCGAGGTCACGCGCTCGCAACGAAGCGCACCAAGTACTTAGCGCGCTGAAGGTTCATCGAGCGACGGCGCGCGCTGATCCGTTACGGAGCACGGCACACCTCGGCTGCACGATCATCGTGCAGCCGCTGACCCGCGCGCCGCCCGATCATCGCGCCTGCACGGCCGCGCATGTGGCACAGCCGTTGCACCCGCGCCTTCGGATATGGGTGAGCCGTCGCTACGAATCCTGCTCGTCGATCAGAACGCGGCTCGCGCGGCCATCCTCGAGGAAGGGCTGCGCGAGGCGGGCTTGCACGACATCACGATCGTGCGCGAGACGCAGGGTCTTCTCCGGCGTATCGTCGATCTCGACCCCGATGTCATCTTCATCGACCTCGAGAATCCGAATCGCGACGTGCTCGAGCAGATGTTCCAGGTCTCGCGCAGCGTGCGCCGGCCGATCGCGATGTTCGTCGATCACGCGGACACCGAGACGATCCGCGCGGCCATCGAGTCCGGCGTCGGTGCGTACGTCGTGGACGGCCTGCGCAAAGATCTGGTCAAGACCATCCTCGATACCGCGGTCGGCCACTTCAACACGTTCAACCGCATGCGCGATGAGCTCGAGCGCGTGCACCGGCAGCTCGAGGACCGCAAGCTCATCGAGCGCGCCAAGGGCATTCTGATGAAGGAGCGCGCGCTCTCGGAGAGCGACGCCTACGCGGTGCTGCGCAAGGCGGCGATGAACGAGAACCGTCGCATCGCCGATATCGCGCGCAGCATCGTCGCGACGATGGGGTTACCGAAGTGATGAGCAGCGCACCGGCGAAGATCACCGTGGGGTTCATTCCGCTGCTCGATTGCGCGTGCATCGTCGCGGCGCTGGAGCAGGGTTTCGCGCGCGCCGAGGGGCTGGAGCTCGCGCTCGTGCGCGAAACGTCCTGGGCGAACATCCGCGATCGGCTGATCGTGGGCCACTTCGATGCCGCCCATCTGCTCGGGCCCATGGCGGTGGCTTCGACGCTTGGCATCGGACACTTGCAAGTGCCGTTGATCGCGCCCTTCGCGCTCGGACTCGGGGGCAACGCGATCACGGTCTCGAATGCGCTGTGGCAGGAGATGCGCAACGAGGGCGCGACGCTCGGCGGGCCTCCGCAGATGCAGGGCAGCGCGCTGGCGCGAGTGATCAGGGCGCGCTTGCGGTCCATGTCGCGCGACGGGCGGGGCGACGAGTCGCCGCTGACGTTCGGCATGGTCTACCCGTTCTCCTGTCACAACTACGAGCTGCGTTACTGGCTCGCCGCAGTGGGCATCGACCCCGATCGCGACGTGCGGCTCGTCGTGATTCCGCCGCCCTTTCTGGTCGATGCGATGCGTGCCGGTCAGATCGATGGATTCTGTGTGGGCGAGCCGTGGAACAGTGTCGCGGTGGCCGCGGGCGTCGGAACGATCGTCACGCCGACGACGGCGATCTGGCCGCATAGTCCGGAAAAGGTGCTCGGCTGCCGCGCGTCGTGGGCGCAAGAGAATGCGCCGAAGCTCGATGCGTTGCTGCGCGCGCTGTATCGAGCGGCCGTGTGGTGCGACGACCCGGCGAATCACGCGGACCTTGCGCACATGCTCGCCGCGTCACGCTACATCGATGCGCCCGCGGAACTGCTGCACGCCGCGCTCGCGAACGCGCTGCCGCTTGCCCGAGACGCTGCGCCGGCGATGCTCCCGGATTTCTTCGTGTCGTCGCGACATGCCGCGACCTTTCCGTGGGTGAGCCACGCGATGTGGTTCCATGCGCAGATGATTCGCTGGGGTCAGATCCAACCGGCGCCTGCGCATGCGCTTGCCGTCCGCAACACGTATCGCCCCGACATTTACCGGCGCGCGCTCGCGCCGCTGCGCGTCGACGTTCCCGCGTACGACATGAAGCCGGAGCGGTTCTTCGATGACAGCGTGTTCGACCCCGCTGCCGACTACAGCTTGTGAGGAGATTTAGTGCGACGCTTTCGCGGCTTCGCAGATGAGGCGGCCGCTGCGACGGACTTGCGCGCCCACACCGTGAGCTCGTCGCGGTCCTCGAGCGCATCGATGGGCACCGCGAAATACGACATGCTGAGCTCGGGGCGGTCGCGAAAAGGACGAAACGCCGGCATGTTGCGCGCCACGTAGTCCGGGCGATTCGTATCGTCCACTTTGAAGAACACAGTGTCGTTGTCGATGAGCCCGAAGAACTGCCCATCGCAGTAGAGGCCGATCCCGCCGAACATGCGCCGCGCGGTGACTCGCGGCAGGCCGCCGAGTTGCTCGAGCACGTAGCCGAGGAAAACCTTGCTGACCGGCATGCTTCAGCATAGACCGGGCATGCCGCCGCCGTCTTGCGCGTATCGACCTCGACGCCCACCATCTTCGGCAAATGGAACAGTCCCCGATCCCAAGCCCGCTCGCCGGTCGCACGATCGCCATTCCCGAGGCGCGCGAGCTCGAAGTGTTCGCATCGATGCTCGAGCGACGGGGCGCCACGGTGATCCGCTGCCCGCTCGTTGCGATCCGGGATGCGCCCGACCCGCAGCCCGTGCTCGCGTGGTGTCGCGAGCTCGCCGCCGGCGGATGCGACGACCTGATCCTGCTCACCGGCGAAGGCGTGCGTCGTCTGCTCGCCTGTATCGATCGGCACGAGCCCGCGCTGCGCGAGCCGTTCGTCGCGCAGCTCGCGCGCGTCCGCAAAATTACCCGGGGCCCGAAGCCTGCCCGCGCGCTCCGCGAGTTGGGTTTGAAGCCGGACATCGCGGCCGAGATTCCAACGACCGAAGGCATCATCGCGCGCCTGAGCTCCGAGGCGCTCACAGGCCGGCGAGTGGGCGTGCAGCTTTACGGTACGGAGCCGAACCGCCCGCTCATCAAATTCCTCGAGTCCGCGGGCGCCACCGTGCGCGCGGTCGCGCCTTATGTCTATGCGAGCAAGGCGGAGGATGACGCCGTGCTCGCGTTGCTCACGCGCCTTGCCGCGGGCGGCGTCGACGCGATCGCATTCACGAGCATGGCGCAAGTGAACCGTCTGTTCGCGCTCGCCCCGGTCGAGACCGTCCGCGCAGCACTGGCCGGCACGCGCGTCGCAGCGGTCGGCCCCGTGGTTGCGGACGCCCTCACGAGCCGCGGTGTGTCCGTGCAGCTCATGCCGACGGACGCGTTCTTCCTGAAGCCGCTGACCACCGCGCTCGAACGCTTGTTCGACGGCGCGTCGTAGCTCCTCCAGGCCCCTGCACGGAGCCGTGCCCAGCTTCTCCTCGACCGTTCGTAAACCGCACAGCGCGGCGGTACAGTAGCCCCCTTTTAGGGCATCGCCGCGGAGCGTGCATGAGCCAGCCGTCTTCGAACCCGCCGCAGATGACTCTGCGCGCCATCGTTCTCGCCATTATCCTTGCCATGCTGCTCGCGGCGGGCAACGCCTACATCGGCCTGTTCGCCGGTCTCACCATCGCCTCGGCGATCCCCGCGGCCGTCATTTCGATGGCGGTGCTCCGCGCGCTCGGCAAGGGCGGCATCCTCGAGAACAACATTGTCTCCACCGGTGCGTCGGCCGGCTGCTCGATCGCCTCCGGCATCATCTTCACGATGCCGGCGCTCGTGTTTCTCGGCGCATGGAAAGAGTTCGACTACTGGTGGACGCTCGCCATCGGCGGTCTCGGCGGGTTGCTCGGCGTCCTCTTTTCGGTACCGCTGCGGCGCTCGCTCGTAGTCGAGCAGCGCATGGCGTTCCCCGAGGGTCAGGCGGCGGCGGAAGTGCTGCGCGCCGGCGACAATCCCAGTGCCGGCGTCAAAGTGCTCGGCGGCGCCGCGGCCGCGGGCGGCGCATTGAAGCTGCTCGCCGCGAGTGGCTTGAAGCTCATTCCGGATACGGCGGCGTGGGCCTCGTACGTTGGCAAGGGCATCGCGTACATGGGCACGAACCTCTCGCCCGCGCTCGTCGGCGTCGGCTACATCGTCGGCGCGAACGTCGGCGCGGTGATGCTCGCTGGCGGCATCATCGCATGGAACATCGCGATTCCGATCTACGCCGTGTACTTCCTCGACGGCAACCCCGAGCTCGCGCACGCGGTCGCCGGGCTGTCCGCCGCGGATGCCGCGGCAGTGATTCGCGCCGAGCAGATTCGCTATCTCGGTGTCGGCGCCATGCTCATCGGCGGCGTGTGGACGCTCTGGACCATTCGCGGCTCCATTCTCTCCGGCATTCGCAGCGGACTCGCGGCGACGCGCGCGGGCGTCGCGGACGCCCTGCTGCCGACCGAGCGCGATCTGCCCATGAAATACGTGCTCGGCGGCATCGTCCTGTTCACGCTGCCCCTCGCGGCGCTCTACTACGCCATCGTCGACAATCTCGGCGTCGCGACGGCGATGACGATCATCATGATCCTGGCGGGGTTCGTGTTCTGCTCGGTGGGCGGCTACCTCGCCGGTCTCGTCGGCTCCTCGAACAGCCCGATCTCGGGCATCACGATCTGCACGATTCTCTTCGCCGCCTTGGTGCTCACGCTCATGCTCGGACGGGACTCGAGCGTCGGCCCGGTGGCGACGATCATGATCGGCGCCGTCGTGTGCTGTGCCGCCTCGATCGCAGGCGACAACCTGCAGGACCTGAAAGCGGGACACATGATCGGCGCGTCACCGTGGCGCCAGCAGGTGATGATCGGGATCGGCGCCATCGCGGTCGCCGTGATCATGGCGCCCACGCTGAATCTGTTCCTGCACGCGTACGGCATGGGTCCCGCGACGCCGGAGCACCCGCGAGCGCTCGCGTCCGCGCAAGCGTCCCTCATGGAATCCGTCGCGCGCGGCATGTTCGGCGGCCACCTTCCCTGGGGCATGGTGATGACCGGCATCGCGACCGGCGCGGGCATCATCGTCGTCGATGAAATTCTGAAGCGCACGAGCAAGACGGGCATTCGCTCGCCCGTGCTGGCGGCGGCGGTCGGCATCTATCTGCCGCTCGAGCTCGAAGTGCCGATTTTTCTCGGTGGCTTGCTGTCGTGGTACGTGCAGCAGCGGCTGCTCGCGGGTTCCGCGGCCGCGACCCATTCGCCCGAGGAAATCGAGCGCTTGAACCGCAAGGGCATGCTGTTCGCGGCGGGGCTCATCACCGGCGAAGCGCTGCTCGGCGTGCTGATCGCGATCCTGATCGTCGTGAGTCATCGCGACGATCTGCTCGCGCTCCCCGAATCGCTGCAGTTCGGCGGCTGGCTCGGACTGCTGCTGCTGGCCGGGCTGATGTGGCTGCTCTATCGGACCGCGACGTCCGTCAACACGACGGTCCCGCCCGGCGAGCCCGCAACGGCGCGCGAGTAGCCGCTCACCACTTGCGGCGGTAGAACTCGACGCGGGCGTGTGTCCCGAAGAGCAGCGAGCCGATCCAGCCGGTGATGCTCACAATGAGGGCCGCGAAGAACGCGGCCCAGAAGCCGCTGACGTGAAAGCCGGGCAGGAGCGCGGCGACGAGCCCGAGCATCATCGCGTTCACGACGAGCAGGAAGAGCCCGAGCGTCAACACGGTGAACGGAAACGTGAGGATCACCGCGATCGGCCGCACGACGGCGTTCACCACGCCGAGCAGCAGCCCCGCGAGCACGAGCGTCGTCGGCGTGTCGATGTAGATGCCGCGCACCCAGCGCGTCGCGATCCATAGCCCGAGCGCGGCGAGCACGGCGCGAAAGAGGAAGCCGATCATGGGGGCACCTTCCTGTTCATCTGCGTTTCGACGTAGACCTTCAGCCGTGCCATGGCGCGTTCCCAGCCGACCCGCATGCGCTTGTAGGGCAAGTCCCATTCCGCGCCGTCCGGCACCCCGGAGCCGAGCACGCGGACGATGCTACCTCCCGGCGTGCCCTCCATGATGAAGTCCGCGACGATGGCCGAGTCCGTGGCCGGAAGCGACGGCGCAGGCAGGTAGATCAGTCGCAGGCGGCGGCCGGGCTCGAACACGTCGATGTGCGCATCCAGCTCTGTGACGCGGTCCACACTTGCACGGAAGAGTCCGCCCGCGCGGGCGCGAATCTGCGCCCCCGGCGAGCACCAGCGCGACAAATGCTCGACTTCCGTGAACGCGCGCCACACGGAATCCACATCGCTCTCGATGTCGACCCGATGCGCATAGCCTCTCACTCGCTCCGCCATGGGGCGAATTGTGCCATCCGTCACTGCACGCCCGCCAAAGCGGCTGTGCGCGGCGACCGCACCCCGCGCGGCCACTTTCGCAACGTGTGATGGGGGTCGCGCGCGAGCAGTGCCCGGCCGGCGCGCGCTCGTTTATCCTTGCGTCCGGCCCCTCCTTGCAGGTCGCACATGCATCGTTTTCGAGGCGCCGCCACGTGACGCGCGAACGCATTTCAGACAGGTTTGAGGCTTGAATCTGCCGCTCGTTTATTCGGGCGCCGGCGTCGCTGCGCTCATCGCGATCACCCTCGGGTTCTTCGTCCGCGCCAAGCGCGCCGAGCGCGAGCGCCAGGCGGCGGAGCGTGAGCGGCAGGCCGCCGAGCAGGAAGCCCGCGAGCGCGAGCGCTCGGAGGCGGCGCTCAAGGCGGCGCTCATGCGCAGCGAGGCCGCCGAGGCGCAGGTGCGCCGCGGCCGGCACCTGCTCGACACGGTGGCCACGATGGCGCGCATCGGCGGCTGGGAGATCGATCTCGCGACGATGACGCCGATCTGGTCGGATCAGGCGTACCGGATCGCGGAGCTCGACCCCTCGATGCCGCCGAGCTTCGCCGAGACGCTGAATTTCTTTCCGGGCGAGGCGCGCGCGCAGGTCGAGAAGGCGGTGACCCAAGCGCTCAAGGACGGCACGCCGTACGACCTCACCGTCCCGTTCGTCACCCGTCGCGGCAAGCGGCTGTGGGTGCGCGTGATGGGCGCGGGCGAGGTGAAGAACGGTGTCGTGACGCGTCTGTCCGGAGCGCTGCAGGACGTCACCAAGGCCCGCGAGGCGGAAGAAGCGCGCATCGCCGCGAAGGACGCGGAAGCCGCCGCGATCCGCGCGAAGGGCAACTTCCTCGCGAACATGAGTCACGAGATCCGCACGCCGATGAACGGCGTGATCGGCATGACCGAGCTGCTGCTCGACACCCCGCTCACGTCGGCGCAGCGCGAGTTCGCGGAGACCATCCGCACGAGCGCGACCACGCTCCTCGGCATCATCAACGACATCCTCGACTACTCGAAGATCGAAGCCGGCAAGCTCGAGATCGAGCGGGTGCCTGTCCACGTGCGGGACTGCGTCGAGGACGTCGGCATGGCGATGGCCGTGCACGCGGCGGCGAAGGAGCTCGAGCTCATCGTCAACGTCGATCCCGGGGTGCCCGATCGCGTGCTCGGCGATCCGACACGGCTGCGCCAGATGCTGACCAACCTGATCAGCAACGCGATCAAGTTCACCCAGCAGGGCGAGGTCGTCGTCGAGGTCTTCCCGCTCGCGCTCCAGAACGGGCGCGCGCTGTTGAGCTTCGAGGTGCGCGACACGGGCATCGGCATGCCGGAAGAGGTCATGGCGCGGCTGTTCGAGCCCTTCGTGCAAGCGGACGATTCGAGCACGCGCAACTACGGCGGCATGGGGCTCGGGCTCGCCATCGTGCGCCGGCTCGTGAATCTCATGGGCGGGAAGATCGATGTCTCCTCGCGCCCGGGCGGCGGCTCGGTGTTCACCTTCTCGCTGCCGTTCGAGGCGATCTACGACGCGGCGGACCCGGTGTCGACCTCGCGCGTGATCACGCGCGGCAAGCGCGTGCTCGTGATGGACGACAATCCCACCAATCGCCGCGTGCTCTGCGGACAGCTGCAGCCCGTCGGCTTCGAAGTGGTGGTCGCATCGACCGCGGCGGAAACGATCAAGACGCTGCGCGAGGCGCAGCAGTCCGGCAATCCGTTCGACATCGTGATCGCCGACGACGAGATGCCGGACAGCAACGGCGTCGAGTTCGCGACGCGTGTGAAATCCGCGCCGGCGCTCGCGACGACGCCGCTGATCCTGCTGACCTCGGTGGATCGGCACGGCAACGTGAGCAATCTCGTGCGCGCCGGGTATGCGGCCTACATGACGAAGCCGGTGCGCGGCACCGAGCTGCGCGCGTGCATCGAGCGCGTGCTCGAGCGCGAGCAGGATGCGCAGACGGGACGCCATCAGGGCCTCGTCACGCGCAACTCGCTCGCGGTGGAGCAGGGCATGGGCCAGTACAAGGGCAAGGTGCTGGTCGTCGAAGACAACGTCGTGAATCAGCAGGTGGCGAAGCGCTTCCTGCAGCGGCTCGGGTGTGAAGTGGTCGTCGCCGAGAACGGTCAACGCGGCGTCGACGAATTCTTCCGCGATCAGTTCGGGCTCGTGCTGATGGATGTGCAGATGCCGGTCATGGACGGCCTCACCGCCGCACGTACCATTCGCTCGCGCGAGCTGCCGGGCCAGCGCGTGCCGATCGTTGCGCTCACGGCGAGCGCGATGACGGACGAGCTGGAACGCTGCACGGCCGCCGGCATGGACGCGATGCTCGCGAAGCCGCTCGAGCTGCCGCGGCTGTGCGAGACGCTCGATCGCTACGGCTTTCGGACTGGTATGCCGCCGCAAGTCGCGGCTGCGGGAACATCCACGCCGGCGCCGGCGCTCGCCCCGAAGCCGGTCGACCTGGATCAGCTGCGCACGATCGTCGGCGACGATCGCGACTTCATGAACGAGCTGTGCGAGACCTTCGTCGAGAGCAGCGCGCGAATCGTCGAGGAGCTCGAGCGCGCGCTGTCGGCCGGCGATCGCGCGGTGCTGAGCGCGATGGCGCACAAGCTCAAGGGCGGCAGCTCGAGCATCTGCGCGCACGAGCTCGCCAAGATGGCCGCGACGCTCGAAAAAGACGCGAAAGAAAAGCCGCTGCCCGAGCTGCGCGCGGCGCTGGATTCCTTGCGCCGCGCCTACACGGACGCGGCGGGCTACGTCACGGCGGAGATGGCGGCATGAGCGGCACGGAAGAGAAGTTCCGCCTGCTGCTCGTCGAGGACGAGCCGACGCAGCGCCTGATGCTGGAGCGCCAGCTCTCCCGCGCCGGATACCTCGTCGACACCGCGGAGAACGGTGAGGAAGCGCTCACGAAGATTCTCGAAGGCCAGTATCACATCCTGCTGACCGACTGGGACATGCCCGGCATGGACGGCCCGACCCTGTGCAGGCGCGTGCGGGCCGCCAACCTGAGCACGTACATCTACATCCTGCTGCTCACGGGTCACCTCACGACCGACGATCTCGTCGCGGGTCTCGGTGCGGGCGCCAACGACTACGTGCGCAAGCCCGCAAATCAGGCGGAGCTGCTCGCGCGCCTCTCGGCCGGCAGTCGCATCGTGAAGCTCGAGCAGTCGCTGCGCGAGGCGAACGAGAAGATTCAACTGCTGTCGATCACCGATCCGCTCGCCGGGACCTACAACCGGCGCTACCTGAACGATCAGCTGCTGAAGGAAGTCGAGCGCGCGCAGCACTACCATCGGCCGCTCGCGGTGATCATGGCGGACATCGATCGCTTCAAGCTCATCAACGACGAGCGCGGCCACGCGAGCGGCGACGAGGTGCTGAAGCGTTTCGCGGAGCTCGCCAAGTCGCTCATTCGCCCGAGCGACTGGATCGCCCGCTACGGCGGCGAGGAGTTCGCGATCGTGCTGCCCGAGACCGATTGCTCCGGCGCGGCCGTCGCGGCGGAGAAAGTGCGCGCGGCATGCGCGGAGCGACCGATGCCGATTTCGACGGGCGCGCTCACCGTGACGTCGAGCTTCGGCGTGGCGGGGCTGCCCAAGGCGCCCATGAGCGTCGAGGCCGCTGCGGCGGCCATGATGCGCGACGCCGACGCGGCGCTCTACACGAGCAAGCACGCCGGCCGTAACCGCGTCACGGTGGCGGATCAGTAGGTCGCGGGGGCGCGCCTGCGCTTCAACACCGCGAGAATCGCGGGCATCACCGACACGACGATGATCAGGATCGTCACGATCCCGAAATTGTTCTTGATGACGGGGATGTTGCCGAACAGATACCCGCCCCAGATGAACAGCATCACCCACGAGACGCCGCCGAGGATGTTGTAGCCCTGGAAGCGCACGTAGGCCATGCGCCCGATGCCGGCCACAAAAGGCGCGAAGGTGCGGATGATCGGCATGAAGCGCGAGACGACGATCGTCATCGGGCCGTACTTTTCGAAGAACTCCTCGGTGCGGCGCAGATACTCCACCTTCAGGAACCGCACGCGTCCGGTGAAGGCGCGCGGTCCGATGGTGCGTCCCACCTGGTAGTTGACCGTGTTGCCCAGCACCGCCGCGAGCGCGAGCAGGAAAGAGATGACCGGCGCGTTGAGCGTGCCGGTGGTATCCACCGCGGCCAGCGCGCCGACGGCGAACAGCAGCGAATCACCGGGTAGGAACGGGGTCACGACGAGCCCCGTCTCCGCGAAGATGATCGCGAACAGGATGACGTAGATCCACGGGCCGAACTGCTGCAGCAGCTCGAGAAGGTGCTTGTCGAGGTGGAGGACGAGGTCCACGAACCACAGGATCACATCCAAGAGCGAGCCTCGCCGTAGCCGTACCGATGAAGGCCCGACAGCTTACGCGAAAAACGAAAGGCCCCGCGCGAGCGGGGCCACTTCGTCAGCGGTCGGGCCGAGTGCCCTGTAGAGCCCAAGGCTATTGGTGGACGGCGAGCGGGTCCGTGCGCGCCACGCGCTCGGGGAACTGCTCGTGCGACTTCAGCGTGTCGAGCGCGAGCTGGATTTCCCGATCGCGCGCGGCGAGCGGCACGCTCGGCTTGGTGCTGACGCGGATGTCTGCCGGCGCGAGCTCCGGCCCCTCCGCGATGATGTCGGGGTTGATGCCCTTGCCGTGGATCGAGACGCCCGAGGGCGTGTAGTAGCGCGACGTCGTGAGCTTGATCGCGCCGCCGTGGGACAGCGGCATCACCGTCTGCACGGAGCCTTTGCCGTAGGTCTTGTGGCCGATGAGCTCGGCGCGATTGTGATCCTTCAGCGCGCCGGCCACGATTTCCGCGGCGGACGCCGAGCCGCCGTTGACCAGCACGACGAGCTCCGCGCCGTCGATCAGGTCGCCCGGCGTCGCTTCCATCCGAAAGCGCGCATCGGGCGTGCGGCCATCCGCCGTGACGATCACCCCGTCGTTCAGGAACGCATCGGCCACCGCGACGCCGGCTTCGAGCACGCCGCCGGGATTGTTGCGCAGGTCGAGCACGAGCCCGTGCAGACCCTTCGGATTGTCGCGCTTGATCGTCGCGATCGTGCGCGCGACGTCGTCCGCCGTCGTCTCGCTGAAACTGGTGATGCGCACGTAGCCGAAGCCCGGCTCGAGCGTCGTGCCGGAGACGCTGTGCACATCGACTTTCGCGCGGCGCAGGGAGAAGTCGAGCAGCTCACCCGTCGTCGGGCGGCGGACGGTGAGATGCACGAGGCTCCCGGCCGGGCCGCGCATCTGTGCGATGGCGCCCGCGAGATCCGCGCCGACATCCTTGTCGTCGATCTTCACGATCAGATCGCCCGACTGCATGCCGGCCTGGTCGGCGGGCGAACCCTCGATGGGCCGCAGCACCTTGACCGCCGAATCCTCGGCGACCACCTCGATGCCCACGCCCGGATACGAGCCCATGGTCGAGAGGCGAATCTCTTCGAACTCGTCGTTGTCCAGGAAGGCGGAGTGCGGATCGAGCGCGGCCACCATGCCGCGGATCGCCTTCTCCATGAGGACCTTGTCGTCGACCTCATCGACGTACTCGCGCTTGATGCGCTCGTAGACTTCGGCGAAGAGCCGCGCTTGCTCCCACGGGAGCTGCGCGGGGGCCTGCACGGCTACATCCGGCCGCCGCTCGGCTTTCACGTCGCCGGCGATGGCACCGGAGAAACCAAAGACCGCTCCCGCGACGAGAGCGATCAGCGTGCGAGATCGCATCATCAACTTTGCTCTCAGACCCCCGAAAACGAGCACCCGGAATACTACAGGGGCGCGCCATGGGTCAATTGCCGAACGCTACGAATTCCGCCGATTGGGACGCAGGTCCCGACGGGCGGCGCGGCCGGCCGCTCAGCGCATGTTGGCCGTACGAAGCGTCGGCAGACTGTCGTCGCTGCACGTCACCGGTGCAGCGGCCGAGGCGAGCAACGGCAGCTCGGCGAGCACCTCGCTGAAGGGGATCGGATGCCCGATCGCGAAGCCCTGGCCGTAATCCACGCCGATGGCGGCGATCCGCTGGCGAATTTCTTCCGTTTCGACGTATTCCGCAACTGTCGCGATCGACATACTGCGCGCGAGCTGGGCAATCGCGTTGACCATGGAGTCGGAGCGCGCGTCCTTCAGGATGTCGCGTACGAAGCTGCCGTCGATCTTCAGCGTCGTCACCGGCAGCTGGCGCAGATAGGAAAGTGACGAGAGACCCGTGCCGAAGTCGTCCAACGCCACTCCGCAGCCGAGACCGCGTAGCCGTTCCATCAGCGCTTGCGCGCGTGCGATGTTCGCCACGGTGGCCGTTTCGGTGAGCTCGAAGGTGAACACGGACGGATCGAGCCCACTCGCGGTGATGCGCTCGAGCAGGAAGTCGCCAAAATGGTCGTCGTTCAAGGACTGGCCGGAGAAGTTGATCGCGAAGCCTACGGCGTGGCCGCTGAGCAGCTCCGCGTACGGCTTCAGTGAGGCGATCGCCTGGTCGATGACCGAGCGGTCGATGGTCGGCATCAGCTGGTAGCGATTGGCGGCGGACAGGAAGCGATCGGGGCCGAGCGTTTGGCCGTCCTCATCGATCATCCGCAGCAGCAGCTCGTAGTAGGGGTGTGCGTTGGCCGCCGCATTCATCGGCGTGATGAGCTGCGCGTAGAGCCGGAAGCGATTCTCGGCGATGGCATCGCGCAGGCGCGCGGCGATGTTGATGTCGGTGAATCGGCGCACCATGCTGAGATCGCTGGAGTGGTATGTCTCGACGCGATTGCGTCCACGATCCTTTGCCGCCTTGCAGGCAGTTTCGGCCGCCGCGAGCGAGTGCATCAATTCGCCCGATTCGGTGTCGAGCGCCGCGACGCCGATGCTGATCGAGACGTGCATCCGCGCTTCGCCGTGCATCGTGCCGAGCTGCTCGACGCCTTCGCGGAGCGATTCCGCGAACTGCGCCGCGTCTTCCAGCGCCGTCGGCAGCAGCACCGCGAACCGATCGCCCGAGATGCGCGCGCCGAATGCACCCGGCGGCAAGCGCCTGCGGATGAGCTCGCCGAGCTGACCGATGACGCCGTCGCCGATGTGCATGCCGAAGTGATCGTTGATCACGTGCAGCTGGTCGGTGTCGATGTACAGCGCACTCCAGGGCGCGTTCTTCTTCGCCGCGCCGACGACGGCGCGCACCCGATTCTCGAACGCGGGCCGCGTGTAGAGCCCGCTCATTGCGTCGTAGTTGCTCTCGATGACGCTGTTCGCTTTGCGTGCGAGGATGCCGCCGAGCCGCGCATCGCGCGTCGAGAACTCCGGCGCGCCGAGCTCGCGGAACATCGCGAGGATGCCGGCGCCCTTGCCGCCGTGCTGCGCGATCGGGCACGCGAGAATGCGGTAGGGCAGAGTGGCCCCGTCCACGGGGCCGTTCAGCTTGTTGATGACGACCGGCTCGCGGCGCATCTGGCCCATCTTGAGGAGTTGCCGATGCGTGCGCGCGATGAGCTGATTCGCCGCGGCGTGCTCGCCGGTGCTCCGCAGGAGCACGATGCCTTTGTCCGGCACGATCAGCGCCGCCGTCGCGCAGCGCAGATGTTCGAGCGCCTGCTGCACGATGCCTTTGAGCTCGTCCTCTTCGCTCCCGGACCCCGGCGCCCGCGTCGCATCGCTCAGCAGCAGCTCGAGATCGCGGTCGAGCGCCGTCACGGTTCCGGTGAGATCGTCGATGAGCGCGCGCGCGAGCAGATCGCGCCGCATGCACTCGAGCGCGGGTCGCAGGAACGCGTGCGCGAGCGAGAAGCCGCGGCCGGTGGAATCGATCGAGCCGTTGCCGCGGCAGACGATCGCGAGGATCGCCAGCAGGTCGCCGTTGTCGTTCCGCAGCCAGCAGGCGTATACGGGGGTCGTGCCGCCGAGCACCCGCAGCTCACCCGCGCCGGACCGATCGGCGCGCGCGTTCGGCAGGATCTCCTCGATGAGCTGCACGAGATCCGGGCCGATCGTCGTCTCGCTGGTCCAGCGCATCTCCCCGGCGGCATCGAAGACCGCGACGCTGCTCGCGCGCGGCAGCAGGGCGCGGATGAGTTGTACATACGGCTCGAACGAGCCCCATGCCGCCGCTCGCTCTGTGCCGCTCCGCCCGTCCTTAGTCATTTTCTGATACAGGTCGTCTGAGTGGCTCGGACCCGAACCTTCTCAGATACAGGCAGCGGAAAGGTTGCGCGAGTTGGCGAAAGCGCGATGCGTCCGGTACCGGACGGTGCGGCCCGCGATGCGACTTAATTGCGGGGCGCTATGCAGTGCCGCTGTACGCCAACGTTGCGATCGAACGGGCCGACACACGCGCGGGGCGAATCTCCGTGCGGCGGTGAGGCGCGCGGCCACGGCCGGCGGCCCTCATGCGGCGCCGCCGCGCGGCGTGCGGGCTCATGGCGCGCTCCTCTTGAACCACGGCCGCGGGTCTACCGGTCTCCCGCCCTTCCGGATCTCGAAGTAGAGCTCGGGGCGCGGCCGACCGCCGCTGTCCCCGGCCGCCGCGACCGGCTCGCCGGCGGCGACGCGATCGCCCACCGCCTTGTACAGCCGCTCGTTGTGCCCGTACAGGCTGAGATAGCCGTCGCCGTGATCCACGATCGTGAGGAGGCCCAGGCCCGGCAGCCAGTCCGCGTACACGACGCGCCCGGGCGCGACGGCGCGCACCGGATCGCCGCGCTCGGTGGCGACGAGCACCCCATCCCACTTGAGGCCGCCGACGCGCTCTTCACCGAAGCGCGCGACGAGCTTGCCCGCCACCGGCCACGCGAGCTGGCCGCGCAACCGACCGAAGGCCGTGTTCGGGTCGATGCCGGCGGCCGGGAATTTTTCCATGGCGCGCTTCAGGTCGCGGAGCAGCTTCTCGAGCCCGGCCTGTTGCTGCTTCATGCGCTCCAGGGTCTGGACGCGCGTCCGCGCCTCGGCCTGCAGACTCGCGAGCACGAGGCCGCGCTTGGCGCGCGCGGCATCGAGCCGCTGCAGCTCGCTCTGGCGCTGGGCTTCGAGCGCGGCGAGCCGCCCGTCCTCGGCGGCCAGCTCGGCGTCGAGCTCCTCGAGCCGCGCGAGATTCGTGTTGATGCGCTCGATCTGCTCGGCGCGGGCGCGGCCGAAGTAGCTGTAATACGCGAACATGCGCCCGGTGCGCGTCGGGTCCTGCTGGTTCAGGAGCAGCTTCAGCGGCTCGTTGCGGCCGATGAGATACGCCGCACGCAACTGCCCCGCCAGCGATTCGCGCTCGCGGGCGAGGTCCGCGGTGCGCTCGCGCTTCTCGGCGGCGAGCGCGGCCCGCTTCTGCGCGCGCTCGGCCCGTTCCTTGCGCACCTGCTCGAGGCTCTCGCGCATCTCGCCGACCGACAGCTCGACGCTCTTCAACTCCTTGGTGAGCCGGTCCTTTTCGACCTGGTCGCGGCTGACCTCGCGCGTCACACGCGCGATCTCGGCCTTGATGGCCTTCAGCTCCGCTTCGGTTTTTTTCGCGTCCTGGGCAGCACTTACGGCCGCGAGGGCCAGCGCGCAAGCGACGGCGGCCGCTAGGCGCCGCGCTCCGCTCATCGTGACACTCACCCGAAAATTCCCCCCACGGTCCCCGCCGACGTTCGAGGCACTATAATGCGCGCCCTTTGCGTGCAGGCAGTAGCCCTCCGGTGCAACGGCTCATCGAATACATCGGCAATCACCCCGTGCTTGCGGGCGCGGCGGTGGTCATTGCCATCGTCGCCATCGTCATGGAGTTGCGCGCGCGCGCCAACAGCTTCATGGCGATCAGCCCCCAGGACGCCATCCGCCTCATGAACCAGAACGCCCTGGTGCTCGACCTGCGGCCGCCGGAGGCCTTCGCCGCCGGCCATCTCGCGGGCGCGCGCAATCTGCCGTTCGAGCAGATTGGCAAGGCGGGCGAGACCCTGAAAAAGTACAAAGAGAAGCCGATTGTCGTGTACTGCGAGACCGGCGCGACGAGCGGCTCCGCGGCCCGCAAGCTCGCGGAGCAAGGCTTCACGAAAGTCGTGAACCTGCGCGGCGGGCTCCAGGCCTGGCGCGCGGAGAATCTGCCCGTCACGCGCAGCTGAGCTGCGCGGCGGAGCACCGTTTCAGCGAGAAGATGTCCGTGTCCGAACCCAAGTCCGCCACTGCCACCGGCACCCCGCGAGTCGTCATGTACGCCACCGGCTGGTGCGGGTACTGCGCGCGGGCCCGAGCGCTGCTGGAATCCAAGAACGTGGCGTTCGAAGAGATCGATGTCGACGCGCGGCCCGAGCTGCGCGCCGAGATGATGACGCGCAGCGGCCGGCGTACGGTGCCGCAGATTTTCATCGGCGAGACGCATGTCGGGGGGTGCGATGAGCTCATGGAGCTCGAGGCAACCGGCCGGCTCGACCCACTACTCAAGCAAGGATCATGAGATGAGCACGAATGCGAACGATACTGGCGCCGCGAACACCGACCCGAATGCGCCGCAGCTCTCCCTTCAGGCCGTGTACCTGAAGGACTGCTCGTACGAGGCGCCGAACGGGCCGCGCGTCGCAGGCGAGTGGAATCCGCAGATCAATCTCGATCTGCACACGGGCGTCAACCCGCTGACGACGGATGTCCGCGAGGTCGTGCTGACCGTGACCGTCTCCGCCAAGCAGGGCGAGACCACGCTGTTCCTCGTCGAAGTGAAGCAGGCCGGCGTGTTCGTCATGCGCAACCTCGGCGAGCCGGAAATGAAGCGCTCCATCGCGAGCATCTGCCCGAGCGTGCTGTTCCCGTACGCGCGTGCGGCCGTGTCGAACCTCGTGACGCAGGGCGGCTTCCCGCAGTTCCTGCTGCCGCCGGTGAACTTCGACGCGCTGTATGCGCAGCAGGCCGCACAGCAGCCCGCAGCCGCAGCGGCCAACTGACAGCTGGCCGCCCACGTGCAGGGGGTCTACGCGTGACGGCCGCAGCCGAGCGCGAGGCGCCGATCGCGGTGCTGGGCGCCGGCTCGTGGGGCACTGCGCTCGCGATTCAGCTCGCCCGCAGCGGGCGCGTGACACGGCTCTGGGGACGCGACGCCGCGCAGCTGCGCGCGATGTCGCTGGAGCGGCGTAACGCACGCTACCTGCCCGACGCGACTTTCCCCGAGTCGCTGATGGTGGCGACCGAGCTCTCCACCGCCTTGCACGGCTCGCTCGACGTGCTGGTCGCCGTGCCGAGCCACTCGTTCCGCGCCGTGCTGCAGGAGATCGCTCCGCGGCTCGACGCGACGACGCGTGTCGCATGGGCGACCAAGGGATTCGAGCTGGACTCCGGAAAGCTGCCGCACCAGGTGGCGCGCGAGGTCCTCGGATCGGCGCGGCCGATGGCCGTGCTCTCCGGCCCGACGTTCGCGAAAGAAGTCGGCGCGGGTCTGCCCACGGCGATGACCATCGCCTCGCCGGATGCGGCGTTCGCGCGTTCGCTCGCGCACGGGCTCTCGTCGAGCAATTTCCGCGCGTACACCTCGACGGACATCGTCGGCGTGGAGGTCGGCGGCGCGGTGAAGAACGTGCTCGCCGTGGGCGCGGGACTCTCCGACGGGCTCGGCTTCGGCTCGAACACGCGCATCGCCTTGATCACGCGCGGGCTCGTCGAGATGACGCGTCTCGGCGTCACGCTGGGCGCGCAACGCGAGACGTTCATGGGGCTCGCGGGCTTGGGCGATCTCGTGCTCACGTGCACCGACGATCAGTCGCGCAATCGTCGTTTCGGTTTGCTGCTCGCGGCCGGCAAGACGCCGGAAGAAGCGCTCGCAGAGATCGGGCAGTCGGTCGAGGGCTATCCGGCCGCGCGCGCCGTGCGCATGGTGGCGCAGCGCGCGAACGTCGCCATGCCGATCTGCGAAGGGCTGTACTCGGTGCTCTACGAGAAGAAGGCCGCGAAAGAAGTCGTTCGTGACCTGATGACCCGGCCGATCAAGGCCGAGCACGACTAGGCGAAGCCGTTCTGCCGCCAGGCCTCGTACACGACGAGCGCCACCGAATTGGACAGATTGAGACTGCGATTTCCGGCACGCATCGGAATCGTGAGGTGTTGCTCGCGCGGGATGCGGTCGAGCACCGCTTGCGTGAGACCGCGATGCTCCGGGCCGAAGATGAACGCGTCCCCGGGCACGAATCGCACATCGCTGTAGATGCGCGCGCCGCCCGTTTCGATGACGAAGCGGCGCGCATCGGCCAGTGCGCGGAAGCAGTCGTCGAGATCGACGTGGGTACGCACGTCCGCGAGCGCGTCGTAGTCGAGCCCGGCACGCCGCACCGCCTTCGCGCCGATGTCGAACCCGATCGGCTTCACGAGATGCAGCGTGCAGCCGGTGTTGGCGCAGAGCCGGATGACGTTGCCGGTGTTCGGCGGAATCTCCGGGTGGACGAGCACGACGTGGAACATCGATCCCCGCGGGTCCGCTAGGTGCGGGGCTTCGGGAACAGCGCCGGATCGAACGGACGGGCCGGAAACGCAAAGATGATGCCGAGTTGCTCGAAGCGCTCGAGAATCGCGAGATTCACCGTCTGCATCGTATCCGCGTACACGCTGTACTCGGGGGTCGTGACGAAGAACACCACTTCGAAGCGCATCGCGTACTCGCCGTACTGCATGAAGTGGCAGCGATCGAAGCGCGTCTTCGGTTGTGCGGTGACGATCTCGCGCACGATCTCCGGAATCGCACGCATCTTCTCCGCCGGCGTGCCGTACGCGACGTTCAACATGAAGCTCGCGCGGCGCTCGCGCAGGCGGCTGTTGTTGCGGAGCCGGCTCTTCAGGAGGTCCGCGTTCGCGATGATGATCTGCTCGCCGGTCAGGCTGCGGATGCGCGTGCTCTTCACGCCGATGTGCTCGACGGTGCCGTTCAGGTCGTCGACCTGGAGCGAGTCGCCCACGGTGAAGGGCTTGTCGAGCGCGATGGACATGGAAGCGAGCAGATCGCCCAGCACCGTCTGCACGGCGAGCGCGACGGCGATACCGCCGATGCCGAGGCCGGCCAGCAGCGGCTTGATCTGCACGCCGAGATTGTCCAGCGCGAGCAGGAACGCCATCGTCCAGACCGCAAGCCCCGCGATGAAGACGATGATGTCGATGGAGCTCGCGAGCGTCGGGTCCAGCGGCGCGCCGCGGCGCCCGCGCTTGTCCACCGCGTAACGCACGGCGGCCATGCCCCACAGGCCGATCTGGAACCAGAACGTCACGACGATCGCGACGTACACCGCGCGCTCGATGTGATTCGGAAACTCGAGCTGTGTGAAGGCGAACGCGACGGCGGTGGTGAACAGGAACACTTTGCTCGTGCGATCCACGAGCAGTGCGACCACGTCGACGGCGACGGGCAGCTCACGTCCTGCCTGCGCCCACTTACGCCGCTGTGCGCCGATGTATCTCTTGACGAGCGGCAGCACCGTGAAGGTGACGAGAAATGCGAGGACGCCGAGCGTCCACGCGCCGACGGTGTTCCAAGCGAACTCGGTATGCCAGATCTCAGCCCACGTCATGGGCCGCGATTATAGAGGCCCGTTTCAGAGTCGGGCCTCTTGCAGGACTTACTGCGCGGCGGCCTCTTCGTCGCGACCGTGGTCGATGTCGTTCATCGCCAGCTCCTTCAGCTTGCGGGTGAGCGTGTTGCGCCCCCAGCCGAGCAGCTTGGCAGCTTCTTGACGGTGCCCTTGCGTGCGCTTCAGGGCCGCGCGGATCAGCACGCGTTCGAACTCGGGCAGCGCTTCGTCGAGCATCGGCTTCTTGCCGGTCATGGCGTGACGATCGGCCCAACTGGCGAGCGCGCGCGCCCAGTCCGCATCGACAGGGCCCGCCGGCGTTGCCGCGATCAGCTCGTGCGGCAAATCCTCCACCTGCACCTGCGTGCCCGGCGCGAGAACACTCAGCCGCCGGCACAAATTAACGAGCTCGCGCACGTTGCCCGGCCAGCTGTACGAAGTGAGCTTGGCGAGCGCATCGGGCGATAGCGTCTTCGGCTCGACGCCGAGCTCGTGCGCGGCGGCGGCAATGTAATGCTCGAGCAACTCCGGCACGTCCTCCGCGCGCGAGCGCAGCGGCGGCAGCTCGATGCGAATGACGTTCAGCCGGTGGTATAGGTCCTCGCGGAACAGCCCGCGCGCCACGCGATCCTGCAGGTTCTGGTGGGTGGCGGCAATCACGCGCACGTCGACGCGAATCGGCGTTTGGCCACCGACGCGATAGAACTCGCCCTCGGCCAGCACGCGCAGCAGTCGCGTCTGCAGCGGCGTCGACATGTCGCCGATCTCGTCGAGGAAGAGCGTGCCGCCATCGGCCTGCTCGAAACGGCCGCGCCGCTGCGAATCCGCTCCGGTGAAGGCGCCCTTCTCGTGGCCGAACAGCTCCGACTCCAGGAGGTCCGCCGGAATCGCCGAGGTATTCAGCGCGATGAACGGCTTGCCCGAGCGCGGGCTGTGATCGTGCAGGGCGCGCGCGACGAGCTCCTTGCCGGTGCCCGACTCGCCGGTGATCAGCACCGTGACGCTCGAGCGCGCCAGCCGGCCGATGGCGCGGAACACCTGCTGCATGGCCGGCGCGCGGCCGAGCAGCTCCGGGATCTTCGGCACGGGCGCCGGCTCTTGCGCGGCGCCGGGCTGCACGCGAGCCGCGCGGCGCACGAGGTCCACCGCCTGATCGATGTCGAACGGCTTCGGCAGATACTCGAACGCGCCGCCTTCGTAGGCCGACACGGCGTTGCCGAGATCGGAGTGCGCCGTCATGACGATGACCGGCAGCGCCGGCCGCGCATCGCGAATCTTCTTCAGCAAGTCGAGGCCGGATTGTCCCGGCATGCGAATGTCCGTGATCAGCACGTCGGGCGACTCGCGCCGCAAAGCGTCGAGCGCCGGCTCCGCCGCCTCGAACGCGCGCGGCGTCATGCCGCCGTTGCGGAACGCGCGCTCGAGCACCCAGCGGATGGAAGCGTCGTCATCGACCAGCCAGACTCTCAGAGACTGGACGCTCATGTGGCATCACCCAAAGGCAACAACAACGTGAAAATGGTTCGTCCCGGCTCGCTCTCGAATTCGATGAGTCCGCCGTGACGCGTGACGAGATCCTGCGCGACCGCAAGACCGAGGCCCGTCCCGTTCGCCCGTCCCGTGACGAGCGGATAGAACAGGTTCGAGCGCAGCTCGGGCGGCACGCCCGGGCCGTTGTCCTCGACCTGCAAGCTCGCGACCAGCTTGTGACGCGCCGAGCCGATGCTCACATTCGACAGGGCGCGTGTACGCAATACGATACGGCCGCGCTCGCCGAGCGCCTGCATCGCGTTGCGCGCGACATTCAGCAGGGCCTGAATGATCTGGTTCCGATCGAGCAGCGCATTCGGCAAGCTCGGGTCGTAGTCGCGCTCGACGAGAATCGTCGCCTTCGCTTCGCTGCGCACGAGGTGATACACGTGCTCGCAGAGCTCGTGCACGTTCACCAGCGTGCGCGCCGGCGGGCGATTCGGGCCCGACATGGAGTCGACGAGCGCGGCGAGGCGATCCGCTTCGGTGATGATGACGCTCGTGTATTCCTTGAGGTCATCGCTCGTCAGCTCGCGACCGAGAAGCTGCGCCGCGCCGCGCAGCCCGCCGAGCGGATTTTTGATCTCGTGCGCGAGCTGCCGGATCATCATGCGGCTGCTGTCGAGCCGCGCGAGCAGGTCGTTCTCGCGCGAGATGCGGCTGCGCTGCGTGTCGTCCGTCAGCTCGAGCAGCAGGTGCGTACCGGTCACTTGGCCTTCGAGCGGCGTGATCGTGATATCGAGCACGCGCGGCTCGCGGGTCGAGCCGATGGGTCGCACCGTGATTTCCCGATCGGCAATGCCCTCGCCCGTCTCGAGCGCGCGGCGCAGGTTCGCGACGAGCCCGTTGGTGTCGTGCAAGAAATCCCCGAACGGCCGGCCGCGGGCCTGATTCAGGCTGAACGCGAGCAGGTCCTGCGCGGCAACGTTCGCGTAGATCGGACAGAGCTGCGCGTCGAGCAGGATGATGCCGGTCGAGAGCGCGTCGAAGAGATCCGTCGGATCGAAGTGCGAGAGCGCCGACGGCAGGTTGTATTCCGCAGCCATCACGCGAGCCCTGCGGCGCGCGCGCGGCCGCTGTCGATCAGAAGCGCGGTCGATTCGCGGGATTCGGCGCGAGTCGTGACGGCTGCCGCACGTGGAAGGTCACGCTCGGTGTCGAGCACACGAGTGCACCCGACGAGTCCGTCACGGTTGCGGCGAGCGAGTGTGAGCCCCGCTCCACCTTGATCGTCGCGCTCGTGCTGGCACCGTCTTGGACGGTCTTCCCATCCATGGTGATCGTGAGGCGATCGCCGGGGCGTAGCGCGGGCTGCAGCCGCACCTGCGCGTTCACCGTATCCGTGTTCAGGAACACTTCGTCGTTCTCGGGCCGTGCGATCGCGCAAACCCGATACGTCCCCGTGGGCTGCGGGTTCGAGGTCGGAGTCGAATAGCTGGGCACGCGCCGCGCATCGCCTGAGCTGTAGGTCTGCGCCGACTGCACGTCGAGCTTCTGCGCATCCGGATGCGGCTGATCGCTGTAGTGGACGACGCCCTTCTCGTCCACCCACTTGTAGACGGTGGTCGCCGCAAACGTGCTCGCGCACGCAAGCGCGATGGCGGCCGAGCACATTAAGGTAACTGGGGAGATGCGCATAGCAACGGAGCATAGCCCCGCTGCCTGCATACGACAAAAGACGTGGGCCGGACGCAGCGGACCCGGCCACGCTTTCGTCATGGAACTGTGACCGGGGTCCCCTCGGCGGGCGCGATGCAACGATTCGTGCCGCCATCGCACCGATTGCGTCCGTCGAGAGAAACCCTCTGGTCACATGGCCTCCATCGTCGTCAAACGGAGTAGTACATCTCGATCTCGACGGGATGCGTCGACATGCGGAACTTCGTGACTTCCTGCATCTTCAGCGCGATGTAGGCATCGATCAGGTCGTTCGTGAACACGCCGCCGCGAGTCAGGAACTCGCGATCCTTGTCGAGATGCTCGAGCGCCATGTCGAGCGAGTGGCACACCGTCGGGATGTGCTTCGCCTCCTCGGGCTCGAGGTCGTACAGATCCTTGTCCGCCGGATCGCCGGGGTGGATCTTGTTCTGGATGCCGTCGAGGCCCGCCATCATCATCGCGGCGAACGCGAAGTACGGATTGGCGCTCGAGTCCGGGAAGCGCACTTCGATGCGGCGCGCCTTCGGGTTCGACACCCACGGAATACGGATCGACGCGGAGCGGTTGCGCGCGGAGTACGCGAGCATCACCGGCGCTTCGAAGCCCGGCACCAATCGCTTGTAGCTGTTCGTGCCCGCGTTCGTCAGCGCGTTGAGCGCCTTGGCGTGCTTGATGATGCCGCCGATGTAGTAGAGCGCGAGATCCGAGAGGCCGCCGTACTTGTCGCCTGCGAAGAGCGCCTTGCCTTCTTTCTGGAGCGACTGGTGCACGTGCATGCCGCTGCCGTTGTCGCCGACGAGCGGCTTCGGCATGAAGGTGGCGGTCTTGCCGTAGCCGTGCGCGACGTTCAGCACCGCGTACTTCAGGATCTGCACTTGGTCGGCCTTCGCGACGAGGCCGCCCGCGCCGACGCCGATCTCGCACTGGCCGCCGGTGGCGACCTCATGGTGATGCACTTCGACCTTGAGGCCCATCTCTTCGAGGGCATCGCACATGGCCGAGCGGATGTCCTGGAACGCATCGACCGGCGGCACCGGGAAGTAGCCGCCCTTCAGACCGGGGCGGTGGCCCATGTTCCCGTTCTCGTACACGCGCGGGGAGTTCCACGCGCCCTGCAGCGAGTCGATCTCGTACATGCAGCCGTTCAGGCCGGCGCTGTGGCGCACGCTGTCGAAGATGAAGAACTCGTTCTCGGGGCCGAAGAGCGCGGTATCGGCGATGCCGGTCGACTTCAGGTACGCCTCGGCGCGCTTCGCGAGCGAGCGCGGATCGCGCTCGTAGCCCTGCATCGTGGCGGGCTCGATGACGTCGCAGCGGATGTCGACGGTCGTGTCCTCGAAGAACGGATCGATGACCGCCGTCGTCGGGTCGGGCATCAGGATCATGTCGGACTCGTTGATGCCCTTCCAGCCGGCAATCGAGGAGCCGTCGAACATCTTGCCGTCGCGGAACAGATCCTCGTCGACGAGTCGCGCGGGAATCGTGACGTGTTGTTCCTTACCGCGGGTGTCGGTGAAACGTAGGTCGGCGTACTTAGCCTCTTTCTCTTTGATTAGCTTCAGCACGTCACTCGGTGTCGTCGTCATATCGGCCTCCGGGAAATAGGGGTTGCTCTGCTGGCGCGACGGGTAATCGCCATTCTCTGGAGCGATGCCTCAACCCAACCATGCGCCGGACCCTGCCCGTTGCAGAGCGTGTTGGCAGTGCAGACGCCATGCCAGGACACAGCCTGTTATGAATCAAGGACTTGGCGGTGAGGGAAGCGGGCTTTGCACACTATCGGTGCGCGCGCACCATGGTAGCGCACCAATAGAGTGCAGGAGAGTTTAGCTGGAATTTTCGCGCGCAGTGGTGGTGCGACGCGCTCGCGGCCGCGCCGCTCGAGCTGTGTCGCGTTAGCGCCTTGGGGCCATCGCGGGCCCCGCGTGATGAGTCATCGCCGTGGCCCGGGCCGCTATACTCGCCCGCTCTTTTTCTTCGGTGGGTCCGTCGTCTTATGAAAGTGGGTCGAGCGCCGGCTACGTTTCAGGAGCTCATCTTCGCCTTGCAGAAATACTGGTCCGATCAGGGCTGCGTCATTCTGCAACCGGCCGACATGGAGATGGGCGCCGGCACCTTTCATACCGCCACGTTTCTGCGGGCGATCGGTCCGGAGCCCTGGAGCGCCGCCTATGTGCAGCCCTCCCGTCGCCCCACCGATGGGCGCTACGGCGACAACCCGTTCCGGCTGCAGCACTACTACCAGTTCCAGGTGATCATCAAACCATCGCCGCTCGACATCCTCGACCGGTATCTCGGCAGCTTGCGCGCGATCGGTCTCGACCCGCGCGTTCAGGACATCCGCTTCGTCGAGGACAACTGGGAGTCGCCCACGCTCGGCGCGTGGGGACTCGGCTGGGAAGTCTGGGCGAACGGCATGGAAATCACGCAATTTACCTACTTTCAGCAAGTGGGCGGGCTCGATTGCAAGCCGGTCTCCGGTGAGATCACCTACGGCCTCGAGCGGCTCGCGATGTATCTGCAGAACGTCGAGAACCTGTACGACCTGGTCTGGACCAACGGACCGCTCGGGCGCGTCACCTACCGCGATGTCTTCCACCAGAACGAGGTCGAGCAGTCGGCTTACAACTTCGAGTATGCGGATGTCGCGGTGCTGTTCAGGCACTTCGACGACCATGAGAAGGCGTGCAACGATCTGCTGACGGCAAAGCTAGTGCTCCCCGCTTACGAGCAGATGCTCAAGGCGTCGCACACCTTCAACTTGCTCGACGCGCGGCGCGCCATCTCCGTCACCGAGCGACAGCGCTTCATTCTTCGCGTGCGGACGCTCGCACGCGCGGTGGCGCAGGCGTACTACGAGAGCCGCCAGGCGCTGGGCTTCCCGATGCTCGAGCGGCAGCGGGCCGCAAGCCCTGAACTGCGGAAGGCGTCGTAATGGCCGAGGTCGCGAAGATCGAGCGGCGAGACTTTCTCGTCGAGGTCGGCACCGAGGAGCTGCCCCCGAAAGCGCTGCGGGAGTTGGAGCTCGCGTTCGCGAGTGGCGTGACGAGCGGACTGGCCGCCGTCGGACTAGCGCACGGGCAGATGCAATCCTTCGCCACACCGCGCCGCATTGCCGTGCTGGTGAAACGATTGGTCTCCCGCCAGCCCCAGCAGAACATCAAGCGCCGCGGACCGCCGGTCACGGCGGCCTTCGACGCGCGCGGCCAGCCGACGCGCGCGGCGACCGCCTTCGCCGAAAGTTGCGGTGTCCCGGTTTCCGAGCTGCAGAAGCTGGAGGAGGGCAAAGGGCAGTTCCTCTTCTATATAGGCACGAAGCCGGGCACCGACGCCGTGGTGCTCCTGCCAGGAATCGTCCAGGCCGCGCTCGACGCCCTACCCATTCCGAAGCGCATGCGCTGGGGCAGCGGCGACGCCGAGTTCGTCCGGCCCGTGCATTGGCTGGTGATGATGTACGGCAAAGACGTCGTGCCCGCGTCGGTGCTCGGTGTTCCCGCGGGCAATACGACCCGTGGCCATCGGTTCATGGCGCCGAAGGAGATTCGCCTCACGAGCCCGGCCGGATACGCGAAGGCGCTGCGCGATCGCGGCAAGGTCATCGCGGATTTCGTCGAGCGCCGCACGGTGATCCGCGATGGCGTTGCCGCGAAGGCCGAGGAGGTCGGCGGCCGCGCCGTGATGGACGATGCGCTGCTCGACGAGGTCGCCGCGCTGGTCGAGTGGCCCGTGCCGCTCGCCGCGCGCTTCGAAGAGCGCTTCCTCGATCTGCCGCGCGAGGTGCTCATCGCCACGTTGCAGGAGCACCAGCGCTATTTCCCCGTCGAGAACGCAAGCGGCGCGCTGATGGCGTGGTTCATCGCCGTCAGCAACATCGAAAGCCTGGATCCCGCTCAAGTCCGCGCGGGCAATGAGCGCGTCGTGCGCCCGCGGCTTGCCGATGCCGCCTTCTTCTGGGAGCAGGATCGCAAGCTGCCGCTCGCCGCGCGCCGCGAAGCGCTCGACAAGGTGACCTTCCAGGCGAAGCTCGGCTCGCTCGGCGACAAGGTGAAACGCATCCGCGCGCTCGCGAGCGAGATCGCGGCGAGTCTTCACGAAGGTGAGGCGCCCAATGGCGGCGATCCGCGCGCTCTCGCAGAGCGCGCCGCCGAGCTCTGCAAGTGCGATCTGCTGACCGCGCTCGTCGGCGAGTTCCCCGAGCTGCAAGGCGTGATGGGTGGCTACTACGCGCAGGCGGACGGCGAAGCCCCGGAGGTCGCGATCGCAATCCGGGAGCACTACCTGCCGCGCGGCGCCGGCGATGCTCTGCCGAGCACCAATATCGGGGTCGCAGTGAGTGTCGCCGACAAGCTGGACACGCTCGCCGGCATCTTCGCGATCGGACAGAAGCCGACGGGTGCCAAGGACCCGTTTGGTCTGCGCCGCGCCGCCATCGGTGTCCTGCGCATGCTCATCGAGAAGCAGCTCGATCTCGACCTGCGAGGCTTGATCGAGCGCGCGGTCGCGCTGCAGCCCGTGCAAGCCGAGCACGTTGCCGACGAGATCTACGAATACGTGATGGAGCGCCTGCGTTCGTACTACCTGGACGGCACCGCATTGCAGACGCCCGGCCAGCGCACGATCACGACGGAAATGTTCGACGCGGTTCTGGCGACCCGGCCGCGCTCGCCGCTCGATTTCGATGCTCGGCTGCGCGCGCTGAGCGCGTTCCTCGAGATGCCCGAAGCGACGAGCCTCACGGCAGCCAACAAGCGCATTGCGAATATCCTGCGCAAGAGCGATGACGTCGCGAGCACGGAGGTGGACATCGCCGTGCTGCGCGAGGACGCGGAAATTCGGCTGTTCGATGCGGTGCGCGGACTGCGCGAATCGGTTTCGGCCGCCACCGCGCGTCGTGAATACACCGCGGCGCTCGGACAGCTCGCGCAGCTGCGGCCCGCAGTCGACGGCTTCTTCGATCAGGTGATGGTCAACGCGGAAGACCCGAAGCTGCGCGCCAATCGACTCGCGCTGCTGGCCGGCCTGCGCGGCCTGTTCGGCGGCGTGGCCGACCTCTCGCGCCTGCCAGGCTGAGCCGCGTGGACGCCAGCGCGCAGGCTTCGGAATCCACCTCGAGCGGCGGCAGAGTGCATGTCGTCGGCTCGCTGGTGTTCACGGCCTTCCTCTTCGTTTGGACGTTCGTCTACGCGATCTTCTTCGTGATCGTGTGCTGCTTCCTGCCGTTTCCGCGACGCTTCGTGCTCGCGCGATTCTGGGCCGCGGCTCTGCTCAACGTCCTGAAGTGGACGTGTCGACTGGACTACGTGATCGAGGGGCGCGAGAACCTGCCGCCCGGCAATCACATCGCGCTGTGGAAGCATTCGTCGTCGTGGGAAACCATCGCGATGGCGGTCGTGTTCCCGCGTCAGGTCTGGGTGCTGAAGCGTGAGCTGCTGTGGATTCCGATCGTCGGCTGGGGAATCCGTCAGCTGCATGCGATCGCGATCAATCGCAAGTCGGGCGGCTCGGCCGTGAATCAGGTCGTCGATCAAGGTCGGCAGCGGCTCAGCGAAGGCGACTGGGTCATGGTCTTCCCCGAGGGGACGCGCATGGCACCCGGCCAGACGCGCAAGTACGGCGTGAGCGGCGCGCTGCTAGCGCGCGAGACCGGGCGTTACGTCGTGCCCGTCGCGCACAACGCGGGCCGCTACTGGCCGCGACGCGGCCTGCTGAAGCGATCCGGGCTGATTCGCGTCGTGATCGGGCCGCCGATCGACCCGAAGGGCATGGACCCGCGCGAAGTGAACGAGCGCGCGCAGGCGTGGATCGAGAGCACGCTGCGGTCCCTCGATTCGCAGGGCGCGCAAGGCGCCTGACATACGCGGTTCCGTATCGCTCGGCCGCGATTTTGAATTGGCTGGATATCGGAAGGCTCGTCACAATTTGCGGCAGGCGCCGAGGTGACGATGCGGTTGATTCAATTTCAGGATGAGCGGGACCGCGTGCGAGTGGCACGCGTCGATGAGGCCGGACTGCGCGCCACCACGCTGAGCGCGTATTCATCGATGTACGAGCTCGCATTCGCCGCGATCGAGCGGGGTACGAGCCTCGAGCAACTCGTCGAAGCGGCAAGCACGGATGGCGAGCACGACTATCCGCTGCTGCTCGCGTCAGGCCGCATGCTCCCGCCGCTCACGCATCCCGATGCAGCGCACTGCCTGGTGTCGGGCACGGGGCTCACTCACTTGGGCAGCGCCGCCACTCGCGACGCGATGCACCTGAAGTCGAAACCGACTGGGCCGGATGCGCCTCCCGTCACGGACTCGATGCGGATGTTCCAGTGGGGCGTGGAGGGGGGCCGGCCCGCCCCCGGCCAGGTCGGCGCGCAACCGGAGTGGTTCTACAAAGGCAATGGGCGCAGCGTCGTCGGGTGCGGGCAGCCGATCGTCGCGCCGGAGTTCGCCCTCGACTTCGGCGAGGAGCCGGAGGTCGTCGGGCTTTACGTCATTGCGCCCAGCGGCAAGCCGGTGCGCCTCGGCTACTCGATCGGCAACGACTTCTCGGATCACATCATCGAGCGACGCAACTACCTCTATCTGGCGCACTCGAAGCTGCGCCAGTGTAGTGTCGGACCCGAGCTGCGCACCGGGCCGCTGCCGGCGGACCTGCACGGCACGAGCCGGATCCGGCGCGGGGCGAGCGTTCGCTGGGAGAAGGAATTCCTCACGGGCGAGGACAACATGTGTCATTCGCTCGCCAATCTCGAATTCCACCACTTCAAGTACGCGGCGCATCGCGTGCCCGGCGACGTGCACCTGCATTTCTTCGGCACGGCCACGCTGAGCTGTGCCGACGGCATTCGCGTCGAGCCGGGCGACGCGTTCGAGATCGAGCTGCCGGCGCTCGGCGCTCCGCTCGTGAATCCACTTGCGGTCGCCCCTGCCGGTTTCGCACCCTACGAGGTTCAGGCGCTGTGACCTGAAGCCCAACGAACAGGACGATTGCCCATGAGCACACGGATTCAGAATTTCATCGGCGGTGAATGGGTCGCAGGCAACGGCGACGCGGCGGTCAGCGAGAATCCTTCGGATCTCTCGGACGCGATCGGCGAGTATCGCCAGGCCGACGCGAAGGTGGTCGACGACGCCATTGCCGCGGCCAGCGCGGCCGCGCCCGCCTGGGGCGAGTCGACGCCGCAAAAGCGTTTCGACGTGCTCGATTTCATCGGCAGCGAGTTGCTCGCGCGCAAGGAGGAGCTCGGCCGATTGCTCGCGCGGGAGGAAGGCAAGACGCTGCCCGAAGCGATTGGTGAGACGGTCCGCGCCGGAATGATCTTCAAGTTCTTCGCAGGCGAGGCGCTGCGCATTCGCGGCGAGAAGCTCGCCTCGACACGACCCGGTGTAGACGTCGAGATCACGCGCGAGCCGGTGGGCGTCGTCGGTGCCATCGCGCCCTGGAATTTCCCGCTCGCGATTCCGGCGTGGAAGACGGCGCCGGCGCTGGCTTACGGCAACGCGGTCGTTCTGAAGCCGGCGGAAATCGTCGTGGGCTGCGCGGCGGCGCTCGCCGACATCATTGCGCGCTCGGGGCTGCCGAAGGGCGTGTTCAATCTCGTCGTCGGTCGCGGCAGTGTCGTCGGCGCGGCGCTGCTGAAGGACACGCGCGTCAATGCGATCACATTCACGGGATCGGTCGCGACGGGCCAGGAAGTGCTGAAGCAAGCCGCGTTGCGCGGCGCGAAAGTGCAGCTCGAGATGGGCGGCAAGAATCCGCTCGTCGTGCTCGCGGACGCCAATCTCGATCTGGCCGTCGAGTGCGCGATCAACGGCGCGTACTTCTCGACGGGTCAGCGCTGCACGGCCTCGAGCCGGCTCATCGTGGAGAAGCCGGTGTACGACGAGTTCATCAAGCGCGCAGTAAAGCGGCTCGAGTCGTTGAAAGTGGGTCACGCGCTGGAGGCGGGCGTCGACATCGGGCCCGTGGCCAGCAAGGCGCAGCTCGATCAGGACCTGCAGTACGTCGATATCGGCCGCAAGGAAGGCGGACAGGTGCTGTTCGGCGGCGAGACCCTGACGCTCGCGAAGCGCGGTCACTACATGCGGCCGACGCTCGTCGCCGCAGGACCGAACGCGCGCATCTCGCGCGAGGAAATCTTCGGGCCGGTGGCGAGTGTCATGCCGGCGGACAACTACGAGCACGCCCTGCAGCTCGCGAACGATACGGAGTTCGGGCTCTGCGCTGGCATCTGCACCACGTCTCTGAAGCACGCGACGCACTTCAAGCGTCACGCGCAGGCCGGCATGGTGATGGTCAACCTGCCGACCGCAGGCGTGGACCCGCACGTCCCGTTTGGCGGGCGCAAGGGGTCGAGCTACGGACCACGCGAGCAAGGGAGCTACGCGGTCGAGTTCTATACGCAGGTGAAGACGGCCTACACGCAGGCCTGAGGCACTGAGCCGGGAGCGACAATCGGGCGAGCAGGGCCGGTGAGCGCATGCAGGCGGTTGCCTGCGCTCGCGGACCCTTTGCTCGGCTCGGCACGCCTTGGCATCACCGGCCACCTGACTGACCGGCCCCCAGCTGCTAGAAGCGGCACGACTTCGCGATGCGGCTCGGTCCCGCGCTGGCGTTCCAACCGCCCCTTCGTTGGGGCGATTGATCCATTAGGGATTCAGTTGCGCGTCAGATATCCAGGTTTGTTACAGAAAGCGCGTTCTTCTCGATGAACTCGCGACGCGGCTCGACCTGGTCACCCATGAGCGTGGTGAAGATGTCGTCTGCGGCGACCGCGTCTTCGATCTTCACCTGCATGAGCCGGCGGCTGGCCGGGTCGATGGTCGTCTCCCAGAGCTGCTCCGGGTTCATCTCCCCAAGGCCTTTGTAGCGCTGGATCGTCTGGCCGCGGCGCGCCTGGTCGAACAGCCACTTCATGGCTTCCTTGAACGAGCCGACGTCCTGGCGATCGTCGCCGCGCACCACGTGCGCGCCCTCGCCAATGAGTCCGGCGAGTGTGCGGGCGAGATCGGCGATCCGCTGGTACTCCGCGCTCTCGAAGAATTCGCGCGGCAGGAAGCGTTGCGATGGAGTGCCGTGTTCCGTCTTGTTCACGACGATGCGCGCCGCATGCTGGTCGCTCGCGCCACGCACTTCGACGCGATACGTGCGCGTGCCATCGTCGAGCGCATTGAGGCGGTCGTTCAGATCGCGGGCCCAGTTGCGCAGCCAGTCGATGCGGTCGAAATCCGACGGCGACACTTCGGGCATGTAGATCAGCTGCTCGAGCAACCGATCGTCATAGCGTCGCGACCAGCGCTTGATGATGGCCTGCACCTCCATGTACTTGCGCGCAAGCATCTCGAGGCCCGAACCCTGCAGCGGCGGCGCGCCCGCGTTGACGTAGAGCGCCGCATTCTCGAGCGCCGTGTTGAGCAGCAGCGCGTTGAGCTCGTTGTCGTCCTTCACGTACTGCTCTTGCTTGCCGCGCTTCACTTTGTAGAGCGGCGGCTGCGCGATGTAGACGTGCCCGCGTTCGATCAGCATCGGAATCTGCCGATAGAAGAACGTGAGGAGCAGCGTGCGGATGTGGGAGCCGTCGACGTCCGCGTCCGTCATGATGATGATGCGGTGATAGCGCAGCTTGTCGATGTCGAAGTCGTCGCGGCCGATCCCACAGCCTAGTGCCGTGATGAGCGTGCCCACTTCGGCGGACGACAGCATCTTGTCGAAGCGCGCGCGCTCGACGTTCAGGATCTTGCCCTTGAGCGGCAGGATCGCTTGGGTGCGTCGGTCTCGGCCCTGCTTCGCGGAGCCGCCGGCCGAGTCGCCCTCGACGATGAAGATCTCCGAAAGTGCCGGATCCTTCTCCTGACAATCGGCGAGCTTGCCCGGCAGGCCTGCGATATCGAGCGCACCCTTGCGGCGAGTCATCTCGCGCGCCTTGCGCGCGGCCTCGCGCGCACGTGCTGCCTCGATGATCTTGTTGACGATGGCGCGCGCCTCTTGCGGATGCTCGAGCAGAAACTCCTGCAGCTTCGTGCTCACCGCGTTCTCGACGACAGCCTTCACTTCCGACGAGACGAGCTTGTCCTTCGTCTGCGAGGAGAACTTCGGATCCGGCAGCTTCACCGACAGGATCGCCGTGAGCCCCTCGCGCGCGTCATCGCCGCTCGTCGCGATCTTCTCGCGCTTCGCGGAGAGCTCCTTCTCGATGTAGTCGTTGAGCGTGCGCGTCAACGCGCTGCGGAAGCCCGCGAGGTGCGTGCCGCCATCCTTCTGCGGAATGTTGTTTGTGTAGCAGAACATGCTCTCCGTGTAGGAGTCGTTCCACTGCATCGCGACCTCGACGGTCGTCGCGCCGTAGGGCGTTCGGAAGCCGAAGACGGTTTCGTGAATCGGCACCTTCGTGCGATTGAGGTACTTCACGAAGGCGACCAGGCCGCCCGCGTGCTCGAAGACGTCGGACTTGTTCTCGCGCTCGTCGACGAGCTCGATGCGCACGCCGGAGTTCAGGAACGACAGCTCGCGCAGGCGCTTCGAGAGAATCTCGTAGTTGAACGAGATGTTCGTGAAGATCTGGGCGCTCGGCTTGAAGCGGATCGTGGTGCCGCGCTGCTGCGTCTCGCCGACCACCGCGAGCGGCGCCACCGGCTCGCCAAGGTGGTACTCCTGCTTGTGGATCTTGCCGTCGCGCTCGATCGTGAGCTGCAGGTAATCGGACAAGGCGTTCACGACGGACACGCCCACGCCGTGCAGGCCGCCCGACACCTTGTACGAGCTGTCGTCGAATTTCCCGCCGGCGTGCAGCACGGTCATGATCACTTCGGCCGCGGAGACGCCCTCGCCCGGATGGATGTCGACCGGAATTCCACGGCCGTTGTCGGTCACCGTGACCGACTCGTCTGCGTGAATTGTGACGACGATGCGATCGCAGTACCCGGCTAGAGCCTCGTCGATGGAGTTGTCGACGACCTCGAAGACCATGTGGTGCAAGCCGGTCCCGTCATCGGTATCGCCGATGTACATTCCGGGGCGTTTTCGGACGGCTTCAAGTCCCTTTAAGACCTTGATTTTGCTGGAGTCGTAGACGTCGTTGGCGGACATGAAGTGACCCGTTCCTGGGGGTGCGCATTATACCGGCCCAAAGGCCTCTTCTGCCATGGGAAACAAGGCTTTAGGGCGATTTGGACCGCCCCGACGTTCCACGTGAAACCGCGGACGGCGGGAGTGCGCGGGAAGCCCTCGATATGGGGGCTGGAGGCCTGGGGCGCAACCGCGACGCGTAGTCTGAATTGGCGGGAACGCGGCGGTCTACGCGCCTGAAAGCAGGCGCGGCGGGGAGTGGCGCGAACAGAACCGAGGTGTGGTCGAGCCCCGGGCATAACACTCCGCGGCGCGTCGGTGCGTGTTCCACGTGGAACGGCGCAAAGGCGGTCCGTATGCGCGGTCCAGCAGCGTGCGACTTTGTGCCTACCCTCGGTAACGCTGACTCAGCCATAGCATCCAGCCCCTGCGCGATCGGGCGCTTCGAGTTCTCCCGGCACTTGCTCAGATCGCCCGATTACGTAGGCGCGGCTAAGGCTGCCCGCCGTGCCTGCGCTGCCCAACTTGCTGCTCCCGCTGCCGCACTCGATGACGCCGAAGCCCGTGCGGCGCGAGGCCAAAGTCGACGCCCAGTGATGCGCACGCACACTACCGCGGCGGCCCGTACGACCGTGGCGACACCCCAGCGCTAGCGTCCTGCACTTGGCGCCGTTTCGCGCGCCGCTCGGGCGAACACTCCCCGGTGCGGAGTGGCCCCCTCGCCATCGGCGGCACGACCCGGGTGCGCTCAGAGAAGAGGCGGCTCAATTGGGCGCCCAGCCGCGCCAGGGAGGCTACAGGTCCCGGGCGACGCGACCACCATGGCGCCTGCGATCGAGCACCCTGGCGCGGACCCACGCAGCTGGGCTCGAGCGCGACGGGTGCTCTGGGCGCCGCGAGCCGCCCGGTGCGCGAAAGACACTCGACGTCGGCCGCTGCCGAGCGGCCGGCGTCGCAGGTGAAACCGCGCAGCGCGTGAGAGCCGGAGCCGATCTCCCGAGCGGCCAGTCGGCCCGGGCGCTTTTCCGTGCGAGAGCGCATCGGGCAACAAAGCCTGCAAAGCGCCGGACGCCTAGGCCAGGCGACGGTGCGTCGCGCTTCGGAAAGACCTGAGTGGGTCGCCGGCCGCCCCGGGTTCATCCGTTCGGCGTGATCTGCTCCGGGAGAGCCATGCGACCCGTCTCGTCTTGCCAGCGATGTGGGCGGCCTTCGGGCATGGAGATCGCCGGACTCTGGGCGAACCCCTGCGCCTATCCGCAACGTCAGAAAGCAGACTGGCCGTGGGCTTGTCCCCGTGAACTCGGACAGTGAGGCTCAGCGCTGCGTCGAGCATCCGTTCCACGTGGAACAGGCTCCGCGCGGAATTGGCGTGCCCGTGACCGCTCTTGTCCTAGAAGCGCCCCGGAAAAGCTCCTCGAGGCGGGACGCCGTGAGCGCGCGGCATACCAAGGCCCATTAAGGTCGACCCTCAACTGCCCGCCTATCTCTTCAGTCGAAACCGCTTGGTCCGCGGCCTATTTCGTTGGCAGGCCCCGACTCATGAGCGGACTTAATCCGCCGCCGTCCAGCGCTCGTGGCGTCACCCCTCGACCAACACGCTGCCCTGTTCCACGTGGAACACGCGATCCGGTGCGCCGAACAGTGCGACCTCCGGCGACAGCGACGTGAGCACGAGCTGACACTGCAGCTGCCGAACTTGGGCCACGAAGCGCCCCAGTCGCTCGCGATCCAGCTCGGCGGCGGGATCGTCGAGAAGCAGTGTCGGTATCGTCCCGGTGAGTTCCCGGATCAGGCTGAGCTGAGACAGCGTCATCGCCGCGGCCACCAGCTTTTGCTGGCCACGCGACAGGGTCTCCCGAGCAAGCCCGCGCTCGAGGCGGACCACGATGTCAGCGCGATGCGGACCGACGTGGGTCGTCCCGCGGTGAATGTCACGATCACGAGAAGCGCTGAGCGCTTCAGCGAGTGTCAGATCCGCCGCCCAGCCGCGCGCGTAGTGCAGCTCGACGTCCAGACCCGTCAGCTCGCGAACGGCCGTCGCCCAGTGAGGCTGCAGCCGGTCGACGAAGTCGCGGCGAAGATTCGCCATGACTTCCCCGTGACGGGCGACTTCTCCGTCGAACATCGAAGCCTGGTTCGGCATGGTCTTCAGCGCGGTATTGCGCTGCTTGAGCGCGCGGGCATATCGCGACCACACATCGATGAAGCCGGGCTCCACGTGAAAGACCGCCCAATCCATCCATCGCCGGCGGCGCTGCGCGCCCTCCTCAATGAGCTTGTGGGCACCGGGCTCGATCACCTGAACCGCGAATGCGCGGGACAGCTCGGCCAACGACTGTACGAAGGCACCGCGCAGTTTCGCGACGGTCCCGCCGGTCCGCGACACTTCGACGCCGATCGATTCGGGCGGCGGACCGACCGTCTTGCCCACGACGCGCAGTCGCGCCTCGCCGTGCCGTATCAGCCGCTCGGAGTTGCGGGTGCGAAACGATCGACCGCGGCCCAGCAGGAAGATGGCTTCGAGAAGGGATGTCTTGCCCGAGGCGTTGTCACCCCAGATCAGGTTCTGTCCGGGATGCAGGTGCAGCTCCGCCCGCCGGAGGCACCGAACGTCCTCCAGGGAGAGCTCCGCAAGACTCATGGGAATGCCGCGTCGGGCGCTAGAGCCGCATCGGCATGACGACGTAGCGTGCCGCCGTCGCACCCGGCGCGCGGATGAGGCAGCTGCTGTTGGCATCGGTCAGCCCGATCTCGACTTTCTCGGTATCGATGGCCGAGAGCGCATCGAGCAGATAGTTGACGTTGAAGCCGACCTCGAGCTCGTCGCCCTTGTAGCTGACCTCGATCTGATCCTCGGCCTCTTCCTGCTCCGGGTTGTGCGCCTGCAAGGTGAGCAGATCCGGCTTCAACATGAGGCGAATGCCACGGTACTTCTCGTTCGAGAGGATCGCCGTGCGCTGTAGCGCCGAGCGCAGAACTTCTCGGTCCGCCTCCACGACTTTCGACGGATTGGACGGGATCACGCGCCCATATTCCGGGAAACGGCCGTCAATCAGCTTCGAAGTGAAGCGAACGGAGCCGATCTGGGCGCGAATGTGATTCGTGCCCACAGCCAGCTCCAGCGTCCCTTCCGTCCCCAGCACCCGCTGCAGCTCTAGGACGCCCTTCCGGGGCACGATCACTTGCTGCGCCGTCTTCGCGCGACTCGCGAGCTCGGTTTCGCACAGCGCCAGTCGATGCCCATCCGTCGCGACCGCGCGCAACGATTTGCCTTCGGTCTCGAGCAGCATGCCGTTCAGGTAGTACCGAACGTCTTGCTGAGCCATCGAGAAATGCGTCTTGTCGATCAGCCGCCGGAACTCCCCCTGGCTCACGGACAGGGTTTGCTGAGCGTTGATCTCGTCGACCACTGGGAACTCGGCAGCCGGCAGCGTCGAAAGCGTGAAGCGACTGCGGCCCGCCTTTACCGAGACCCGATCGCCCTCGGTGCTTACCGTAACGCTCGTCTTCTCCGGAAGCGCCTTGAAGATGTCGAGCAGCTTGCGGCCGGGTACCGTGATGTCCCCGCCTGCGCCCACGCTCACCGAGCTCGTCGCCATCAGCTCGACTTCCAGGTCCGTGCCGGTGATGCTGAGCCGATCCTCACGTGCCGAGAGCAGCACGTTCGCGAGCACCGGCATCGTCTGCCTGCGCTCCACCACGCCGATCACACTCTGCAGAGGCGAAAGAAGGTCTTCCCGGGTCGCCGTGAGCTTCATGAATAACTCTTTCTCTTAGGATTCAAAGCCTGATTGTTGTAGCGATAAGGCCTGTGAATAACGGTGATCGTTCGAACTGTCGAGCTGGATCAAGAAGTTGTGAGCAGCGTGCGCCTGTGAAAATCCCGGGACGACTTGGGGTTCACCTGTGCATGCCCTGTGCGTAACTTTATCCCCAGATTCATCCACAGGAAATGAACAGCGAAATCCACATCATCCTGCCAGGGTTCTCAACAGGTTCGTGTAGTCCTCGGTCATGCGCTGCTCTTCCATGCGAAGCTCTTTGATGCGCTTGCAGGCGTGCAGCACCGTCGTGTGATCGCGCCCGCCGAAGGCGTCGCCGATCTCGGGCAGGCTGTGATTCGTCAGCTCCTTCGCGAGTGCCATCGCCACTTGCCGCGGACGCGCGACCGAACGGTTGCGGCGTTTCGACAGCAGATCCGCCATGCGCACCTTGTAGTAGTCCGCCACCGTCTTCTGAATGTTCTCGATGGTGACTAGCTTCGCCTGCAGCGACAACAAATCCTTCAGCGCCTCACGCGTGAACTCCAGCGTGATCGCGTGACCGGTGAAGCGTGAGTTCGCGATGACGCGCTTCAGCGCGCCTTCGAGCTCACGAACGTTCGAACGAATGCGCTTCGCGATGAAGAATGCGACCTCTTCCGGCAACGCGACGCCCGAGGCCTGCGCTTTCGTGATGAGGATCGCGACGCACGTCTCGAGCTCCGGCGGCTCGATGGCCACGGTGAGGCCCCAACCGAAGCGCGATTTCAGGCGCTCCTCGAGACCCTCGACTTCCTTCGGATAGCGGTCGCACGTGAGGATCACCTGGTGCTGCCCTTCGAGCAGCGCGTTGAAGGTGTGGAAGAACTCTTCCTGCGAGCCCGTCTTGTTCGCGAAGAACTGGATGTCGTCGATCAGCAGCGCATCGAGCGAGCGATACGCGGTTTTGAAATCGTTGATCTTGTTGTGCTGGAGCGCGCGCACCATGTCGCCGACGAAGCGCTCCGAGTGAACATAAGCCACGCGTGCGTCGTGATCGCGCTCTTTGATGAGGTGCGCGATCGCGTGCATGAGATGGGTTTTGCCGAGGCCGACGCCGCCGTAGAGGAACAGCGGGTTGTAGGCATGGCCGGGGTTTTCCGCCACCTGGTACGCCGCCGCGCGCGCGAGCTGGTTGCTCTTGCCTTCGACGAAGCTCGCGAAGGTGAAATCCGGGTTGATGCGCGCGCCGACGACGAGCCCTTCCGTGCGCCGCGGCCGCGATGGCGGCGAGTCCGGCAGCGCATGCGAGGCGCCATTCGCGCCGCCGTTCATCGCCGCGCGCGAGCCGACTTCGACGGTGACGATGGGCGCATCGCCCGTCGCGCTGTCCCTCAGCAATTCCCCGATCCTCGCGAGCAGGTTCGTGTTCACCCAGTCGACCGCGAAGCGATTCGGCGCGAGCAGCTTCAGCGAGCCGTTGCGCTCGACGACCTGCAGGGGGCGAACCCAAGTGTTGAACTGGTCTTCAGGCAACTCCGCTTCGAGAGCGTGAACACATCGAGTCCAGAGCGTAGCTTCCACAGGCAAGGGTCTCCCGCGAATGAGCTCTTCAGCGGAGGTGCGAAAGGGGGTGCGGAGTCTATACCCGTAGACGCGTTGGCTGAAGTCTTCCGTGTTGACACCCGCAGGGGCGCGGCTTAGCCTTGCCACCCTTTTTTCGGCCGGCCTCTTGGAGCCTCGTTACCATGCAGCGTACTTATCAACCGAGCAAGCTGCGCCGTAAGCGCACGCACGGCTTTCGCGCGCGCATGGCCACGAAGAATGGGCGCAAGGTGTTGAGCCGGCGTCGTTCGAAGGGCCGCAAGAAGCTCATTCCTTAACAGGAGAGTCCCCGCTCGTCGTCGAGCGGCGGGCGGAAGCTCGAGGGCCATTGAGCGACGGCCGCGCGCATCCCCAGCGACTCACTCTTCCCGCGCAACGGCGCTTGCGGCGGAAGCCGGACTTCGAAGCGGTCTACGCGCGCGGCCGGCGCATGGGGAATGGGTTCTTCGGTGTGACTGCGCGTTTGAACGATGTGGGCCGCCCGCGACTCGGGCTCGCCGTGGCCTCGAAGACGGCCGGCGGTTCGGTGGAACGCAATCGCATCCGGCGTGTCGTGCGCGAATCCTTCCGTCTTCATCAACACGCGCTGCCCGCGGTGGACATCGTGGTGAGCGCGCGCGCGCGGGCCCGCGGCGCCGCCAATCGCGAGCTGCGCGCCCAGATCGAAGAGCTGTGGCGCAAGGTGCGAGAACAATGCGACTCCTCGCGCGGTTCCTGATCCTGCTCTATCAGTCGACGCTCGGGCCGTTCGTGGGCGGCGGCTGCCGCTTCTATCCGTCGTGCTCGAATTACGCGCTCGAGGCCATACATCTGCACGGCGCACTGCGCGGCAGCTGGCTCACGCTGAAGCGCCTCGCCAAGTGCCACCCGTTTCATCCCGGCGGATTCGATCCGCCACCGTGCCCATTGCACGGCCACACTGAATATCGTCCATGACCGGCAATCCTCGCGTTTTCATCTGGATCGCGCTCGCGCTCGTTCTCTGGCTCAACTGGGAAGCGTGGATGCGCGACTATGCGCCCCCGACCCCACCCACTCCCGCCGCGAGCACACAGAGCGGACAGGCGAAGACGCCGACGCTCGGCGAGTCGATCCCGCAGGCCTCGACACCGTCGGCTGCGAGCGGCGCCGACAAGACGCCGGCGCCCGCCACCGGTTCGGCGCCGGCGAGCCCGCCGGGCCAACAAGTCGAAGCGGCGAACGGCGTACCGAGCGGCGGCTCGGTTCACGTCCGCACCGACGTGCTCGATCTCGATATCAACCTTCAGGGCGGCACCTTCGAGCGCGCGGACCTGCTGAAGTATCCGAAGGTGAAGGGCGGCGCGGAGCTCGTGCGCCTGATGAACACCAACCCGGACACCCTGTATCTCTTACAGACCGGGCTGACGGGGCCGGCGGATAGCGCGCGCCCGAACCATCTGGCGACGTTCCACAGCGCACAGTCCGACTATCGGCTCGGCAACGCGCAGGAGCTGCGCGTGCCGCTCACGTGGGTGGATGACGCCGGCGTCACCGTGACGAAGACGTTCATCTTCAAGCCGGGCAGCTACCGCATCGATCTCGAGGAGCGCGTGGACAACAAGTCCGCGGCGCCCTGGCAGGCGGCGTCGTACGCGCAAATCCTACGCCGCGACCCGGTCACGAAGCGCACTCTCTTCACGACGAACGTCGAGAACTACGCGTTCCACGGCCCCGCCATTTACGACGGCACCAAGTACCGCAAGCTGAAGATCACGGACGAGGACGACAGGACCCTCAACATCCCGGTCACGAACGGTTGGATCGCGTCCTTGCAGCATCACTTCGTCGGCGCGGTCGTGCCGCCGAAAGATGTCGAGTATCGGTTCACGCTCCGCGCCGAAGGGCAGGAGTATCGACTCGCCGCGGCCGGTCCGATGGTCACCATCGCGCCGGGGCAATCGCAGACGTTCACGCAGACGCTGTTCGTCGGTCCGAAGCTGCAGGCGCAACTCGAGAAGGCCGGCCCGGAGCTGCAGCTCGTGGCCGACTACGGCAAGCTCACGTTGCTCGCGAAGCCGCTCTTCATCGTGCTGTCGTGGGTGCACAACCTGCTCGGCAATTGGGGCTGGGCCATCGTCATCGTCACATTCCTCCTGAAGCTGCTCTTCTATCCGCTGTCCGAGACGAGCGGCCGGTCGATGGCGAAGATGAAGCTGCTCTCGCCGCGGATCAAAGCGCTGCAGGAGACGTACAAGGACGATCGCGAAAAGCTCGGCCGCGCGATGATGGACCTGTACAAGCGCGAGAAGGTGAACCCGGTCGCCGGCTGTCTGCCGATGCTCATCCAGATCCCCGTGTTCCTCGCGTTCTACTGGGTGCTGCTCGAGAGCGTGGAGATGCGGCAGGCGCCGTTCGTCGGCTGGATCAACGATCTGTCGTCGCGCGATCCCTTCTTCGTGCTGCCGGCGATCATGGCGGCGGCGATGTTCGCGCAGTACAAGCTGCAGGGCACGCCGGGGGCCGATCCGGTCCAGCAGAAAGTCTTCATGTTCATGCCGTTCGTGATGTCGTTCATGTTCGCGTTCTTCCCGGCGGGGCTCGTGCTGTACTGGGTGACGAACACGCTGCTCTCGATCGCGCAGCAGTGGAACATCAACCGGCGCATCAAGGCATCGGCGAAGAAGACATAGCGGGCGGCTCTTTTCCGAGCGGGGCTGCGCGCGTAGCCTCGCGCGGCATGGCACGCATCGACACCATCGTCGCCGCGGCGACGCCGCCCGGACGCGGGGGCATCGGAATCGTGCGCATCTCCGGACCGAAGACGCCGGAGATCGCCGCGGTGATCGTCGGCGAAGTGCCGCCGGCACGACGCGCGACGTTCGTGCGCTTCCTCGACGAGCAGCGCCAGCCGATCGATGCCGGCATCGCGCTGTTCTTTCCGGCGCCTCACTCGTACACCGGCGAGCACGTGCTCGAGCTTCAGGGTCACGGCGGCCCCGTGTCGATCGACGCCGTGATCTCGCGCGTTCTGCAGCTCGGGGCGCGGCGCGCGCTGCCGGGCGAGTTCACGCAGCGCGCCTTTCTGAACGACAAGCTCGATCTCGCGCAGGCGGAGGCCGTCGCCGATCTCATCGACGCCGGCTCCCGTCAGGCGCTGCGCGCCGCCATGCGCTCGTTGCAAGGTGAGTTCTCCGCGATGGTGCAGGGTCTCGCGGAGGCGGTGATCGAGCTGCGCACGTACGTCGAGGCCGCGATCGACTTTCCCGAAGAAGAGATCGATTTCCTCGCGGATCGGCAGCTCGAAGAGCGCCTTGCGGGCGTGCGCAGCCATTTCGATGCCGTCGAGAAGAGCGCGCGCCAAGGGCGCTTGCTGCGCGAAGGCATGACCGTCGTGATCGCCGGGCGGCCGAATGCAGGCAAGTCGAGCCTGTTGAATCGGCTCGCCGGCTACGACGCCGCGATCGTTACGCCGATCCCGGGCACGACGCGCGACATCCTTCGCGAGCGCATCGACATCGATGGTATGCCGTTGCACGTGCTGGACACCGCAGGCCTGCGCGAGAGCCCCGACGACATCGAGCGCGAAGGCATTCGCCGCGCCGAAGCCGAGCTCGCGCGCGCCGATCGCGTCCTGTTCGTGATCGACACGCCCGCGGACCCGGACGGCCGTGCCTTCCAGGAAGAGCAGCATCGCTTGCCGCCCGATGTCCCCGTGACGCTCGTCTTCAACAAGTGCGATCTCGCGAGAGGCCTGCCGGTGGCGGACACCTACTCCGGTCCACCGCGTCTCAACATCTCTGCGCTTTCCGGACAAGGGCTCGACACGCTGCGCGAGCACCTCAAGTCGTCCATGGGATTTCTGACGGCGGAGGCCGGCACAGTCTCCGCGCGTCGCCGCCATCTCGAGGCACTCGCGCGCGCGCGTGCGCACGTCGAGGAGGCCGCGCGCCAGCTCGAAGAACGGCGCGCCGGCGAGCTCGTCGCCGAAGAGCTGCGCGTCGCCCAGCAGGCCCTCGGGGAAATCACCGGCGAATTCACCACCGACGATCTGCTCGGGCGCATCTTCTCGAGCTTCTGCATCGGCAAGTAGCCCCGGCTCGGCCGTGTCCTCGGCCGCGGTGACAGGATTGGCATCGGGGAGCTACCGACTTTGTCACCGCACCGTCACTACGCTGCCTGCCCTCGGATCAGCAGGACGGGCTCCCATGGAATTCACTCCTTCGTCTGCGCAGTTGCCGGTCCGCCTGGCCATCGTTGGCGGTGGCGCGGCGGCCGTCCTCCTCCTTCAGGCGTTGAAGCAGCAGGCGCGAACCCGATTCGACGTGACGATCTTCGAGCCGCGCGCGCGCCTCGGCGTCGGCGTTGCCTATTCGACGAGCTCGCGGCTCCACCTCCTCAACACGAGGGCGTGCAACATGTCCGTGACGGACGACCCGGACGACTTCGTGCGCTGGCTGCGCACGGAACGACCGCGTCGCTTCCTGAACTGGACACGCGAGGACTTCGCGCCGCGTGCCGATTACGCGGACTACCTGCAGGCGCGGCTCGCCGACATCCGCTCTTCGCCGAATGTTCGCGTGACCTGGTTGCATTCGACGGTGGACAGCGTGACCGCGCACGAGACTTCGTGGTCGGTGGTACCCGCGCATGGCGAGCCGGTGATGGCCGACGTCGTGGTGCTCGCGACCGGCAACGAGCCGCCGCGCGTGCTCGGCAGTCGCATGCCGCCGGCCGCACAGCGCTGGATCATCGAGGATCCCTGGGACGCCGAGCAGAAGGCGCAGATCCCGCCGAAAGCCGCCGTGCTGATCGCCGGCACGAGCCTGACCGCCGTCGACATCGTGAACGACCTGCTGCACCAGGGCCATTCCGGCCCGATCATCGCCGTATCTCGCCGCGGCCTCGTGCCGCGTGCTCACGGTCCGATGGCCGCCGCACCTGAAGGCTTCGTGCATGCGCTGCCGTCGTCGTTGCGCGGAGTCGTGCGCTACGTGCGCAAGCTCACGGCCAACGATCCGCGCGGCGAGAAGTGGCGGCGCGTGTTCACGGAGCTGCGCGCGATCGCGCCATCACTCTGGCGCGGCTGGACACTCGCGGAAAAGAAGCGCTTCGTGCGTCACGTCCGTCCGTTCTGGGACGTGCATCGTCATCGTCTCGCGCCGCGCATTCACGCGCGCATTCAGCGCGCGATCGACGACGGCCGGCTGGTCATCGTGAAGGGACGCATCACACACATCGAGCCGCTCGCTGCGGAGGGTTTGCGCGTGTCGGTCCGTCACGGGCGCGCGACGCAAACGATCGACGTCGCACGGCTCATCAACTGTACGGGCCCGGAGGCGGATCCGAGTCGCGCGAACAACCCCCTGCTCCAAGGCTTGATCGGCGATCGCATCGCCCGGCCGGACGCGCTCGGACTGGGCCTCGCCGTCGACGCTGAATCGCGAGTGGTGTCGATGACCGGCGCGGCGCACACCAGCCTATACGCGGTGGGCGCACTGACGCGCGGCACGCGCTGGGAAGTGACGGCGATTCCGGAGTTGCGCGAGCAGGCGAACGCCGTCGTTCGCCGCATCGTCCACGATCACGCGCTCGGTTTGCTGCGACGGACGCCGGACTCCTTACCCACCTTCGGCGCCCAAGCCACCTTGGAAGCCTGGGCGTCGTAAGCCGCTTCGATCTGCTCGGGCGAATCGGCGAACAAGTCGTCAGCCGGCAACCCGAGCCGTGCGATCAGGCGGCTCATCGCCTGCCGGTTTGGCTCGAGCGTGCCATCCGCCAGGATGTGCGTCACGGCATCGCCGGCGCGCTCCATCTCGCGAGCGATCAGGATCGTGCGATGACAATCGAGCGGCTCGCGCTCGGCGCACATCATGGCGACCCGCTCGGTCCGCGCGAGCTCGCGCAATCGCGCAAGGCCGCGCTGGAACAGCGGCGTGGCCGCAAGCCGCGCGTAACTCACGCGGCCGTTCTCGAAGCAGGACGGATCGCTGGTGCGCGCGCCGAGCTCCTGCCCCATGAATTCATAGCGGATGCCCGCCGACGTCAGGCCCTGCCCGAGGTTCGCCCGGTTGAACTGCGGATTGAAGCGGCTGAACGGCGTCGAGCGCACGTCCGCCACGACACGAATGCCGTGGCGCTGTAGCAGCTCGAGAAACCGGTCGATCGGATGCGTCGAGTGCCCGACTGTGTACACCGTGCTGGCCGTCACTAGTATGTCCTCATGGGTCGCCAGGTCGCCGTGCCGCCGAATGTGCAAGCTGCTCTCGAGAGCGTCTTCGGTCCGGGAGTGGCGCACGTGCGCGTCATCGAAAATTCGCTGTTCGCCCGCCTGCACCTTCGGGCCACTGCGACGACGCGCCGGCGCCGCATCTATCTGCGCGGCAGCGCCGCCGAGTTCTTCGACGATCCCGCTCTCATGCTCCACGAGTACTGTCACGTGCTCAAGCAATGGGAGCCCGGGCTCCTGACCACCGCCCGCTATGTACTCGAATGGCTGCGCCGGGGATATTGGGACAATCGCTTTGAAATCGAGGCACGCGAGTTCGCGGCCGATCACCTCTATCGCTTCCGGGCGCTGCTGACGCGCGGTCGGTTGCCGGCCGCGCGAATCAATCTCGCGGACTAGCCGAGCAGCGCCTCGCGATGATAGAGACGCCCGGCGATTGCGGCGAGCACGAGCCCGAGCGCAAGCGTCGCGCCGATGGACAGCGCCGTGTGCGAGAGCGGCAGGGCTTCATCGCGCAGCAGGCTCGTGATCAGGAAGTGCTGGCTCAGTGACGGCACCGCCATCAACGGCAACGTCGGTCGCAAGCCCAACGCGCTCGCGAAGACGAGCGGGAGCGTCGGGACGAGGAGCACCAGCCCGAGATACGTCTGCGCCTCACGATAGCTGCGGGTGTAGGCCGCGACGATCGTCATGAGCGAGGCGCCGAGCGGAATCAGCGGCACGCAGTACAGGATCATCTTCACGGCGATGAGCGGCCCGAAGTTCGCGCTCATCCCGAAGCCTTCGAGCCCGACGAAGCGCAGCACGATCGACAGCGCGGTGACGCTCAGGACGAGCGACAGCGTCATGTACGCGCAGGCCGCGAGAATCTTGCCGTAGATGAGATGCTCACGGCGTACGGGCGTCGTCAGGAGCGGCTCCAGCGAGCCGCGTTCGCGCTCGCCGGCGGTGGCGTCGATGGAGAGATAGAGCCCGCCCATCAGCATCGTCAGCAGGATGAAATAGCTCATCGTGCCGAGCGCGAGCACCGAGCGACTCGCCGGCGTCGAGACGTCGACGTCGTGAACGGCGATCGGCGCGAGCATCATCGGGTCGAGGCCGCGTGCGGTCATCCGCAGACGCGTGAGGGTCGAGCTGTACTGCGCGATCACGGCTTTCACGCGCCGCTCGTCGCGCTCGGCGAAATTGTCCGAGGCGTCCGAATACAGCATGAGCGGTGCTGGGCGGCCGGCTGCGAACCGGATCGCGTAATCCTCCGGCACCATCAGGACCAGCTTGTGCTCGTGCCTCTGCACGGCCGCGCGCGCGTCGGCGTCTTCGTACGACACCGGGACGACGGTCACGCCGTACGCGACGAGCTGGCTGACGAGATTCGGCGCGCGCTCGCCATGCGCGATGGCGAGCGACAACGGCTGATCCTTCTGCGCATCGCCGCGCTGGATCATCAGCGACAGGATGGCCGCGAACAGCAGCGGCGCGAACAGCGGCCCGAAGATGAGGGCGGTGAACAGCGTGCGCCGATCCCGCAGGTTCTCGCGGAACTCCTTGGCGAAGACCGTCAGGATGGCGCGCATCTACTCCAGCCCTTCAGCGGAGCCAATGAGCTGCACGAAAGCGTCTTCCAGATTGCTCTGCCCCGTGCGCGTGCGAATGTCGTCGGGCGTCCCGGCAGCGACGACGGTTCCGTGCGCGATGACGATCACCTCGTCGCAGAGCGCGGCGACTTCCTGCATCACGTGACTCGAGAACAGCACGCAGTGCCCTTCGTCCCGCAGCTTGACGAGCAACGCGCGCAGGCTGCGCACCGCCATCACGTCGAGGCCGTTGGTCGGCTCGTCGAGGAGCACGTTGCGCGGACGATGGATGAGCGCGCGCGCGAGCGCGGTCTTGATGCGCTGACCTTGCGACAGCTTCTTCGCCGGGCGCGTCGCGAAGTCGCGCATCTCGAGCTGTTCGATGAGCTCGTCGGCACGCGCCTCGCGTTGCTCACGTGTAAGACCATGAAGCGCGCCGTAGTAGAGGATGTTCTCGCGCGCCGACAGGTGCTGATAAATCCCCGCCGCGTGCGGCAGCACGCCGATTCGCCGGCGCACCTCGAGCGGAGCGCGCACGACGCTCGTCCCGTCGATGAGCGCGTCGCCTGCATCCGGCCGGATGACCGTGTACAGGATGCGCAGCGTCGTCGACTTGCCGGCGCCGTTCGGGCCGAGCAGGCCCGTGATGCGGCCGTCCGCCGCGCGCAAGCTCACGCCGCGCACGGCTTTCACCGCGCCGAAGCTCTTCGAGAGCTCACGTGCCTCGATCACGGCGCGGGTCCCGCGGGCGACAGAAAGAACGGCATCGGCTTGGCGGCCTTGGTGCACGAGACGTCGAGATGGTCGACGGAAGCCGTATCGATGAACTGCGCCATCACGCGATCCATGCAGGGCGCGCCGAGCTGTCCATGACCGAGGCCTTCGAGCACGATGTGCTTGCTGTGCTTCAGGCCGACGCGCGCCTTCTCTGCACCTGCCGGCGGCGTCACCGGATCGTTGCCGCCCGAGAGCAGCAGCACCGGCACGTCGGAATTCAGCGGCGTGTGCAGGTCGGCATCCATTGGGCCGCGCGGCCAGCCGCGACACAGACTCTGAAGCGCATCGACCTGCGAGGTGCCGAGAAAGGTGCGCGCAAGCGCCGCACGATCGATATCTCCGGGTTTGTAGAACGGCACATCCTCCGTGCACACGACGGAGTTGTGCATTCCGTACGCGAGCGCATCGCCGTAGCTGCGGAGCATGAGGACGAACTGACCCGCGAGCGGCGCGAAATTGCCCGAGTTGGCGGCGGTGTGGAGTAGGAGCGGCAGGACGGCCGCCTGCTCCGACGTGTATGTCGAAAGGCGCAGCACCGTCGCGAGCTGCAGCAGGCCGAAGTCTAGCGTCGAGCGCTGCCCCGTGGTGGGATCGGTGAAGTCGACCGGTACGGATTTCGAGCGCAGCGTTTCCAGCAGCCGGTGATAGGTCACCACGGGATCGCCATAGCGCTCCGCGCAAGCCTTGTCGTTCGCGCAGCGCGTGAGGATGTCGAGCAGCGCATGCTCGGCATCGAGCGCGATCTGCGGGCCGAGGGCCAGATCGGGAGCGACTACGCCATCGAGAATCATCGCGCGCGTTCGCTGCGGGAACCGCCGCAGGTAGTGCTCGGCTACGCGCGTGCCGTACGAGCCGCCGTAGAGATTGATCTGCTCGTAGCCGAGCGCCGCGCGGACGAGATCGAGGTCGCGAACCGCGACGCTGGTCGTGTAGTACGCGACATCCGCGTGCGCGCTCAGGCTCGCGAGACAGCGCTTCGCTTCCGCCTCCACCTCCGCCTCACTGGCCCGCATCAGGGCATCGTCGTCGAAGGGGCAGTTGAGGACGTTGGATTCGCCCGTGCCACGCTGATCCACCAGCACGATGTCCCGATTGCGCTGGATCCGCGCGAACGCCGGCGCGACGCCCGCGTACATGGTGGTCGCGGCCATGCCGGGGCCGCCGGCCAGGATGAACAGCGGGTCCGGCCGCTTGCGACGGTTGATCGCCGGCACGCGGGCGACCCGCAAGCCGATCTTCCGGCCATTGCGGGCGTCGGGATTCTCCGGCACTTCGAGGGTCCCGCACTCCGCGCTCAGCACCGAGAAATGCAGGGCATCCTCGATCTGGCAGGGCGCGAGCGCGAGCTCGCCTCCCGAGGCGGCCGAGGCGACGAATGCGAACGCGATGGCGGCGCCCCAGCGCCGGACTGTAGCGAGCGAACGGATTTCCAAGCGGGCGGAAGACTAATCGATATCGGCGCTCGCGCGATGCGACCTGCCTCGCGCCAAACGGCGTCGCCGCCGGGCATGGCCTCTCGTCTACAATACCCGGCCAATCTCTCGCACCCGGATCAGCCTCATGCGCTTCGCGCGCAAATTCGACGTCATCGTCATCGGCGGCGGCCACGCCGGCACCGAGGCCGCGCTCGCGGCCGCGCGCATGGGCGCGCAGACGCTGCTGCTCACGCAGAGCATCGAGACGCTCGGCCAGATGAGCTGCAACCCGGCGGTGGGCGGCATCGGCAAGGGTCATCTCGTGCGCGAGATCGACGCGCTCGGCGGGGCCATGGCGCGCGCCACGGATCGCGCCGGCATCCAGTTCCGCACGCTGAATGCGAGCAAGGGCCCGGCCGTACGGGCAACGCGCGCGCAGGCGGATCGGCAGCTCTACAAGCGCGCGGTGCGCGCGATGCTCGAGAACCAGCCGAATCTCTGGCTGTTCCAGCAGGAAGTCGCGGATATCCAGGTCGAAGCGGGCCGGGTCCGTGCGGTCGTCACGGTCACCGGGATCGTCTTCGAGGCACCCGCGGTCGTGCTGACGGTCGGCACGTTCCTCGGCGGCCGCATCCACGTCGGGCTCGACAACTACCAGGGCGGCCGGGCTGGCGATCCGCCCTCGAACCGGCTGGCGGCCCGGCTGCGAGAGCTGCCGTTCCGGGTGGGTCGCCTGAAGACCGGCACCCCGCCGCGCATCGACGGTCGCTCGATCGACTACTCCGTGATGGCGCGGCAGCCGAGCGACACGCCCGTGCCCGTGTTCTCGTTCCTCGGGCGCGCCACTGAGCACCCGAGGCAGATTGACTGTTTCATCACGCAGACAAACGAGCGCACGCACGAGATCATTCGTGCGGCGACCGACCGCTCGCCGATGTTCACCGGCGTGATCGAGGGCGTCGGCCCGCGCTACTGCCCGTCCGTCGAGGACAAGGTCGTGCGCTTCGCGGACAAGCTCTCGCACCAGATCTTCGTCGAGCCCGAGGGCCTGGAGACGCACGAGGTCTATCCGAACGGCATCTCGACCAGCCTGCCCTTCGACGTGCAGTACGAGTTCGTGCGCACGATCCGCGGCTTCGAGAATGCGCACCTCACCCGGCCGGGCTATGCCATCGAGTACGACTTCTTCGATCCGCGTGACCTGAAGCCTTCGCTCGAGACCAAGTTCGTCGCGGGGCTGCACTTCGCCGGTCAGATCAACGGCACGACGGGATACGAGGAGGCGGCCGCGCAGGGACTCATCGCCGGCATCAACGCGGCCCTGCAGGTGCGCGGACGCGAGCCGTGGACGCCGAAGCGCAGCGACGCCTACATCGGCGTGCTGATCGACGATCTCGTCACGCGCGGGACGCGCGAGCCGTATCGCATGTTCACGAGCCGCGCGGAGCATCGGCTGCTTCTCCGCGAGGACAACGCGGACCTGCGCCTCACACCCATCGGCCGCGAGCTCGGCCTCGTGGACGACGAACGGTGGGAGCTCTTCCAGCAGAAGCAGTCGCGTACGGAAGTGGAAGTCGAGCGTCTCACGCGCACGCGGATCCATCCGGAGCGGTTGTCGCCGGACTGGGCGGAGCGGGTGCTGAAGGCGCCGCTCGGCCGCGATCAGTCGGCGTTCGAGCTGCTGCGCCGGCCCGAAGTCGGCTACGACGACTTGCTCGAAGTGGTCGGCGCACCGGATTGGTGGGCGGACGCGGCGGTCGACGATCGGCTGCCCGCGCAGATTCGCGCGCAGGTCGAGGTGCGAGCGAAGTACGCCGGCTACATCGAGCGGCAGCAGGACGAGATCGAGCGCCAGCGCCGCAACGAAGAGACGCTGCTGCCCGCGAATCTGGATTACGCTGCGATTGCGGGGCTCTCGACGGAAGTGCGGCAGAAGCTGGCCGAAGTGCAGCCGGCGACCGTCGGGCAGGCGGCGCGCATCCCGGGCGTGACGCCCGCGGCCATCTCGATCCTGCTCGTTCACCTGAAGAAGCGCAGCCTTGCTGCGCACACGCGGGTCGCATGAGCACCTTCATTCAACGGTTGCGCGCAGCGTGGGCGCAGAACGACTCGCTCGTGTGCGTCGGGCTCGATCCCGAGATCGAGCGCTTGCCTGCGGCGATCGCCGCAGAGCCTTCGCCGATCTTTCAGTTCAACAAGGCCATCATCGACGCCACGGCGGATCTCGTGTGCGCGTACAAGCCGCAGTTCGCGCACTACGCCGCATACGAGGCCGAGGATCAGCTCGAGCGCACCATCGAGTACATCCACCGCGTCTATCCCGCAATTCCCGTCATTCTCGACGCCAAGCGCGGGGATGTCGGCAACACCGCCGAGCGCTACGCGCTCGAGGCGTTCGAGCGGTACGGCGCGGATGCCGTGACGGTGAATCCCTATCTCGGCGGCGACTCGCTCGAGCCGTTTCTCCGGCACGAGAACAAGGGCGTGGTGATCCTGTGCCGCACGTCCAATCCGGGCGCGCGCGACGTGCAGGATCTGCAGGTGGGCACGCGACGCCTGTATCACGCGATCGCCGAGATGGTCGCGCAACGTTGGAACACGCGCGGCAATTGCATGCTCGTCGTCGGCGCGACGTATCCGCGCGAGCTCGCCGAGATTCGTGAGATTGCCGGCGACATTCCGTTCCTCGTGCCGGGAGTGGGAGCGCAAGGCGGCGATGTCGCGCAAGCCGTGCAGCACGGCCGCACACGGGATGGCACCGGCCTCGTCATCAGCTCCTCGCGCGCCATCCTCTACGCTTCAGCCGGTCCCGATTTCGCCGCCGCTGCACGGCGAGCCACCCTCACGCTTCGCGATCAGATCAATGCGAGCCGCCGCTAGCGCGCGCGCCCTCGTCATCATTCTGTCGACCGGCGTGCTCGTCGCGTGCTCGGGCGGCTCGAGCTCGTCGAGCGATTCCAGCGCGCCGCACCGCGCGGTGCTGATGCGCGGCAACGGACCCGAGCCGGACTCGCTGGATCCGCAACGCGCACGCGCCATCGAGGCGCAAACCATCCTGCGCGATGTTTGCGAAGGGCTGACGACGCTCGCGAAAGATGCCGGTCCGGCGCCCGGCGTCGCGGAGAAATGGGACATCAGCGCGGACGGCAAGACGTACACCTTCACGCTGAGAGACAACGCCAAGTGGTCCAACGGCGATCGCGTGGTCGCCGCGGATTTCGTCGCGGGCCTGCGGCGGCTGGTTGATCCGGCGACGGCGTCCCAATACGCGCAGATCATCGACACGGTCGTCAACGCCAGCGACATCATCGTCGGCAAGAAGCCGCCCGAGTCCCTCGGCGTCAGCGCGCCGAACGACTCCACGGTGGTCCTGCAGCTCGTCGCGCCGACGCTCTACTTGCCGGCTTTGCTGGCGCATCCGAGCACGTGCCCCGTGCACCGGCCGACACTCGCCGCGCATCCCAACGATGTCGCCAAGCCCGGCGTGATGGTCTCGAACGGCGCGTTCACGCTGAAGGAATGGGTGCAGGGCCTGCACATCGTGCTCGAGCGCAATCACAACTACTGGAACGACGCCGCAACTCACCTCGATGGCGTCGAGTATTTCCAGATCGCCGATGAGAACGCGGAGCTCACGCGCTATCGCGCCGATCAGTTGCAGGTCACCGCCGTCGTGCCGCGCGGTCAGTTCGACTGGATCAAGGCGAATCTTGGCTCGCAGCTGCACGTGAGCCCGCAGCTCACGACCTACTACTACGGCTTCAACCTCGAGCGCGCGCCGTTCAAGGACCGTCCTGGGCTGCGACGCGCACTCTCTGAGGTGATCGATCGCGAGCGCCTGGCGCAAATGGTGTTGCGCGTCGGCGAAATTCCCGCGTATGGCTGGGTGCCGCCCGGCGTTCACAACTACACCTCGCAATCCTTCGACTACGCGAGCCGACCGCTTGCCGAGCGCATCGCCGAAGCGAAGCGGCTCTACGCGCAAGCCGGCTATTCAGCGGAGAAGCCGCTGCATTTCGAGCTGCGCTACAACGCCGGCGAAGTGCACGAACGCCTCGCCGTTGCGATCGCGTCGATGTGGAAGGAAACGCTCGGTGTGGAAGTGCAGCTCAGCGCCGTGGAGTTCAAATCGCTGCTGCAGGACATCGATCGCGGTGACGTGGAGATGTTTCGCTCGAGCTGGGTCGGCGACTACAACGATGCGTACACGTTCCTGCAGTATCTGAAGAGCGACTTCGGCATCAACCTGCCGCGCTACAAGAGCTCCGAGTACGACGCACTGCTGGCACGCGCCGCCGCGGAAGTCGACGAGAGCAAGCGCCGCCTGCTGCTGCAAGAGGCGGAGCGCGTCGCGCTACGCGATCATGCGTTGCTGCCGCTCTATTTCTATGTGAACAAGCGGCTGGTCAAACCGGAAGTCGAGGGCTGGTACGACAACGTCATGAACGTCGTGTACAGCAAGGACCTCGCGCTCAGGACGAAACCCGAGAGCTGAACAGCCGCCCCACCGTGCGGCGCCACCATCCCTGCTCCTGCACGTCCGGCGATTCCGCTGCGATGGTGAGCTTCACCTCGCGACCGCGCGTCGTCGTGACGCGGTCGAGATCGCTGCAGAACGAGCCGTACCAATGGTGGATATCCTTGTCGCGCAGCGTTTCCATCATCTGCTGATAGCGGCGGCGGCGCTCCTCGAGCGGCATGTGCAGCCCATCCTGCAGGGCCACCGCCATGCCGCGCTTGTCGTACGGATTCACTTTCAGCGCGCCCGTGAGCTCGCGCGCGGCGCCCGCCATCGGCGAGAGAATCAGCACACCCGGATCTTTGGGATCCTGTGCGGCAATGAATTCCTTTGCGACGAGATTCATGCCGTCGCGCAGCGGCGTGACGAGACCGACCTGCGCGGCACGCAAGAATCCCATCGTCGTTTCGTGCGAGAAGTTGCGGTTGAGATAGCGGATCGGTGTCCAGTCCGCTTCCGCGTACTTGCCGTTGATGCGGCCCGCGCTCTGCTCCAGCGTTTGCCGGATCTCGGAGTACGCGAGCACGTCCGCGCGACTGAGCGGCGCGATCTGCAGGAACGTCACGTTCCCTAGGTTGTCCGGAAACGTCTCGAGAAAGTGATCGAAAGCGGCGAAGCGCTCCGGCAGACCCTTGCTGTAGTCGAGGCGGTCCACGCCGATGATGAGCTTGCGACCGAGGAGGCTCGCCTTCATGCGTGCGATGACGTCTTCGTTCACGGCGCTCTGCGCTTCACGCGCGACGGCATCGACGTCGATGCCGATCGGGTAGGCGCCCACGCGCGTCCCCGCCGGCACGCCCGCCTCGAAGCACGAGCGGAAGGAGCGCACATCGTCCTCCGTCTGGAAGCCGACGACGTCGTAGCGACACAGATCGCGAATCAGCTCGGCGTGATTCGGCAGCAGCCGCAGCACCTGCATGTGCGGAAAGGGCGTGTGCAGGAAGAAGCCGATGGGCCCGTTGAACTGATGTCGCCGCAGATATCGAGCCAGCGGGATCAAGTGATAGTCGTGCACCCAGATCGCATCGCCGGGCTCGAGCAGCCCCATGAGCTGGCGCGCGAACAGCGCATTGACCGCTTGATAAGCCTCGTAGTACCGCTGCTCGTGCTTGAACAGCTCCGGGTTGTAGTGGAGCAGTGGCCAGAGCGAGCCGTTGCAATAGCCGTTGTAGTAGTCCTCGACCTGGGAGGGCGTCAGATCGAGCGTCGCGTACTTGATGTTCCCCGAGGTGATCACCCGCGGCTCAGCGGCCGGTTCCGCCACCGCCTCGCCGCTCCAGCCGAGCCACAGCCCACCCGTGTGGCTCATCGCCGCGTTCAGTCCGACCGCGAGACCGCCCGAGGACGCTCCGTTGCCGGGCAGCGAGATGCGATTGGAAACACACACGAGTCGTTGCATGAGCCGCTCATCCTTTCAGTTGCCGCAAACGAAGAGGCCCGCGCGGAGGCGGGCCTTTCGCAACGCCGAGCGGCGGTCCGGCGATCAGTTGCGGACCTGCGCATCGTGCTTCTGCCGATAGATGCGCTTGCTCTCGACGTTGGCCTCGTGCTGAAGCCGCGCGCGCTCGCCGGCGGTGACGACCCCATCGGACTTCGCGAGCGCTTCGTTACGGTGGAGCCGGGCTTCGCCTCGCACGAGGCGGCGCGTTTCCGGCCGCGTCAGCTCGCCCGAGACTACACCCTGACGAATGCGCTGCGCCTGATTGTGCTCACGATGGTCCAGCACCGGGGTCCCAGCAAATATCGGTCCCGCAACGATCAGGGCCGCGGCCGCGAGAGCCAGTGGTTTCAGCATGTGAAATCTCCTGTGGTGGCCAGTGAAATTGCGAGCGCAGAACGGGCCCCACGCGGCCCGGTTGACGGCACCGGAGCACGGGTGCCGGCTTTTTGCCGGATGCGCGGGGCGATTTGACAGAGTCCAGCCGGCCGGGACGGCCGGGGGTTCAGCGAATCTGGAGCCACCCCATGCTGGGGCGGAATCGCAGTACGCGCGGCACGGGGCCGCCGGCCACATCGGAGGTGACCACCGTCATGCCGCAATCATCGAGGAAGTGCCGTACGAGGGTGAGCACGTTCTCGCACGCGCGCTGTGCGTCGAGGTTGTCTGGAAGGTGAGCAGCGAGCTTCGCCTGCAGGTTCTTCGCGCCGGGCGCCGCTTCGCGCAGCGACTCTATGCAGCGATCGAGCAGCAGCAGCTCGGTGGCGAGCGTCGTGTCCGTGACGTCCGCGGGCTTCGCGGACCGGATGATGAAACGCAGGTGCAGCAGCGCGCCGGCTTCCTCCACCGCGTCGTAAATGCACACGGCGGTTGCGGAGCGCAACTCGGCGACCAGCGTGGCATCGTCGGACACGATCTCGAAGCGATCGGGTGCAACAGTGACTTCTCGGTGCGTCGTCGTCGACATGGGGCGTCGGGTAGCGGCCGCGAGCTGCGGGCAGACGCCAAATGTACCGGAAAAGTGTTCGCACGACCGAGGTCCTTCGCGAAGTGTGCGCGCTCGCACTTCGCGGCTGTCGCCGATGCACGACGTGAGTCGTGCATCCGCTCAGCGACCCAGCAGCATCGACGCGATGACGATGACCTGAAACAGACCGACCGCGACGAGCATGAGCGAGTTGATGGCGTTACGCATGACGACTCTCCTGACTGTGTGTGAACGATTCGAAGACCTTGCGACTTCCTGCGATCCGCAACCCGCGAGCATTTCGATGATTGCGAACCGCGCTGGATTCAAAGCACCGCGCATGCCAGTCGTGCCGTCCTTGCCGGCCGCGCGCACCGAAGCGAAGTTAACCGCCTGACGCGACGTCGAAAGTTTTCGAGCACCTGCCGTTGCGCAGGGGCAGAACACGGCACTCGCGGAGAAGTCGCGTCCCGGGTGCGGGACGTCCGCGGACGTCCGATCCCGTGTTCGGGACGGACACGGCGGACACCGCGGACGCAGCCGATCCGGACGCTCGTCCGGGGGCACGTCCCAGTACTGGGATTTGCAGGGTCCGGCGCGTCCCGCTATCGCGACGGCTCGCGCCTCGTGCGCGCGTGACGAGGCGGCGGAAAGGTGAGCTCAGCGCGTGAGATCAGCAGCTTGCGACTTCGGCGCGTGCGCCGTGTTCATTGGCACAGCCCTTGCCTTTTCCCGTGCATGGATGTCCCCCGAACCGCCTACATCGCTGCTCGCCGCAGGCGCCGCTTCGTGCTCGGCATGCTCGGCGCGTGTCTCTTGGCGGGGGGCGCCTACGCCCTGGTGCAACTCGAGCCCGCGGCGATCTCCGTCGAGCGCGGCGAAGTGATGATCGCCACCGTTCAACACGGTGAGTTCGTCCGGCAGGTCCGCGGTCCGGGCGTGCTCGTTCCGCGCGACTCGCGCTGGCTCGCCGCGCAGGCCCCCGGGCGTGTCGAGCGCATCCTGCTGAAGCCCGGCGCGGTGGTGCAGCCCGACTCGGTCATCGCCGTCCTGTCCAATCCCGAGCTCGAACGCATCGTGCAGGAAGCCGAATGGGCCGTCGCCCAGGGCGAGGCCGAGCTCGCCGCCATGAAGCTGCAACTCCAGGGCCAAGTTCTCGATCAGAAGTCGCGGGTGGCCGAGGCGCGGGCCAATTACGAGAGCACGCGGCTGCAGGCCGAGGCAGAGGCCGACGCCGCGCGCCTGCAAGCCGTGTCGCAACTGCAAGCGCGGCGCTCGAGGATCTTGGCGGAGCAACTCGCGGTGCGTCTGCAGGTCGAGGATGATCGTCTCGCCAATTTGGCGGATGCCACGCGGGCGCAGCTGCGGGCACAATCCGCGCGCCTCGAGCAGCTCAAGAACGTGCTGGCGCGGCAGCGCCAGCAGCTCGAGTCCTTGCAGCTGCGCGCCGGGATGACCGGCGTGGTCCAGGCGCTCGCCGTCCAGGTCGGGCAGCAGCTCGCGGCGGGGGCGCAGGTCGCGCGCGTCGCCGCGCTCCACGACCTGGTCGCGGAGCTGCAGATCCCCGAAGTGAATGCGCGCGATCTGATGGCGGGGCAGGCGGCGCATATCGATACGCGCAACGGCATCGCCGAGGGTAAGGTGTCGCGCGTCGATCCGGCCGTCGCGAACGGCGCGGTGCGCGTCGAAGTGCAATTCACGGGGGAGTTGCCGCACGGAGCGCGGCCCGATTTGTCTGTCGATGGCGTCATCGAGATCGAGCGGCGCCCCGACAGCCTGTACGTCGCGCGCCCCGCGACCGGCGATCCGGAGTCCCGGGCGAGCGTCTTCAGGCTCGATCCGGACGGCCATGCGCGGCGGATCGCCGTGCAGCTCGGCAAGGCGTCCGTGAGTGAAGTTCAGGTGCTCGCGGGCCTCGCGGCCGGCGATCGCATCATCGTGTCCGATGTTTCGCAGTGGAGTTCTTCCGATGAGCTACGCATCCGATAGGGACGACGAGCGTGTGCCGCTGATCCGTATGCGGGCGATCACGAAAGTGTTCTACACCGACGAGATCGAAACGCATGCGTTGTCGGGCGTTCATTGCGACATTCAGCGCGGCGAGTTCGTGTCGATCTCGGGGCCGTCCGGGTGCGGCAAGTCGACGCTGCTCGCGATTCTCGGTCTGCTCGACACGCCATCGAGCGGCGAGTACCTGCTGAACGGCCGGTCCGTCGCGGAGATCGGCGTCGATGAGCGCGCGACGATTCGCAACCGCGAGATCGGCTTCATCTTCCAGTCGTTCAACCTGATCGGCGACCTCACCGTCGCGCAGAACGTCGAGCTGCCGCTGACGTATCGCGCGGGCATCACGCGCGAAGCGCGCAAGAAGGCGGTGATGGAGGCGCTCGAGCGCGTCGGTATGGCGCATCGAGTGAACCACTACCCCTCGCAGCTCTCGGGTGGCCAGCAACAGCGCGTCGCCGTGGCGCGCGCGCTGGCCGGCAATCCGTCGATCCTGCTGGCGGACGAGCCGACCGGCAATCTCGATTCGAAGAACGGTGAGGCGGTGATGGAGCTGCTGCGCAGGCTGCACGCAGACGGCGCCACCATCTGCATGGTGACCCACGATGCGCGCTACGCGGATTTCGCGGACCGGCGCGTGCAGTTGTTCGATGGTCGCATTCTCTTCGAGGACCGCGTGCGCGCGGTCGTCCCGCAGGAGCTGGCGCCGGCGGTCTGAGAGGGAGTCACGCGTATGTCGCTCATCGACGATTTCCTGAACGCGTGGCGCGGTCTGCGCAGCGCGCCGACGTTTCTCGCACTGGCCTCGGCCGTGCTGGCGCTCGGCCTCGGCGCGACGATCTTCACGTACGGCGTCATCGAAACGACGACGCTGAAGCCGCCGCCGTTCCCCGACGCGGAGCGTCTGTACGTCATCTTCGCCTCGGAGCCGGAGCGGAATATCAAGTTCAGCGCGCTGCCCTTCCCGGACTACCTGGACCTGCAGGAGCAGCAACGCTCGTTCGAGGCCTTCGGCGGCTACTACAACGGCACGATCACTGTTTCGGGCGAGGACCTTCCCGAGCGCTACAACGGCGGCTTCGTCACGTGGAACTTCATGCGCGTGCTCGGCGTGAAGCCGATGCTCGGCCGCGACTTCGAGCCGGCGGACGACACGCCTTCCGCCGAGCCGGTCGTGCTGCTCTCGTACGATCTCTGGCGCACCCGGTACAACGCCGATCCGGACATCATCGGCCGCACGACGCGCGTCAATGCGCGCACGACGACCATCGTCGGGGTAATGCCGAAGGGCTTCTCGTATCCGACGAACGAGAAGCTGTGGGTGCCCGTGGCATTCGATCGCACGCAAGCACGTCGCGGCGATCACCTGGAAGAGGGCCTGATGGTCATTGCCCGACTGGCGAAGGGCGTCACGTATCGGCAGGCCGAAGAGGACGTCAGCGCCATCGCCGCGCGCCTGGCCAAGCTCTATCCGCGAACCAACGCGGGGCTCACGACCCAGATCGTGCCGATTGCGCAGGCGGCGATCCAGGACGGTAGCACGATCATCTTCGCGATGTTTGCGGCCGTCTGGCTCGTGCTGCTGATCGCGTGCGCGAACGTCGCGAGCCTCATCTTCGTGCGCGCGAACTTCCGCGTGTACGAGGCGGGCATGCGCGTCGCGCTCGGCGCGCGCCGGCCGCGGCTCATTCTTCAGATGCTGGCGGAGAGCTTCATCATCGCGCTGTTCGGCGTGGCGGGCGGGCTCGTGCTCGCAGCCGTCGCCCTCCACGTCATGCATGTCGCGCTGGAATACTCGGCCGAGTGGGACATGCCCGTGTGGTGGGAATTCTCCATCGATCTGCGCGTTGCGCTCTTCGCGGCGGGCGCGGCGGTGCTCGCCGCGCTGCTCTCGGGCATCGTGCCCGCGCTGCGCGCTTCGCGTCCCGACGTCATGCGCATCCTGCGCGATGGCGGCCGGACCGGCACCGGCATGCGGCTGAGCAAGTTCACGGGCGCGATGGTGATCGTCGAAATCGCGCTGTCCGCGGCGTTGCTGACGGGCGCGGGCCTCATGACGCGCAGCTCCGTCATGTCGCTGCAGCGGGACTACGGCGTGAATGTCGACGGCTTCATGAGCGCGCGCATCGGTCTGCTCGGCCCGAAGTATCCGAAGGAGCAGCAGGGACTGTTCTTCGAACGGCTCACCGCCGAGCTGCGCACGCGCCCGGGCGTCGAGGCCGCGATCGCTTCGACGTCGATGCCCGGCACGGGTGCGGACGATGTGCGCTTCGCGATCGAGCAGAATGCCTACGCAGCGCGCTCGGACTACCCGGCGTCGAAGTGGGTGGCCATCACGCCCGGTACCTTCGCGGCGTTTCGCCGGCCGCTGCTCGCCGGGCGGGACTTCAATTCCGCGGACACGTTCAATTCGCCGGCCGTCGCGATCGTCAATCAGGAATTCGTGCGCCGGTTCTTCCCGCACAAGAATCCCATCGGGGAGCGCCTGTTCGTCGCGGACGACCCGGAGCACAAGCCGATCACGATCGTCGGCGTGGCGCCGAACATCAATCACCACCTGTTCTGGGACCGCAACGGCGAGTTCTGGCCCACGGTCTATCGGCCGATGACCCAGGACGGCTGGCGCTTCGTGACCGTTGCCGTGCGCGTCAGCGGCGATCCGCTGCTCTACGGCAAGGTCATCCGGGATGCCGTGAGGCGGGTCGACCGGGACATCGCGCCGTATTGGGTCGAGACGCTCGGGCAGTTCCAGGAACAGAAGCGCGGGGCGCTTCGCGTGCTGTCGAATGTCTTCGCGGGCTTCGCGGTGATCGCCATCATTCTGGCGGCCGTCGGCATCTACGGGGTGCTCGCGTTCGCGACCGGCCAACGCAACCGCGAGATCGGCGTACGCCGGGCGCTGGGCGCGCACGATCGGCAGATCCTCGCCACCGTGATGCGCAGCGCGCTGGTGCAGCTCGTCGCGGGCTTGGCGCTAGGGGCGATCTTTGCGCCGATCATGGGCCGGGTCGTCAGCGCGAGCCTGGTCGGGCTGGACCCGGACGAGCCGGTGATCTACGGGATGGTCTTCTCGCTGCTCGTGCTGTCCTCGGTGCTGGCGAGCTGGATACCGGCACGCCGCGCCCTGAAAGTGCAGCCTGCCGTCGCGCTCCGCTGCGAATAGCGGAGCTTTGCGGGAGGCGGCGTTTTCCGCGATAGTCGCGCGATGAGCGATTTTCGTTCCGACCCGCCGCGCGTCATCGTCGCCGACGATCAGCAGGATGTGCTGACGGCGCTGCGGCTGCTGCTGAAGAACGACGGCATGCAGGTGACCACCGTGAGCTCGCCGGCCGGCCTGCTCGAAGCGGTGCGTTCCGAGACGTTCGACGTCGCCCTCATCGACCTCAATTACACGCGCGACACTACTTCGGGCCGCGAAGGGCTCGACCTGCTGCCGCAGCTGCACGCGATCGATGGCACGCTGCCGGTCATCGTGATGACGGCGTGGGGCACCATCGATGTGGCCGTCGAAGCCATGCGCCGCGGCGCACGCGATTTCCTCGAGAAGCCGTGGGACAACCACCGCGTGCTCGCGCTCGTGCGCAATCAGGCGAGCTACAGCCGCGAGGTGCGCAAGGGGCGGCGGCTCGAGGCGGAAAATCAGCTGCTGCGCGCAGCAGGTGACGAAGACTTCATCGCCGAGGCGCCCGCGATGCGGGCCGTGCTGGACACGGTGGAACGGATCGCGCCTTCCGACGCGTCCGTGCTGATCACGGGCGAGAACGGCACCGGCAAGGGGCTCATCGCGCGCTTCATTCACAAGCGCTCGCTGCGGGCCGCGAAGCCGTTCATTTCCGTGAACATGGGCAGCATTCCCGAGACCGTGTTCGAGAGCGAGATGATGGGGCACGTGCGCGGCGCGTTCACGGACGCGAAGGCGGACCGCGTGGGCCGCTTCGAGCTCGCCGACGGCGGCACGCTCTTCATGGACGAGATCGGGAACGTGCCGATCAGCCAGCAGGCGAAGCTCCTGCGCATCATCGAGAGTGGCGAATTCGAGCGCGTCGGCTCGTCGCGGACGCAGCGGGCGAACGTGCGAATTGTCGCGGCGACGAATGCGAATCTCGCGGAGCTGGTCGCGCAAGGTCGCTTCCGGCAGGACCTGCTCTTCCGCCTGAATACCATCGAGGTACGGCTGCCGCCGCTGCGGGAACGGCGAGAGGATATCGTCCCCATCGCGTATCGCAGGCTGGCGGCACTCGCGGCCAAGTACGGCCGCCGCATCGAAGGGTTCGACGACGGCGCATTGCAGCTGCTACGCACATACACCTGGCCGGGCAACGTCCGCGAGCTCGGAAACGTGATCGAGCGCGCCGTTCTGATGGCGCGGGGCGCGAGCATCACGGCCGCCGACCTGCGTCTCGATACGGCGGTGCCGACCCCGGCGCCGAGCATCGAGGCGATGAGCCTCGAGGACGCGGAGCGGCTCCTCATTCGCACCGCCCTGCGCCGGGCGGAGGGCAACGTCAACGCGGCGGCCGAAGCGCTCGGATTGAGCCGCAGCGCAATGTATCGGCGCCTGGAAAAGCTGGGGATCCGGACGGACGGGCAGTAGCGGGTCGGCGATGTCCACAGCCGCCTCGGCCGCGTCGGCCTCGTATACTCCGCACGCTTTGAGAATCGCCTTTCAGAATCGGCTGGCGTTGATCGCGCTGGGGAGCGGGCTGCCCGCAACCGCGATCGCCGTGTGGTTCGCGTGGAAGTACGGTCCGACGCCCGAGCTGCGCGTCATCTCCGTTGTGCTGCTCCTCGTGTTCTGGATCGGCTGCGCGCTCGCGGTGCGGCGGCGGCTCGTCTTTCCGCTGCAGACGCTCGCGAATCTCATCGAGGCGGTGCGCGCAGGCGACTACACGCTGCGCGGCCGGCGCGCGGCACCGGGTGACACGCTGGGCGAGGTGGTCCGCGAGATCAACAAGCTCGGCGAGACGCTGCAGCGGCAACGGCTCGAGTCGCTCGAAGCCATTGCGCTCGTGCAGACGGTGCTCGAGGAGCTCGACGCCGCGGTGCTGACGTTCGACGGTGCGCGGCGTCTGAAGCTCATCAATCGCGCGGCCGCCGATCTTCTCGGCCGTTCGAGCCAGGCGCTGCTCGGCCGCACGGCGCGCGAAATCGGCGTGGACGAGCTGCTTGCGCGCGAGGGGCCGGTGGTCGTCTCGCTTTCGTTCAGCGGCCGCAGCGGGCGCTTCGAGGTGCGCACGCGCATCTTTCGCGAAAACGGCGTCCCGCACACGCTGCTCATGATCTCGGACCTGAGCCGCGCGCTGCGCGACGAAGAGCGCCGCGCCTGGCAGCGCCTCATCCGCGTGATCGGTCACGAGATCAACAACTCCCTCGCGCCCATCACCTCGCTCGCGGGCACGCTGCGGGACATGCTCCGCAAAGAGCCGGCCGTGCGCGACCAGACCGATGTCCTCGAAGGGCTCGGTCTCATCGGCGACCGAGCCGCCTCGCTCACCAAGTTCGTCGCGACGTACAGCCAGCTCGCGCGCCTGCCCGCGCCGTCTAAACACCCCGTTTCGCTGAACGCGCTGCTGAATCGCCTGGTCACGCTCGACGCGATGGCCGGCGTGCGCGTGACGGCGCCCTTTGAGACCGTCGTGTCCGCCGACGCCGGTCAGCTCGAACAGGCGCTGATCAATCTGATCAAGAACGCCGTGGAAGCGGCGAATGGCGGCGCGCAGGGCGTGGAGATCGATGTCGCCCGCACGCGCGATGCGGCGCAGATCGAGATTCGCGACGACGGACCGGGCATCGCGAATCCCGACAATCTGTTCGTTCCGTTCTTCACGACGAAGCCGGGCGGCAGCGGCATCGGGCTTGCGCTGTCACGGCAGATCGTCGAGGCGCACGGCGGAACACTGACATTGGAAAATCGGGCGGATCGCACCGGCACGATCGCGCGCGTGATGCTGCCGATGCCGCTCGAGTAGCGCAGGCGGCCGGCGAGCGACCGCCGCCGGCACGCGATCAGCGCGCGTTCTTCAAGTGCGCCTGGATGTGTCGCCGATACGCCCGGCCCGACGTGAACTTCTGCCCGTTCGCGAGCGTGAGCACGTACTCGCCGTGGAAGCGCCGTTCCATCTCCCGGATCTTGTGCGTGTTCACGATCACCGACCGGTGCACGCGCAGGAACATGCTCGGATCGAGCGTCATCTCGGCCTGCTGCATGGTCCAGCGGATGGTGAAGCTCTCGGACCCCGCGCTGATGTTCACGTAATTCCGGTTCGCTTCCACGCTGTCGATGTCGGGCTGCGCGATGAAGAAGAGCCGCCCGTCGCGCTCCGCCACGATGCGTTTCGGCGCCGCGTTGGCGGGTTTGCCGCTGACCGAAATCACAGTGTCGCGGACGGCGCTCGAGATGCGGTCCGCGAGCTCGGTCTGCTTGTCGCCCGACAACCGCGAACGCACCCTGCGGATCGCCTGCCGGAAGCGCTCGCGATCGAACGGCTTCAGGAGATAGTCCACCGCCTCGACGCCGAACGCGGCCAGCGCGTACTGATCGTAGGCGCTGACGAAGACGACGAGCGGGCGCTCGCCGGTGAGGCGTTCGAGCACGTCGAAGCCGTTCGTGCCGCGCATCTGCACGTCCAGCAAGAGCAGGTTCGGGCGTGTGGCCTCGACCTGCTCGATGGCTTCGACGCCGTGCGTGGCTTCTCCGACGACGGCCACGTCCGGCTCCTGTGCGCAGAGCTCACGCAAGCGCTCCCGCGCATAGGGTTCGTCATCGACGATGAGGGCCCTGATACTCACGCTGCCTCCTGCTCGGCGGATTCGATATAGGGAATGCGCACGCGTGCGAGGACCGAGCCGTCCTCGGCGTGCAGCAAATCGAGCTCGTAGTTGTCGTCGAACAGCGTGCGCAACCGCTCGCGAGTGTTGCTGAGTCCGACGCCGATACGCGTGTCGGACCGCGGCCGCGCGACCGAATTGCGCACGGAGAGCTCCAATCCGTTCGCCGCGCGCCGGATGCGCACGTCGACGTGCACCCGCTCTGTTTCCGCCGCGACGCTGTGAACGACCGCGTTCTCCGCCAGCGGCTGCAGCAGCAGACTCGGCACCGCGGCGCGCAGCACGTTCGGGTCGACATCCAGGGTGAAACTGAGGCGGTCGGGGAAGCGGAGCCGCTGTACCTCGAGATAATTGCGGACGAACTCGGCCTCGCGCGCCACCGTGATGAAGTCTGTTTCGCCATCGCGCAGCGTCCGGCGCAGCAAGTCCGCGAGCCGTACCAGCATCTGCTCCGCGGTCTTGGGCCGGCTCGAGACCAACGCCACGGCGGCGTTGAGGGTGTTGAACAGGAAGTGCGGATTGAGCTGCATGCGTAGCGCGTGCAGTCGTGACTGCGTCCAGGCGGCCTGCAGATTCGCCGCCCGCAGCTGCGTGTTCTTGAGCTCCTGGTAGTTCTTGACGCCGAGCAGGATGGCGAGGCCGAGAACGTAGGAGAGCAGGAAGTCCGAGAAGCTGCTGACCCACAGGTCGACCGACAGACGCACCCCGAAGACGGAGTGCAGGAGCTCGGCCATGAGGTTCCATTCGCCGCGTTCGGCGGCTACCAGGGTCAGCAGGACGGGTCGCGCGAGCAGGGCGAACAGCAAGGCCATCGCCGTATGCAGGATCGCGGCGCGGACGCGCGTCTCACGTGACCAGCGGATCGTGAGCGCCCATCGATAAAAGAGAAGGAGCAGCGGCAACAACAGCGCGTGCTGAAGCAACCGCAGATGGGGGGCCGCGACGATGATTCCCGGATTGCCGGCATTGATGAACTGGTACGTGACCACGCGCATGAGCGCGAGGTAGGCCCAGAACGGGATGGTGACGAGCAGCACGAGCCGCCAGGTGCCGGTGCGCGCCGCGAGTGATGCCTCCGAGGCGGGCTCCCCTGATGGAATCGGAGCGTGGAGTGCAGTGGCTGGCGAACCGGCTTCGGTCCGCGGCGCGACGGATGGATTCATGTGAATCGTTGGCCCGTTCGCCCCAGGGCTCAGCGGGGCTGCTGGCAGCATATTGCGCCCCACCTGTTACGAATCGCAACGAACCATATGCGCCACCCATTCGGAGACGCCATCACAGGATTGGGAGCTGCAGCGAGAAAACGCTCGATCGGCTCTAAGTCCCCAGCGAACCAACCCAGCAGGAGGAACCCGACAGCAGCCCCCAATCCTGTGATGGCGCTCGAACATCCCCCTCGAGCGTGCCTACTAGGATGCAGAAAGCCCCTTCCGAGTTGCACTGGCCTGCGGCGAGTTGCACCGGCGGCACGATCAATTCGGAACCGCGAAGCGTCGGTGCGAGCGTGAGCGGGACGAGTGGTTCCCCGGTTGGGATCAAAGCTTAGGGGCAGCAGCAGCCGCGCGCCGTGACTCGAATCATTTCCGCCAGAAGGCGGCCGTGAACAGCACCAAGACGCTGAACACTTCGAGACGCCCCACGAGCATCGCGATGGTGCAAATCCAGGTCTGCACGTCCGTGAGCTCGTAGTAGTGGTGGATCGGGCCCAGTCCCGCGAGTGCCGGCCCGGTGCTGTTCACCGAGGAGATGATCGCGGCGAACGAAGAGTCGAAGTTCAGACCCGTGAGCAGCAGCGCGAACGTCAGCACTACCACGGTCATGAAGTAGAGGAAGATGAAGGCGAGCACCGAATCGCCGATGGCATCGGGGATCGGCCGACCGCCGATGCGCACCGGCCAGACGGCGTTCGGGTGCACCAGCAACTTCAGCTCGCGGCCCGCCTGCCGCGCCAGCAGCAGCGTCCGGAACATCTTGATGCCGCCGCCGGTCGACCCCGTGCTGCACGTGATGGAGGTCAAGAACAGCATCCACACCGGTGCGAATACCGGCCACTGACCGAAATCCTGCGTCAGGAACCCGCTCGTGGTCGCCAGCGAGATGACGTTGAAGGCGGCATGACGCAGGGAGGTGAAGAACGTCGGGTACGTGCCATGAATCGTGAGCAGCACGGCGATGCCGAGCACGCTCACGGTCAGCACCAATGCGATGGCCTTCGCCTCGGGGTCCTGCAGGTAGGTGCGGACCGACAGCCGCCGCAGCGCGACGAAATGGCGCGCGAAGTTCAGCGACGCCAGCACCATCAGCACCATCAGCACCAGCTCGATGGAGACCGAGTTGAAGTACCCGACGCTCGCGTCGTGCGTCGAGAAGCCGCCAAGTCCCATCGCCGAGAACGTGTGGCAGACCGCGTCGAGCCAGCTCATTCCGCACAGGCGCAACGCGAGAATGCCGAGCACCGTGAGGAAGGTGTACGCGACCCAGAGCGACTTCGCCGTCTCCGTGATGCGCGGGGTGAGCTTCTCGTCTTTGACCGGTCCGGGCGCTTCGGCCTTGTAGAGCTGCATGCCGCCGACACCGAGCAGCGGCAGTACGGCCACGGCGAGCACGATGATCCCGAGCCCGCCGAACCAGTGCAGGGCGTGCCGCCAGAGATTGATCGACGGCGGCAGACTGTCGAGGCCCGTGAGAATCGTCGCGCCGGTCGTCGTGAGCCCCGACATGGCCTCGAAGTACGCGTTGGTGAACGACAAGCCGGGGATCGCGAGGAGGAGCGGGATCGACGCGGCCGCCGACATCAGCACCCAGCTCAACGTCGCGAGCAGGAAGCCGTCGCGCGGCTTCAGCTCGCGCGAGTGGTCGCGCGTCGCAAACGAGATGAGGAGCCCGCCGCCGGCGCTGATGCCGGCCGCGATCAGAAACGTGAACGCCTGCCCATCACGGGCGATGAGCGAGCACACGAGCGGCAAGGCGAATGTCGCGCCGAAGATGGCGAGCAGCGAACCGAGAACATGCGCGACGCCGAGCATCGGTTACGAGCCCAACACGCGGCGCCTCAGCGCGCGGTTGCGCCGAGGAACAGGCGCTCCACCGCTTCGACCTGACGGCGGTCGGCCAGAAACAGGATGACGTGATCGTCCGCTTCGATTGCCGTGTCGTGGTGGGCCATGATCACCTCGTCGCCGCGCACGACGGCGCCGATCAGCGTGCCCTCGGGCAGCGCGATCTCCTCCACTCGCTTGCCGACCACGCGCGAGCTGCGGTCGCTGCCGTGAACGATGATCTCCAGCGCTTCGGCGGCGCCCCGTCGCAGCGAGTGCACGCGCACGACGTCGCCGCGCCGCACGTGCGCCAGCAGCGAGCCGATGGTGATGGTCTGCGGCGAGATCGCGATATCGATGCTGCCGCTCTCCATCAGCTCCGCATACGAGGGCTTGTTGATCAGGGCCATGACCTTGTGCGCGCCGAGGCGCTTCGCCAGCATCGCCGAGAGGATGTTCGCTTCTTCGGAGTTCGTGAGCGAGGCGAAGACATCGGCGCTGTCGATGTTCTCCTCGATCAGCAGCTCCTCGTCGGCCGCGTCGCCGTTGAGCACGATCGTGTTCTCGAGCAGCTCCGAGATCTTGCGGGCGCGGCGCGCGTCGCGCTCGATGAGCTTGACCTGATTCTCCTTCTCGAGCGCCTTGGCGAGTCGGAACCCGATGTTGCCGCCGCCCGCGATCACGACGCGTCGCACTGGCCCGTCATCCCGGCGCAGCTCGCTCATGACCCGCTTCAAGTCGTTGCTCGCGGCGAGGAAGAAGACCTCGTCGCCCTCTTCGATGATGGTCTCGCCCTCGGGTCGGATGCTGCGTCCCGCGCGGTAGATGGCGACGATGCGCGCGTCCGCCTTCGGCAAGTGCTCCTTCAGCTCGCGGATGGCACGGCCGAGCAGCGGACCGCCGCGGCGCGCCCGCACGCCGACGAGGCGGACCTTGCCGTCCGCGAAATCCAGCACCTGCAACGCGCCCGGATGGCGAATCAAACGCTCGATGTACTCGGTGACGAGCTGCTCGGGGCTGATGAACACATCGACCGACAGCGCTTCCTCGCTGAAGAGCTCCTTGCGGTTCGTGTACTCGGAGGAGCGAATGCGGGCGATCTTCGTCGGCGTGCGGTAGAGCACGTAGGCCACTTCGCACGCCATCATGTTGACTTCGTCGCTGCTCGTCAGCGCGACGATGATGTCCGCCTCGGCGGCGCCCGCCGCTTCGAGCACGGTGGGATACGACGCGTTGCCCGCGACGGTGCGGATGTCGAGACGATCCTGCAGATCGCGCAGCGCGTCTTCGTTCGTATCGACGACCGTGACCTCGTTCGCCTCTTCGCGCGAGAGGTGATACGCGGCCGTGCGGCCGACCTGCCCCGCTCCGAGGATGACGATCTTCACCGCAGCGGTTCCAGGAACTCAGCCATCATCCACTTGCGGCCCTGCTGCTCGAAGTTCACTTCCACCTTGGCGTGCGCGCCGCTGCCTTCCACGTTGAGGATGACGCCCTCGCCGAACTTGCCGTGCCGGACGCGCGCGCCGAGCCGCACGCCGCCCATGTTGGACGCCTCGCGCTGGAAGCGGCTGACCGCCACGGGCCGGTGGACCTGCACGCGCGGCCGCACTTCCTCGATGAGCTCGGTGGGAATCTCCTTGATGAAGCGCGAGGCCATGCCGTAGCTGTCCACGCCGTGCAGGCGGCGCTGCTCGGCGTACGTCAGATAGAGCTGCTTCATCGCGCGGGTCATGCCGACGTAGCAGAGGCGGCGCTCTTCTTCGAGGCCGTCGATGTCGTTCAGCGAGCGCTGGTGCGGGAAGAGCCCGTCCTCCATGCCTGCGAGGAAGACGACCGGGAACTCGAGGCCCTTGGCGCTGTGCAGGCTCATCATCTGCACGCAGTCTTCCCACGCATCCGCCTGGCCCTCGCCCGATTCGAGGACGGCGTGCGCGAGGAACGCTTCGAGCGGCGGCAGCTCGTTCGGCCCGCCCTCGGGCTCGAAGCCGCGCGCGGCGCTGACCAGCTCGTTCAGGTTCTCGACGCGCGCTTCGCCGCGATCCGCGCCCTTGTCTTTCTTGTGATGCTCGATCAGGCCGCTCGCCTGCAGCACGTGATCGACCTGCTCGTGCAGCGGCAAGCCTTGGATCTCGCGCGCCAGACGCTCGATCAGGTGCATGAAGCCGTGCACCGCCACGGCCGCCTTGCCGCCGAGAGACTCGTTGCCGATGCAGGCCGCCGCCGCTTCCCACAGCGAGGAGCCCGCGCCGCGCGCCGCCTCGCGGATGATGTCCAGGCTCTTCGCCCCGATGCCGCGTGTCGGCAGGTTCACGACGCGCTCGAAGGACGCATCGTCACGCCGGCTGGAAATCAGCCGCAGATAGGCGAGCGCGTCTTTGATCTCGGCACGCTCGAAGAATCGCAGGCCGCCGTACACGCGATACGGAATGCGTGCCGAGATGAACGCCTCTTCGAACACGCGCGACTGCGCATTGGAGCGATACAGCACCGCCACTTCGCGCCGCGCGCCGCCGTTCTGCGCCCAGTCGCGAATGCGCTGCACGACGAAATCCGCTTCGTCGCGCTCGTTGAACGCGGCGTAGAGACGGATCGGATCGCCCTTGGCGCCGCTCGTCCACAGCGTCTTCCCGAGACGACCGCTGTTGTTCGCGATGAGCGCGTTCGCCGCGTCGAGGATCGAGGCCGTCGAGCGATAGTTCTGCTCGAGGCGGCAGAGCTTCGCGCTCGGCCAGTCGCGGCGGAACTGATGCAGGTTCTCGACGCGCGCGCCGCGCCAGCGATAGATCGACTGGTCGTCGTCGCCGACCACGAACGGAAAGCCGTTCGGACCCGCGAGCAACTTCATCCAACCGTACTGGATGGCGTTGGTGTCCTGGAACTCGTCCACCATCACGTGCCGGAAGCGATGCTGGTAGTGCGCGAGCAGCGAGACGTTGTCGCGGAACATCTCGTACGCGCGCAGCAGCAGCTCGGCGAAATCGATGACGCCGTTCTTCTGGCAGAGCTCCTCGTAGTCCTTGTAGAGCTTGATGAACATGCGGCGCGTCGGATCGCCGTTGTCCTTCAGGTCCTTCGGCCGCAGGCCCTCGTCCTTGTTGCCGTTGATGAAGTAGAGGATCTCGCGCGGCGACCAGCGCGACTCGTCGAGGTCCTGCTGCTTCAGCATTTTCTTGACGAGGCGGCTCTGGTCCTCGGCATCCATGATCTGGAAGTTCTGCACGAGGCCGGCCTCGCGCCAATGCAGCCGGAGCAGCCGATGCGCGATGCCGTGGAAGGTGCCGATCCACATGGCCCCGGCCGGGAGGCCGAGGAGCTGCTCGACGCGCCCGCGCATCTCGCCGGCCGCCTTGTTCGTGAACGTGACGGCGAGAATGCTGTGCGGCGAGGCGCCTTCCGCCTGGATGAGCCAGGCGATGCGGTGAGTGAGGACGCGCGTCTTGCCGCTGCCCGCGCCGGCGAGCACGAGAACGGGCCCGAGCGGGGCGGTGACCGCCTCGCGCTGCGCATCGTTCAGGGAAGTGAGGATGGGGGACGGATCCATGGAAGGCGCGCATTGTACCCGCAGCGCGCCGTGCGCGCGCGCAGACATCTGATCTCAATCGGTTTTTACGACTTTCTCCTCGGCAAACTGGAGCAGAGCCACGATCAAGGCCAGGAGCACCGGCCCGATGAGCGAGCCGAGGAAGCCGAAGGCCGCCACGCCACCGATCACGCCGACGAACACCGTGAGCGTCGAGACGCTCGCCTGCTGGCGCGTGAGATACGGACGCAGGAAATTGTCCGAGAAGCCCACGCCGACAGCCCAGACGCCGAGGAAGATCGCCCAGCCCCACTGCCGGCTGAAGATGAGATAGAGCACGGCCGGCACGAGCACGAACCCCGTGCCTGCCGCCGGAATGAACGCCGCGATTCCCCCGAACACGCCGAACACCAGCGGCGAAGGCAGGCCCACGATCGCGAACCCGATGCCCACGAGCGTGCCCTGAATGACAGCCGTCAGCGCATGCCCGAAGACGACCGCGCGCGTCACGTTGCTCAGGTAATCGCGCAACTCCGTCCGCCGCTCCGCGGGCATCGGAATGAGGCGCATGAGATGCCGCAGCATCTGCTCGCCGTCGCGAAGCAGGAAGAACAGCAGGAACAGCATCAGGAAGAACCCGACGAGCGTGCCGACCACGCCGATCGCGACATTGCCGCCGAGCGTCGCAGCGGCTTTCAACGCAGATTGCGCGCCGGTCACGAGCCAGCCTTCCACCTGTTCGACCGTGATCTGCAGGTCCGAACCGAGCCAGCGCAGTACGCGCCCGACGATGGGAATCTGCTCCACGCGTTCGAGCAGCGCCGGATAGGACGTGTCGACCTGCCGCGTCCGCAGATACTCGATGAGGGCCGCCACCTGCCGCGCGAACACCAGCCCGAAGGAGACGAGCGGCGCGATGATCAGGAACGGCGTGAGGCCGGTGAGAATGCCGGCGGAATAGCCGGCGCGTCCGCCGAGCTTCCGCGACAACCAGCGGTGCAGCGGATACAGCATGAACGCGAGGATCGCGGCCCACCCGAGCGGCGCCCAGAACGGCTGCAGAAACTGCAGAAGCACCCAGCCCAGGATGAGGACGGTGCCGATGAGAAAGCAGCGTCGGTAGAAGCGTGAGTACATTCGCCCGGCCCGTGCAGGCGGCGAGGCCCGCGGTGATGGCATCGCACGAAGCCTACATCACGCACCGGAACTAAACGATCCGCATCGCCGGTTCAGTGCTTCTGATGACAGCGTTGCGGCAGCCGCTGGATACTGCCGGCGTTCGGGGAGGACCGCACCACATGCCGCATCTGTACGATTACCTGGATTCGGGCAACGGCTACAAGGTTCGTCTGCTGCTCGCGCAGCTCGATCGCCCCTATCGCTGGACGGAGCTCGACATCGATCGGGGCGCGACGCGCACGCCGGCATTCCTGGCCAAGAATCCGAACGGCCGCATTCCGACGCTCGAGCTGGACGACGGCACGTGCCTCGCCGAATCGAATGCGATTCTCTGGTATCTCGCCGAAGGCACACCGTTCGTGCCATCCGACCGGCTCGGCCGCGCGCAGGTGCTGCAATGGATGTTCTTCGAGCAGTACAGTCATGAGCCCTACGTGGCCACGCCGCGTTACATCGTGCGCCATCTGCCCAAAGATTCACCGCGCCACGCCGAGCTGCCGGATCGCTTGAAGCGCGGGCGCGATGCGCTGACCGTGATGGAGACGCACTTGAGCTCGCGCTCGTTTTTCGTCGGCGAGCGGTACTCGATCGCAGACATCGCGCTCTATGCCTACACGCACGTCGCTCCGGAAGGCGGGCTCGACATCACGCCGTACCCGAACGTGCTCGCGTGGCTCGGGCGCGTGGCCGCGCAGCCGAAGCACATTCCGATCACCTATCGTCCGCCCGAGAGCTAACTCGAGCGCTGAGTCGGGGCGCGCTTCGCTTCGTCCAGCAGCTGGGTCACGGTGCTCGTCATCTCGGCCAGTGTGTTCGGTTTTTGGATCACCGCGTGCACGCCGGCGACGCGCGCCCGCTCGACATCCTTGTTCTGGATGTGACCGGTCGCGATCACGACCAGGGTGCCGGGACGCACGGCCAGCACGCTCTGCGCGAACTCGATGCCGCTCATGCCGGGCATCGACATGTCCGTCAGCACGAGATCGAACTCGTCCGGCGCGGCCGTGAAGGCGGCGAGCGCGTCGTCGGAGCTCGTGAAGGCGCTGATGCGATGCCCGAGGTGCTCGAGCATGCGCTTCGTGAGAAAAACCAGCGGCTCTTCATCGTCCAGATACAGAATGCGTGCGCTCACCTTCGAACCCCGCGACGAACTCACTATCGGTCAGGCTATGCAGGAACGCGATCAGTGCCGCCCGCTCCTCCGCGTCCAGCACGAATGCGCGCAGGCGGGGCTCCTTCTTCTCGTTCGCGGCCGCGCCGGCCCGCTGATAATGATCGATCACGGCCTCGAGCGTCGAGAACCTTCCGTCGTGCATGTAGGGCGCCGTCAATGCGATATTGCGTAATGCGGGTACGCGCAGCGGTGTAGCAGAAGTGCCGTTGCGGGCGAAGGTCGCCGGGCCCGTTGCGCCCTCGGCATCGCGCCAGTTGCCGGAAAAGTTGAAGCCGAAGTGACAGCCCGAACAGCCGAGCCGGGGGGAATAGAACAGCTCCATGCCGCGCTTCGCTTCCGGGGTCAGCGCGTCGTGCCGCCCTTCGAATACGTAGAAGTCGAAGGGCGAGCGGCCGGAGATCAAGGTGCGTTCGAAGGCGGCGATCGCGTTCACGATCAGGTCGAGCGTCGGGCGGCCGGTGGCATCCGGGAACGCCCGAGCGAAAGCCGCGCGATAGTCGGGATCGGCGCCGAGCCAGGCGGTCACCTCGTCTTCCCGGCCCGCGAGACCGATCTCCACGGGATGTCGATTGAGCAGAGGCTCGAGCATCTGCGCCTCGAGCGAGCGCACCTTCGGCTTCGCCCATCCGAAGCTGATGTTGTACGCCACGTTTGCGAGCGACAACGCGCCATTGGCGGTGGGCTGACCGGTCGCGCCGAGCGCCACGCCGCGCCCGTCGGTGAAGGCGCGCGCCGGATCGTGGCAGCTCGCACAGCTATACGTGTGTGTAACGGAGAGGCGCGTCTCGAAGAACAGCCGCCGGCCGAGGGCGACCTTTTCTTCCGACATCGGGTTGTCGGCGGGCACGGCGGGTACCGGGAAGCCGCGCGGCAGGTGCCATTGATATGCAGTGACCGTGCGAGCGGGAGGCGCCTCACCCGGAGTCGCAGCGTGGCCGTCGGTCGCAACCGCGGCGAGCAGCAGCGCGAGCCCGACGTGCCGTGCCCTCAGGGCCAGCTCGAGCCGGCGCCCGCGCGTGTCAGCGCGGTGGTCTGGCCGGCGATCTGACTGCGCTCCTGCACCCACTTCGCGAATTCCTGGACGCCGGCATCACCGACCTGCTGCTGCGCATCGACCCAGCTTTGCATCGAGCCGAGCAGCTTGTCCGCGAGCTTGCGATTGCCCGAGAAGAGGTCGAGGTAGGCGGCTTTGGCATCGTCGAAACGCTTCATGCGCATGTACGCCTCACCGCGGTACTCGATGGCTTCGGCGAACGACGGTTTCAGCGCCAGCGCCTGATCGTAGGCCGCGAGCGCGGCGTCGTAGTCGCCGAGCTTGCGGCGCGTGTAGCCGAGATAATTCCACGCCTCCGGCATCGTCGGCGCGAGTTGCACCACCTGCTCGAACTTCCCGCGCGCATCCGCATAACGCTCGTTCGCTTCCTTCGCCGCCTTCTCCTTCTTGCGCGCATCGCTCGCCTTCTCGGCGTTCGCGGCGTACTTGTCGGCCTTGTTGACCGCGCGCACGCCGGCATTGAAGGCGATCTTCGCTTTCTCTTCCGGCGTCATCTCCCGCTCGGGCATGTTCGGCATGGACGACGGCATGCTCGAGGGCCCGGTCGAGGCCGACCGGGCCGGCATGGTGGCGGCGGCGAGCACCACCACCAGAGTGACGACGACTACCTCCAGCACGGCTGCCAGCGTAAGCCGAATCAGTTTGACCATGTCCTTCTCCCAGCGGCGCGCCGCCGCAGAATGTCTCCCTGAGTTCCGCTGCATTCCGCGCGCGGTTCAATCACCAGCGATTGCGCAGTTCCCGCAGCTTCAGGAAGACCGTCCGCGCGTCGGGATGCTCACCGATGTCCGGAAATGCCTCGCGCAAACGTGCAATGACGGTGGGGTTCTGCAAGCGGAAGAACGTGTTGACGCGCTTCTCCTCCGCCAGCGTCGTGACCACTGCGTTCTGCGGTTCATCCTTGCGTGCGCGCGCGAGGAGCGTCTGGGCCTCCTCGTTGGTCGGCTCCCGATCCAACGTGAATTCCAGGTTGCGCGCGACGTATTCGTGACCCGGATAGACGCGCGTGTCGTCCGGCAAGCGCGCGAGCTGCGTGACGAACGTGTCGTACAGCGCTTCCGGATGACCGCCGTTGTGACAATTGCCGGCGCCCGCGTTGAACAGCGTGTCGCCGCAGAAGAGCGCCGGCTGCTCCACGTGCGCGAGCAGACAGATGTGCGCCATCGTATGGCCCGGCGTATCGAGGCATTCCAGCTCCACCGTGCGGCCGACGCGGATCACATCGCCCTTGTTCAGACCGCGATCCACGCCGCCGATGCGGCTCGCCGCTTTGGCATGCGCGAGCACCTTCGCGCGCGTGGCGGCCACGAGCCCCGCGTTGCCGCCGGTGTGATCGCCGTGCTCGTGCGTGTTCACGATCTGCGTGATCTGCCAGCCGCGACGGCGCGCCGCTTCGTTGCATAACTCCCACCGGAGCGGGTCGATAGCCAGCGCTTCGCCCGTCTCCGGGCACGCGATCAGATAATGGAAATTGCGATAGGCGTTCGCCGCCCAGATGCGCTCGATCAGCATTGAGGGATGTCCCACGAAATTGCCGTGTCACCGTACCCCAAAGGCACTCGCGGGGCCATAATGACTCGCAGCTAGGGAGTGCCCCACGCCGATTCACGTCGAGGCGGGTATGACACCACACACCTTCTTGTTCCAGCCTGGCTTGTGGTCGGGCGTGGGCACGTTCTGGACCGAGGACGGCAAGGCGACCCCTGCCGAGGGGCGTACCGAGATCGTGCACCGGGACGACTGCTGGCTGCTCGCCGGCACGCTGAAGGTGCTCTCCTCGCCGCCCGTCGAGTTCGTGAACCACTATTCGATCAAGCCGCCCGCGCCGGACGCGATCAGCACCACGTGGACCTCGGAGAACTCCGCGATCGGCAAGCTCGAAGGCTCGTTCTCGATCGTCGGTCCGTCCATCGTGTCGCTGTATCACTGCGACGGCGGCCCCGGCTACTACGGCACGGAGCATCTGATCCAGCTCGATCCGAACCATTACGAGGCCTGCGGTGTCCTTTTCCTGGAGGGTCGGCGCCTGTCCTCCTGGCGCGTCGCGCTGACCCGGGACAAGTGAGGCGGATCATGAACCGTAAGACGCTTTCGCTCCTCGCCGTCGCCGCGCTCACGTTCGCGGCCGCTGCGCGCGCTGACACGCTCCGCTGCGGGAAATATCTGATCGCGGAAGGCGCGATGCAGTCCGAGGTGCGCGAGAAGTGCGGTCCGCCCGACGAGACGCTGAACGTGACCGAGCCCACGTACGCGCGCAATGTGTACGGCTACATGTTCCAGACCGGCACGGCCACCAAGACGATCTGGCGCTACAAGCGCGCGCCCGGCAAGTTCCCCGCCGTGCTCACGTTCGAAGACGGCGAGCTGAAGAAGCTCGAGTTCGAGAAGTGATCAGGCCTTGATCGGCACGTAGTGATCGATCAGCAGAGCCGCGAACAGCCACATCAGATACGTCACCGAGAACTTGAAGACGCGCATCGGCAGCTCTTCGCGCGCCGTGATCTTCAGCGCGAACGCGTAGTACAGAAATCCCGCATTCAGCACGAGCGCCGCGGCCAGGTAGATGAGACCCGTCATGCGCGTGAGGAATGGCAGCAGGGTCACGATGACCAGCAGCACCGTGTAGAGCAGCACGTGGAGCCGCGTGAATTCCACACCGTGCGTCACCGGCAGCATCGGGATGCCCGCCTTCGCATATTCATCGCGCCGCGCGATCGCGAGCGCCCAGAAGTGCGGCGGCGTCCACACGAAGATGATCAGGAACAGCAGCAGCGCGTGCGGATCAACGTGGTTCGTCACGGCCGTCCAGCCGAGCACGGGCGGCGCAGCTCCGGCGGCCCCGCCGATCACGATGTTCTGCGACGTCGCCCGCTTCAGCCAGACGGTGTAGATCACCGCGTAACCGATCAGCGATGCGAAGGTGAGCACCGCCGTCAGCAGATTCACGAGAAACGCCAGAATCGCCATCGAGGTCACGCCGAGCACGGCGGCGAACGTGAGCGCCTGCCGCTCCTTCAGGTGGCCCGTCGGCAGCGGCCGCCCGCGCGTGCGCGCCATCTGCTCGTCGATGCGGCGGTCGAGCACGTGGTTGATGGTGGCCGCGCATGCCGAGGCGAGCGCGATCCCCAGGTTGCCGAAAATCAGCGCATCGAGCGGTGGCCAGCCCGGGCTCGCGAGGAGTGTCCCGACGATGGCCGTGAAGGTGATGAGCGCCACCACCTTCGGCTTGGTCAGCTCGAAGTAGTGACGCCACGTGGGGCCCGCCGCGGCGGCGGAGATCTGCGTTTCGGTCGCCAAGATGTGTGTCGTAGGGTGCCGGAGATCGGTCCGGCCGCTCAGATAGGCGCGCAGAATCTCACATTTGGGCGTCGCCCGGGGACACTGACCGCCCGGTGAGCTCGGTGATGGCCCGGACCAGGTCCACCGGGTTCACAGGCTTGGCCACGTGCGCCTGATAGCCGGCCCGCAGCGCGAGCTCGCGGTCTGCGGCACGTGCGTAGGCCGTCAGCGCGAGCGCCGGAATCGAGCCGCCGAGATGCGGCGGCCGCGCACGGAGCTGCCGCATGAGCTCGTAGCCGTCGACATCCGGCATGGCGATGTCCGACACGATCGCGTCGGGCAGCCACTCGTCCAGCATGCTCAGCGCTTCGCCGGCGCGCGTCGCGAGGCGGTACGAGAATCCGCTGCGCTCGAGGATCGCGGCGAGGATATCCCGCGTCTCCGCATCGTCCTCGACGATCAGCACCCGGATGCCGAGCCCGCCGGCCGCCGGATAAGCGCCCGGCATCCGCTCCGGCAGCGGCTTGCGGACGGCCGTGCTTTCAACCCCGGTGGCCGCAGGAAGGGTGACCGTGAACGTCGCACCCTTGCCGATGCCCGGGCTCGCGACCCGCACGGTGCCTCCGTGCAGCTCCACGACGTGTCGCACGATGGCGAGCCCGAGCCCGAGGCCCATGTGAGTGCGCGTGCTCGTGCCGTCGGCCTGCCGGAAGCGATCGAACACGTAGGGCAGGAACTCCGCGGAGATGCCCTCGCCCGTATCGCTGATCGCCACTTCCGTCTCGCCGCCTTTCGCGGTGAGCTCGACGTGGACCTGACCGCCAGCGGGCGTGAACTTCACCGCGTTCGCGAGGATGTTGAGGAACACCTGCTGCAGCCGGCTCGCATCGCCCATGACCGTGAATTCGGCCGGGGCCGCGCCCCTTTCGAGCTTCAGCCCCTTGGCCTGCGCCGCCGGCCGCTGGATCTCGAGCGCCGCGTCGATGACGGAGGCGAGATCCACCGGCTGCATGTTGAGGCTCAGCTTGCCGCTCACGATGCGCGAGACGTCGAGCAAATCCTCGATGAGCTTCGCCTGGGAGCGCGCGCCGCGATCGATAGACTCGAGCGCGCGCTGGCGCTGACTTTCCTCCAGCCGCCCGGAGCGCAGCAGATGCGACCAGCCGATGATCGCGTTCATCGGCGTGCGCAGCTCGTGGGAGAGATTCGCGAGGAACTCGTCCTTCAGGCGCGTGGCTTCTTCGGCTTGCGTGCGCGCCGCGTGCTCGCGCGCGAACGCCGCTTCACGCTCGAGCGCGGCGTGCTTGCGATCGCTGATGTCGAGCACGAATGCCATCCACTGATCTTCCGCGTCGTGGATCAGCGTCGCGGTGGTCATGCCCCAGACGCGCGAACCGTCCTTGCGCAAGTACTCCTTCTCGAACGGCGCGCAGGTGCCGCGCATGCGCAGCTCCGCGGCGGCGGCCTCGCTGCGCTCCAGGCTCTCCGGTGCGGTCAGCGAGCGCCACGTGAGCGTCGAGCCGACCAGCTCCTCGCGCGCGTAGCCGGTCATGCGCAGGAACGTGTCGTTCACTTCGAGGAACCGGCCATTCTTCAGGATGATCACGCCGATGATGTTCGAGTCCACGAAGCTGCGCCAACGCGCTTCGCTCTGCACGAGACCGCGCTCGATGCTGTGGAGGCGCAGCAGCACGCGCACGGCGGTCGTCAGCTCGACCGGCTCGACGGGCTCGGTCAGGTAGATTTCCGCGCCCCCTTCGAGGCCGAGCAGCTGGTCTTGCGGCGTGACGAACGTGGCGGAGATCTGCACGACCGGGATCGACCGGGTGGCCGGGTCCGCCTTGATCTTGCGGCAGGCATCGATGCCGCTCATGTCCGGCAGTCGCACGTCCATGACGACGAGCGCCGGCAGCAGCTCGCGCGCGAGGCGCACGGCGTCCGTGCCATTGTCTGCCTCGACGACCGTATAGCCGGCCTGCCGCAGAATGCGGGATTTCGTGTAACGCGACGCCGCCGTGTCGTCCACGTTGAGAATGGTGAGGGACGCCGCGTTCACGGGCGGTCCTGCCGAGTCATAGACCATTGCGCGAGAGGATTGCGCGCGCCGTGTCGGCGTTCAACTCGCTCTTCTGCAGCACGGCCTGAGCCTGCTCGCCGAGCCGGCTGCGTTCCTCGTCCGAGAGCGAGCGCGAGGTGACGATCGCCACCGGCACCTGGCGCAGGTCCGAGTCGCGCCGAATCGCGCCGAGCACGTCCTCGCCGTTGCTGTCGGGGAGCTGCAGGTCCAGGAAGATCATCGCCGGGCGCGCCGCCCGCGCCGCACGCAACCCACTGTGTCCATCCTCGGCCTCGATCACCCGCGTGCGGTTGTCGCCGATGAGCTTCTGCAGGAGATAGCGCGCGGCCGGATCGTCGTCGATCACGAGCACGTCGCGCCCGACGAGCGTGTTCAGGCGATCGAGCAGGGCGACGCGCGACAAGGGTTTCACGAAGTAGCTGTCGGCGCCGAGCGCGAGCGCCTTGCGCTCGTCTTCGACCTTCGTGGCCATCAGCACCGGCACGGAGGCCGTCTCCGGATTCGTCTTCAGCTCGTTGAGCCAGCGCCAGCTGTCCTCGCCACGCAGGAGAACGTCGAGGATCACGCAGCGTGGCCGCACTCGGCTCATGATCTCGCGCGCCTCGCGCAGCGTGCGGGCGGCGAGCGGCTGGTAGCGCGTGTTCTTCAGCAGCTTCGCGTAGATGAACTGCGTTTCCGGCTCGTCTTCGACGATGAGCACCGGCACGAGCGCCGGATCCAGCTCGACCTCGAGCGGCGACGTGACCGTTGCAGCGGACACACGGTCGTCGTAGTACAGCGGCAATGTCGCGGTGAACGTCGACCCGACGCCGAAGCGGCTCTCCACGTCGACCTCACCATGCATCAGCCGTGCGAGTCGGCGGCACAGCGGCAGCCCGAGCCCCGTGCCCTTCACGCGTCCCTGCAACGGATTGGCGACCTGCGTGAACTCCTCGAAGATGCCCGCCTGATCCTCTTCCCGGATGCCGATGCCGGTGTCCGTCACGGACAGCACGACCCTGCGGCCATCGGCGGAGGGCGTCGCCGTCACGCGCACCTCACCGCGCTCGGTGAACTTGATGGCGTTCGAGATGAAGTTGCGCAGGATCTGCGAGACCTTGCCTTCGTCGTTGTACATGACGAGAGAGGCCGGCGGGTCCTCGAAGACGAGCTTCACATCGTCGCTCACGAGCAGCGGCCGGAGCATGCCGCGCAGCGCGCTGAAGAGGTTCGCCACCTCGAATTCCACAGGGCGCACCTCGATCTTGCCCGCCTCGATCTTCGCGAGATCGAGCAGGTCGTTCACGAGCTCGGTGAGATCGTCCGCGGCCTTGGCGATGAAGCGCACCTGCTTGTCCTGCTCCGCGGTCAGCGGGCCGTCCAACTGGTCCAGCAGGATTTTCGAGAGCGCGCGGATCGAGTTGAGCGGCGTGCGGAACTCGTGGCTCATGTTCGAGAGGAACTTGGACTTCATCTCGTCCGCGCGGCGCAGATGATCCGCCTTCTCGTCGAGCTCGGCGTAGAGCGCGACGACGCCGCGGTTCGTATCTTCGAGCTCGCGGTTCAAGTGCATCAGCTCTTCCTGGCGCTCGCGCAGCTCCGAGAGCGCGCGCAGCAGCTCCTGATTCTGCTGCTGCAGCTCTTCGTGCGCGCCGACCGGCGGCTTGGTCGTCAGCTCCTGCACGAGCTCGTTCACACGCAGGGCTGTGATGAGCGGCGCGCGCGGCGGCAACATCTTGCGCAGCGTGACGTCCGTGCCGGCCCCGGGTGCAGTACGAATCTCGACGCGATCCATCAGACGATGCGCGCCGATGAGGCCGATGCCCATGCCGGTGCTGGACCGATAGCGGCCGCTCAGGATGCGCTCGACGTCCTCGATGCCCGGACCTTTGTCCGACACCCGCACCACCAGAAGCTGGGGCGCGCTCTCGCCTTCGAGGGCGAATTCGACGCGCCCGCCGCCGGCGTAGCGAAACGCATTGCGCGCAATTTCCGAGACCGCGGTGGCGATCCGCGTCTGGTCCTGCCCGTCGAATCCGACGAGCGCGGCGATCTGGCGCGCGCGCTGGCGTGCGACGACGACGTCCTGCTCGTAGTGGATTGCGACGGTCAGCAGCGCCTTGCTCATGATCCTGTGGCGAGTCTCTGGCGCGGCCCGGTGCCGCGGTTGCGAAGCACGACGACGGTGACGTCGTCGCGGCCACGATCATAGTCGCGGTAGAGCACCGCGGCGATCAAAGCCGGATGGCGGGCGGCGAGACCCGGGTACGCTGCGAGGTCCCACTGCGTGCCGAGCCCATCCGAATGCAGGATGAGCAGCGCGTGCTGGGGCCAGGGGAAAGCCAGCTCCTGGGTCTTGCGCATGGCGTGGCCGACGATGCCGTTGTAGGAAATCAGGTGGCGCGAGGCCGGCGCGCGCTCCAGGCGGCAGACGATGTTCCCGACGCTCGCGTACGAGCCGCGCTCCGCCGACGCGACGAGCTTGGCCACGGCCACGGCGGCGCCGCGGGTTCGCGCGAGCGCGGCATGACAGAGCTCGATGAGCTCGAGCGGTTCGTCATGCGGATGCGCGGCGAGCTGTTCGGTCGCGAGGCGTGCCGCATTGTGCGCCTCGCTGCCGTGACCCAATCCGTCGGCGACGAGCACGGTCACGCCATCGCGGGAATTCTCGACAGCCCACGCATCGCCGCTGACGGACTCCCCCGGCTTGGCGATGCACACGGCGCCGAGCTCGATGGCGTGCGCGCGGTCGGGAATCGGCCGGCCCCACAGCTCCATGCGCAGCGCCGTGCCCTTTCCGGGCTGCGTGTAGATCTGAAAATCCGACGCCACCCGCGACAGCGCGCCGAGGCCGCCGCCGAGTGTGCCTCGCGTAGAGTATCCATCTCGCAGGCTCGTGTCGGGATCCGCGATGCCGGGCCCTTTGTCGAGTGCGATCACCTCGATGCCCCCGATGCCCTCGTGCTCGATGCGCCGTAGCAGCAGTCGACCGCGGCCGGCGTGCTTCAGGATGTTCGTGCCCGTTTCGTTGATCGCGAGTGCGAGGCGACCCGCCTGCGTCTCGTCGAACGCGAGGAGCGCGGCCAAGTCGGCCGCGACGCGGCGGGCGTTGCCGATCTGACTGCTGTCTTCGATCGGGAAGATGGTTTGCGGCGGCATGAACATACGGGTGGAGCGCTCGAGGTCAGCGCCAGCGCGTGATCGCAACACGCGTGCCTTCGCCCGGTTTGGACTCGATGGAGAACTCGTTGCAGAGCCGGCGAGCGCCGCTCAATCCGAGGCCGAGGCCACCGCCCGTCGTGTAGCCGTCTTTCAAGGCCATCTCGACGTCCGCGATCCCCGGTCCGCGATCGACGAATACGAGCCGCACACCTTTGCGCACGCCTTCGCACACCGCTTCGATCGTGACCTCACCCCCGCCGCCGTAGTCGAGCGTGTTGCGGGCGAGCTCGCTTGCCGCGGTGACGAGCTTCGTCTGATCCACCAGCGAGAATCCCTGCGCGACGGCACGCTCGCGCGCCGCCTGACGCACGCGCACGATGTCCTCGGGGCTGCGGATCTGCTGGACGGAGCGGTCGTTCAGGTGCATGCGGCTCTGCGGTTCCGACACCTCAGTGACGTCCCGCCGCCTCGACTTGTTCGCGCAGCAGCGCCATGCCCTTGTCGACGTTGAGCGCGGTGCGCACGCCCGTGAGGGACAGCCCGAGCTCGACAAGCGTGATGGCCACCGCCGGCTGCATCCCGACGACGACGGTCTCCGCGTCGAGCACGCGCGCCATGGCGGCGATGTTGCTGATCATGCGGCCGATGAACGAGTCCACGACTTCGAGGCTCGAGATATCGATGAGCACGCCGTGCGCGCGATCCGTCACGATGCGCGCCGTCAGGTCCTCCTGCAGCTGCACGGCGAGCCGGTCGTGCATGTCGACCTGAATCGTGACCAGCAGGAACTGGCCCATGCGCAGGATCGGAATTTTCTCCATCGTCGCGTCCTCAGGCCTTCGTGCCGCCCGGGACCGTCGCGTTGACCCGCCGCAGCGCCAGCGTGAAGGCATCCGCCAGCGTGGCTTTGGTCGTGACCTCGGACAGGTCCACGCCGAGGTGCACGATCGTCTGCGCGATCTGCGGCCGGATGCCGCTGATGATGCAATCCGCACCCATCAACCGGGCGGCGGCCACGGTCTTCAACAGATGCTGCGCGACGAGCGTGTCGACGGTCGGCACGCCGGTGATGTCGATGATCGCGATGCCGGCGCCGGTGCGAACGATCGCCTGTAACAGGCTCTCCATCACCACCTGCGTGCGGGCACTGTCGAGCGTGCCGATGAGCGGCAGCGCGAGGATGCCTTCCCACAGCTCGACCACGGGCGTGGACAGCTCGAGAAGCTCCTGCTGCTGGCGCGTGATCACGTCCTCGCGGCTCTTCTGGGCCATCTCGGTGGTGTAGAGCGCGAGCCGATCGAGCTCGAAGCTCACGCTCCACAGCGCATCGGCGAGCGTCGCGGGATCCTGCTCGCGGCACAGGCGCGCGAACAGCGGTTGTTTCAGCGACAGGACGAACATCGCGGTCTCGGATGCCGAATAGCCCTGATGCGCGCGCGCGCGCGACAGGCCCGCGAGGAACTCGCGCACTCCGGCCCACGCCTGCGAGTTCGGGGAATACGATCCGCTCGCCACCGCAGGACGCAGCAATGCGATGAACTCGCGCGATTGTTCCCGCAGCTCGCGCTCCGTCATCAAGTCCGAGCGCAACGTTGCGGCGGAAAGTTGCAGTTTGACCCACTCGTCGAGCAGCTCCTGCTCGTTGCTCAGAGCGCGTTCGAGAGGGGCGGTTGCGGTGGGTGGCATGACGTGTTCCTGCTGAGAATGGGAGGCCCTGGCGAGCCCATGAGGGCCCGCCAGAGTAACAGAACGCAAGGGCGCTCCGGCCGCGGAAATCAGCTCGTACGTAGTGAACGCAACAAGGCGAGCGTGCTCAGCAAGAGCAGTGCGGCCCCCGCGTTGTGCGCGGTCGCCAGCGCGAGGGGGAATCCCTCGAGGACCATCGAGGTGCCGACGAGAAGCTGAAGCGCGAGGGCGGCGAGCACCGCGTAGGCGGCGATGCGCGTGCGGCCGCGCTTGTTGCGCCGGCGGAGTGTGGCCAGTGCCGCGACGACGAGCGCAATCGTCGCGACCAGCGCACCGAGGCGATGCGTGAAATGAATGGCGACGCGGGCCTCGTGCTCCAGCACCCCGCCCTCGTAGTTCACACCCAGGTCGCGCCACAGGACGAAGGCATCGCCGTAGTTCATTTCCGGCCACCAGCTCTGCTGGCACTTCGGGAAATCCGGGCACGCGATCGCAGCGTAGTTGCTGCTCGTCCAGCCGCCCAGCGCGATCTGGATTGCGAGGGCGGCGAGACCGATCACGACGAGCTTGCGCGGCGCTTGGTCGTGCCCGGGATATCCGCTCACGCCTTCGGACTTGCCGCCGCCGAACCGGATGCTCGCGCGCTCGCGCGACTGGAGCGACAGCCAGAGCCACCATAGCAGCGAGAGCGTGGTGAGCCCGACGAGGAGATGCAGCGTCACGATGAGCGGTGTCAGCTTCCAGGTGACGGTGAGCATGCCGAGCGCGCCTTGCACGACGACGGTTAGCAGCAGCAGCACGGCGTGAGGAATGCTAACGACGCGCTGGCGTCGTGCCGCGATGGCGATGGCCGCGATCACGACGATGATGAAGCCCAGCGTCGACGCCGCGTACCGATGGATCATCTCGCGCCAGGCCTTGCCGACGTGCAGCGGGTTTTCCGGAAACGCGGCCTGCGCGGCCATGTTCTGCTGAGCGCCGATCGGCGTGACGTGGCCGTAACACCCCGGCCAGTCCGGACAGCCGAGCCCCGCGGCGGTCAGCCGGACGTACGCCCCGAGCACCACCACGATGAAACACAGGACCAGGCCGGCGAGCGAGAGGCGCCGGACCCACCGCGACAGCGAGTCATGTTTACCGAACTGTGTCATCCGATGTGCGAGAGCCTCAACAGCTTCTTCAGATCCGTGAGCAGACCCTTGGGGTCATCGCGCGTGTCGTAGCGCATGACGAGATTACCGAGCGGATCGACGATGAACAGCGATTGCGCTCGATCCGTCGGCGGAAACGCCGCGAGGAGCTCGTGCGCGTTCGGTCCGGTGGCATCGATGACGATGAGCCCGGGATGCTCGCGCTCGAGGAACGCCACATCGCAGCAGGATTCCGTGGCGAGGAACACGCGGTTGACTCGCGTCATATCGTTGTTCAGCGACAGGCGTGTCTGACGCATGAAGTACAACGCGTTCCGGCAAGTCGCGTCGCAAGCGCCGTTGCCGATGTACACGAGCGCCCACTTGTCCATGAACAGGTTCACCGGCGCGACTTCGCCGTTCGCCTCGCGCAGCTCCGCGCCGGGAAGCGCACGCACCGGTTGCAGCAGCTCGCCGTGATTCGTGAGCCGGGCCGGGCGCCAACCGTTGCCGTAGTACATCCAGAACGACAGCAGCAGCGGCAGCAGAAAGATGGCCGCGAGCGCGCCCACCGTGCGCAGGTTGCGCGAGACGATTTGCTTCTCTTCGGCGGTGTCAGCCATCTCTACGTTTCTTGAATCCCAGAATCACCCACAACGCGACGGCCAGCACCGCGAACGCCCACCACTGCACGGCGTACGACCAGTGCCGGATCGCCGGCAGGCCCGGCGGCTGCCACTCCCGCACGTAACCGTTCGGCATTCGCGGATCGAGCAGCAGGATCCGCGGTTCCGTCGGCCGCCCGAGCGCGGCGCGCAGCTCCGCCGGGTGCGGATAGCTCGTCACTTTCGGCCATGGCGCGTGCGCGTCCGGCGGCGCACGACCGCTTTCCAGCCCCTCGCTCGGCAGCTCGTCCACGCGACCGACGATCACGTCGAGCGGCGCGGGCGCGAATGCTACCTGCGGCAGCCGGTCGCGATACCCCGTGAAGGGAATCCAGCCGCGATCCACGAGGATCGTCGCGCCGTCCGGCCGATCGAGCGGCGTCAGCACTTCGTAGCCTGCGCGCCCGTCGTAGGTGCGATTGTCCAGCAGAAACTGGTGAGCGACGTCGTAATGTCCGCTCACGCGCACCCGACGAAAGCGTTCGATGTCGCTCAGCGAGCGCGCCCCGAGCTCGAGCGGCTGCTCGCTGCCGCGGCGGAACTCTTCCGCCTGCGCTTCCCGCAGCTCGCCTTTGCCCCACTGCCAGCGGCCGAGACTCACGAACGCCACGCACGCGGCGACGGTGAGCAGGGTCAGCGGCCAGGACGCCTCGAACCTGCGCGCTCCGAACGCCATGCGGATGCGACCCATGGTGTTAGGCTATCGCCATGGACGACATCATCCGCCTGATCGTGATGGTCGTGTTCCTCGGCATTCTCGTGAGCCTGGGATCCGCGCTCTTTCACCTTTCCCGCGGCAGCAGCCGCGACCGGCCGCGGACCCCCGAGGATTCGCGCAAGATGGCACGAGCGCTCACCTGGCGCGTGACTCTGTCGGTCGTGCTCTTTCTGCTGCTGATGGCCGCGTGGTACGCCGGGCTCATCGCGCCGCACGGCATTCCGCCCGGCCGCTGACGCTGACAAGAGCGCCGCGGCCGGCGGAAGTTCAGTCGACTAGAGCCAGTACACGAAGGTGAAGAGGCCGAGCCACACGACGTCGACGAAGTGCCAGTACCAGGCCACCGCCTCGAACGCGAAGTGACGCTGGGGCGTGAAGTGCCCCTTCAGCACGCGCAGCCAGATGATGGTGAGCATGATGGCGCCGATCGTCACGTGCAGGCCGTGAAAGCCCGTCAGCATGAAGAACGTCGAGCCGTAAATACCCGTCGAGAGCCGCAGACCGAGCTCGGTGTACGCCTCGTGATACTCGGTGGCCTGCAGGTACACGAACAGGAACCCGAGCAGGAACGTCAGTGCGAGGAAGCCGGCGAGCATCCCGCGCTTGCCCGCGCGCAGCGCGTGATGCGCGATGGTGACCGTGACGCTGCTCGTCAGCAGGATCGCGGTGTTGATCGCCGGCAGGCCGAAGGCCGGAATCACGTCGAACGTCGAATCCTCACGGCCCCCCACGCGGCCCGGGCCGTTCGTCGGCCAGGCGTTCTCGAAGCCCTTCCACAGCTCGAGATTGGTGAGGAATTTCGCGCCGTGCCCGCCGAGCCACGGCACCGCGAGCTGCCGCGCGTAGAAGAGTGCGCCGAAGAACGCGGCGAAGAACATCACCTCGGAGAAGATGAACCACATCATCCCCATGCGGAAGGAACGGTCGACGTGCAGGTTGTAGAGGCCCGCCTGGTTCTCGCCGATCACCGTGCCGAACCAGCGCACGAACATGAAGATCAGGAGCGCCGCGCCAGGCAGGAACACCCAGGCGCCGAACCAGTCGTTGAGGTACGAGATCGCACCGAGCATCACCGTGAAGAGCGCGGCGGAGCCGATGATCGGCCACGGGCTGCTGTGCGGGATGTAGTACTTGTCCGCGTCGGCGGGTGCGTGGGCCGGGGCGTGTGCGTGTGCCATAGCTCTCTTTCTCAGATCCTCAGCGCGCCGCGACCGGGCGCGTCATGTCGTCGTAAAAGGTGTAAGCGAGCGTGATGCGGTCGATGTCGGCGGGGATCGCCGGATCGATCACGAAGCGCACCGGCAGGGCGCGCTCCTCGTCCTTCTTGAAGCTCTGCGGCGTGAAGCAGAAGCATTCGGTCTTGTGGAAGTACGGCGCCACCCGGGTGGGCGCCATTGCCGGCACGGCTTGCGCGACGGTATCGCGCCCCGTCAGGTTCTTCGCGATGAAGTCCGCCGTGTAGAGCTGCCCGGGATGGATTTTCATCTCGTGCAGCACCGGGCGGAACTGCCAGTTGCCGGCGCTCGGCAGCTCCGCGAGGAACTCGAGCGTGATGGTGCGGTTCTTGTCGGGATTCACCGCGATGACCGACTTCTGCGCGAGCCGCCTCTCGTTGCCGAAGCCGGTCACATCGCACAGCACGTCGTAGAGCGGCACGAGCGCGTAGCCGAAGCCGAAGGCACCGGCCGTGAAGATCAGCAGCTTCACGAGGAGCTGCCGGTTCGCGCGTTTCGTCTCCGCTTTCATCCGTGGATGCCCCGCGTGACGGCGAGGACGATGAAGCCGATGTAGAACGCCGCCGCGACCAATGCCAGCACGATGACGGAGCGACGGATGCGCTTCTTGCGCTCCATCTGCTCCGCCGGGGTGAGTGCAGGCATGGCGCTCACCTCAATGCTCCGCGCCGCGCGCGATCACCGCAGCGTCAGGTGGGGTTTCCCAGGTGTGATACGGCAGCGGCGTGGGCAGCTCCCACTCGAGCCCGTGGGCGCCTTCCCACGCGCGGCTCGGGGCCGGCGCGCCGCTCTTGATGCACTTCCAGACGATGATCGGGAAGAGAATCTGCGACAGGCCGAAGCCGAACGCGCCGATCGACGACACCATGTTCCAGTCGGTGAACTGGGTGGCGTAGTCCGGGATACGGCGCGGCATGCCCGCGAGGCCGAGGAAGTGCTGCGGGAAGAACAGGATGTTCACAAAGATCGCCGACAGCCAGAAATGCCACCTGGCGAGCGTCTGGTCGTACATCTTGCTGGTCCACTTCGGCAGCCAGTAGTACACGCCGCCGAGAATCGCGAACACCGCGCCCGGCACGAGCACGTAGTGGAAGTGGGCCACGACGAAGTACGTGTCGTGATACTGGTAGTCCGCCGGCACGATCGCGAGCATGAGGCCGGAGAAGCCGCCGATCGTGAACAGGAACAGGAAGGCGAGCGCGAACAGCATCGGCGGCTCGAAGGTCATCGAGCCCTTCCACATCGTGGCGGTCCAGTTGAACACCTTCACGCCCGTCGGGATGGCGATGAGCATCGTGGACAGCATGAAGAAGAGCTGCCCGGCGAGCGGCATGCCCACCGTGAACATGTGGTGCGCCCACACGATGAAGGACAGGAACGCGATCGACGCGATGGCGTACACCATCGCCTCGTAGCCGAAGATCGGCTTGCGCGCGAACGCCGGGATGATCTCCGACACGATGCCGAAGGCCGGCAGGATGAGGATGTACACCTCGGGGTGCCCGAAGAACCAGAAGATGTGCTGGTACATCACCGGGTCACCGCCGCCCGCGGCGGTGAAGAAGGTGGTGCCGAAGAAGTGATCCGTCAGCAGCATCGTGACGGCGCCCGCGAGCACCGGCATGACGGCGATGAGCAGGTACGCCGTGATGAGCCAGCTCCACACGAAGAGCGGCATGCGCAGCAGGCTCATGCCCGGCGCGCGCATGTTCATGATCGTCACGATGACGTTGATCGCGCCGAGGATCGACGAGGCGCCCATGAGGTGGATCGCGAAGATCACCATCGGGAACGAGTCGCCGCCCTGGAGCATGAGCGGCGGGTACATCGTCCAGCCGCCCGCCGGACCGCCGCCGGGCACGAAGAGCGTGCAGAAGAGGATCGTGAAGGCGAACGGCAGGATCCAGAACGAGAAGTTGTTGAGACGCGGCAGCGCCATGTCGGGCGCGCCCACCTGCAGCGGGATCTGCCAGTTCGCAAGGCCCGTCCACGCCGGCATGACCGCGCCGAAGATCATGAACAGCGCGTGCATCGTCGTCATCGTGTTGAAGAACATCGGGTCGACGAACTGCAGCCCGGGCTTGAACAGCTCGGCGCGGATGATCATCGCCATGATGCCGCCGATGAAGAACATCGCGCCGGCGAACACGAGGTACATCGTGCCGATGTCCTTGTGGTTCGTCGCAAAGACCCAGCGCCGCCAGCCGTGCGGCTTGTGGTCGTGATCGTCGTGTGCGGCGTGCCCGTGTGCGGCGTGAGAGTCGTGAGCCATTTCTAATAGTCCTCGAAGTCTTGCTTAACCGGCCGACGCGGTGGTGGTCGGCGAGGCGGCGGCCGCCTGCTTCTGCTGCTCCGCGGTGGCTTTCAGCCACTTCTCGAAATCTTCCTTCGAGCGCACGTCGACGACGATCGGCATGAAGCCGTGATCGCGCCCGCAGAGCTCGACGCACTGGCCGCGATAGAGGCCGGTCTTGTCCTCATCGACGTTGAACCACATCTCGTTCACGTAGCCGGGAATGGCGTCCTTCTTCATGCCGAACGCCGGCACCCACCACGAGTGGATGACGTCCGCGCCCGTGAGCAGCAGGCGCACTTTCGTGCCCGAGGGCACGATCAGCGGATTGTCGACGTTCAGCAGGTAGTGCTCGATGGTGTTCGGATCGGCGCCGGAGCCGAGCTGCCGGGCCGCATCGCTGGTCCGGTCGAGGCGCGAGAAGAAGCGCACGCCCGAATCGAGGTATTCGTACTGCCAGCCCCACTGGAAGCCCGTCACCTTGATCGTGAGCTCCGTGTTGCGCGTGTCCTCGAGCACGACGAGCGTCTTCGCCGCCGGCACCGCCATGGCGATGAGGATGATGACGGGAATGGCGGTCCATACGACTTCCACCTTGGTGTTGTGCACCATGGTGGTATCCGGCACGGCACCCTGCGACTTCCGGAACTTGAACATCGACCAGATCATGATCCCGAACACGACGATGCCGATCCAGACACAGACCCAGAAGATGAGCATGTGCAGGTGGTAGATCTCGCGGCTGATGGCGGTGACGCCTTGCGTCATGTTCAGCAGATGCCAGCCGGATTCGGCGTGTGCCGAAGATGCGAGCGCCGCGGCGGTTGCTGCGGCGAAGAGGGCCATTGATTTTCGAATCATCGTTCCTGTGCCTGCCGGGCGCCGTCAGGAGCACGACGCGCTGAAGTCGTACAAAACTCGTCCGTTAACCCCGTGCGCCTCGCCTGGAGGAGTCCTTTATGCCAGCGAGGGCGATTCATCGATGCGCCCGATGAGGCGCGTGAGGCGCTGTGCGAGACCGCGCCGCTCCTGCTCCGTCAGAAAGCTTCCCACCTCGCACCGCCGGCCATGCGATTCGATCGCGAGGCGGCTCGGATGCAGGGGCGAATCGGGGCGGCGGAGTGTAACGCGCGCCCAGTGCCGCGGGAACACGACTTCGACGTAATGCGAAGCATCCCGGGACTCGATGCGCACGTCGTCCTCGGAGATCGTGATCGTTTCGTGATGGTGGCGGCGCTTCATGTTGGCGTTCAGTGCCCAGCCGAGCAGCGCCATCTCGAGCCCCGCGAACGGCAGCACCGGCCAGTAGCCGTGTGCGGCCCAGAAGCCGGCGATCCCGAAGGAGACCGCGCACACGCCGCCGAAGAACAGCAGCGCTCCGCGCGTGGTGAGCGAACAGTTCGGCGTGATGTCGATTCGCTGCAAGCGACTGGCCAAGCTGAAAAAAAGCCATTTCCGCAGGGAGGCGCGATGGTACAGCGCTTATCGTCACATCACCACAGGAAGAAGGCTGCTCCGCAGCCGTTCCATGGCCGTGACGCTCGCGAAGGCAGATGCATCGAAGGCTACCGATTCCAGGAGCGGCGCGGCGAGCGTGCGCTCGAGGTACGCGATGTTCTCCGCGACGTGCGGGAACTGCGGTTGAAGGCAGTTGGCGACCCAGCCGGCGAGCGGCAGGCCCGCGGCGCGCACGGCGCGAGCGGTGAGCAGGGCGTGATTGAGGCAGCCGAGCCGAAGCGCGACGACGAGCACCACGGGCAGGTTCAGCGCGCGCGCAACGTCCGCCATCGTCTCGACATCGCCGATCGGCGTGAGCCAGCCGCCGGCGCCTTCGACCACAACGAGGTCCGCGCGGCTGGCGAGCGCAGCGTACTCGCGCTCGATAGCCGCCGTTTCGATGCGAATGCCGGCAGATCGGGCCGAGATGTGGGGAGATGTGGGCTCTTCGAGGCAGAAAGGATTGACGGTGCGGTAGGCTGTCTCGACATTGGCCGCCGCCATCAGATCGAGGGCGTCGGCGTTGCGCGGACCGTCCGCGGTCTGGACCGCGCCGGCCGCGACGGGTTTCATCGCCGCGACCTTCATCCCGGCCGCGACGAGGGCACGCACGATCGCGACCGCGACGCGAGTCTTGCCGACCTCCGTATCCGTGCCGGCGATGAACACACCGCGTGCGACCCCGGCCATGGGACTCACTCGCGAACGCGACGGCGAATCGCGCTGGGCGGGATTCGCACCTCGCCGTCGAGCGCCGCCACCGCGCCGCGGCCGGCAGAGCCCCACGCCGCGCCGTATACGACCTCGTACGTCGCCGGGATCCGCCCATCGCGGCGATACGCTTCGTATGCCTCTTCCATCCTGCGCAGACGAGAGCGGCCGGTGAGCCCGCGAGCGCGACCCGCCGTGACGTTGTGCGCGCCGATGACCTTCAGATCGCGCATCAACGCGAGCACGTTCGGGTAGGTCAGCGTCACGCGCTCGACATCGAGGACCGGCTCGCTGAGCCCGGCGCGCGCAAGCGCGTCGCCCACGTCGTGCATGTCCAGAAACGTGTTCACGTGCGTGTAGTCATCGACAGCGGCCCACGCTGAGCGCAGCTCGCGCAACGTATCCGGGCCGAAGGTGCTGAACGAGAAGAACCCATCGGGCTTCAGCACGCGCCGAATCTCGGCGAGCGCCACGTCAAGATCGTCGCACCACTGCAGCATCAGATTGCTGACCGCGAGGTCGACGCTCGCATCGGCGAACGGCAGTCGCCGTACGTCACCGCACACACGCTCGAAGCGCCGAAACAAACCGAGGTGCCGCCTCGCCTCACGCAGCATGCCGGGCGCGATGTCGAGCGCCACGACCGTGGCGCGCTTGTACGCGCGCTTCAGCTCACCGGTGAGACGCCCCGTGCCTGCGCCGAGATCGAGCACGAGCTGCGGCTCGAACTTGAAGAGCGCGAGCCGCTCGAGCAGCTCGCCACCCACCCGCGCCTGCAGCACCGCCGCCGCTTCGTACGCGGCGCTCGCGCGCTCGAACGCGCTGCGCACGCCTGCGGGGTCGAGGCGTGATTCGGATTCGAGCGAGGCAGTCATCAATGCGTGTCCGGCCTCTTCGACGTCTGTGCGTGGATGCGCGCGAGCGCTTCGACCAGCGCATCCACCTGGTCTTCAGTATGAGCGGCGGAGAACGTGATGCGTAATCGCGCCGTGCCGGCCGGGACGGTGGGAGGGCGAATCGCGACGACGAGGAATCCCGCCGCGAGCAGCTCGTTCTGCGCGCGCACCGCGGTGTCGGCGCCGCCGAGGATCACCGGCTGGATCGGCGACTCGGAGTGGGCCAAGTGCAGATCGAGCTCGCGCGCCGCCGCGCGAAAGCGGGCTGCGAGCGCGAGCACCCGCTCGCGCCGCCACGGCTCGTCCTGAGCGATCCGCAGGGCCTTGCGGGTAGCGGCGGCGACCGGCTGAGGCAGCGCCGTCGTATAGATATAAGTGCGCGCCTTCTGCACGAGCAGCTCGATCAGATCGGCCGAGCCCGCGATGAACGCGCCGAAGCTGCCGAACGCCTTGCCGAGCGTGCCGACGAGCACCGGCACCTCGGTGGGGTCGAGCTCGAACTGCTCAACGAGCCCGCGTCCGCCGTGCCCGAGCACACCGATGCCGTGCGCGTCGTCGACGACCAGCCACGCCTTGTACGCGCGCGCGAGGCGCGCGAGCGTCGGCAAGCGCGCGACGTCTCCGTCCATGCTGAACACGCCGTCCGTGGCGAGCACCGTGCAGTGACCGCCGTGCTCCTTCAGCACGCGCTCGGCGTCCGCCGGATCGCCGTGCGCGTAGCGGCTGAAGCGTGCGCCGGAGATCAAGGTGCCGTCGATGAGCGAGGCATGGTTCAAGCGATCGAGCGCCACGACTTCGCCACGATCGGCGAGCGTCGCGATGGCTGCGAGATTCGCCATGTAGCCGGTCGAGAAGAGCAGCGCGCGCTCGCGGCCCGTGAACTCCGCCAGCTCTTCCTCGAGCCGCTGATGCTCGAGGCCGTGCCCCGTAACCAAGTGCGAAGCGCCGCTGCCGGCGCCGCTCTCCGCCGCGCTGTCGCTCATCGCCTTGGCGATGAGCGGATGACGCGCGAGACCCAGATAGTCGTTGCTGCAGAAATCGACGACACGGCGGCCGTCGACGACGACTTCCGCACGGCTGTCGGGAACGGGAAAACTCGTGATGGTGCGGCGCGTGCGCCGCAGGTGGTGGCGATCGATCTCCGCAAGAGCGGCACGTAGCGTGTTGGCGTCTCGTCTCACGGCCTGCTGTCGGAAGCGCAGGGGCTTCGTAACGGCTCGCGATGCGCGGGTTCGTGTGTTTCGACGTCGGCCGCCTCGGTCTTCAGCCCGAGCCGCGCGAAGAGCTGGCGGTCGCGCTCGACGTCCGGGTTCCCGGTCGTCAGCAGCTTCTCGCCGTAGAAAATGGAGTTTGCACCGGCCATGAAGCAGAGCGCCTGCAACTCGTCGCTCATCGTTTCGCGCCCGGCGGACAGACGCACGTGAGCCTTCGGCATCATGAGCCGCGCGACGGCGATGGTGCGCACGAAGTCGAACGGATCGACCGGCGCGGCGCCGTGTAGCGGGGTGCCCGGCACCTGCACGAGCTGATTGATCGGCACGCTCTCGGGATGCGCGGGCAGATTCGCGAGAGTGAGCAGCAGCTTCGCGCGGTCCGTCGTGGTTTCGCCCATGCCGACGATGCCGCCGCAGCACACCTTCAAGCCCGCGTCCCGAACGGCCTCGAGCGTGTCGAGACGGTCCTGATAGGTGCGCGTCGTGATGATCTGCCCGTAGAACTCGGGCGACGTGTCGAGATTGTGGTTGTAGTAGTCGAGCCCCGCCTCGCGCAGCTGCGTCGCCTGCTCGGGCGTCAGCATGCCTAGCGTGGCGCACGTTTCCATGCCGAGCGCGCGCACTTCACGAATCATGTCCGCGATGGCCGCCACCTGTTTCGGCTTCGGCGAGCGATACGCCGCGCCCATGCAAAAGCGCGTCGCGCCCGCCTCCTTCGCGCGGCGCGCGGCCTCCCGCACCGCGGCGACGTCGAGCAGCGTCTCGCGCTCGAGTCCCGTGTCGTAACGGACGCTCTGCGGGCAGTAGGCGCAGTCCTCGGGGCAGGCGCCGGTCTTGATCGAGAGCAGCGTGCTCATCTGGACCGTGTTCGACTCGTGATGCGCGCGATGGACGCGCTGCGCGTGGAACAGGAGGTCGAGGAACGGCAACGCGAACAGCGACTCGACTTCGGCCAGCGTCCAGTCGTGACGAACGGCCCCCGTCAGGGTTGGCGACATGTGCATATCTCGATGTTTGCCCCGGTAACGCGCGCCGCATTGCGCGTGCGGCGGGCGCATGTTCGACGGCACACCGGTCCATGTCAACCAAAAAGGCTGATTCATGTCGACAATTGCGGAAGCGTTCCGGGCCGCGCTGGCGCGCACGCTGCTGCCGCCCACGTGCTGCCTCTGCGGCGCGCGCAGCCGGGTCGTCGCCCGCGATCTGTGCGGAGAGTGCGTCAAGCTTCTTCCCGTGAACGGTGCGCCGGCGTGCGGCGGGTCCCCTTTGTTTGTCGCTACTTTAGTACGAGTGGTCGTGCCGTTTCACTACGCGTACCCCGTCGATCACTGGATCCGGGCGCTGAAGTTCTCCGGCGAACGCGTGTATGCACGAGTATTGGGTCTGTTGCTAGCGGATGCGTTTCGAGCACTGCGGCAGGAACCGCCGCAGTGCCTGATGCCGATTCCCCTGCATGCCTCGCGCTATCGGCACCGCGGCTTCAATCAGGCGGCGGAGATCGCGCGGTTCGCCGCAGCGGCGCTCGATCTTCCCGTCGAGGATCGCTGCCTCGTCCGCAGGGTCGCGACGGCCGAGCAGAGCGGACTCTCGCTCGCGCGGCGGCGTACGAACGTACGGGGCGCCTTCGTTGCCGTGCGCAAGCCCGATGCGACACGGGTGGCGCTCGTCGACGACGTGCTCACCACGGGCAGTACCGCGCTCGCCGCTGCGCAGGCGTTGCTCGCGGCGGGTGTAAAAGAAGTGGAGCTGTGGGCCTGTGCCCGCGTGCTGCCGACCGACTAGGCCGCCGCGGAGGTTTCGGAGAGCGAGCAGCCGTCGATCCAGGTGTCGAGCACCCGCAGGCCTTCGTCCGCGAGCACGAGATTGGCGCGATACCCTGCCGCAATGCGCCCAAGCTCCGTGTCCAGCCCAAGGAACGCCGCGGGGTTGCGCGTCGCCATGTGAATCGCTTCCGGCAGATTGATCGCGAGCATCTCCACCGCATTGCGCACGGCCTGCGCCATGTCGGTATGCGAGCCGGCGAGGCGGCCCATCTCATCGAGCAGCAGGCCGTCCTTCACGGAGATCGAGCGGCCCTGCAGGTCGAACGACGTGTCGGTCGTGCCGATGCTCGGCATGCCGTCCGTCACGATCATGAAGCGATCGCGACGCTTGCAGCGCAAGGCGAGGCGCATCACCACCGGCGCGACGTGATGCCCGTCGACGATCAGCCCGCACCAGCTGTCCGCGTGATCGAGCGCGGCGCCGACCACGCCGGGCTCGCGTCCCGTCAGCTGCGACATGGCGTTGAACAGGTGCGTGAATCCCGTCAGCCCGTTGCGCAGCGCGAGTGCAATCTGCTCGTACGTCGCGTTGGTGTGACCGGCGGAAACCTTCACGCCGGCGGCCGAGAGACGGCGGATCATGTCCGACGTCGTCATTTCCGGTGCGAGCGTCACCAGCGTCTTGCCGGTGCGGAGCGAGGTGAGGAGCTCGACGGCGCTCTCATCGAGGCCGCGCAGCTTCGCGGGATCGTGAACGCCCTTGCGCTCGACGTTGAGAAACGGGCCTTCGATGTGAATGCCGAGCACGCCGGGCACGCGCGCATCGATAGCGGCCTTCACGGCGCTGATCGCGCGTGCCACCACTTCGAGATCGTCGCTGATCAACGTGGGCAGGAAGCCGGTCGTGCCGAAGCGGCGGTGCGCGGCGCCGATGGCTCGAATGGCGTCGACGCTCGGATCGTCGTTGAACAGCACGCCGCCGCCGCCGTTCACCTGCGTGTCAATGAAGCCGGGCAACAGCAGGTTGCCGCAGAGATCGCGCCGGACGGCGTGACGAATGCGCGGATCGGTGTCGCGCGCGACATCGACGATGCGCCCGCCCTCGAGCAGCACGGCGCGCCCGTCGACGAGGCCGGCATCGAGCATCACGCGACCGTTGATCAGCGCGGTCATCCTCATCACAGCGTCTCGGTCACCTTGTTCAGGAACGGCGGACGATCGGGATCGCGGCCGCGTGCAATCGAAAGCGCGTTCGCCATCCGGTAGAAGCTCTGAATCAGCAGCAGCGGTGCGATGGCCGGGTGCGCGTCGATGGCCGGAAGCGCGAGCAATCGCTTCGTGGTCGACGCCGCAACTTGCGCATCAGCCAGCAGGACTGTCGCGCCGCGCTCCGCGAGCTCGACGGCGAGCGCCTCGTTGCCGGCGCGAGTCTCGTCGTTCTGCGAGAACAGCAGCACCGGGAAGCCGGCGCCGACGAGCGCCATCGGCCCGTGGCGCAGCTCGGCGGAGCTGAACGCCTCGGCGTG
>DASTRY010000007.1:0-163048 GCA_035760965.1 Steroidobacteraceae bacterium | reverse complement strand
AGTTCGAATACCGCCGGGGCTACAAGTTCTCGACGTACGCGACGTGGTGGATACGGCAGGCCATCACGCGCTCCATCGCGGACCAGGCGCGCACCATCCGCATCCCGGTGCACATGATCGAGACGATCAACAAGATGAACCGGATCTCGCGGCAGATCCTGCAGGAGACGGGCCAGGAGCCCGATCCGGCGACGCTCGCCGTGAAGATGGAAATGCCCGAGGAGAAGATCCGCAAGATCCTGAAGATCAGCAAGGAGCCGATCTCGATGGAGACGCCGATCGGCGACGACGACGACTCGCACCTCGGCGACTTCATCGAGGACCAGTCGACGCTCGCGCCGTCGGATGCGGCGACCTACGCGAGCCTGCGCGACGTGACCAAGGAAGTGCTGGACACGCTGACGCCGCGCGAGGCGAAGGTGCTGCGCATGCGCTTCGGTATCGAGATGAACACCGACCACACGCTCGAGGAAGTCGGCAAGCAGTTCGACGTCACGCGCGAGCGCATCCGGCAGATCGAGGCGAAGGCGCTGCGCAAGCTGCGTCACCCGAGCCGCAGCGAGCAGCTGCGCAGCTTCCTGATGGACGACTGAGCGCTCGGTCCCACCCGCAAGGTGAATCGAAGGCCCCGCACGACGTGAGTCGGCGGGGCCTTTGTTTTTGCGCCGTCGCGCGGCAACGCTTGAACCCCGCGCTCAGTGCATTGAACCCATGTTCGTTCTCATCCCTTCACTTCATCTCGTCGGCGTCGACGCGAGCCTCGCCGATCAGGGAGAACGACATGAACACCCCCCGTTCGCTTGCACTGTGCGCGCTCTTCGCCTGGCCGCTGGGAACGGCCTCGGCCCAATCACCCCTCGCGCACGATCAGACCCGTGGCTTCGGTGCCGACAAGCTCGTCACGTTCACCTACGAGCAGAACTTCGCTTGCGTTCACCAGCGGGAGATGGACCTGAACTTCAACGGCATCCAAGCCGAGTCGGACCCCGCCGAGATGCAGACGCCGATCTGTCAGGTCGTCACGGAGCCGCCGCAGGACCCGACCGGAACGGATATCGAGAAGACCGTGCACCTCTACGTGCTGGTGCCGATGTTCGGAAGCAGCACGAATCCCAACGATGCCATGCCGTGCCCGAACGGAGGTCGACGCGGCGAGCTGTGCGGTCGGGAGTTGGGCAAGGAGCTGATCAAGCTGTTCGGCCACGTTCCGGAAGCGTGGCGCGCCAAGCCGACGGTCGACACGCAGTGTCCCGATCCGAACCACGCCGTTCCGGGGACCTGCACGATGCACGCCTCCTCGGTCGATCTATCCGTCCTGCTCGCGGGCCTGCCCGGCATTCCCAAGGTGCCAAAGCATCCGATCTTCCTGCCTACGCCCAATCACGATCACGTCGTCGACGACGACGAGATCAACACCAACAACATCTGGTGGGAAGTCCGGCCGGTGCTCGTGATGGATCCGCGCGACTGGCCGGCCGCGGACGGCAGCAGCGGAATCACGTCGTCGGAGAAGATGGATGCCGCGGAAGCCGCGGGGAATGCGGTGGAAGTCGGCTCGAATTTCTTCCTCTTCTTCAACTCGAAAGTGGCCTCGATGAGCGACATGAGCGGCATGTGAGCTGCGCTCGCGGGCCCCGCCGCCAGCCGGCGGCGGGGTCCGTCGAAGCTGACGTCACAGCAGCTCCGCGTAGCGTGCGAGCTCGCCCGAGAAATGTTCGCGATGGTCCGCGATCGTCGCGACGAAGCGGAAATCCGCGAAGTCGAATCCGGGCCCGACGGTACAGCCGACGAGCGAGTACGCGCCGCAACTGCGGGCCGCTTGCCACACGCCCGCCTCGATCACGCCGATCGACTCGCCGTTCGCACCGAGCATCGTGCGGCGAAGTGCGCGTGAGCGCGGGTCGTAGGCAAGCAGCTCGAGCGGGGCGCCCCGGTAGAAGTGCCACACCTCGTCGGATTCGACGACGTGCCAGCGGCTGAGCTGTGCCTGCTCGAGCAGGTAGTAGATCGTCGTGAGCGCAGACCGCGGGCCGCGCGCTGTCTGGACGCGCTCTGCCGCCCGATGCACTTCGCGATACCACCCGCCTTCCGGGTGCGGCTGCAAGCGCAGTCGCTCGATCCAATGAGATGCCGAATCCATGAGAGCGGCCTCGCTACCCCAGGCTGTGCAAATGCGCGACCGTTTCGTCCGGCCGTGAGAAGAACGGCGAGTGATCCGTATCGAGCGTGAGCATGCGCCTGCACGGAGTCGCCGCGATCATCCGCTTCTGCAACGGTGGGGGGATCGCACGATCGCGCAGACACTCGACGTAGACGCGCGGCACGCGCCCGAAGTTGGCTTCGGTGAGATGCACAGGCGTTGCGAGAGGCAACGTCGGCTCTGGCTGCAGACACAACCGCGCGAGCGCAACGTCTTCATCCGAGCATTCGCCGTAGAAGGCGCTGCGAATGGCTTCGTCGCGCATCACCGAAGAGCTCTTGTCTGCGGACATCACCATGTTCGGTGGCACTTCCGAGCCGGGCACCTGCGCCGCGAGATCGAACAGACTCTCGCCGTCACGCGGCAGGAACGCGGTGAGGTACACGAGCGTTCGAATGCGATCGGGCCGGTGCTCCGCCACCTCGCTCACCACGATGCCGCCGCGACTGTGCCCGACGAGGATGACGGGCTCTGGCTGCGCGTCGATCAGCTTGCAGACGAAGTCGCGCCAGAGCGGCAGCGACACGCGATTCGCCGGCGTCTTGTCGCGCCCGAGACTCGGCAGGTCCGGCGCAATGACCCGGTGACCGAGCCTCTCGAGGCCCGGCACGACCTTGTACCAGCACCAGGCGCCGTGCCATGCCCCGTGGATCAAGACATATGTGCTCATCGATGCATACCCTCGCGCGTGCGCGATTGAATCATGCGGTCGCGCACGATTCACGCTCCGCTCGCGGCAGCGCCGCGCATCTCATCGGGCGAGGGCGCGGAGACGGCACCGTCGCAAGAGGGTCACGATGTTGCGCAACGGGCCCCATTGCCGGCGATGACCCGTGCGCGTAGGCTCGAATCACCATGCACATCTCGCCCCAGCGATCGAGATCGTGGACGGCGGGCATCACCGCCGCCTTGGGGCTGTGTATCGCCGCGACGGCGCTCGCGGACGACGCCGCGCCGCAGGCCGCAGCCGCGCAGCAAGCCCCCGCTGCGCGGGCCGCGCCGAACGCGACGACGCCGCCCGCCTCGAAAGCGACGGCGCCGAAGGTCATCTGCTTCCAGAGCTCGATCCGCTGCTTCACGGCGAACTCGTCGCAGTCTGCGGCGCTGGACTTGCGCGCGCCGCCCATCACGCAGGTGTTCTCCGAAGCGGAGTTGCAGCAGAAGCTCGCCGATCCTGACGAAGTGCACGAGGCGCCGACGGTGCAGGTCGAGGGCGAGCGGCCGACGACGCCCGTCGCCGTCGGCATCATGGCGATTCCGTGGGCCATCATTCATCCGACGCAGGCGTGGCGCATCTTCGCGCCGGTGCCCGAAGCTAAGTAGGCGCGGGAATTCCCAGCGCGTCGGTGGACGAAGTCTCCGGCCCGTACTCGTTGATCGTCGCGCGCCGCAGGTCGCGCTTGTGACGAAAGGCGTCCCAGCCGGTGGACCGGTGCAGCGTGCAGCGGTTGTCCCATATCACGAGATCCCCGACGCGCCACTTGTGCGTGTAGATGAACTGCGGCTGGGTCGCGAAGGCGTTCAGCTCGTCGAGAAAACGCTCGCCCTCGGCGCGCGGCCAGCCGACGATGTGCGTCGCGTGCTGACCGATGTACAGCGCTTCGCGGCCCGACACGGGAATCACGCGAACCACGTCGTGTCGCACCGGCGGCATCGCGCGCTTCATGTCGTCGGTGATGACGTTGTAGCCGGAGCGGCCGCGCGTCTTCCAGAAGTAGTGCTCGGCGACGGCGCCGCGCGCTTTCTGTTTCAATGGCTCGGGCAGCGCGTCGAACGCCGCGCGCGTGTCCGCGTAGAGCGTGTCGCCGCGCTCCGGCGGCACGATGTGCGCCATCAACAGCGACCACTTCGTCGGCAGGCTGTTGAACGAGCTGTCGGTGTGAAACTCCTCGTTCGCTTTGTTGGAGGCGTGCCGCAACGAGTCCGCCGGCATGAAGTCGCCGTTCGCGTCGAGATTGGAAACGTCGTACAGCTCGGGGCGAATGCGGCGCTTGCCCGTGAGCTTCATGCCCATGTGCGGCGGCAACTCGAGTGGGCCGAACGCACGGCTGAAACGAATTTGTTGCTCGTCGTCGATGCGCTGATCGCGCACGACGAGCACGGCATATCGCGCCATGGCGTCGTTGACGACCGAGATGAGCTCGGGTGTCGGCGCCTCGCGTAGATCGGCGCCGAGCAGCTCGGCCGCGAAAATAGGGTGAAGTGGATTGACAGTGAATGTCACGCGGGAATCCTCCACCGGCGATGCGCACCGTGTCCACGAGCGCGGCCGATTCGTAACGTGCACCGCCGCGCAGTGGATCGACCGGTGGGCCACCTACAATATTGCTGGCACCAACTCGTCATCCTGTGCACATCTGTCCCGCCCGCGGAGCTCGTAAATGAATTCCCCTGTCGACCCCACGTCACTCGCACCGGCGAAGCCGCGCCGGCCGCGATATCCCGCGAGCGTCAAGCGCGTGCGCAGACTCACGCCGCGCATGGTGCGCGTGACGTTCACGAGCCCCGAGCTCGCGAGTTTCGGCTGGAACGGTCCGGCCGCGCACATCAAGGTCATCTTCGTGGACCCCGCGCAAGCGCTCGCGCCGAGCGGTGGGGCACCGGGCGCAGCGGCCGCTGCAACGAGCACGGCTGCGGAGCCGCGGCCCACCATGCGCACGTACACGCCGCGCCGTTTCGATCGCGAGACACGTGAGCTCGATGTGGATTTCGTGCTGCACGGCGAAGGGCCGGCCTCGACATGGGCGGCACAGGCTGCCGTTGGCCAGTCGCTCATGATCGGCGGCCCGGGCCGCAACTACGTCATCGATCCGAGCGCCGAGTGGTTCGTGCTGGTCGGCGACGACAGTGCGATTCCCGCCATCGGGACGATCCTCGAACACCTGCCGCCAACGGTGCCGGCGACGGCCTTCGTCGAGGTGGTGGACGCCAATGACGAGCATCCGTTCTATGCAGGGTCGAATGCCGCGATCCACTGGCTCCGGCGCGGTGAGGATGCGAGCAAGGCCGGTGAGTTACTCGAAGCTGCCGTGCGCAACTTCACCTTCCCGCCGGGCGCCGGGCGCGTTTACGTCGCGTGCGAGGCGAGCGCGGTGCGGCGGATTCGCCGGCATCTGCTGCACGAGCGCGGCATGAGCCGTGACCACATCGTGACCCGCGGGTACTGGAAGCTGGGCGAGACGGATCATCCCGATGGAGACTACGCGCAGGACGTCTAGCACCCGAAAGAGCCCACGATGATGCAAGCCGACGTGAAGAGCGTGCCGATGCCGCCACCGCCGTCGTCGTCGAGCGCGCAGCAACAGCCCTCGGCAGAGGCCATCGCGTGGGTACAGAAGCACGCCGCGTCGTGGCCCGAGAAGACGCGGCGACTCGCGGCTCAGCTCGTCACGAAGTACGGCCCGCCTGCCGAAGCGACGGAGCGGCAGATGACGTGGTATGGGAACGCGCCATGGAAAAAGACGACGCTGCACAGGGAAGGCGCCGCGCACAACTTCGCCAGCGCGCATCAGGACGTGCTGGAGCAGACAGTCGGTTACAAGGTGCCCATCGACAAGATCGCGGCGCTCGTGCAATTCAACGGCAGCCTGGTGGTGAATCGCACGCGCGGCGAGCTGTCGTCGAGCGCGGATTCGGAAGACCTGAATTTCCTCGCGTTGAACGTTGCGGACGATATGGTTCGCGGCGAGCGGGACGTCGAGCAAGCGCGTACGTATTACGCGCAGATCGTGCGCGCGAAGATGATCAAAGAGCCGGAGGCGTACTTGCAGGGGCTCCGATTCAAGCCTGCCGACAAGACGGGCGACCCCGACGAAATCGCGCCGCTGATTCGGCACATGAGTGGTGGCGAGTAGCTGCGGACGCTGATTCCGCGGCATCGGCGCGTGCGGCGAGCGCCGACCGCGTTCATTGGGCAGGGTGTGCTGAGCGCAGCGATTGAGGCGCGTGCGGTGCGTTGCGTCGAGTGCCACGCCTGCGACACGTGCGGCGGTTGTGTGCCAGACGGCGTTGGGGTGCACGGTCCCTGGCGGATCGGGCGTCGGCGTGGCGGTTTCGCCGCTTGCAGCGACCGACGCCGGCGGCGCCGCCTGGTGCGCGCCAATGCCACCTACCGAGGAGGACCTACCTCTTACGAGATATCGCCAATTAATAGCTTGCTATCGATAATCGATCGCCTCCCGATTTCTCTGAGATCCTCGGCATGTGGATCGTCAAGCTGGCTCTGCGCCGGCCCTACACCTTCATCGTGCTGGCGCTGCTGCTGCCGCTCTTCGGCGCGCTCGTCATTTTCGGGACGCCGCTGCGCTCGGGCATGGCGACGGACATCTTTCCGGACATCAAGATCCCCGTCATCGCGCTCACCTTCCAGTATTCCGGCATGGCGCCCGACGAGATGGCCGGGCGCATCACCGGCCAGATCGAGCGCTACGTCACGACCATCGTCAACGACGTCGAGCACGTCGAATCCACGACGTATCCCGGCGTTGCGGTCATCAAGATCTTTTTTCAGCCGGGCGTCGACATCAATCTCGCGATGTCGCAGGTCACGGCGTTCGGGCAGACCAATCTCAGGCAGATGCCGCCCGGCACGACCCCGCCGCTGATCCTGAAATACAACGCCTCGAGCGTGCCGATCATCCAGCTCGCGATGGCGAGCCAGAAGCTCACCGAGTCGCAGCTCTTCGACTTCGGCAACCAGTTCATCCGGTCGCAGATCGCCACAGTCGCCGGTGCCTCCATCCCCTACCCCTACGGAGGCGCCACCCGTCAGGTGCAGGTCGATCTGCGGCCGGATGCGTTGCGGGCGCACGGGCTCACGGCGAGCGACATCAACGCCGCAATCGGCAATCAGAATCTGATCCTGCCCGCCGGCACGCAGAAGATCGGCGACACCGAATACAACGTGAAGCTCAACGCGAGCCCGCTGCGGATCGAGGAGCTGAACAACCTGCCGATCAAGAGCGAGAACGGTGCGGTCACCTACCTGCGCGACGTCGCGTTCGTGCACGACGGCCACCCGCCGCAGACCAACATCGTGCGCGCCGACGGCCGGCGCTCCGTGCTCATGACCATTCAGAAGACGGGCTCGGCCTCAACGCTGAGCATCGTCAATGCGATCAAATCGAGGCTGCCGCAAATCCGCGAGCTGCTTCCCGAGGGTGCCTCAATTGCCGTCACCGGGGATCAGTCCGTGTTCGTCAAGGCAGCCGTGCAGGGGGTGGCGGCGGAAGGGCTCATCGCCGCCGCCCTGACTGCACTCATGATCCTGCTGTTCCTCGGCAGCTGGCGCAGCACGCTGATCATCACGATCTCGATTCCGCTGTCGATCCTGTCGTCGATCATCCTGCTCAACGCGCTTGGCGAGACGATCAACATCATGACCCTCGGCGGTCTCGCGCTCGCGGTCGGCATTCTCGTCGACGACGCGACCGTCACCATCGAGAACATCAATCGCCATCTCGAAGAAGGCCGCAGCGTCGAAGCGGCGATCCTCGAGGGCTCGCAGCAAATTCTCGTCCCGGCGCTCGTCTCGACGCTGTCCATCTGCATCGTGTTCATCCCGATGTTCCTGCTGACCGGCGTGGCGCGCTTCCTGTTCGTGCCGATGGCCGAGGCCGTCGTGTTCGCGATGCTCACCTCGTATGTGCTCTCGCGCACGCTCATTCCGACGCTCGCCAAGTACTGGCTGCGCACGCATGCCGAAGAGCAGGCGGCGGCTCGCGAGCCGAACGCCCTGCAGCGCTTTCAGAAGCGCTTCGAGGCGCGCTTCGAACACGTGCGCCATCGCTATCACCGTGCGCTCGAGGGCGCGCTGCGCCATCGCTCGGCGTTCATCGCCGTGTTCCTCGGTGCAGTGTTCGCGTCGATGCTGCTGTATCCCTTGCTCGGCCGTAACTTCTTCCCCGAAGTCGACTCGGGTCAGATCAAGCTGCACGTGCGCGCGCCGAGCGGCATTCGCGTCGAGCAGACGGCGGCGCTCGTCGACCACGTCGAAGAAGCGATTCGCAAGGTGATCCCGGCGCACGAGCTGGCGAGCATCGTCGACAACGTCGGCCTCCCGGTGTCGAGCATCAACCTGACGTACGGCAACTCGGGCAGCATCGGCACGAGCGACGCGGACGTGCTCATCACGCTGACGAAAGACCACGGCCCGACCGCCGACTACGTGCGCGAGCTGCGCAAGCAGCTGCCGCGGCAATTCCCCGGCATGACGTTCGCGTTCTTGCCGGCCGACATCGTCAGCCAGATCCTGAACTTCGGCTTGCCCGCGCCGATCGACGTGCAGGTCGTCGGCCCGAGCCCGAAGAATCGCGAGGTGGCGAACACGCTGCTCGAGCGGTTGCGTCATGTGCCGGGGCTCGTCGACCTGCGCATTCAGCAGACCTTCAATCAGCCGGAGCTGCGCGTCGTCACCGATCGCAGCCGCGCCGATCAGCTCGGCATTACGCAGAAGGACATCGCGAACAACCTGCTGCTGACGCTGTCGGGCAGCGGCCAGATCTCGCCGACCTTCTGGCTGAATCCCGAGAACGGCGTGCAGTATCCGATCGTCGCGCAAGCTCCGCAGTACCGCATGTCGTCGCTGCAGGACCTGCAGAACACGCCCATCAACGGCAGCCGCGGGAGCTCGCAGATCCTCGGCGGGCTCGCCACCATCTCGCGCGGGTTCGGGCCGGGCGTCGTCACGCACTACGACGCGCAGCCGGTCATCGACATCTACGGCGCCGTGCAGGACACCGATCTCGGCGCCGTCGCGAAGCAGGTGGACAAGGTCATCGCCAGCTTCGACGGCAAGCTGCCGAAGGGCACGCGCATCGTCATGCGCGGCCAGGTGCAGACGATGACGTCGTCATACACCGGCCTGCTCATCGGTCTCACCGGTGCGATCCTGCTCGTGTATCTATTGATCGTGATCAATTTTCAGTCGTGGCTGGATCCCTTCATCATCATCACGGCGTTGCCCGCCGCGCTTGCGGGCATCGCGTGGATGCTGCTGATCACCGGCACCACGCTGAGCGTGCCGGCGCTCACCGGCGCGATCATGTGTATGGGCGTGGCCACTGCGAACAGCATTCTCGTCGTGAGCTTCGCGCGCGGCCGCATGGCCGAAGGCGCGACGGCTTGGCAGGCGGCGCTCGATGCGGGCTTCACGCGCTTCCGGCCGGTTCTCATGACAGCGCTCGCGATGATGATCGGCATGTTGCCCATGGCCCTCGGCCTCGGCGAAGGCGGCGAGCAGAACGCGCCGCTCGGTCGCGCGGTCATCGGCGGCCTGATGCTCGCCACGGTCGCGACGTTGTTTTTCGTTCCCACGGTGTTCGCGATCCTGCATGGTCGCGGCGCGAACCCGCAGCTCGAGAAAGCCTGATACGGATTGAGCCCATGAATCACTCGATTCCCCCAACCGGAACGCCCGCGCACACGCGCGGCATCGCCCGCTGGAGCGCGGTGGCTGCCGTGCTCGGCGCGGCCGTCGTGGCCTGGGCGCTCTTCGCCTCGCACCGCGCGGGCGCCAAGCTGAAGGAAGCGACGGAAGCGCAAGCGCTCATCACGGTGGCGACGGTGAAACCCGAGCCGCTTTCCGACTCCGGCGTGCTTTCGCTGCCCGGCACGGTGCAGGCGAACTACGACGCGCCGATCTACGCGCGCACGAACGGCTACCTCAAGAAGTGGTACGTTGACATCGGCACGCCGGTGAAAGCGGGTCAGGTGCTCGCCGAGATCGACGCGCCGGAAATCGACCAGCAGCTGCGCCAAGCGGAGGCGGACCTCGCGAACGCGCAGGCCAATCAGAAGATCAGCCAGATCACGGCCGAACGCTGGCGCGGTCTGCGCGACACGGACTCCGTCTCGAAGCAGGAGGCGGACGAGAAGATCAGCCTCGCGGCGACGGCCGATGCGCAAGTGCAGGCCGCGCAGGCCAATTTGCAGCGGCTGCGCGAGCTGTCGGGCTTCAAGAAGATCGTCGCGCCGTTCGACGGTGTGGTGACGGCGCGCAACACCGACGTCGGTCAGCTGATCAACGCCGGCGGCTCGGGCCCCGAGCTGTTCCGCATCGCCGATACGCGCAAGCTGCGCATTTACGTGCGCGTGCCGCAGACCTACGCCGCGATGATGCAGCCCGATCTCGAGGCGCAAGTCGTGTTTCCGGATCGGCCCGGCATGACGTTCACGGCGAAGCTCGAACGGACCTCGAATGCGCTCGATGCGAGCTCGCGCACGCTGCTCGCACAGCTGATCGTCGACAACTCGAAGAACGAGCTGCTGCCGGGCGGCTACGCCGAAGTCGATTTCAAGCTGGACGGGAGCACGGCCTCCTCGTTCAAGCTGCCGGCGAACGTGCTGCTCTTTCGCGGCGAGGGCACGCAAGTCGCGACGGTGGATGCGCACGATCGCATCGTGCTGAAGCCGGTCACCATCGGGCGCGATTACGGCTCGGACATCGAGATCGTTCAGGGACTCATGCCCGACGACGACGTCGTGCTGAGCCCGCCGGATTCCCTGACGGATCACGCGCAGGTGCGCGTCTCGAGGCCGGACGAGAACAAAGAGGTCGCGAAGCTGTGAAGGCTCGCGTTCTCCCGCTTGTCGTCAGCGCCACGCTGCTCAGCGCGTGCTCGCTGGCGCCGCGATACGAGAAGCCCGTTGTTCCGGAAGTGACGGCGTACAAGGAAGCGGGCGAGTGGATGCAGGCAACGCCGGCCGATGCGATTCCGCGCGGCTCGTGGTGGGAAGCGTTCGGCGACGCCAAGCTCAATGAGCTGCAGCAGCAGCTTCGCGAAGGCAGCTACGATCTGCAGGCCGCGATCGCGCGCTTCGAGCAGGCCCGCGCCGTTGCTCGACGTGCGCGCTCGGACCTGTTCCCCGCGCTCGACGCGCAAGCCTCGGGCGTCCGGGCGCGCAGCTCGGCCAACGCGCCCAGGTCGAACGGCACCGCCATCACGGGCAACGACTACATCGCCGGCGCGAACCTCTCGTGGGAGATCGACCTGTTCGGTCGGCTGCGCAATGCGGCGCGTGCGGCGGGCAATCGCGCCCAGGCCAGTGCGGCGGATCTCGCGGGCGTCGATCTCGCGCTGCGCGCCGAGTTGGCCGCGGATTACTTCGCGCTGCGCGGCGCGGACGCCGAGGTAAAACTCCTCGAAGACACAGTCCAGGCGTTCGACCGCGCCTACGAGCTGACGAGCAACCGGTACCAGGGCGGCATTGCCGCCGCCACGGACGTCGATCAGGCGGAAACGCAGCGCCAGAACGCGCGTGCGCAGCTCGCGAGCGTACGGCTCCAGCGCGCCCAGCTCGAGCACGCGATTGCAGTGCTGCTCGGTTTGCCACCGGCCCGCTTCACGTTGGACGCCGCGCCCTTTGTGGGCGAACCACCACCAATTGCCACCGGACTGCCTTCCGCGCTGCTGCTGCGGCGGCCGGACGTGGCCGCCGCCGAGCGTGCCGTCGCGGCCGCAAACGCAGAGATCGGCGTGGCGCGGGCGGCCTGGTTCCCGGTGTTCGTCCTTGGCGGGTCCGCGGGTTACGAGGGAACGAGCTCCTCCTCGTGGTTCGACGCCCCGAGCCGTTTTTGGTCCGCGGGGCCGGCGGGGCAGGTGCCGCTGTTGGATTTTGGCGGGCGCTCGGCTGTCAGCCGGCAGGCGCGAGCGGCTTACGAGGAGGCAGTCGCGACGTACAAACAGACCGCGGTGAACGCCTACCGCGAAGTCGAAGACAACTTGGCCGCACTGCGCCACCTCGCCGACGAGGTTGCGGCCGATGACGCGGCTGCTGCGTCGGCGCAAAGATCGGCATACCATGCAGACAGGCGCTACGCCGCCGGCGTGGCGGACTACTTAGAGGTAGCCAGTACACAAACCGCCGCTTTACAGGCACAGCGCTCGGCTCTCGAAGCGCGAGTGCAAAGGATGAACGCAGCGATTGGACTCGTGCGTGCATTGGGAGGCGGCTGGACACCGGAACAATTAGATCATCCGGTGTTGTAGTTGCGAGGCGTGCCATGAATACAGTCGTTCGAACAGTCGTCAATGGTGAGCCGACCCTGAAGCGCACGTGTATGCGCGATCGCATCCGCGACGTGCTGGTGGCGCGCATTCTCGACGGGACCTACCCGGCCGGCATGCAGCTCAAGGAGCTGACGCTGGCGCGGGAGTTCAACGTGAGTCAGGCGCCGATTCGCGAAGCGCTGCGCGAGCTCGAAGGCTCGGGGCTCGTCACTTCGGAGCGGTATCGCGGCACGCACGTGCGCGGCGCGGATCTCGACGAGATGCGCCAGTCGTACGAGCTGCGTGCAACGCTGGAAGTGCGCGCGGTGGAGCTCGCCATCCCTCTCAACGATAGCGTCGTCGAGTATCTCGAGACACAGCTCGACGAGATGGCGGCGGGCGTCGAACAGGGAGACACCGAGCACTACATCGACGCGGCGCTGCGCTTCCATCGGCGACTCATCGAGGCGAGCGGCAATCGCGTGTTCGTCACCGTGTGGGACTCGCTGCACTTCGACGTGCGCGGCCGCATCGCGTTGCGACGGCTCGCCGAGAAGGGCCTCGGGCTCGCACCGGTGCTGGGCATGCATCGCGAGCTCATCGCGAAGGCACGCGCCAGTGACATGGCGGGCGCGGCCTTGATCGTGCGCGCGATCTTCGCGCGCGTCGCGGACGCGTTCAGTCCTGAGTGACCCTCGGCGCGCCCGTCCAGGGATGGCGCTTCGCGCGGTGAGAATGGTCGGCGTGGCGATGACCTGTCCCGCCAGGGTCGGGACCGTGCCGCGCTCGGCGCGAGGGTGTTCGCGTGGTGTGGACGGTCGCCGTCCCGGCCCGCTCACGCTTGCGGGCGTCTGCGTAGAATGGTGCATCCGTTGCTGCCCTGGGGACGTCGATGCACATTCGAGCCATCGCGCTCTTTCTGTTCTCGTGTGTGTGCGCAGTCGCGAGCGCGCACGTCACGGTCTGGCCGCGCGAATCTCAGACGGGTAGCTACGAGAAGTACGTCGTGCGCGTGCCAACCGAAGGCAACGTCGCGACGACGTCCGTCGAGCTGGTGGTGCCCGAGACCGTTACGGTCGTTTCGCTCGGCGCGCCCGCGGGATTCACGTACGAGCTGAAGCGCGCGGGTGATCGAATCGCAAGCATCGTATGGACGATGCGCATCGCGCCCGGCGAGTTCGCCGAATTCGCCTTCATGGCGCGCAATCCGAAAGACGCCGGCGAGATCGTGTGGCGCGCCATTCAACGCTTCGCCGACGGCACGCAGACGGAATGGACTGGACCGCGCGGGGACAAGCATCCGGCGTCGGTTACTGTGGTGAAGGCTGGGGAGCCGGGGCACGCGCACTAGGCGCGGCGCTGCGGCGACATGGAAGTCTTTGCGCCGATGGATGACCCGGTGGGATTCGAGTGAGTGGCGTTGAGCCGAGAAGCCATCTCGGGCGTCATCCGATAACCTCCGCCCACGATCCGCCCACCGAGATGAAGCAGCGTGCTCGCCGCGAGTAACACGGACGAGCTCTATGCCGTCAGGATGACGTCGTCAGACAACGTATTTCGCGACAGCCCCTCCGGCAGCAAGGCTGGCAATCACGGTTCCGACCAACCACTTGATGATCCGGCCTTCCATTGAACTGATTGCGGCTGACAGCCGGGTATCCATCGACGCGACGGTCTGAGCGAGTTTCGCGTTCCCGTCGGCGATTGCAGCTGTCAGACGCACGTCCGTCGCGGCAATCGTCGCACCCAGCTTTGCGTTCACATCGGCCATTGCGTCTGACAGACGCGTATCCGTCGCCGCAAGGGTCGCAGCCAGCTTTGCGTTGCCGTCGGCCATTGCGGCCGTCAGACGCGTCTCTGTCGTCGCAATTGCCGTAGCCAGCTTTGCGTTGCCGTCGGCCATTGCGGCCGTCAGACGCGTCTCTGTTGTCGCAATTGCCGTAGCCAGCTTTGCGTTCACGTCGGCAATTGCCGCCGCTAGGTTCGCGTCGCCTTCTGCGATTGCCGCTGAGAGCGTCGTCTCCTTCTCCGCGATCGTCGCAGCCAGTTTTGCGTCGCCGTCCGCGATTGCCTTGACGAGTCTCGTCTCCAAGGCATGCATATCCGCCTTGGTCGCAAGATGCCGAACCGCGCCGCGCAGCTCCGCAACCGCAGACTCAACCAACCCGAGCCTTCTCAAAGTCTCGTCCATGTGACCTCCGTCATCATCGCTCACCTCAGATGAAGCAGCGTGCCCACTGCCAACAAGATCTAGTTCAGCCGCAATCACGTTGACCTTCCTTCCGTTGGAACTTTCAGCGCGTGAGAAAAGGCTAACAAAGTGCCGCGGGCTATGTGCAACTTTCGAAGCACGAACGTACGAACGCATCGATGCGCTCGTGCTGAATTTTTAGGTGTTTACACGACTCGCTCGCGCGCGACGTTCCGACGCAGTCCTACGGATGGTGAACTCTACGTTCTGCGCCAGTGGCATTTAGAAGGCGTCGAGCGCACGCGTTAACGCGTGCGTATTTTGCGTGCCATATGTCGCACGACAGTTCATCCGAATTTCGCCTGCATCATGCGCCAACCGAGAATGGCAATACCGAACGTGCAGCGCCATGAGCGGGTCCGCATGTTGAGCTGCGTCGGAACGTCGGGGATGTCGAGGACCTTAATACGCCCACCGGTCAGACTTCGAAACTCAGCAACGTTCCCAGTAACGATCGCATCAGCACCATGGACGATTGCAGTCGCGATGATGTAGCAATCGGACTTCAGCACATGCCGCTCGCCAACGTTCAAGCCATTGGTTCGCACAGCGTTCGCCAACTGGGCGGCCAATGCGCCCGCTGCTGCATCTAGAGGTGCGACGAAAAATCGTCGGTGAAATTCCTGCACCTGTTGCGCGACCTGCGTCGGCGAGAACGTCGTCAGATACTCGGAGACAACGACCGATGGAACCATGATCTCTTCACTCGTGCGATCACAGTGCTCGATGAATCGCCGGGTCTTTTCGATCATGCCGGATTGGGACGCGCGACTTACGCCCTGCCCCCTATATCAGGACCATCGTGTCGACGCAGATCAATGCGATCCGCCCCTGATTTGCGGACGAACTCAGACGCATCGACCTGATCCCAGGCTCCACCCGAAACCTCCGCAAGGGCGCGGAACGCATCAGCGACGCGCCCCGGATGGTACTGCGTGACTCTCGTTACGCTGAACTCACGGACAGCCCACGTCTCTGGGTCCCACGTCGCGACACCTTCAAGCACTACGTGCTCGTAGAGTCGCTGTCCAAGAAATTTCGCGTCAGCCTCTGACACATCGACATAAAGCAGCGACGATCGGTTTGGGACTCGAAGCTCAGCTCTGGGTTTGGCGCCGCCCGCGCGAATCACGCGAGCACGTATAACGGTGGTCCCCGTTATTGCGGGCAACTCATCCGGTGCCGGCACTTCGCCGCCAATTGGCACCGTGGCTTCTTCGATCGAGAGCGCGGCATTTTTGCAGAGCCTCACGCCCCACGCTCTACGTTTCGTCACCTGCGACATGTCATGAAGCGCCTGCCATGCCGTGCGCGTAAGCAACGTAAAGTCTTGCGACGCTAGCGACCTTGAAATCCGAGCGACGGCAGGTATCGCGCGAGGCGCGACAGCAAAGTGCAGGCGATCACTGCCCTCGGAGATCGCGACCAGGCTGATAGTCGGTTCGTCAGCCGTTTCAGACCAGGATGAGGAATACCTGAAAGCCAGCACGTCAAGCTCAGCGTCCGCTGGTTCTCTGAGCGAGTCCTCCGAAGAAACAGGCGCAAGTTCAGCCCGAACTGCCGCATCGAATTTTTGAATGAAATCGGCGAGGTCGCGGGCCGGCACGTCTTGCGGACGTGGCCCAAGAATATCGAGTCGGAACTGCTTCTCGGCTTTGGTCATGGCGTCGCCCGGCTCGGACGTTAGCACTATCGGGGAGCGTACCGCGCCCAGCCACCCCCGTCGGACGGTTCCGCGCGCGGGGCGGGCTAATACATACAGGAATGGGCATCGATACTGTATGCATCCCGCCCAAGTCGGTCGCGGGGACCGTTCTCACATTCCTCCGTGTCCCCCCAGGTACCCCGGCGGGTACCGCATCGCGATCTTTCCGTTCGCTGCAAGGCCCCCTATCTCGCCGAGGTCTCAATGTTCAGTTCCTCAAGCAGCTTACGCTTTCGCCGTTCTCGCGATGCGCGGCGAGCAAAGGCGGCAAGTACTGAGGATGGTCTTCCTTAACTGCGCGCGCCACGTCCGCAATCAGCCGCTCGATTCGCCATCCACGACCCAACGTGAGAGATTCGACCAACGGGAGCAGCACTCGCGCCTCCAACGCCGGAGAATCCTTCACGGCAAACAGAAGTGCATGCAAAGCGTCCCCTCGCCTGAGCGTATGCGGCTCTCCCGAAGCCGTCGCCAGAAGCTCACGCAATTCGGCCTCGGCCCTATCCGGCGCGAGACGGACGCACACCCGCAGCGGCCAGCACGCCGGACGATTCTATTAATGTCGTCTTGTTCCTTGGCGGCACGGAAGGCGTCGCCAACTAGGCGCATAGCGCGAACCTTGTCAGGTTGTGCTTCCGCAGCAGTCGTCAAAGCCTGACATCTGTACCAAGGATGGCGAATGCGATAAGCCGCAAAGCTCGTTCCAGACACTGAGCTTCCTTGATCGAATTACGGCCCACACGGGCGACGCCTTCGACTTGCGACACGAACAGCCTGGAATTCGTGGGCTGTCACGTTCCGGCAGCAACATCAACGGACGCTCTCGGACGCCGCCGAATCTCGAACTGATGGGCCCGCTGGGATTCGAACCCAGGACCAAGGGATTCACTCTGCCCCGGCGTTTCCGCCGGGAGTGGACTATCTCTTCACCCGCGCGATCGGCGTGATCGCGGGAGGGTGCGGGAGGCTCCAGCCTGTCATCAAGGGCACTCGAGCCCTCAGGTAGTCTCTGCACCTTCCGGCGGTGTACCGCCGGCTCGGCTCAGGGTTGCCATGGGCGTGCGCCCGAAGGGTTCCCTGAATTCTTCCCGTTCACTTCAGCGCGTTGCCGCGCGAAGGCACCTTTTCGATGAGTCCCCTGCACTAACCGCTGTGCTACAGGCCCAACGCGCGGATTGTATCAACCGCCGCGGATTTCGCACTGGCACTCGCAGGCGCGGACTTCGGCATTGGCAGGCGCGGACGACGCGCGCGAACGCTGTAAGATCGCTCGCCTCGAACCGGTCTCACGGAAACGTTCAGGGCTACGAGAAGAAGCCGAGATGAAGCATCCAGGGTGGGTCAGAGTGGTGCCGCTGCTCGCGGCACTCGTGGGGATTTGCGGAGGACCGACAGTGGAAGCGCAGACGACTCAGAAACAGTGGCAGCTCGTGAAGAGCGGCGCGCAAGGGTACACGTTGAAGATGGCCGAAGTGCCCGTGCCCAAGCCCGCGGCCGGCGAGGTGCTGATCCGGATGCATGCGGCGTCGCTGAATCGGCGCGACGTGTTCGTCATGCGCGGCCAGTATCCGATGCCGCCGCGCGGCTCTCTGGTGCCGCTTTCCGATGGCGCCGGCGAAGTGGTCGCGGTGGGCGCGAATGCCAAACGCTTCAAGGTCGGCGACAAGGTCTCGCCCATCTTCTTCCCGCGCTGGGTGAACGGCCGCGCGACCGCGCAGAACACCGAGGTGTCGCTCGGCGGCGCGGTGGATGGCGTGCTCACGCAGTACATGGCCATCGACGAGCAGAGCGTCGTCGCGATTCCGCCGGGCTACTCGTACGAAGAGGCGGCGACGCTGCCGTGCGCAGCGGTCACCGCGTGGAATGGTCTCGTCACGCGTGGCCGCATGCAGGCCGGGGATTACGTGCTGCTCGAAGGCACCGGCGGCGTGTCCATCTTCGGGCTGCAGATCGCGCTCGCCTCAGGTGCGAAGCCGATCATCACGAGCTCGAGCGACGAGAAGCTCGCGCGAGCCAAAGCGCTCGGTGCCGTCGGCGGTGTGAACTACAAGACGACACCGGACTGGGAGAAGCCCGTGCGCGAGCTCACCAACGGCGCGGGCGTCCAGCAGATCCTCGAAGTCGGCGGCAAGGATTCGCTGCCGCACGCGCTCGCGAGCCTGAGCCCGGGCGGCCACATCGCCCTCATCGGCGGGCTGGGCGGCTTCGGCGGTGAGATCCCCGTGATGCCACTCCTCGGCGGCAACATCACCGTGAGCGGCATCTACGTCGGCTCACGCGAGAACTTCGAAGCGCTGACCGCGTTCCTCGCCAAACATCCCCTGAAGCCCGTGATCGACAAGGTGATCGATTTCAAAGACGCCCCGGCCGCCTACCAGCACATGGAGAAGGAGAGCTTTCTGGGGAAGATCGTGATTGCGAATTTTTGACTGTGCGCCCAAGCGGAAGGAGTAGATCATGAAGCTGTATTACCTCAAGGGAGCGTGCTCGCTCGCCTCTTACATTTCGCTGTGCGAGGCCGGCGTGAAATTCGAGGCCGTCGCCGTCGACCGGCAGACACGCAAGACCGCGGAGGGCGAGGACTACGCGCAGGTCAACCCGAAGGGCTATGTGCCGGCGCTGCGCCTCGACAACGGCGAGGTGCTCACCGAGAACGTCGCCGTTCTGCAGTACATCGCGGATCAGGCGCCGCCCGGCAAGCTCGCGCCTGCGGCCGGCACCTTGGCGCGCTATCGCATGGTCGAGTGGCTCGGGTTCGTGAATTCGGAAGTGCACAAGGCGATCTCGCCGGTGTTCTATCCGAATGTCAGCGAGGAAGTGAAAAACTTCGCGCGCGGCAACCTCACGCGCCGGCTCGACTGGCTCGACAAGGAATGGGGCAGCCGCCAGTTTCTGATGGGCGATCAGTTCACGGTGGCCGATGCGTATCTGTGGGTGGTCTTCGGGTGGCTGCCGCACGTCGGATTCGATCACGCGAAGTGGCCCAAGCTGAAGGCGTTTCATGAGCGCGTCGCGCAGCGGCCGGCGGTTCAGCAGGCGCTGAAGGGAGAGGGTCTCGCCTGAGGCGGCGGGTGCTGTCTGCGACTACCGCACGCCCGTGCGGCCGTGAGTAACCTGGCGCCCTGTGTCGATGCGGGCGTCGGCCGGGTCGATGCGGGCGTCGGCGGCCGGCAGCGGTCCGGCGGCCGGATGGCAAGTGCCGTCGGCGGGTAGCAACCGCCTTCACTTACGCCGACCGCCACGCCCTCGCGGTGTAGTGCTCCAAAAAAGAAGCCCGGCGTGCGCCGGGCTTCTTGCTTTTCAGCCTTCGCAAAGCGCTCAGCGCTGTTTCACTTCGAGCTGATTGTCCACCTGCTTCACGCCCGAGACGCGGCGCGCGACTTCTGCGGCCTGCTGTTTCTGCGTGCTGTTGTCGACGAAGCCCGCGAGCTGCACCACGCCCTCACGCGTCTCCACCTTCACGTCGTGTCCCGGCACGGTGGAATCGGCTATCAAGGCACTCTTCACTTTGGCGGTGATCGCCGTGTCGTCGACGGCTTCGCCGGTCGAGTGATCGCCTTCGCCGACGCGCAGATTGTTCTCGACGTGCTTCACCCCTTTGACGTTGCGCGCAACGCGAGCCGCTTCCGACTTCATCTCGTCGCTCGGCACGAAGCCATTGAGCTGCACATCGCCGCGGTAGGTCTGAACGTCGATGCGATGCGCGCTCGTCGCCGGATCGCGCGTCAGCTCCGTTTTCACTTTTGCCGTCAGCGTGGTGTCGTCGATCGTTTCACCGGTGCTGCGCGTCGTACGCGTGGCCGTGCACGCCGTCGCCAGTACGCCGCAGGCCAGAATGGCCGCGACCCTGATGACCCAACTGATTTTCATCTCCGTTCCTCCGTTACTGATCGATGAGAGTAGGCAGGAGCAGCGACGCTCCAATCCCCTATCAACGGCCGAGCCGCAAAAAAGCTCCGCTCTCCGGCCCGCTTCAGGTGCAGCCGCGAATCAGGAACAGGAAGATCAGCACTGGAACAGGCACGCCGATCAGCCACAGGAGCAGCCAGCCGACTTTGCCTCGCTGTTTCTCGAGAGGTGAGGTCACGTGAATTTCTCCGCATCATTCCCGGCATGAGCGGAGCAACCGCTGTACCTGTACGGACAACTTTATTTTTGCGGCCGCAGGGAACCGCCGGCCGTTTCGATCATTGGCGTGCCTGGGCCGCGAAGAGCAGGACGATCAGCACGAAGAGCACCGCAGCGCTGAGCGCGATCGAATAGTGCACACCGATCGCTGCGCCCAGCACGCCGACCGTGAGCCCGCTGAACGTGCGCCCGCCGAGGCTCGCCATCATGAACACCCCGATGACCCGGCCTCGAATCTGAGACGGGGCGTGCAGCTGCACGAGCGTCTGCGCCATCGAATTGAACGACAGCTCGACGAAACCCGCGACGAGCAATAGCGCGACGGCGAGCGGATACGCGGACGCCGTCGCAAAGCCCGCAAGCGCTCCGCACCACACCATCGCCAGTGCGCAGGCCGTGCGCGGGGTGAGTCGCAACAATCCCGTCGTTTCCAGCGCCAGCGCGCCAAGAAGGGCGCCGAGCGCGTCGGCACCTAGCAGCAAGCTGTACGTCGCATCGGCCCGCAGGTGCCCGAGATCGTGCGCGAGCTCCGGCATCTGCGCCTGATAGGCATTGCCGATGAAACACGAGGCGCCGCCCGCGAGCAGCACCATGGAGAGCAGCACCGGATTGCGACGAACGACGCGCAACGTGTCCAGCACGTCCGCGAAGCCGCGCAGTGCGCGCACGGGCGCGGGCCCACCCTTGCGAAAACGCGGCCCATACGGCGCTTTCCACAGCCACACGATCATAGGCACGTAGATCAGCGCATTGATGAAGATGCCGTTCGCCGGTCCCAGCGCGAGCAGTGCCGCACCCAACGCCGGTCCCGCGAGCATTCCGAGATTGCGCGCCGTCGCGGCGAGACGCACGGCGCTCGGCAGTTGCTCGGGTCCCACCATGTCATGCAGAAGCAGCTGCACGGACGGGTTCCACATGACGCCGGCGAGCCCATGCACGACGAGCAGCAGACCTGCGTGCCAGATCTGCAGTTTTCCGGTGTAGAACAGCACGCCCCACGCGAGCGACACGCACATGAAGAGCAGCATGCCGATCTGAATCACCCGGCGGGTGTCGAACCGATCGCCCAGCGCGCCCGCCGGCATCGATAGCAACAGAAACGGTAGCCAGTGCGAGACGACCGCGAAGCCACCGAGCCACGTTGCATGGAATTTCTGGAAGATGACCCAGTAACTGATGACGTGCTCGACGAAGTCCGCAGTCATGACCGCCGCGCTGAGCACGAAGAACACGCGGAATCCGGCGTGCGAGAGCGCGGTGGGCTGGCGCGCGGAAGTTGCAGCATGCGGGGCCGCGGTGGCAGCGACCCGATCGGGAGTGTCCGTCAACGGGAAAAACCTGATGAAGGCGCGAGCGCGCGATGATAGCGGACGTGGGCGTGCCGACGCTGGCGTGGCGCAATCCCTGCCCAAAATGAGCAGGGGCCGCTTTCGCGGCCCCTTTTCGCAGATCGTGTGACTGAAGTTGGGCAGTCGCTCGGTCTACGTGGGTGATCATCCGCTTGCCGGCGATCGGACGCGATCGGGCAAAGGCCACGGCGGGGTGTCAGAGGCGTCCTACATTCAAGGCGAGTTGCGGCCCGGCGAAATTGGGTTCGGGGCGCAGTGGGTCTTCCGCGCAGTTGGATTCGGGTCGAAGTTGGCTCAGGCCGAAGCTACGCCCAGGCCAAATTGCAGGCGCATGTGACGCATTCGCTGCGTCCAGCTCGATTCGACGGGTCTCGCTCGGCTCGCTACGGCCTGCGACGGACGCCGCGCGTCGGTTCAGCCTCGAGCGGGTTCTCGGGCCAGTAGTGCTTGGGATAGCGGCCGCGCATGTCCTTGCGGACCTCGGCATAGGAGCCACGCCAGAATCCCGCGAGGTCGCGCGTCACCTGCACCGGCCGTTGCGCGGGCGAGAGCAGCTTGAACGTGATGGGCACGCGGCCGTCGGCGAGACGCGGGGTGTCCTCGAGGCCGAAAACCTCTTGCAGGCGCACGGCGACGACGGGCGCGCTCTCGTCGAGGTAGTCGATGCGGATGCGCGAGCCGGTGGGAACTTCGAGGTGCGAGGGCGCAAGCTCATCGAGCCGCTTTTGCTGATCCCAGGAGAGCAGCGCACGGAGTGCGTCTGCTAGCGGGAGGCGCGCGAGGTGATCGCGGCGGGTGATGCCGTCGAGCCATGGGGCAAGCCAGGTGTCCAGTGAGGCAAGGAGCGCTTCGTCGCTGACGTTGGGCCAGTCGCTCGCGTTCGCGACGCGCGGCGCGGGGCGTCGATCGGCCGCAGCGGCGGGCTGATCGCCCGCAGTCACGTCACCCTGATCGGCCGCAGTCGCGTGAGGCTGATCGGCCTCAGTCACGCCACCCTGATCGGCCTCAGTCGCGCCAGACTGATCGGCCGTAATCGCTCCGCGCTGATTGCCTGTAGTCGCGCCGCCTTGATCGACCGGCCGCGCCTCCGACTGGCCGCGGACTGTGCTCGCGTCCTCAGGCGCCAGCACGTGGCGCACGAACTCCATGCGCGCTTGCAGGTCGCGCGCCTCGCGAGTCCAGGGCAGAACGTCGAGGCCCATTTCGCGGATGCCGGCGAGCATGGCGGCGCGCGTCGCGTCGGCAGGCGGTTGAGGCAACGGCTGCTCGTCGACGACGAGCGCGTCGAGCTGCACCACTCGCCGTGCATTCACGGCTTGCTCGCGTGAATTCCACTCCACGAGCTCGGCGCGCCGCAGTCGATCGGCGAAGTGCTCCTCGAGATCTGCACGCGAAAGCGGAGCCGCCAGCAGGATGCGCGCGTCGCGCTCGCGATCGTCGAGGTCGACGGCGACGATGAATTCTTGCCGCGCGAGGCTCTGCACGTCCGCGAAGTGCGCGCCGCGGCCATTCGCCAGCGTGTAGCGCCCTTCGCCGCCCGCGCGCCGGCGCCCGATGCGATCGGGATACGCGAGCGCGAGCAGGACGCCCACGTCAACGTCGCCTCCGGTGCGAGTGGTGGGCGCGGACCGGTATCCCGGCGTGGTGCGCGCGACATCGGCCGCCCGCGATCCCGCGGTTGCTCGCGCAGGATCACCCGCACTCGCCGGACCCACCGCCGCTCGCCCAGGATCGCTCGCGCTCGCCGAACCCACCGCCGTTCGCTCAGCATTGACGGCGCCGCCGCCATTCGCGAGCCGTCGCGCGAGATCACGCGACATCCGCCGCGCACGCTCGAGCGCGCCGCGATCGATGCCCTGCGGCACACGGTCGCTGCGAAACACGTCCAGTCGCGAGCGAATATCGGCATCGCGCGCGCCGGCGGCACCGCGGAGCACGTCACGCTCGCTGAGCAATGCCGCCAGATCGGCCGCAAGCGGAATCGCGCCCAGCGATCGACCCCGCAGCAGCATGTGCGCGAGCCGCGGATGAACGCCGAGCTGCGCCATCTCGCGCCCGTGCGGCGTGATTCGCCCGTCGCGATCGAGCGCACCGAGTTGCGCGAGCAGATCGCGCGCGCTCGCCAGCATCGCGGCCGGCGGAACGTCGAGCCAGCGAAGCGCAGTGGCATCACGCACGCCCCAGTTCGCAAGATCGAGCGCGAGCGGCACGAGATCGGCATCCGTGATCTCGGGCGCGGTGAACGGCGCGAGGCTGCGCTGGGCGCCTTCGCTCCAGGCGCGATAGCACACGCCGGGCGCGACGCGTCCCGCGCGGCCTTGGCGCTGATCGGCCGACGCACGCGAGATGCGCTGCGTTTCGAGCCGGCTCATGCCCGTGGACGGATCGAACACCGAGCGCCGCACGAGCCCGGAATCCACGACGACGCGCACGCCCTCGATCGTGAGACTCGTCTCGGCAATGTTGGTCGCGAGCACGACTTTGCGAGCGCCGTCCTGCGAGGGCGCGAGCGCCGCGTCCTGCTCGCTCGCGGAGAGATCGCCGAACAGAGGCAGAATCCGCAACGACTGCCGCGGATCGCGCTCGGAGCCAACTGCACGCGCGCCGGCGCGACGGCCGCTCGAAGGCGCCGCAGGCTGCGAGACCGACGTGGCATCCGCCGTCTCAGTTGCGCGTGCGGGCGATGCTCGCTCGGCGACGAGCGACAAACGCCCCTCGCTCAGCCGCTCTTCCAGCAGCGACTGCACGCGCCGAATCTCTCTCGCGCCCGGGAGGAACACCAGCACGTCGCCGGGCTCTTCCGCCAGCGCAGTCGCAACGATCTGCGCGACCACTCGCTCCGGAGATTCCTGCTGCCCGCGCGCAGCGGTGGGATCGGGCAAGACCGGCGCGCCCTTCCCCGCATACCGCGTCTCGACCGGAAACATGCGCCCTTGCGCCGTCACCACCGGCGCATCGCCGAGCAGCGCCGCCACTCGCTCGCCGTCGAGCGTGGCGGACATGACGATGAGCTTCAGATCGGGCGCGAGGTTCTCGCGCGCATCCAGCGCAAGCGCGAGCCCAAGGTCGGCCTGCAAGCTGCGCTCGTGGAATTCATCGAAGATCACCGCGGCGACGCCTTCGAGCGACGGGTCCGTCTGCAGCATCCGCGTGAGCACGCCTTCGGTGACGACCTCGATGCGAGTGTCGCGCGACACGCGCGTATCGAGCCGCATCCGGTAGCCCACCGTCTGGCCCACCGGCTCGCGCAGCGTCTGTGCCATTCGCTGAGCGACTGCACGCGCCGCGAGACGCCGCGGCTCCAGCATGATCAAGCGCTGGCCGCGCGCCCAAGGCGCGTCGAGCAGCGCCAACGGGACCACGGTGCTCTTGCCGGCCCCGGGCGGCGCCTGCAAAACGACGCCGCCGTGCGACTCGAGCACGGCACGCAGCTCGGGCAAGACAGAATCGATCGGAAGGCCGGACTCGCGCATCGGGCGCGGAGCATGCGGACCCGACCTGCCGTTCGCAAGGGAACTCGGACGCAGCTTTGCCGTTGATTGTCGACCTGCGGTGGCGCGACCGCGCGGCTGGCAGGACAATCGCGTACCCGGTCGCGGAGCACACCCATGCGCTGGCAAGGCAGTCGTCGCAGCGAGAATGTCGAGGACTATCGTGGCAGCCGCTTCGGTGGCCACGGACTCAAACTGGGGGTCGGCGGCACCCTCCTCGCGCTGGTCGCGGGCTATTTCCTCGGTATCGATCCCCGCATGATTCTCGGCCTGGCCGAGTCGTTGCCCGAGAGCGGGCCGGCGCCGCAAGCGCAGACCGGCGTGCCGCAGGATGAGGCCGGCAACTTCATCTCCGCCGTCCTCGGCGAGACCGAGGACACGTGGACGGACGTCTTTCACAGCATGGGCATGACCTACGAGCCGCCGAAGCTCGTGCTGTACACGGATCAGGTGCGCTCCGCCTGCGGTTCGGCGAGCTCGGCCGTCGGACCGTTCTATTGCCCTGCCGATCGGCGCGTCTATCTCGACCTGAATTTCTACGACGAGCTGAGGACGCGTTTTCAAGCGCCGGGCGACTTCGCAGAGGCCTACGTGCTCGCACATGAGGTGGGACACCACGTGCAGACGTTACTCGGCACGGAGGACCAGGTTCGCGCGGCGCAGGAGCGCGCGTCCGAGAGCGACCGGAACGCGCTGCAAGTGAAGATGGAGCTGCAAGCGGATTGCTACGCGGGTGTGTGGGCGAAGAATGCCGACACGGCGCGGCACATTCTCGAGCAGGGCGACGTCGAGGAGGCCCTGCAAGCCGCTTCCGCCGTCGGCGACGACACGCTGCAGAAACGCACTCAGGGCTACGTCGTGCCGGACTCGTTCACGCACGGCACGTCCGCGCAGCGCATGTCGTGGTTCAAGCGGGGACTGGACACGGGCTCGGTGTCCGCCTGCGACACCTTCTCGCGCTAGGCGTGCGGGGCCAAAACCCCGCACCCCGAATCGTCACCAGATGCGCACCCGTTCTTCGGGTGGCAGATAGAGCTTGTCGCCCGGCTGCACGTCGAATGCCGCGTACCACGCATCCATGTTGCGCACGACGCCGTTCACGCGGAATTTCGGCGGGCTGTGCGGATCGCTCATCACCTGCGTCCGCAGCCGCGCGTCGCGAACGAGGTTGCGCCACGCTTGCGCCCAGGAGAGGAAGAACCGCTGGTCGCCGGTCAGTCCGTCGAGCACCGGCGCAGGTTTCCCCTGCAGCGAGATGTGGTACGCCTCGTACGCAACCGTGAGCCCGCCGAGGTCGCCGATGTTCTCGCCGAGCGTGAGGCGCCCGTTGAGATTGAGTCCCGGCAGCGCGGTGTAGCCGTCGTACTGCGTCGCGAGGCGGTCGACGAGCTTCTTGAACGCCTCGGTGTCCTCGGGCGCCCACCATGTGCGCAGCACGCCGCGCGCATCGGACTTCGCGCCCTGATCGTCGAATCCGTGACCCATCTCGTGCCCGATCACGCCGCCGATCGCACCGTAGTTCACGGCCGGGTCGGCGTTCGGATCGAAGTACGGCGGCTGCAGAATCGCCGCCGGAAACACGATCTCGTTGAAGGTGGGGTTGTAGTACGCGTTCACCGTCTGCGGCGTCATGCCCCACTCGTCGCGATCCGTCGGCTGGTTGAGGCGATTCACGTCGCGCTGCCAATCGAACACGGCCGCGCGCACGGAGTTGCCGAACGCATCGCCGCTGCGAATCTCGAGCGCCGAGTAGTCGCGCCACTTGTCGGGATAGCCGATCTTCGGCCGGAACGTCGCGAGCTTCTCGAGCGCCGCCTTCTTGGTCGCCTCCGTCATCCACGGCAGGTGCTTCACGCGCTCGGCGTAGGCGGCGCGCAGGTTCTCCACCAGCGCGAGCATCTTCGCCTTCGATTCCGGCGGGAAATACTTCGCGACATAGAGCTGACCGGTCGCTTCGCCGAGACCCTCGTCGAGCGCATCGATCGCGCGCTTCCAGCGCTCGCGCTGCTGCGGCTGGCCGTTGAGCGTGCGGCCGTAGAAGTCGAAGCGCTCGTCATCGAACGCTTTCGGCAACGTGTCCGCCGTACGCTCGAGCAGGTGATACGTCATGTAGCTGCGCCACTGCGCGACCGGCGTTTTCTTGAAGAGCTTCGCGATACCTTCGACGGCATCCAGCTCGCGCACGACGTACTCGTGCTGCCCATCGATGCCGCCGGCCGCAAGCTGCGCCTGCCACGGAAACTCCGGCGCGAGCTCGTTCAGCTGCTCGCGCGTGCGCAGGTTGTACGTGAGATCGCGCTCGCGCCGCTTCGCAATGGGCCAGTGCAGCTTCGCGATGGCGGTCTCGAGCTCCATGATCGATTTCGCCTGCGCCGCCGCGTTCTTCTCGCCGGCGAGCGTCAGCATGCGTTCCATGTGCGCGACGTACTTCGCGCGGATCTCCGCGAAGGCCGCGTCCTCCTTCAGGTAGTACTCGCGATCCGGTAAACCGAGCCCGCCCTGCGAGATGGCGATGATGTACCGATCCGGATTCTTCGCGTCGATGGTGACGAGCTGGCGCACCGGCGTGCGCAGCGGCATGTCCGGGCGCCCGAAGAGCTTCGCGACGTCCTCGTGCGTGCGCGCCGCGGCGATGGCCGTGAGCAACGGCTTCACGGGCGCGAGCCCGAGCTTCTCGATGGTGTCCGTATCGAGATAGGTGCGGTACATGTCGCGCACCTTCTGCGCGTTGCTGCCCGGGGGCGCATCGGCCGGCAGCGCCTCGATCAGCTCGCGCAGCTGCTGCTCGGCCTCGTTCGCGAGCATTGCGAACGTGCTCCACGAGGTGCGGTCGGGCGGAATCTCGTTCGTGTCGAGCCAGTGGCCGATGGCGTAGCGGTAGAAGTCGTCGCCCGGCTTCACGCTGGCATCGCGCGAAGTGAGGTCGATGCCCCACTTGCCGATACGCGCGGGCGGCGCGGCCGGCGCGCTGGGAGCGGCGGCGGGGAGGGGTCGACTTGAGGCAAGCGCATCCATCGCGTGCTCCGGGGGTTGGGTGGTCGAACAGGCCGTGACGGCGAGCAGTGCCGTGACGACGACCGCGACTGACTTCGGCATGGTAGCGAATCCTCGCATTGAGAGACGCCCGATGAGCGAAAGGCGGAATTCTCGAGATGGCGGCGCCGCCGGGCAACCTCGAGCATGGGAATCGTGCGTAGCACTGCGCGCCAGCTCGAACTATCTCTCGGCCTGGCGCGAGCCCCGTTCCGTTCGTCTCAGCGCCGCCAGGCCGCGACCGCGAACACGATCCAGCCGGCGATCCAGGCGAGGCCGCCGAAGGGTGGGAGCACCTGTATCGCCCTCGGCGCACCCAGGGAGGCGAGATACAGCGCGCCCGAGAAGAGCACGGTGCCCAGGACGATGAGCCACGCCGATCCGCGCAGCCACGGCGAATCCCAGTTGAGCGCCACCGCACCGATGCCCAGGAGTCCGAGCGAGTGATAGAAGTGATAGCGCGCGGCAGTCTCGTACATAGCGAGCTGATCGGGCGTGAGCCGCGCGCGCATCACGTGCGTCCCGACCGCGCCGAGCACGACAGCGAGCGCCAGCAGGATGCCGGCAGTCGCGAGAATTCCGCGGGCGCTCATTCTTTGTGACGGCCCTCGATCAGCGGTTTGATGAGATCGAGCGGCAGGGGGAACACGATGGTCGAGGTCTTCTCGTTCGAGATGTCCGCGAGCGTCTGCAGATAGCGCAGCTGCAGGGCGCGCGGCTCCGTCGCGAGCGCCTGCGCCGCCTGCACCAGCTGCTGCGCGGCCTGACTCTCGCCTTCGGCGTGGATGATCTTCGCGCGCCGCGTGCGCTCGGCCTCCGCCTGCTTCGCCATCGCGCGGATCATGCTCTCGTCGAGGTCCACCTGCTTGATCTCGACGTTCTGCACCTTGATGCCCCACGCCTCGGTGCTCTGATCGAGGATGCGCTGGATGTCCGCGTTCAGCTTGTCCCGCTGCGACAGCACGTCGTCCAAGTCGTGCTGGCCGAGCACCGAGCGCAAGGTGGTCTGCGCGAGCTGGCTCGTCGCCTGGAACACTTCGGCCACCTGGATGATGGCGCGCGCGGGATCGATGATGCGGAAGTAAACGACCGCGTTCACTTTCACCGAGACGTTGTCGCGCAGGATCACGTCCTGCTTCGGCACGTCCAGCACGATGACGCGCAGATCGACCTTGATCATACGTTGGATCGCCGGCCACAGCAGGATCAGCCCCGGCCCCTTGACGCCGGTGAACCGGCCGAGCGTGAACGTCACGCCGCGCTCGTACTCGTTCAGCACCCGCACGGCGCTGAAGATCAGAATGCCAATGAGAACGACGACGACGATGCCAAAGCTCATGCGGCTCTCCTCAGAGCGGTTCGACCCAGACCCTCAGCCCTTCGACTCGCGTGATGCGCACGAGCTGACCCTTGCGCAGCGGCACTTCCGAGATCGCGTTCCAGAGCTCGCCGCCGAAGCGCACCGTGCCCGTTCCGACGAAGTCCTGGAACACCTCGGCGGTGGCGCCGATCATCGCCTGCACGCCGGTAACGACGGGCCGCTTCATCGAGCGGCGCGCCATGTAGGCGATCGCCACGATGACGAGGCCACCGAATGTGGCGACGGCTCCGATGATGGGCATGCCGATGTTCAACCCGGGCGTATCCGTGTCGAGCAGGATAATCGAGCCGACGACGAATGCGACGAGGCCGCCCACGCCGAGCGCGCCGAAGCTCGGCACGAAGAACTCCCCGATGATCATCGCGATGCCGAGCCCGATGAGCGCCAGCCCGGCGTAGTTCACATCCAGCACCTGAAACGCGAAGAGCGCCGTGATCAGCGCGATGGCCCCCACCACACCGGGCAGGATCGCGCCGGGGTTGTAGCCCTCGAACAGCAGACCGTAGATGCCGATGAGCAGGAGGCCATACGCGATCGTCGGGTTCGTGATGACGGAGAGCAGCTTGGTGCGCCAGTCGGGCGCGATGTGCTCGACGGCGCGGCCGCGCGTCGCGAGCTTCACGACCTTGTTGCCGACGACCTTCACCTCGCGGCCATCGATCTGGTCCAGGAGGTCCGGAATGTCTCGGGCGATGACGTCGATGACGTTGCGCTGGAGGGCCGCGGTCGCGGAGAGACTCGCGGCACTCCTGACCGCTTCTTCGGCCCAGTCCGCATCGCGGCCGCGCAGCTCGGCGAGGCCGCGGATGTAGGCCACTGCGTCGTTGATGACCTTGCGTTCCATTGCACTGGCGGGCTCGGGCGGCGTGCGGGCGCGATTGCGAGCGGAGTCGCCACCTGATTTGCCGCCGGAGGATTCGCCGGAGGGAGCGCCCGACTGCGATTTCGGCGCGGCGCGCGGCTCGGAAGGGGTCGCGTTGTCGGGCTTGCCGGACTTCTCGCCTCGCTCGGCCTGATCGCCCTTGCCCTGCGCGGACCCCTCCGGCTGAGCGGAGTCATCGTCATTGGGAGACGCGCCTGAGCCGCCGGCCGGCTTCTCGGGCGGCGGCTCGCCGCCGATCGAGACTGGCGTTGCGGCACCGATATTGGTCGCGGGCGCCATCGCGGCAATGTGGCTGGCGTACATGATGTACGTGCCCGCGCTCGCGGCGCGCGCACCGGAAGGGGCGACATAAGTCGCAACGGGGACCTTCGATCCCAGGATCGCGCGAATGATGTCGCGCATGGACGTGTCGAGCCCGCCCGGCGTATCCATCTTCAGGATGACGAGCGTGCTGCCGCGGGTGTCTGCGGCAGCGATGCCCTTCTCGATGTAATGCGAGGTCGCGGGACCGATCGCCCCGTTCACGTCGAGCACGGTGACCGCGCCGGCACCGGTCGCGCCATTCGCGCCCGCGGGCGCCTGCGCATCGGCAGCCCTCGGAGCCGCGGCGCCGAGCGCCAGCAGCGCGAGTGCGAACCCGACACACAGCGTAGCGACGACTCGCCTCGCAACTGCCTGCACTTCAGCGCCTCGCTCCCAGCGTGATCGGCCGCCGCCGCGTACGCCGGCGCGCGACCTGCCACGCGGCGATCAGATTGAGCACACCCAGAGCAACCCCGAGCACTTCGAGCATGCGCCTCTCACCCCGTGCACTCCTTGGCGGGGTTGGAACCCTACTCCGGTTCGCGAGCCGGGGGCAATCGAGACGCCGGACGCGGCCGGCGGCGATCAGCCGCGCGGTGCTTTGGGACCGGCGCGGCGCCGCGCGAGGGGCGGCGTCTTCGGCAGCCCCGTGTGCTGCGTCCGGAAGGGTCGGTGCGGGCTGCCGCCGCGACGCCCTTCGGCGGCAGCGCCCGTGCCGGCCGGCTGATAGGCCGGGATCAGGTGGTGCTTGCCGTTGCCGATGAGGTCCGCGCGGCCCATGCGCCGCAGCGCTTCCCGCAGCATCGGCCAGTTGTTCGGGTCGTGATAGCGCAGGAAGGCCTTGTGCAGCCGCCGGACCTTCAAGCCCTTCGGGATATGCACTTCCTCACTGGTGCGCGTGACCCGCCGCAGCGGATTCTTGCCGCTGTGATACATCGCCGTGGCGGTGGCCATCGGCGAGGGCAAAAACGCCTGCACCTGATCCGCGCGGTAGTTGTTCTTCTTCAACCACAACGCAAGCTCCAGCATGTCCTCGTCGCTCGTGCCCGGGTGCGCGGCGATGAAATACGGGATCAGGTACTGCTCCTTGCCGGCCTCTTTCGAGTAGCGGTCGAACAGCTCGCGGAAGCGGTAGTACGCGCCAACGCCGGGCTTCATCATCTTGGAGAGCGGACCTTGGGCGAGCGCCTCGGGCGCGATCTTGAGATACCCGCCGACGTGATGCTGCGCCAGCTCCTTCACGTACTCGGGCGACTCGATCGCGAGGTCGTAGCGTACGCCGGAGGCGATGAGCACCTTCTTGATGCCGGGCAACGCCCGCGCGCGCCGGTACAGCGAGATGAGCGGCGCGTGATCGGTATTCAGATTCGGGCAGATGCCCGGGTACACGCACGACGGCCGCCGGCAAGCGCTTTCGATCTCGCGGCTCTTGCACGCGAGGCGATACATGTTCGCCGTGGGGCCGCCGAGATCGGAGATCACGCCCGTGAAGCCGGGTACCGTGTCGCGCACCCGCTCGACCTCGCGGAGGATGGAATTCTCGGAGCGGCTCTGGATCACGCGGCCCTCGTGCTCGGTGATCGAGCAGAAGGTGCAGCCGCCGAAGCAGCCGCGCTGAATCGCGATCGAGAAGCGAATCATCTTGTACGCGGGGATCGTCTGCTTGCCGTACGCGGGATGCGGCCGGCGCGCGTACGGAAGCTCGTACACCCAGTCCATCTCTTTCGTCGTCAGCGGGATCGGCGGCGGATTGAGCCACACGTCGACATCGCCGTGACGTTGCACGAGCGCGCGCGCGTTGCCGGGATTCGCTTCGAGATGGAGGATGCGCGAGGCGTGCGCGTAGAGCACCGGATCGGCGCTGACCTGCTCGAACGAGGGCATGCGGATGACGCTGTGCTCGCGGTCGGCGTTTTTCACGCGGCGGACGAAGCGGACCACTTTCTCGTTGGCCGCAGCCGTGCGCGGTTCGCCGTCGGAGGCAGTCGGCTGTGTCGGCGCTGGCATCGACGCGCCCGCAGAAGGCGCCTTCGCGTCGCCGCCGGAACTGCCGCATGAATTGGCGTTGGTCGGTGCGGGCTCCATCGCGTAGGGATCGACGGGCGGGTTCAACGGACCGGGTGCGTCGAGATGCGTCGAGTCGATTTCGATCCAGCCGGCGGGGAGGGCCTTGCGCGTGAACGCCGTGCCCCGCATGTCCGTGATGTCGCGAATGTTCTCGCCGGCGGCCAGGCGATGCGCGAGCTCCACGATCTGCCGCTCGCCATTGCCGTACACGAGCATGTCGGCCTTGGCATCGAGCAGCACCGAGCGGCGCACTTTCTCCGACCAGTAGTCGAAATGCGCGATTCGCCGCAGCGACGCTTCGATGCCGCCGATCACGATGGGCACGTCGCCGAAGGCCTCGCGCGCCCGCTGCGCATACACGATGACCGAGCGGTCCGGCCGCTTGCCGCCCTCGCCGCCCGGCGTGTACGCATCGTCGCTGCGCACGCGGCGATCGGAGGTGTAGCGGTTCACCATCGAATCCATGTTCCCGGCCGTGATGCCGAAGAAGAGATTCGGGCGGCCGAGCGCCTTGAAGGGCTCGGCGCTGTGCCAGTCCGGCTGCGCGATGATGCCGACGCGGAAGCCCTGCGCTTCGAGCACGCGGCCGATGATGGCCATGCCGAAGCTCGGATGATCGACGTAGGCGTCGCCCGTCACGATGATGACGTCGCAGCTGTCCCACCCGAGCGCATCCATTTCGGCGCGCGACATGGGCAGGAACGGGGCGGTTCCGAAGCGGGAAGCCCAGTACTTGCGGTAGCTGCTGATGTCGCGTGCGGGGTCCATGAGGGGGCGCGATATTACCTCGCGAGGGCCCGGTGTGCCGGGGCGCCGGCCCGGCACGCTATGGCCTCGGCAGCGCTCCGCGAGCGGCGCCGAGGAGCTGCGGGCGCCCTACTCGCGCGCGTCGGTCGATTGGCGCTCTCGGAGCGCCTCCGCGAGCCCAGGCACGAACTCGGCGCCGACGGACACCGTCACGCTCGAGCCGTCGAAGTCCCGCCCGATCGGCTCGAAGCGCCCGCCGAGGCACTTCGCGAGAAATCCCTCCGAGATCGCATAGAACGACAGCCGGTTCTGCGGCCGGGCAAAGCCATGGCCCTCGTCCGGATACAGCACGTACGTCACCGGCAGGTGCTTCGCCTTCAGCGCCGTGACGATCTGATCCGACTCCGCCTGCTTCACGCGCGGATCGTTCGCGCCCTGCGCGATCAGCAACGGCTTCTTGATCCGATCCGCGTAGGTCAGCGGTGAGCGCTCCTTCAACAGCGCGCGCCCCTCCTCCGTGCGCGGATCGCCGATGCGCCGGACCATGTCTTCGTAGAACGATTTCCAGTACGGCGGAATCGACGCGAGCAGCGTCTCGAGATTGGACGGGCCGACGATGTCCACGCCGCACGCAAAGGTATCGGGCGTGAACGTGAGCCCCGCGAGCACCGCGTACCCGCCGTACGAGCCGCCGTAGATCGCCACCTTGTCGGGCAGCGCGATCTTCTCGCGCACCGCCCAGTTCATGGCGTCGATCAGATCGTCCTGCATCTTGCGGCCCCATTCGTGATCGCCGGCGTTGATGAATGCTTTGCCGAAGCCGGTCGAGCCGCGGAAATTCACCGACAGCACGGCATAGCCGCGATTCGCGAGCCACTGGTGCTCCGGATGAAAGCCGTAGCTGTCGCGCGCCCACGGCCCGCCGTGCACATTCAGCACGAGCGGCACCGGCTGCGCCGGCTTGCCGTTGCGATCTGCGGCGGCCGTGCGCGGTAGCGTGAGATACGAAACGAGCGTGAGCCCATCGCGCGACTTGATCTCGCGCGCCAGCATCGGTTGCAGCGGCGCGTTCGCCAGCTCCGGCCGCTGATCGAAGAGCTTCGTCACCTGTCCGCTGTCGCGATCGTAGAGATAGGTCGAGAGCACGTGCACCGGATCGTCCACGACGACGATCCATTTGCGATCGTCCAGCGTGCGACTCGATACCGTGAACTGCGGCCCGAGCGTGCCGCGCAGCCGCTCGATGTCCTTCGCGGCGTCGGGTGTCAGCGGCGCGTACTCGTTGTGGAGATATTCCACCGCATAGGCCTGCGGCTCGTGCGTGCGCGGCTCGATCCAGACATCGGAAATGTCCGCCTTGGAGCTCTCCGCCACGACGCTCTGCTTGGCCGTGTCGAGCTCGACGCGCACGAGCGCGGCCTTGTCGCGTCCCACCGCGCTCACGAGCAACGCCGTGCGACCGTCGCCCTCGACGGTCAGCGGGCTGGTCGTGAGACTGTCTTCCTGCCCGTACTCGAGAAAGCTCTGCCAGCCCTGCGGCGTGTGCCGAAAGAGCCGCCCGCCGCCGCTCGGCAACGTCTTCACGGCGATGCGCGGCTGCAAATCGAGATCCGCAACGTAGCCCGCGAACTCCTGCTCGTTCTTCTCGACGAGCTTGCGCTCGCCGTTGCGCACGTCGATGGAATAGAGGTCGTGCCACTCCGGCACGCGATCGTTGAGCGCGATCAACACCGTGTTGGGATGCCGATGCGAGGCGCCCACCACCTGCGCCTGCACGTCCTTGAACGGCGTGAGATCGATCTCCTTCGCGCTCTCGACGTCGACGCTGTGGACGCGCCAGTTCTCGTCGCCGGCTTCATCCTGCAGATACAGGATGTGCTTGCCGTCGAGCGCCCACGAGTGCTCGCGGATGCCGCGCTTCTTGTCGGCGGTGATCGGCTTGGCACTGCCGAGCTTGCCGTACGGCGCGAGCCACACGTTCAGGAAGCCGTCGCGCGGCGCGAGGAACGAGATGTACTGGCCGTCGGGGCTCAGCCGCGCCTGCGTGCGCACGGGGTTGCCGAAGAGCGCGGCGCGTGGAATGAGAGGGGGCTCGGCGGCCTCGGCCGCACCGGATGTGAGTGTCATCGCTGCGATTGCTCCGCAAATCCATTTCATGTCGGACGTACTGCTCGGAGGCTAAACACAGACAACGAGCAGCGCGACCGGGAGTTCTGCCAAGGCAGTTCGATCGGAGCGCTCAGTACATGAGCACCGCTCGCCGCTCGTCCAGCCAAGCCTTTTCGTCCGGCACGGCCAGCGCGTCCAAGTCGCCGGGCTGCGCCGCCGGATCGTCGATCCACTCGCGCAGCTGCTCGCCGCCGTTGATGACGTCGAACGCGAGCTTGTTGCGCTCGTACTCGTAGTCGAAGTGCCGCCAGATGCCGTACCGCGGCTGCTGGCGGCGCAGCGCTTTCAGCGCCAGCGCGACGAGCCGCCACGGGCGGAACTCGTAATGCGAATAGCCCGGATCGTCCACGTGAATCTGCAGGCCCGCGCAGAGCTTGCCGACGTGCTTGTGGAAGGTCGGCTCGAAAAAGCACGGCCGCAGCCGGCAGCCCGCCAGCCACGATGGCGCCAGAGACTGCATGTCCTTCAGGAGCGCGGTGACATCGATATCCGGCGCGCCGAAGAGCTCGAGCGGCCGCGTCGTGCCGCGCCCTTCCGACAACGTGCAGCCCTCGATCATCACCGTGCCGGCATATGCGCGCGCCATCCACAGGTTCGATGCGTTCGGACTCGGGTTCACCCACGAGCGCTCGCCGAGCGGCCAGCCGTAGCCGGGCGCGGCCTCGGGGTTCCAGCCCTCCATCGCGATGACGCGATAGTCCACGTCGAGACGCTTCACGCGCACGAACCAGTGCGCGAGCTCGCCGAGCGTCAAGCCGTGCCGCATCGGCAGCGGCCCGGCGCCGACGAAGCTTTCCCAGCCGGCGCGCAGCTTCAGGCCCTCGACCGGCCGGCCCGCCGGATTCGGCCGATCGAGAATCCACACGGCCTTGCCCTTCTGCGCGGCTTCTTCGAGCACGTAGAGCAGCGTCGTGATGAAGGTGTAGATGCGACAGCCGACGTCTTGCAGGTCCACGAGCAGCACGTCGAACGTGTCCAGCATCGCCGCGGTCGGGCGGCGCACGGTGCCATAGAGGCTGAACACCGGAATGCCATGCACCGGATCGTTGAAGTCCGGCGACTCGATCATGTTGTCCTGCTTGTCGCCGCGCAGACCATGTTGCGGCCCGAAGGCTGCGGTGAGCTTCACGTCTCCGGTGGCGGCGAGCGCATCGAGCGAATGCGTGAGATTCGCCGTGACGGAGGCGGGATGCGCGAGCAGCGCGACGCGCTTGCCCGCGAGCGGCTGGCGCAAGCTCGCGTCCGCGAGCAGGCGATCGATTCCGAATTTCATGCTACAGCTCCAAAACGAAGCCGCCGAGGTGATGGAAGTCGGGCTTCGCGGCGGGATGCTTCAGGGCCCAGTACGAGAGGCTACCACTGCCGTCCTCGATGACGGCCGCGAGTGCCAAAGCGCGTGACGGCGGCAACAGTTTTAAATCGACGTGCAGGTCGACGACCAGCTCGCGCGGCGTGCGCGTCACGTGAATGGACGGCGGCGCGACGTCGGCTGGCGACATGCCCTGTCGGTAGTCGGCGAACGCGTACACCGCCCATTCCGTCGAGGGCGAGGCGTTGATCTCGTGGTAGCTCGTACCCGTTCGTGCACGAAGAAAGGCTTCGAAGCACGTGTGTCGCCACAATTCGTCCGTGCGGGCTGCGGGCCTCGGCTCCGGAATCCGCAGCCGCGCGAGATCCGCGCGCAGGATGTATTTCAGATGCAGTGCCTCACCTGCCGCGTACCCGACCTCCACGTCGAGACCCTGAACTGCGCTGTCGGCAAGGGGGGCGAACGGGACGAGCGCTATGGTACGCGATGAGGAATGTGGCATCCGCGGCATTCTAGCGTTCGGCGTCGCGCTACCGCGTAGAATCCGATCATGTCTCACCATGACGTTCTCGTGATCGGTGCCGGTGCCGCCGGGCTCGCGGCAGCCGCGACGCTTGCGGCCGGCGGCCGCAGCGTGCTCGTGCTCGAAGCGCGCGACCGCGTTGGCGGCCGCATCTGGACACGTCACGAGCCGGGTCTCGCGGCGCCCATCGAGCTCGGCGCGGAATTCGTGCACGGATACGCGCCCTGCACCGTCGCTTGGCTCGCGCGCGCCGGCAAGAGCGCCATCGAGACCGAGGACTCGCACTGGCGACTCGAGAACGGCGTGCTCCGTCAGCGCGACAGCTTCTTCCAGGTCGTGCAGCAAGCGATGCTCGCGCACCGCGACGAGCTGACGCACGACGTGTCGCTCGACGAAGCGCTCGAGCGCATCCTGAAGGACGACCTGTCGGAGGACGCGAAGCGCTACGCGCGCATGATGGCGGAAGGATTCGACGCGGCGGACACCGCGCGCGCGAGCGCTCGCGCCATCGCGGACGAGTGGACCGGCCAGCTGCTGAGCAACGCGCCGCAATCCAGACCCGGCGGCGGCTACACCTCCTTGCTCGCGGCGCTCGTCGGTGCGTTGCCCGCCGACAAAGTGCAGGTGCGACTGCAGACACGCGTGCGCGAAGTGCGCTGGTCCCGCGGCAAGGTCGAAGTGTCCGGCGAGTCGTTCGGCAAGCCGTTCACCACCCAGGCGGCGCGCGCGATCGTCACGCTGCCGCTCGGCATTCTGCAGCTCCCGGCGGATTCGCCGGACGCGGTCCGGTTCACACCGGCGCTCGATGCGAAACAGCGCGCCGTGCGCAGCATCGGCTTCGGGCCCGTCGTGAAGCTCGTTCTGAAGTTTCAGACCGCGTTCTGGGAAAACCTGGACGACGGCCGCTATCGCGACGGCGGCTTCTTTCACGCGCCCGGCTGCGAGTTCCGCACGTTCTGGACGGCACTGCCGATACGAGCGCCGGTTCTCAACGCGTGGGCCGGCGGCACTGGAGCGGCTCGGCTGGCCGCGAAGTACGACTTCACGGGCCTGGTGGATGCCGCACTCGCGAGTCTCGACGTGCTGTTCGATCATCAATGCGATGTGCGCGAGCAGCTCGACGCGGCGTACTCGCACGATTGGGCGCGCGATCCCTTCTCGCACGGGGCGTACAGCTACGTCGCGGTGGGAGGCGGATCGGCGCAAGAGGATCTTGCGAAGCCGCTCGACGACACGTTGTTCTTCGCAGGCGAAGCTACGGAGACGGACGAATTCGCTACCGTGACCGGCGCGCTGATGTCCGGCGAGCGTGCCGCGCACGAGGTGCTCGAGTGACGCGCGGGGCCGCCGCACTGCTGTGCGCGGCGCTCGTCGCGAGCGCTCATGCGCATCCCGTGCTCACGTTCACGGAACAGATCGTCACGCATCCGTCCGAGGCGGGTGCGGCATCGGCGAAGCCCGGTACCGAGCAGTTCCCAGTCACGGTCACGCTGGGCCGCAAGTACTTGCGGGTCGATGCGCAGAACACGCGGCAGATCTACGATTTCGAACGCCACCGCCTCTACCGCGTCGACTTGAAGCAGAAGACGTTCGAAGAGAGCTCGCTCTTCAGCGTGCTCGGTTTCCGCGCGATGGAGCTGGAGAACCGCTCGCACATCGGCTCGGTGCTGGACTCCGCCAAAGTGGCGTCGGACGCGCAGGCGCCCGCGCTGGCCGAGCATTTGCTGTCGCTCACGGCACCCGATGCGGACACGGTCATCGAAACGGTGCACGCCAACGGCACGACGACGTACCGCTGGAAGACGAAAGACTTGCTGTCGGTCAGTGACGCGACGCGTCCGCTGGCCGACGGCTATCAGCCGGAGTACTGGCGCTACTTGCGGTACGCGATCGGTGGCCACCCGAAGATCTATGCGGACCTCGACAAGCGCAGCGGCGTGCCCGAAGTGTTGCGGGCATTGCAGCCGGACGGCGCCGAGAAATCCATCACGCTGCACCTCACCGGCGTGACGAATCCGCCCGACGCGCCCTACTCGCTGGACGGATTCACGCGTGCCGCGCCGAAGCGCGAGCCCTACGTGAGCTTGCAGAAGATCGGGCCCGATGCGACCGCCGCGCTCGCCGCGCGGGCCGAAGCGGCCAAACGCGATCGCGACACGGCCGCGGCTTCAGGCAAGATGCTCGACGCCGCGCTCGCGCATTTCGCATACGCGCTCACGACCGGAGATTCCGGCCGCGATTGGCTAGCGCAGACGCGCGAGCAGGCGCAGGCGGATGCCGACGCGACCGCGCTCGCGTCCGCCTTGAGCGCGAAGAACGCCGAGGAGGCGGACAAAGCGATACGGATCTTGGGCGCGCTGCGCACGAAGACGCAATCGCCGTACGCCTATCTGCTCGACGTCTTCGCCGCGAATCATCACTTCGCGATGCGACATCTGACGGAGGCGCGCCAGCTCTTTCTCTCCGCGCTCGCGGCGAATCCGTATCTCACGAGCGCGTGGTTCGATCTGGGCGAGATTTACTACCACATGTCGCAGACGGAGGCGGCGTGGGCGTGTTGGGACGCAGCGCGCGCGCTGACTCCCGATCATCCCTTCGGCAAGAACGTCGATGCGGTGGAACGTCAAATGGTCAGCGACCACCCGGAGCTCTTCTGACGGCGCGGCGCGCGCCGCTCAGCGTTCCGAGTCCGGCAAGGGATACGCGATGATCAGCGTGAGCGGCTTCGGACCGACTTGTTTGATGCCGACGTTCGCGCCCGCGTAGAGATAGGCCGCGCTCCCCGCGCTGAGGTGCTTCGTAACGCCATCGGATGCAACCTCTCCTTCGCCGTCGACCACGTAGTACACCTCATCGTGACTCAGCACGTGCAGCCCGATGGCGGACCCGACGTGCAGCGTGCGCTTGCGAAAGTCCATCGTACGATTCGGCGCGACATCCGAGATACGGTACGCCGTGCTCATGCCGAGATTGCCGTGAGGCGCGGGCTCCTCGCGCATCACATCGCGCTCGTTCACGACGACCATCGGGTGCGCCGACTTTGCGCCGGATGACGAGACGGCCACCGAAAGCGCCGCGCCGAGCGCGGCGACCGGGAGCACGCCTGCGCCGCTCGAGCCCGGCGCGCTCATGACTTCGCCTGCGACATGATCGCGAGCGGCCGGCCTTCGGGGTCCTTGAAGAACGCCATCCATTCCTCCGTGCCGTCGGCATGCTTGTGAATCATGTGCGGCGCGCCCGTGAATTCGACGCCGCGCGAGCGCAGCTCGTCGTGCGCTTTGTGGATCTCGGGCACGCGGAGATAGAGGATCGACTCGGGTTGCGGGCCGCCCGGCGCCTCCTGCGTCAAGTACAGCCGCGTGCCGCCGAGATCGAAGAACGCGAGCTTGCCGAACGTGAAAAGGTGGCGCAGACCGAGCACCTTGCCGTACCACTCCTCGGCTTCTTTGATGTCGCGCACGGTGCGCGAAATCTGTCCGACCGCACCGAGCTGCAACGGCGCATCGCTCGAAACGCTCGGTTCGTCGGCCGGCAAATACGTGCGCAGTGGCCGGATTTCATAGGAACCCCCGGGATTCGCGCGGCCGAGATCGCGCGCGACATCGAGCGCGGCCTCGCGCGAATCGCACTCGACGAGATAGAACCCGAGCAGCTGCTCCTTCGTTTCCGCGAAGGGCCCGTCCACGACCATCGCGGGCTCGCGATCCTTCTTCAGCGTGACGGCGGCTGTCGTGGGCATGAGACGCGCCACCGGTCCGAGCCGGCGCTCGCGGCGCAATCGATCCTGGACCGCGTGCAAGCGCCCCATGACGGCCTCTTCCTGCTCCTGCGACCAGGCTTCCGTGGCCGCCTCGTAGTTGTAGCAAAGTATGGCGTAGAGCATGACGTTCTCCCGGCGTCCGCATTCCGAGCGGCCGCGCAAGTATGCGCCGCACGGGTCTGTCCCTGAAGGGCGGGGTTGTCTAGACTGGCGCGCCTTTCAAGGGGGGCCGCAACGCATGATCACCGTGCAGAACCTCGCCAAGAAGTTCGGCGAGCTCGAGGCCGTGAAAAGCATTTCGTTCGACGTGCGACCCGGCGAGCTGTTCGCGTTCCTCGGACCGAACGGCGCGGGCAAGACCACGACGATCAAGATGCTGACGACGCTCCTCACGCCGACGAGCGGCACGATTCGCATCGACGGCCTGGACCCGGCGCAACACCAGCTCGAAGTGCGCCGCAAGTTCGGCATCGTGTTCCAGGACCCGAGTCTCGACTCGGAGCTCACCGCGTATGAGAACATGGAGCTGCACGGCGTGCTGTACGGGGTGCCGCGCAAAGTGCGGCACGAGCGCATCGAGTCGCTGCTGAAGCTCTTCGAGCTCTGGGACCGCCGCAACGATCTGACCAAGAAGTTCTCGGGCGGCATGCGGCGGCGACTCGAGATCGCGCGCGGGTTTCTGCACACGCCGAAGATTCTGTTTCTCGACGAGCCGACGCTCGGTCTCGATCCGCAGAGTCGCAATCAGCTCTGGATGCACGTGAAGGCGCTGAACCAGTCCGAGGGGACCACGGTGTTCCTGACCACGCACTACATGGACGAGGCGGAGCGCATCGCACAGCGGATCGCCATCATCGATCACGGCGCGATCATTGCGCAGGGCACGCCGGCGGAGCTGCTGGCGCAGACCCAGACGGATTCGCTCGAGGCCGCATTTCTCGCGCTCACCGGCTCGGCGATTCGCGACGAGGAAGCGAGCAACGTGGATCAGATGCGCCAGTTCGCGCGCGCGTGGGGCGGGCGGCGATGAAAGCGATCTACATTCTCTGGCTGCGCGAGATGAAGCGCTACTTCCGCTCGCCAGCGCAGATCGTCGGCGCGCTCGGACAGCCGCTGCTCTATCTGCTCGCGCTCGGCTTCGGGCTCGGGCCGGTGTTCGCGAAGTCGGGGCACGGCAGTTACCTGCAGTTCCTCGCGCCGGGCGTCATCGGCATGACCGTGCTGTTCTCGGGAGCGTTCTCCGGAATCGGCTTGCTGTGGGATCGGCAATTCGGCTTTCTGAAAGAGACGCTCGTTGCGCCGGTGCCGCGCTTGCACGTGATGATCGGGCGCACGCTCGGCGGCGCCACCGTCGCAATGATGCAGGGCTTGCTGGTGCTGATCGCGTGTATCGTCGCGGGCTTTCGGCCGAGCAGCTTCATCGGCCTGCCGATGCTGCTCGTAACCATGGCGCTGATCGCCATCCTGTTCTGCGCCTTCGGCACGGCCATCGGCTCGCGGCTCGAGAACATGCAGGCGTTTCCGCTGATCATGAACTTCTTGATGATGCCGCTCTTCTTCCTGTCGGGCGCGCTGTATCCGCTCGACGGCCTGCCGGGCGCGCTGAAGGCCATCACGACGATCAACCCGCTGTCGTATGGCGTGGATGGGTTGCGGACCACGCTGATCGGGATGACGCACTTCGGCCTTGCGCTCGATCTCGGCGTGCTCGCCGCGGTGGCCGTCGTGTTTCTCGCGTTGGGCGCGTACTCGTTCTCGAAGATTCAACTCTGAGGGCGCACGCGCTGGCGCTGCTGCCCGTGTTCGCGGGCGACTAGGCGAGGCCGCGAGGTCGTCGCGCCGCTGCCCGTGTTCGCACACGGCGAGGCGTGGCTGCAGGTCGTCGGGGCTCCTCCGGCGGACCGGCCGCTCACGCCGCGCGCGGCATCGCCATCTGCACGCAATTGCGGCCCGCGCGCTTCGCGTCGTACACGGCCGCGTCGGCGCGCGCGAGCAGGTGCTCGCCCCACACGCCCAGCGTATCGCTCGCCGCGACGCCAATGCTGCACGTCAGCCGGATCGGCTCGCCGAATCCTTCGACGCGAATGCCCGCGACACGTGCGCGAATGCGCTCCGCGATGGTATGCGCCGACGATGAGCTCGCGCTGCTGAGCACGACGACGAACTCCTCGCCGCCGTATCGGCCGATGACATCGGATTGCCGCAGCTCTTCCTGAATGGGCGCGATGATCGCGCCGAGGCACGCATCGCCGGCCGCGTGCCCATACGAATCGTTGATCTCCTTGAAATGATCGAGATCGATGAACAGCAAACCGATCGGCAGACCGCGCGCCCGCGCACGCGCGCAGGCCAGCTCCAGGCGCTCGACCAGCGCGCGGCGATTCAGCACGCCGGTCAGCGGGTCCGTCTGCGCGCGCCGCTCGGCTTCGGTCAGCGCGAGACGCTGGCCGCGCAAGCGATCCGCCACACCGAGCGCGATCAGCACGGACGCGGAAATCATCGACACCGGCAGCCCGTAGAACAGCAGCCAGGACGCGTCTGCATCGCGCGTGATCAGGCGGATCGCGGTGGCGATGGTGACCGCCTCGAGCAGACCCCACGCCAGCAGAAACCAGCCCGAGGCGTTGTTTCCGCGTCGCCACGCGAGAAACGCGACGATCAGCGTGAACGCCGCGGAGCCGACGAAGATGAGATTGCCCACGATCGCAACGACCGCGCCGAGACCCACGACCTGCAGCACGTTTGCGAACGCGAGGACGACGAAGGTCACCGCGAGCCACTTGAAGACGTGATACACGCGCGGCGAGTACAGCCGCAGCTCCGCAATCTCACGAATGAACAAGCACGCCGCCGCGCCGCTCAGTGCGGCCGGCACGTTCCACGCATACGAGCTCAGCGGCAGCGCCGCGGACATGAACGGCCAGTCGAATCCCTGGCCCGTGAAATACGCGATGTACAGCGCCTGCAGCGAGATCAGCGCGGAATACAGAATGAACAGCCGGTCGGAGAGAACGAACCATAGCAGCAGGGACGCGAGCGCCATGACCATCAGCGCCCCGAACGTCAGCACGATCATGCGCGTGTGCTCGGTGCCCTCTGCCAGCGTCGCGCGCAGCGGCGCGGCCGAGAACGCGAGCTCCTCCGAACCGCGGCCGCGTCCCTCGACGTGCACGTACACGCGCTCGCCTGCTTTCAGTCCGTCCGGCAGCACGAACACCGCATCGTGTGACGCACGAAACTGTGGGAGCTCGGCGATCAAGTGCAGCGGCGTCACGCGCCCATCACGCGCGCTGTACGGCTGCACATCGAAGTGGCGACCCTTGTGCGCGATCAGCGCAGGCGCCGCATCCGCAGGGATGTCTTGCTTTGCGACGAGTTTCAGCCAGAACGGGAGACCGCGCGCACGCACCTCGCGCAGAGTGAACGGCTTGAATTGCGCATCGAGCGCGCCGCTCGTGACGGCCTCTTCCGTGACGCCGGGCGACGCATCGATCACGCTGATATCGAACTGCGCGTCTGCCGCTGCCGCGAACGCGGGCAACACCCACGCCGCCAACGCCGCCCACCACGCAGACTTCCACGCGTCCCACATACGCGATTTCTAGACCCCACCCTGCACGCGACGATTCGTCTCAGCCCAACGCTGTGCGCAGCTCCGCGATCAAATCGTCGACCGACTCGATACCCACCGACAACCGCACGAGGCTGTCGCTGATGCCCAGCTGCGCGCGCATCGCCGCCGGCAGCGACGCGTGCGTCATCAGCCCCGGATGCTCGATGAGACTCTCGACGCCGCCGAGACTCTCCGCGAGCGCGAACAGGTGGCAGCGCTCGAGAAAGCGCCGCGCCTCGGCGAGCCCGCCGCGCAGCTCCGCCGTGATGATCCCGCCGAAGCCGCCCTGCATCTGCCGCTTCGCGAGCGAATGTTGCGGATGGCTCGCGAGCCCCGGATAGATCACGCGCGTCACCTTCGGATGCGCCTCGAGGAATTGCGCGATGGCCATGGCGTTCGCGCAGTGCCGCTCCATGCGCAGCGCGAGCGTCTTGATCCCGCGCAACGTCAGGAACGAATCGAACGGCCCTGGCACGCCCCCGACCGCGTTCTGCAGATACGTGAGCTTCTCGCGCAGCTCGTCGGCGCCGTGACGGATGACGGCGGCGCCGCCGATCGCATCCGAGTGGCCGTTCATGTACTTCGTCGTCGAGTGCACGACGATGTCGATGCCGTGCTCGAGCGGCCGCTGCAGGTACGGCGTGGCGAACGTGTTGTCGCACACCGTGAGAATTCCATGCTTCTTCGCAATGGCCGCGATCGCGCGCAGGTCGACGATCTTCAGCAGCGGATTGGTCGGCGTCTCCGCCCAGATGAGCCGTGTGTTCGGCCGGATGGCCGCTTCGAGCGCCGCCGGATCGGTGAGATCGACGAACGACACGTCGTGCCCGGCCGAGCGCTTGCGCACGTTCTCGAACAGCCGGTAGCTGCCGCCATACAGATCGTGCATGGCGACGATGTGCGATCCCGCATCGAGCAGGTCGATGATCGTCGCGGATGCGGCGAGACCCGATGCGAAGGCGAACCCGGCCGCGCCGCCTTCCAGGTTCGCGAGGCTCGCCTGCAGCGCATCGCGCGTCGGGTTGGCCGTGCGCGAATACTCGTAGCCCTTGTGCACGCCCGGGCTCGACTGCACGTACGTCGAGGTGGCGTAGATCGGCGGCATGATCGCGCCGGTCAGCGGGTCGGGCTGCTGACCGCCGTGAATGACGCGTGTATTGAATCCGAAACTGTCGTGTTCCCCACCCATGCCTGCTCCGCTCAACCGTCCACCTGCCGCCGGCGCAACCAATTCAACAGATCGATGCGCGTGACGAGCCCCAGGAACTGCGCGCCGTCCATCACGATGGCGACCATTCCGCTGCGGAAGATCTCCATCAGTCGCGACAGCGGCGCATCCGCCTGGACCGTCACGAGATGGCGCTCCATCGCCATCGTCACCGGCTCCTCGAAGTGCTTCGGATTCGAGAACACCTCGAGCAGCACGTCCTCCTCGTCCACGATGCCGACGATGTCGCCGTTGTCGAGCACCGGCAGCTGCGAGACGTCGTACAGCTTCATGCGCCGATATGCTGCGAGCACGGTCTCATTCGCGTTCACCGTCACCGCAGCGTGCTCCCAGTGGCGCCGCGCGATGAGATCGCGCAGGTCCCCATAGCGCTCACGCTCGAGGAACCCCTGATCGATCATCCAGTAATCGTTGTAGACCTTCGAAAGATACTTGTTGCCGCTGTCGCAGACGAATGTGACTACGCGTTTTGCGACCTTCTGCTCACGGCAGTAACGCAAGGCGGCCGCCAGCAGCGTGCCGGTGGACGTACCGGCGATGATCCCCTCCTTCCGCAGCAGCATCCGGCAGGTTTCGAACGATTCCTTGTCCGGAATCGTGTATGCAGTTTTGATACGGGACAGGTCCGCGACGGGCGGCACGGAGTCCCCGCCGATCCCTTCGACGAGCCAGGAGCGCTCACCGTGGCCCGGCTTGCCGGTGCGCACGTACTCCGCCAGCACGGAGCCCACCGGGTCCGCCAGAACGATCTCGACATGGGGCGCGACGCGTGCGAAGTAGCGCGACAGGCCGGTCGCGGTGCCGCCGGTGCCGACGCCGACGACGATCGCGTCCAGGTTGTGCTCCATTTGCTCCCAGATTTCCGGCGCCGTCGTTTCCTCGTGCGCCTTCGGATTCGCGTCGTTGCCGAACTGGTTGACGTACAGCGAGTTGGGCGTCTCCTTCGCGAGCCGCGCGGCGAGGTCCTGGTAGTACTCCGGATGGCCCTTGTGGACGTCGGAGCGGGTCATGACGACTTCGGCGCCCATCGCCTTCAGGTGGAAGATCTTCTCCTGGCTCATCTTGTCGGGGATGACCAGCAGCAGGCGGTAACCCTTCTGGCCTGCCACCAGCGCGAGGCCGAGGCCCGTGTTGCCCGCGGTCGCTTCGATGAGCGTGCCGCCGGGCTTCAGGCGGCCGTCGCGTTCGGCGGCTTCGACGAGATAGAGGCCGACGCGGTCCTTGATGGAGCCGCCGGGGTTCTGGTTCTCGAGCTTGAGGAAGAGCCGGCAGGGGGCCGCGTCGAGGCGGCGCGCTTCGAGCAGCGGCGTGTTGCCGATCAGCTCTAGGGCGCTGGAGTAGACGGGGGGTGGCATTCGTGTGTTCCCGGATGGGAGGAACGGGCGATTGTACGGGGTATGGGGGGCGGGCGCTGTCTGTGGCGGACGGGTGTCGGGGGTTGCACAGCACGGGGGCCCGCTGGTGCGGGCGGCGGAATTGGCGCCGTGCGGGCTGAGGCGCTGCGCTGGCGCGGGCCGGCGGAATTGGGGCTGTGCCGGCAGAGGCGCGAACGCGACCAGCGCTGAATGCGTCGCGCGTCCGGAGTGCTCGGTGTGCGACTCACGCAACGTTCGCGATGTCGCCGGGGTCGGGGCTATCGGAGCTGAGTTCGCTCGTGTCTGGGTCGCTCTGTCGTTAGCGCGACGAGTGCGAAAGGCGGGGGCGTCAGGACAGCGCGGTGATCAGGCCGGAGTCGATCCAGTTGCGCAGGAATTCGGCGGCTTTGGCGGGGGCTTCGTCTTCGCGCATGTGCTCGCAGAGCGTGGTGCAGATCTCACCGAAGTGCTCGCCCGCGCGTGCGGCGATGAGCGCGTGCTCCTCGGCCCGCGTGAGCGGGCGGAAGAACTCCTTCAGGTCGTTGCGCCATAGCAGCCACGTCGTCGCTTCGCGCGACACGCTGGCGCGCGGCCGCTCGGCGTCGTTGACGAGCGCTTTCCACACCTGCGGCGCGTTCCAGTGCAGCGCAATCGTGCGCACCGAGGGATGGAACGTGAACCGCATCGAGGCCCAGTCGCCGGGCGACTTGTAGGCGAGCGCTTTCACGTCGAGGGCCGGGGCGTCCGCGGCGTCGAACACCTCGTTCATCATCCATTCCCAGCGCGCGAGGTCGGCGAGGAACGGCACCGGGCGATAGCGCGGATTGTTCGCGAGGAAGTGCGCGAGCGCGTGACCGTAGTAGCGGATGGAGAAGAACCGCGAGTCGTGCGCGGCCACGTACTCCGTCGCGAGATCGTGGAAATCGCGCTCGCCGAGCAGCTTCGCGATGGCGGGATAGCCCTGCTCGAGCGCTTCGACGAGCCGTGACGCGTACGCGTTGCGGTAGATCGCAAGGCGCACTTGCGCCCGCACACTCTCGGTGCCCACGACGTGCGCGTTGATCGCGCCGGAGCCGCGCAGCAGGAACTCCTGGAAATCCCATTGAATGCGAGCGAGGTTCGTCATGGCGTTCACGCGGCGGCCTCGGCGGCCGGTTCGGACGTGAGCGTGCGCGGCCCGAGCGTTTCGCGCGCAATCGCGCGGGCGTGGTCGAGCTCCGCCTCCATCACCGCGAGCGGCGGGATGTTCGCGTCGCGCTCGATCATGGTGGTCACCGGCCCGAAGCGCCTGAGCGCGGCGGCGAACAGGTCCCACACCGGCTCGGCCACCGGCTGGTCGTGCGTGTCGATGAGGTAGGCGCCGTGATTCTCATGCCCGGCCAGGTGCAGCTGCTGCACGCGATACGCCGGCACGGCGTTCAGATATTCGTGTGCATCGAACTCGTGGTTGACGCTGCTCACGTAGATGTTGTTGACGTCGAGCAGCAGCAGGCAATCGCTCTGCTCGGCGACCGCGCTCAGGAATTCCCACTCCGTCATGCGCGAATCGCGGAAGGTGACGTAGCTCGACACGTTCTCGAGCAGGATGCGCTGCCCGAGAATGTCCTGCACGGTGCGCACGCGCGACACGACGTGCGTCAGCGCCTCTTCCGTGTACGGCAGCGGCAGCAGATCGTGCAGGTTCTTGCCGGACACACCGGTCCAGCACAGATGGTCCGAGATCCACGCCGGCTTCACGTGCGCAGCGAGCGCTTTCACCTGCGCGAGATACTCGAGATCGAGCGGGGCGGTGCCGCCGATGGACAACGACACGCCGTGCAGCGCCACCGGAAAGCGCTCGCGCACGTGCATGAGGTTGTAGAGCGGCTTGCCGCCCGGTACGAGGTAGTTCTCCGTGAGCGCTTCGAACCAGTCGACAGCGGGATCGCCGCCGAGAATCTCGGCGTAGTGCTCGACGCGGAGGCCCAGACCAAAGCCCAAAGACGGTTGCGTAAGCATCGGCGTTCAGCGGTGTCACGTTCGGGCATCCGGGGCGAGGCGATGGTTTGCGCTCGCCCGCCCCGGCTGCGCGCGGCGGTTACTTCTCGTGCGCCTTCGCCTTGGCGGCGTCGCACTCGGCTTGGGTCAGCTCCAGGAAGCCCGCGCCCTTGCACGCGTTCTGACCCTTGCACGAGTTCTTGGCGGTCTTGCAGGCGGACTGGCCCTTGCAGGCGTTCACGCCTTCGCACTTGACCTTGCCTTCTTCCGCCGCGCCCGCAGTAACGGTGGCGGACGCGAACAGCACGGCAGCGGCGGCGGCGAGCGCCAGGGCAGAAGTTTTACGAACGGTCATGAGATCTCTCCTCGAGCGGATTGGAGTTGGAAAAGATTGTATGGCCACGTTCCAGCTCCCTGCAGAAACTGTCGCACGCGACAGACATCGCACGCAGCGACAAAACGTGTGCTAGCCGATCGGTGCAGCGGGATGCGGACATACGCCTGCGATACGTCAGGTGCGCGCGAGCAGATGCAGACCCGGACCGTCGCGGGATACATACAGTAGGGCTCGTTCTTGACTACTGGACGTCGCGGTGTTCTCGCTGCCACGCATGCGACGGCAGCACCGCTCTTATAGAATGCGGGCACAACTTCGCGTGCGGCTCGCGCACGCTCTCTCTCAGCCGAAAGGCGACGGACATTCGATGAACGACGTCTCTCGCGACGCCATCGTGGTGCGTGGCGCGCGCCAGAACAACCTCAAGAATCTCGATCTCGAGCTGCCGCTCAACGAGCTCGTCGTCGTGACGGGCGTCTCCGGCTCGGGCAAGTCGTCGCTGGTTTTCGACACGTTGTACGCCGAGGGGCAGCGACGCTATGTCGAGACGTTCTCGCCCTACGCCCGGCAGTTCCTCGATCGCATGGACAAGCCGCAGGTCGATGCCATCGCCGGCATCCCGCCCGCGATCGCCATCGATCAGACGAATCCGGTGCGCACGTCGCGTTCCACCGTCGGGACGATGACGGAGCTGAACGATCACCTGAAGCTGCTGTTCGCGCGCGCGGGCGCGCTGTTCTGTCGTTGCTGCGGCAAGCCGGTCCGGCGCGACACGGCCGAAAGCATTTACGCGGATATGCAGGCGCGCGCGCAGGCGGCGGGCGATCCGCGCCTGTTGCTGTGTTTTCCCGTGCCGGTCCCCAAGAGCTTCAAAGAGGCCGAGGTGCGGGACCTGCTCGAGAAGCAGGGATACACGCGGTTCTTCGATCCGGACGGTGCATTGGCTGGCGCGACCGCAGGTGAGCGCAGCAGCCCCGCTGCGCGCGCGGGCAGCGCGAGCGAGCGTGCGGCGGCGCTGAGCGCGGAGCCGTTCGAGCTGACGCCGATCGACGCGTCGCAGTCCGTGGGCGTTTCAAGTTCCTCGACCGCCCGCGCCCGCAAGAAGGGCTCGGCGACGAAGAGCGCACACAAGCGCGGCACCAAGAAGGACGACTCGCCGCCGAAGACCCTGCTCGTGGTGCAGGACCGCTTTCGCCTGGGCAACGCCGAGCGCGGCCGAGTGCTCGAATCCCTCGAAGCCGCGCTGCGCGTCGGCCGCGGCCGGGTGAACGTGCACGTCGTCGACGCGGGCGACCCGCCGAAGAGTCTCGACTGCTGGAAATATTCGAACGAGCTCCACTGCCCCGACTGCGATCTGTCCTATCGCGAGCCGATCCCGAGCCTCTTCTCGTTCAACTCGCCCGTCGGCGCCTGCGAGACCTGCCGCGGCTTCGGCCGCACCATCGGCATCGACTACGGGCTCGTGATTCCCGACGAGAGCAAATCGCTGCGCGCCGGCGCCGTGCGTCCGTGGCAAACGCAGTCCTACAAGGAATGCCAGGATGATCTGCTGAAATTCGCGAAGAAGCGCGGCATCCCGCTCGACCGCCCGTGGCGCGAGCTGAGCGCCGAGCATCGCAGGTGGGTGATCGAAGGCGAAGGTTCGTGGAACCAGGGCGTCTGGTACGGCTGCAAGCGCTTCTTCGAGTGGCTCGAAACCAAGTCGTACAAGATGCACGTGCGCGTGCTGCTCTCGCGCTACCGCGCGTACACGCCGTGCACGACGTGCAACGGCGCCCGTCTCAAGACCGAGGCGCTGCAGTGGCGCATCGGCAGCCGCGAGCTCGCCGATTCCGTGCTCGCTCCGGACAAGCGCTTCAAGCCGACCGGTGTCGAGTGGAGCGACGAGACGCTGCAGTCGCTCCCCGGCCTCACCATTCACGACATCATGCTGTTGCCGCTCGAGCGCGCCTGCGAGTTCTTCCGCAAGCTCGAGCTGCCGCAGCCGCTCGATGAAGCGACGGACCTGCTGCTGGGCGAGATCCGCACGCGCTTCAACTATCTGACGGACGTGGGACTCGGCTATCTCACGCTCGATCGGCAATCGCGCACGCTGTCCGGCGGCGAAGTTCAGCGCATCAACCTGACGACGGCGCTCGGCACCTCGCTCGTGAACACGCTGTTCGTGCTCGACGAGCCCTCGATCGGCCTGCATCCGCGCGACATGCTGCGCGTCATCGGCGTGATGAAGCGCCTGCGTGATGCCGGCAATTCGCTCATCGTGGTGGAGCACGATCCGCAGATCATGCTCGAAGCGGATCGCATCCTCGATCTCGGCCCCGGCGCGGGCGAGCGCGGCGGCGAGGTCGTGTTCTTCGGCACGCCGCGCGAAATCCGCAAGCACGAGCGCTCGCTCACGGGTCAGTACCTGAGCGGCGAGAAGGTCGTGGCCCAGCCCTCCGATACCGCGGCGCCCGGCGCCTCGAGCGGCAAGCCCGCGGTCGACGCGGATGGCGGCGTCATCGCCGAGGCGCGCGCGAATCGCTGGTTGGAGCTGGGCGGCGCGCGCCAGCACAATCTCAAGAACGTGAACGTGCGCATTCCGCTCAAGCGGCTCGTGTGCGTCACGGGCGTGTCGGGCTCGGGCAAATCCACGCTCGTCGAGGACGTGCTGTATCCCGCGCTGCTGAAGTATCAGGGTAAGCCGACCGAGGCGCCGGGCGAATTCGACTCCTTGCGCGGAGCGGATCTGATCGATGACGTCGTGCTCGTCGATCAGAGCCAGATCGGGCGGACCACGCGATCGAATCCCGCGAGCTACGTCGGCGCATTCGACTGCATCCGCGAGCTGTTCGCGAACGAGCCCGCGTCGATCGAACGGCGCTATACCTCCGGGACGTTCAGCTTCAACTCCGGCAATGGCCGGTGCCCCACCTGCGGCGGCAACGGCTTCGAGCATGTCGAGATGCAGTTCCTCTCGGACGTGTACCTGCGCTGCCCGGACTGCGACGGCAAGCGCTATCGCGACGAGGTGCTGGAGATCAAGCGCGAAGGCGCGAACAAGAAGCGCGCCAACATCGCCGAGGTGCTCGAGATGACGGTCACCGAGGCGCTCGCGTTCTTCGCGGACTCGCGCGAAGTGGCCTTGCGGCTCGCGCCGCTCGCGGACGTGGGTCTCGAGTACGTGAAGCTCGGCCAGCCCGTCCCGACGCTCTCGGGCGGCGAAGCGCAACGGCTGAAGCTCGCGGGGCACCTTGCCACCGCCTCGAGCAGCGTCGCATCGAGCACGACGCATCACGGCAAGCTGTTCCTGTTCGATGAGCCCACGACGGGCCTGCACTTCGAGGACGTGGCGAAGCTCCTGCGCGCTTTCCGCAAGCTGCTGGCGGCAGGACATTCGCTGCTCGTGATCGAGCACAACCTCGATCTGATCCGCGCGGCGGATTGGATCATCGACCTCGGGCCCGAAGGCGGCGACCGCGGCGGAGAGATCGTCTGCGCGGGCACGCCGCGCGAAGTGCGCGCGAATCCGCGCTCGTTCACCGGCCAGGCCCTCACGGCGTACGAGGAGGCTCTCGCGAAGGATGCGCCGCTCGTCAGCGCCATCGGCGCGCTCAACGACAATGCCACCGAGCTGCGCGTGCCGGAGACGCGTTCGAACCAGCACGCGCGCGCGAAGAATCTGGCGCGCAATGCCGTCGTCATTCACAACGCGCGCGAGCACAACCTGAAGAACATCGACGTGAAGATCCCGCGCGACTGCTTCACGGTCGTGACGGGCGTGTCGGGCTCGGGCAAGTCGACGCTCGCCTTCGACATCCTCTTCAACGAAGGCCAGCGGCGCTATCTCGAATCGCTCAATGCGTATGCGCGGCAGTTCGTGCAGCCCGCCGCACGGCCCGATGTCGACGCCATCTACGGCATTCCGCCGACGGTCGCGATCGAGCAGCGGACGAGCCGCGGCGGACGCAAGAGCACCGTCGCGACGCTCACCGAGATCTACCACTTCCTGCGCCTGCTGTACGTGAAGCTCGGGACGCAGTACTGCCCGGATTGCCAGGTGCCCATCGAGCCGCAGAGCGCCGCATCGATCGGTGCGCGGCTGCTGCGCGACTATCGCGGCAAGCGCATCGCGCTGCTCGCGCCGCTGGTCGTCGCGCGCAAGGGCTACTACACGGACCTCGCGAAGTGGGCGGCGAAGAAAGGCTTCAAGACTCTGCGCGTCGACGGCGCGAGCATCTCGACGAAGCAGTGGCCGCGCCTGTCGCGCTTCAAAGAGCACACGATCGAGCTGCCGGTGGCGGAGATCGATGTGGACGCGAAGACCGACACCACGCTGCACGACGCCCTCACGCGCGCGCTCGACTTCGGCAAGGGCATCGTGCACGTGCTCGGGCCGAAGTCCGACAACGTCACCGTGTTTTCGACGCGGCGCGCGTGCCCTGCGTGCGGGCGCAGCTTCTCCGAGCTCGATCCGCGCCTCTTCTCGTTCAACTCGAAGCACGGCTGGTGCGAGAGCTGCTACGGCACGGGCGTGGAGATGGCGGGCTTCGACGAGGAGCAAAGCGGCGAGGAGATCTGGTGGAACGAGTGGTACGAGCACGAGCCGACGGCGTGCACCGCTTGCGCGGGGCAGCGTCTGAATCCGGTCGCGCTGAACGTGAAGTTCCGCGAGCGCAGCATCGCCTCGCTCACCCGCGAGCCGATCGAGGGCGCGGCGGAGTTCTTCGGCAGGCTGAAGCTCAATCCGCGTGAGAAGGAGATCGCGCGCGATCTGCTCGCCGAAATTCGCGCGCGCCTGAAGTTCCTCGCGCGCGTGGGCCTCGGGTATCTAGCGCTCGATCGCGCGGCGCCCACCTTGTCGGGTGGCGAGGCGCAGCGTATTCGACTGGCCGCGCAGCTCGGCTCGAACTTGCAGGGCGTGTGCTACGTGCTCGATGAGCCGACCATCGGCCTGCATCCGCGCGACAACGAGATCCTCCTGGATTCGCTCGCGGAGCTTTCGTCGCATCGGAACACGCTCGTCGTCGTCGAGCACGACGAGGACACGATCCGGCGGGCGGATCACGTCGTCGATCTCGGTCCGGCGGCCGGCGTGCGCGGCGGCGAGATCGTCGGCGAAGGCAAGGTCGACGATCTGATTCGCAACCCGCGCTCGATCACCGGGCGCTTCCTGCGCGAGCCGCTGTCGCATCCGTCCGCGCCGCATCGGCCGGTCGATGCGCGCACACCGGCTCTCGAGCTCCAGCGCGTCGATCTGCACAACGTCCGCAAGGTCGATGTGAAGGTGCCGCTCGGACGGCTCGTCGTCATCACAGGCGTATCGGGGTCGGGCAAGTCGACCATCGCGCGCGACGTGCTGTACACGAATCTCAAGCGGCTCGTGGGCACGACGAACGGCGCGAAGCCCGAGAGCAATGGCAAGAACGGCAAGGGCCTGAAGGCCGCGGCAACCCGCCTAGCGCGCGATCTCGCGGCTCGGGCCGGCGGCGGGAAGGTAAAGAGCGCCGTAGAGCTCGTCGGCTGCCGCGCGGTGCGCGGTGTCGAGCACGTCGATCGCGTGCTCGAAGTGGATCAAACGCCCATTGGCAAGACGCCGCGCTCGTGTCCGGCGACCTACATCGGTTTCTGGGACGAGATCCGCCGCATCTACGCGAACACGACCGAGGCCCGCATTCGCGGCTACACCGCGAGCCGCTTCTCGTTCAACACGGCCGGCGGCCGCTGCGAGGAATGCGAGGGCCAGGGCGTGAAGACCATCGAGATGAGCTTCCTGCCCGACGTGAAGGTGCTGTGCGACGCCTGCAACGGCAAACGCTTCAACTCCGAAACGCTGTCGGTGCTGTGGCGCGAGAAGAGCATCGGCGATGTGCTCGCGATGAACGTCGACGATGCGGTCGAGTTCTTCCGCGCGCATACACGCGTGCACCACGCGCTGAAGCTGCTGCAGGACGTGGGGCTCGGTTACCTCACGCTGGGTCAGCAGAGCCCGACGCTCTCCGGCGGTGAGGCTCAGCGCATCAAGCTGGTCGCCGAGCTCGCGAAGGTGCGCGGGGATGCGGACCGGCTGCTGCGGCAGAAGCCGAAGCACACGCTCTACGTGCTCGATGAGCCGACCGTCGGGCTCCACATGGCGGATGTCGAGAAGCTCATCCACGTGCTGCATCGGCTGGTCGATGCCGGCAACAGCGCGGTCGTGGTCGAGCACAACCTCGATGTCATGGCCGAGGCGGACTGGATCATCGACATGGGACAGGAAGCGGGGGCGGCCGGCGGCCAGGTCGTGGCCGAAGGCCCGCCGGCGGCGGTGGCGCGCAAGAAGGCGAGCTCGCACACGGGCCGGGTGCTGCACGAGTTCCTGCGCGAGCGAACCCGGCGTACAGTCGCGGCGTGAAGAACGATCTCTCATGCTGGAAATGCGGATTTGCGCTGGCGGACTTGAGCCTGCCGCTGCGCCGCCTCGACGAGTGCCCGAAGTGCCGCGCCGAGCTGCACGTCTGCAAGATGTGCGTGGACTACGACACGCGCGTGGCCAAGCACTGCCGCGAGCCGACGGCGGAGGAAGTGCGCGACAAGACGCGCGCGAACTTCTGCGATCACTTCAAGCCGCGGGCCGGCGCCTACACCCCGCCCAACACCGCGGAAGTCGACAAGGCGCGCGCCGAGCTCGAGAAGCTGTTCGGCAAGCGCTGACGAACGTTGCTAGCTATTGCCGAGCCATCCCCTGGGCGCGCACCGATAGCGCGCCCGGGAGCGCTCAGCTGCGCCGCACGCGCTCCGACAACCGATCCAGCAGCTTGGCGAACGGCGTGTTTTTCTGCACCTGAACGCGCAGGTGACGCACTCCGGTGTCGTTCAGCAGCTCGCCCCGCCCGTTGTCGATCTCGAGATCGCTCGCGCCGAGAATCTCGAGCGTCTCCTCCAGCGTCTTCGGCGAGCGCTGCTCCTTCGCACGCACTTTGCCGAGCGGCTTGTTCTTCTTCGGCGGCGCCGCCTTCGCGGCCGCCTTGGGTACGGCGGGCTTGGCCGGGGGCCGCGGCGGTTCCTGCACGACCGACTTGTCGTCGTCGAACAGCTTGAATTCCTCGACCTTCGGTTGCGGCACTTGCGGCTTGGCGAAGCGGCCCGTGGTCGCCTTGTTCTCCTCGGCTCCGGCGCGCTGTTTCTCCTGTGGGCTCACCGGCACGACCGCGACGCTCGCGAACTCCGAGCGCACGTAGTACGCCACCTGCTTCGCCGAGATCGCATCGGAGAAGAAGCCGAGCCGCAGCCCGTACCACTTGCGGCCCTCGCGGCTGCCTTCGACCGTGTACAGCGTGTACGCGCTGAAGATGGCGAGCGGCGGAACCTGATCGAGCTGGATCGGCGACACCGACCACTGCAGCTGCACGGCGAACGACACCGGCGCGTTGTCGCGCACGGCGTCCTTCAATGCGAGGCGCGTCTGCGTGTCATCGGGCTTCAGCAGCGAGATACCGGAATTCGCATCGTCGTCGCCGCGGGCGGTGCCATCCTCGCGACGTTGCTCGAGGAAGCGCAGCACCTGCGTGTCCGTCAGCGCTGCAGACGAGTCGCTCGCCTGCACCGGCGGACGCTGAGAAATAGGCGCCTTCGTTCGCGGCTGTTCCGTCACCTGCACGGGTGCGCGATGACCCGCGGTGGCGGAGCCAGAGGCCCGCATGCCCGACACGCCAGGGGCGGCGCTTGCCGGAGATGTCGAGGCTCGCGCGACCGAAGGCGCCGAGGTCTGATACGGCGGCACGCGCATCTCGCGCGTCTCGCCCGTTTCGTCCAGCGCGGCCATGACCTCGCGGACGTTGGAACCGGCCAGCGCCGGCGGCACCGGCGGCTGCTTTTTCGGGACTGCGGGTTTCGCCAGCTGACGCGACTGTGCGGGCGCGGGCTGCGCGCCACGCGCAGCGGGGGCGCTCGCAGCACGAGCAGGCTGCCCCGAACGGGCCGCCGCAGTGAGCGCGGCAGCGCGCGGCGGAGCCGGCTGCGCAACCGGGCGCGGTACGGAAGCGAGCACAGGCTGCATGAGCGCGCTCGCGGAATTCTTTGCTGAGGCCGATGCGGCGGCCGGCGCCGGCGATGCAACGGGCGGCGCGGCATGCAACGTCGGCACGACGATGTTCGGCGGAGTCGAGGGTGCGGCGGCCGCGGCCGGGCGAGCCGTGGCTGCGGGACTCGGAGCGGAAACGCTCACCACACGCGGTGGCGCAGCGGTCGGCGGCGGCGGAAGATTGTTGGCGGCAGCAGCGGCCGCCGCACGGGCGCGCAGCTTCTTACCGGGGGCTTCGCCGGCCCACGCGCCCGGATAGATGTCGCGCACGACCGCGAGCCATTCTTCGGCTTCTGCGAGCGTGCTGAAGTAACCCATATGGAGCCGGAACCGCTCGCGATTGTCCTCGCGGCGGCGGCTGACGAAGAAGCTGAAACGCTTCATCTCCGGCAAATCCGGAGACGACAACGCCATCGGCGTCGTAGAAGAGCAGAGATTGATGACGAACGGGCCTACGCCCTGTCCCTCGTCCGCGCCACCCCCGGCTTCCGGCTGTGGTGCTTTTCCGGCCGCCATACGTGCTTGTGGACCCATGTTCGTTCCCCGAACCCCGTTTGAAACGGCCATCGGTTCCGGGAGACGCTGGATGAAGATGGGTCTGCGGGAAGTCGGCGGAGTCGCTCGACTCGTGGCAGCCCCGCCGTCATAGGAGCGCGCTCCAGTAGACCGGTGGCTTTGCGTCCCCGCCTTTCGACGGGTTTGCCCTTTTCACTCAGGCATCAGTGTCAACTCGTCGCGGTTGAGCGTCAAGCAACTTTATGTGCACAGACTCTCACCGAATGAATAGCACTCGATGCAATTGTACTTACTGACGTGACATAAGCCGAAGCGTCGCCATCCGACTACAACAAACGTCCCGCACTGACGAAATGTGAACGATAGTAGGGATCGTCGAGATAGGCGTACGTGACGACCGCGCCCTTGCTCGGCGCGTGAATGAAGCGGCCGGCGCCCGCGTAGATACCGACGTGATCGACGCGACGCCCGGAGCTGCGAAAGAACACGAGGTCGCCGGGGCTCAGCTCATCGCGCGCCACCGGCTTCGCGGCGTGCCGTTGGTCCGCCGCCGTACGCGGCACTTCGATGCCGAGCCGATCGAAGCTGTAGAAGACGAGCCCGCTGCAGTCGAACCCGTGGCGCGGATCTGCGCCACCGTACCGATAGGGGCTGCCGATGAGACCGGCCGCTACGCGAACGACCTGTTCGCCCTCCGATGCCGCCGCCGGTCGCGATTCGCCCACGATGGCAGTCGGGCGCTCCGCGGGCGCGCGCGGCGTGCTGGCGCAACCGGCCGCGATGACCGCGCCGACCAAGATCGTGAGGGTGCCACGCACATCGATCGAATGACTCACGAGCCCTCCATGTCGAACGGCGGGCTCCGGCCGCCCGATCAACCGACTTCGCGGATGTCGCCTTCCGGTGCCCGTGCGGCGATTGTGCGGGCTTGCAGCAGCTCTGTCACGGCGGTGGTCGCGAGCGGTCGCGCGAGATAGAAGCCCTGCGCGATGTCGCAGTGTCGCTCGCGCAGGAACTCGAGCTGCTCGACGGCTTCGATTCCCTCGGCCACCACGCGCTTGCCGAGCGCGTGCGCCATCACGACGATCGTCTCCACAAGCGTGGCCGAGGCAGGGTTCTGCGGCACTTCCTCGAGGAAGGTGCGATCGATCTTCACGGTCCCGATCGGATACTGGCGCAGATAGTTGAGCGACGAGTAGCCGGTCCCGAAGTCGTCCAGCGCGAGGTGCACGCCGATCTGCGAGAGACGTACGAGCGCCGCGCCTGCGGCCTCGTCCGCGAACACGCTTTCGGTCAGCTCGAGCTCGAGCAGATCAGGAGGAATGTTGTACTTGTCGAGCGCGCGGCGCACCGCCTTCGGAAACTCGGCGTGCTTCAGCTGCTGCGCCGAGACGTTCAGCGCGAGGCGCGGCGGCGCGATCTTCTGATCACGCCACTCGGCGAGCTGCGCGCACGCGGTCTCGAGCACCCACCCGCCGATATCGACGATCAGGCCGCTCTCTTCCGCCGCCGGCACGAATTCGCCCGGAAAGCGCAGCCCGTCGCGCGGCGTCTGCCAGCGCAAGAGCGCTTCGAGCCCCATGAGGCTGCCGTCGGCCACCGAGAACTGCGGCTGATAGAAGAGCGAGAACTCGCGCCGTCGCAACGCACGGTGCAGGCCCGTCTCCGTGGGCGCCGAGGGCTTCGCCGTCATGTGGAGGTCGAAGAACATCGCCCGGCCGCGGCCGAGATCCTTCGCGCGGTACATCGCCGTGTCCGCGTTGCGCATGAGCTCTTCGATGCTCATGCCGTCGTCGGGGAAGAGCGTGATGCCGATGCTCGCGGCGACGAACTGATCGCGCCCGCCGATGTTCACGGGCAGCTGCACCGATTCGATGATGCGCTCCGCGACGGCCCGCGCGGCGTCCGGGTCCGCGACGTTGCGCAGGATCACCGTGAACTCATCGCCGCCGAGACGCGCGACGGTGTCGCCTTCCTTCACGCACGAACGGAGGCGCTGCGCGACGATGGTCAGCAGCTGGTCGCCCGCCGCGTGCCCGACCGTGTCGTTCACGCGCTTGAAGTGATCGAGATCGATGTACAGCAGCGCGCCGCGACTCAACCCCGCGGTCGCGCTGCTCAACTCCTGATTGAGCCGATCGAGAAACAGCAGGCGATTGGGCAGCGACGTCAGCGGATCGTAGTGCGCCTGTCGATGCAGGCGCTCGTCGCGCGCCGTCTTCGAGAGCGCGATCGCCAGCCGCTGCGCGAACTCGCTGCCGCAGTTCGCGACCTGGGGATCGAGCGTCGGCGCCTCGCGATAGCCCACGGCGAGAATCGCCTCGACGCGCTCGCCTGGCGCCACCGGCCACACCCAGAAGAACTCCGAGCCGATTTCGCTGAGCGGTTGCAGGAAGCTGTGGCGCCGCTCTTCGCAGCGAGTGATCGTGAGCCCTTGCGTTTCGCTCGCGAGCGTCGCGACCATGTCGTCGTCGAGCGAGACGCGGCTCACCGGCAGGCCCGTCAAGCCGTTCGCGGCCAGATAGATGCGGCCGCGGCCGGGCGCGTCGCCGTCGATTAGCGTGATGCCGACGCCATGGCAGCGGGTGACCGTCTGCACGCGTTCGAGAATAGATTCGAGCATCTGCTCGAGCTCCGCCGAGCCGAGGAGGAGCTGATCGATTTCCGCGAGCGTCTCGAGCGCGCGGAACTGCTCTTCGAGGCTCCCCGCCGCGGCGTTGAACGCGCGCACGAGCGCGCGCGGCTCGTCCACGGCGGCGACGCTCACGCGATCGAAGCGGCGTGTCGCGAGCGCCCGCAGGCCCCCTTCGACGGAGCGCAGCGCGGGCACGTGGCGCCGCGCGAGGTATTCCGCGCCGAGCCAAGCGGAGAGCAGCGCAAGCCCGATCGCGTACGGCAAGAGATTCCACACATCGCGCGTGCGGGCAAAGAACGGGACGCCGCGACCCATCGCGACGACCGCCCACGGCACCGTGGTGATGCGCTCGTCTATGAGCGGCAGATGCGTGAGCACGCCGTGCCACTCCTCGCCGGCGCCCTGCCAGGCGAGCGCATGGCTCGCGACGTTGCTCGTGCTCGTCTGCTTGATGCGCTCGCCGAACATGCGGCCCGTCTCGCTCATGAGCGGCACGGTGGATTGCAGAACTGTCCCGTCCGCGTCGACCACGGCGAGCGGTGTGATCAGCATGTCGCCGGAGAGGTCCTTCCAGAGCCAATCGGGCGCGATCTCGAAGTACGCCAGACGGTCGACCCCGCCGGCGATGACGCTGTGCGCGAGGAAGATGGCCGGCTGCTGTCCCGAGAGTGACGCATGCAGCACCACCGTGCGCCCCGCCTCGAGCGAGAGGAGCTGCGACGGGGTGGGCCGCAGGGTCGCCTCGCCGCCGGCGAGCAAGCCGTCGCGATCGACGATCACGGCGGACTTGAAGGCGCGCGAATTGACGATCTGCTGCTTGAGCGCGGAGCCGTCGTACCCGACGTCGCGCGAGGTGAGCGTCTGCACGAGCGTTTCGGCCGCGCCGAAGCGCGACCGCAGGCTGCGGGCGAACGCCTGGCTTGCGCCCTGCAGGCGCCGCTCGACGCGCGTGGCGTTCACGTCGCCGACGACCCAGGCGGCCATGACTGCCAGCACCATGATGGGCAGAATCGCGGCCACCGCGAGGGTCAACGCGATGCGCCGTCCCATGCGGCTCTTGAGTGCCGATTCAGTCATGCCGAGAGCGATCTGCCGGAGCGAAGGTCTGAGCTAGAGCGGTGCGACCGGGCAATTTTTTCGCAGATGCCTCGGGTCTGGTGAGCGTTGGATCAACTTTAGCCAAATGTGGCGCGCGCAGCCCGCGCGGGAATGTTAACTCGGTCACGTTACACTGCGCGCACATGGCGATCAGGGGATTCTCATCCGAACGCGCGTTGCGCCGGGCCACCGGGTGGCTGCTGGTGTTCACCGTGCTGTTCATGCTCTACGCATCGCTCTATCCCTTCGACTTCAGTCTCGAGCACCTGCGCTCGCTCGGTCGTGCGGACCTGCTGCGGAGTCTCACGTGGCGCCGTCCCCCTCGTACCGATCTTGTAGCGAACCTGCTTTTCTATCTCCCCTTCGGCGCGCTCGCGGTGTCCTCGATGCCGCGCCGCTGGGGAACGCTGCGCCGGTTTCTTGTGACGCTCGGCGCGGGCACGGGACTTTCGATCCTGATCGAGTGCACGCAGGCGGCGACGCTGAGCCGCGATCCCTCGATCACGGACGTCACGCTGAACGGGCTCAGCACCGGCATCGCGGCGCTCCTGGCGCTCGGCGCGCGCGGGCTCGGGTTGCAGCCGGCGCTGCCGGAGCTGCGCACCAATCGGCCGGATATCGTGGCGGTGCTGATCGTCGCGCTCTGGATCGCCTCGCACGCCGCGCCGTTCATGCCGACGACGCGCTTCGTCTGGTACTTCTACCATCCGGATCGCGCGCTCGATTGGCACTGGTCGAGCGCCGCATTCGCGGGATTCTTCGCGAGCTATGTGCTGGTCGGCGCGGTGTTGCGGAGCCTCGTGCGCTCGCCGTTCTGGCGGCTGTATCTCGCGCTCGCGCTCGTCCTGCTCGTGGCCCGCATCGTGTTCGTCGGGCAGCGGCTCGACATCAACGAATGCGCCGGCTTCCTGCTCGCGCTGCCGATGATCTGGCAGATCAACTACAGCTCGGAGCAGAACGCGGATCGACTGGCACTGCTATGGGCCGCACCGGCGTTCTTGTTCTTCGCGCTCGCGCCATTCGACTTCTCGACGCGCAGCCCGGACTTCGAGTGGCTCGCGCGACCGCCGCTCACGTCGCGACTGGGTTCCGGCGAGCCCGGGTTCCTCGAGATCGCGTTCTTCTACACCGGCGCGGTGTGGCTCTTGCGCGAGGTTCGCATCCCGATCCATCGCGTGCTGATCGGCCTGCTCACGACGGCGCTGCTGATCGAAGTCGCGCAGGCGTGGCAACCCAATCGCGCCGGCCAGCTGTATCCGCCGCTCGTCGTCGTGGGCGCCGTCGCGCTGGTGTGGGCGCGGGACCGCCTGAGCGTCAGCGCGCGCCGGACGGTAGCTTCGGATTGACCGGCGGCGGGACGCGCACCGGCTTGCTCGCGGCGAGCGCCTGCAGCGCGGGGTACGTATACCGATACACGCCCCGCCTGCCCGAGCGCGCGGCCCCGACCGCCGCGGCCGCAACGGTGCGCGCGGAAATGCCGCGATACATCTGCTTCGTGCCGCCGAGCAGCGGATTCAGCAGCGGCATGAGGATCGTGGCCGCGAGCTCGCGCGGCCGAATCTCCGGGCGCCAGCCGAGCAGCGGACCCGGCTGCAGGATGTCCAGCGACGGGAATTGCAGGCTCTCGAGCGCGCGCTCCATCTCGCCCTTCACGCGCAGATAGAAGTTCTTCGACTGCGGATTGGCGCCAGCCGACGACACCACGACGAAGCGCTGCGCCTGCGCTACTCTGGCCGCGCGTGCGAAAGCGAGTACGTAATCGAAGTCGACTTGACGAAACGCCTGCTCGGAACCGGCCTGCTTCAAGGTGGTGCCGAGACAGCAGAACGCGACGTGACACACCGTGCCTTTCAGCTGCGCTTCGATCTTGTCGAATTGCACGATGCGGTTTGCGATGCGGGAGTGTTCGCGGCCGAGCGGCCGGCGCGTGACGGCGTAGACGCGACCGAAGTCGGGTGCATCCAGCAGTGCATCGAGGACGTATCCGCCCACGAGGCCGCTTGCTCCGGCAAGTAGCGCCACCCGGGGTTCCTGATCTGCCATGAAGGGCTCGATTGTCGTGCGTTTTGCGGGAGCTTAACGAGGCCCCCGGCGGAGCGCCAGATTTGAGACGGGGTCGCGATGCGTGCGGCGACGGGGTTACGACTGCTGTTCGGGTTCATTCTGCTGTCCATGATCGTCGTCACATCGTGGGCGAGCCTGCGTCAGCCCGTCTGGCAATGGGGCGGGCTCACGACCGCTCCCGACAATGCCTGGACCATCGCGACGCTCTGCGACGCCTACTATGGATTCATCACGTTTTTCGTGTGGCTCGCGTACAAGGAGCCGCGGTGGCGGGCCCGGGTCGGCTGGCTGATCGCCATCCTGCTGCTCGGGAACATGGCGATGTCGACGTACTTGCTGCTGCAACTGCGCAAGCTGCCGGCCGACGCGCCGCTCGCGCAGCTGCTCACGGCGCGCAACTCATGAACGCCTTCCTGCGCCGCCGTCTCGTCGACCCGATTCTGGACCTGCTGCGGCAGGGGGTCACACCGGAGAAGATCGCGATGAGCCTCGCCTTCGGTCTCGGCATCGGCATCTTCCCGGTGCTCGGAGTCTCCACCGTGCTCTGCACGATCGTCGCGATCGTGCTGCGCTTGAATCTGCCGGCGATCCAGCTCGTGAACTATCTCGCGGCGCCTCTGCAGCTCGCCCTGATCATTCCGTTCGTGCGCGTCGGCGAGCACTTGCTGCGCGTCGCGCCGCAGCCCTTGTCGATCTCCGAAGGATTCGCGTTGATGGCCCAGGGCGTGCTGCATTCCATCATCGTGTTGTGGGACGCGATCGTGCACGCGGCGCTCGGCTGGATCGCGATCGGGCCGTGGCTCATCTACGCGCTCTATCGAATCTTCAAGCCGCTGCTCGTGCGCGCGGCGCGGCTACGCGTGGCGGTGACGTCATGATCGAGCAGCCGCTGCTCCTGCTACTGCTCGGCACGCTGCTCGTCTGCGCAGTGATGTTCGGGCTGTGGGTGCTCGGCGTCCGCAATCACAACTTCAGCTACGTCGACATCGGCTGGTCGATGAACTTCGCGCTGCTCGCCGCGCTCTATGCGGCGCTCGCACCCGGAGACCTGCAGCGCCGCCTCGTCATCGCGGCGATGTTCGCCGCGCACGGGCTGCGGCTCGGGTGGCATCTCGCGCGACGCATCGTCGGCGAGCCGGAGGAAGGGCGCTATCAGCAGCTGCGCAAGGAGTGGGGCGGCAGCGGGAATCTGAACTTGAAGTTCCTCGGGTTCTTCGAGTTCCAGGCGGTGCTGAACGCGTTCCTCACGCTGCCGCTGCTGATCGCTTCATTCAATCGCGCGCCGCGCTTCGCGCCGCTCGAGCTCGCGGGCGTCGCGCTGTTCGTCGTGGCGCTCATCGGGGAGAGCGTCGCGGACGCACAGCTCGCCGCGTTCAAGCGCGACCCTGCCAACGCGGGCGGGGTGTGCGATGTCGGCTTGTGGCGCTACTCGCGCCATCCGAATTACTTCTTCGAGTGGCTCATCTGGATCGCGTACGCGGTGTTCGCGGTCGCCTCCCCGCACGGTTGGATCGCGATGGCGATGCCGGTGCTGATGCTCCACTTCCTGATCAACGTGACGGGCCTCAAGGCGACGGAAGAGCAGGCGCTGCGCACGAAGGGCGAGCGCTACCGCCGCTACCAGGCCCGCACCAGCGGCTTCATTCCATGGATTCCGAAGAGGACTTGACCGATGAACGCAACCGTCATGGCCGACGCGCCCCCGAGCTTTTCCATGCGCCTCTTGGAGCAGGATCGTGTGCCGGACTGGCTCATCCGCTCGCGCATCCGTTCGCTGCTGCAGGCGCGCCTGCGCGAGGAGGACAAGGGCGATCCGGAACGCCAACAGCGCCATCTCATGGACCTCGTGGCGCGGCTGAAGGCGAGCCCCATCGCCATCAACACGGCCGACGCGAACAGCCAGCACTACGAGGTGCCGACGGAGTTCTATCTAAAGGTCCTCGGCCCGAACCTGAAGTACTCCTCCTGCTACTACGATTCGCCGAGCGACAGCCTGCAGACCGCCGAGGAGCGCATGCTCGCGCTCACCTGCCAGCGCGCCCGGCTGCAAGACGGCGAGGACATACTCGAGCTCGGCTGCGGCTGGGGATCGCTGTCGCTGTGGATGGCGCGGCACTATCCGAGGTCGCGGATCGTTGCGGTCTCGAATTCCCGCACGCAGAAGCAGTTCATCGACGCGCAAGCGCGCGAGCGCGGGCTCGGGAATCTCGAGATCATCACCTGCGACATGAACCGGCTCGAAAACCCCGGGAACAGACGTTTCGACCGTGTGGTCTCGGTGGAAATGTTCGAGCACATGCGCAACTACGAGCTGCTGCTCGCCCGTGTCGCTTCGTGGATGAAGCCGGCGGCGACGTTGTTCGTACACATCTTCACGCACAAGGAGTACGCGTACCCCTTCGAAGTGCGTGACGAAAGTGACTGGATGTCTCGCTATTTCTTCACCGGCGGGCTCATGCCGAGCGACGATCTGCTGCTGTATTTTCAGCGCGACGTGCGCCTGCTCGAGCACTGGCGGGTGTCCGGACGCCACTACCAGCTCACGAGCGAGGCCTGGCTCGCGAACATGGACGCGAACCGCGCCGCAATTTTGCCGATTTTCAATGAGACCTATGGGCCGGAGCAGGCCACTAAATGGTGGGTGTACTGGCGGGTATTCTTCATGTCGTGCGCGGAGCTGTGGGGATTCCGCGGCGGGCGCGAATGGTTCGTCTCGCATTACCTCTTCGAGAAGCGTTAGGATCATTACCAATATGCAAAAACGGTCGCTCCAGTGGTTTGCCGCGCTGGTGGGCGTCTGGGCGAGCGCCCAGGTCGCCGCGGCGGTCACGGACGCGGACCGGCTGCAGGTCTACAAGCAATTCCGCGAGGCGTTCGACGCGCGGCGCTACGCCGAAGCGCTGCCGCTCGCCGAGAAGATCGTGGCGATGACCGAGGAGCAGTACGGCTCGAACGACCGCAAGCTCGCCAACCCGCTCACCAATCTCGGCACCGTCCACTACCGCATGAAGGACTATGCGGCGGCGGAGAAGGACTACCAGCGCAGCGTCGAAATCCTCGAGCAGACCGGCGGCAACGCCGACCGGCAGCTGCTGCGGCCCCTGCACGGGCTCGGCGCCGCGCACTTCGCGGAGAAGGAATATGTCGATGCGTCGGTCGCGCTCAAACGCGCCGTCGATTTGAGCCGCAATCTCGACGGCCTCTTCAACGTCGACCAGCTGCAGATGCTCGAACCGCTGATCGCGAGCTACGTCGCGCTCGATCTGACGGCGGACGCGGAGAAGGAACAGCAGTACGCGCTGCGCGTCGCCGAGAGCGCGTACGGCAAGAACGATGCGCGCATGCTGAAGCCGCTGGATCGCTACGGGCGCTGGCTCGAGCAGATCGGGCGGTACACGACGGCGCGCCTTCTGTACGCCCGCGCACTCACCATCGCCGAGACCGTGGGCGGGCGCGGCTCGCCCCTCGGCGTCGATGCTCTGCAGGGCATCGCGCGCACGTATCGGCTGGAATTCGTGAACGGCGCCGAGGAAGCGCCCACCGCGCCGGACCCCTTCGGCGCGAACGACACGCCCGTCATGTCCGAGGGCCAGCGCCTCAACCCCGACGGCGAGCGCGCCTTGCGTCTCGCCCTTTCCGCGCTCGACAAGGTGCAGCCCGTGGATCACAAGAAGCGCGGCGAGGTGCTCGTCGAGCTGGGCGACTGGTACCTCAGCGCGGGCGCGATGGCCAAGGGCCTCGACGTGTATCGCGAGGCGTGGAAGGACCTGGCCGCGGCGCATGACACGTCTGTGCTCGAGCAGCCGCGCATGCTGGCCTATCGGCCGCCGCCGTCCTCCGCCAAGCGTTCGCGCTTGAGCCCCGATGAATCGGAGGAACGCTACGCCGAGGTGAAGTACACCGTGACCAAGGATGGTCGGACCGACAATGTCACGCTCGTCGGCGGCGATGCCGCCGAGTCGACGCAGAAAGCCGTGGTGTCCGCGCTCAAGAAGGCGCGCTACGCGCCGCGGTTCGAAAACGGCGAGCCCGTGGATACGCCGGATGTCACCTGGCGCGAGAAGCTGCTCATTCGCGTGAAGCAGCAGTCGGCGAAGACGTCTTAATCGAGTACTGATGCTTTCGGTGCGGGCGCCGACGCTGCGGACCGGCGTTGTGCTGGGCGCCGCTGGGCAGACTTCCTAATCGGCCAGTGAGGCTTTTGATGCGGCCACTGATTTGCGGGTCGGCATTGTGGTCGGCGGCGCGCTTGGCGGACGTCTCAATCGGCTAGCGACCCTTTGGGTGCGGGGGCTGATGCGGCGGCCGGTGTTGTGCTGGGCGCGCGCTCGGCTGACGTCAATCGGCTAGCGACGCTTTGGGTGCGGGTGCCGACGCGGCGGCCGGCGTTGTGCTGGGCGGCGCGCTGGGCGTCGGCGCGACCGCCGGCGTCGCATCGATCGGCGTCTCCTCGATCGGCACGGTCTCGATGCCGCCGGCGTCCGCGGTGACCGCGGCGTCCTCGACGAGGACCTCCTCGTTCTTCGCGAGACGCTCGCCGATCGGCTGATCGGGGAACTGCACGAGGAACTTGGCCGCGGCGTCGCGCATGGCCGCGAGGCTCGCGAGCTGCAGCGGCTTGCCGCTCGACATGCCTTTGGCGAGCGCGTTGCCGTAGCCCGTGAGAGTCAGCGTGTCCGCCTTTGCGCCGCTCGGCGTGTAGACATTGATGCGATAGCGGATCGTCACCGCGTAGTAGCGCCCGCCGGTCTCGCGCGCGGTGACGAACGAGTACTGCTCGATACGCGGCTCGAAGATGGCCTTCAGGCCAGGCGCGGCTTTCGCTTCCTCGACGTCTTTGAATTCCTGCACCTGATCGAACGTGTCCTTGAACACGTCGCGCATCAGGTGCACATGGCCATCGCCGAGCTGGATGGTCCAATCGACGCCCCAGCGCGTCTCCTTGTGCGTGAAGTTGCGGACGTCACCGGGAATGACGAGTCCGACGCGTGTCGGTAGCGTCACCACCAGCGGTCGCGGCAGCGTGGCATCGGGCTTGATCTGCACGCCGCCGCAGCCCGTGAGCACGAGAGTCATGGCTGCGAAGCTCGTGGCTAGGAAGGCGAGACTGCCGGGCGTTCGTGTCATGACCTGTGCTGCCCAACGATGTGAGACCGACTACTGCGTGATGCCGACGAACGTGCCGTTGTTCTGCTCGCACATCAGCCGCATTAATGCCGAAAACCGGATGCTTGTAAATGGTGTCATGCCTGGACCTTCGGGGAAACCGATGGCATGGATGCGCACGATGCGCCGGCCGTTCTTGTCGGGTCGATTGATGGCGGCCACCTCGTCGAGCGCCTGCTGGATCGAGTCGCCGGTGAACTCGTCGCCGAGCACATACAGGCTGATGCGCTTGTCCATCGACCAGTACAGACGGATGGCCGTCTCGATGCCCTCGACCGGACTCGATTTGCTGAACGCCCGCCAGTTCTTCATGCGGGCGACGATCTGATCGCGCTGCGCGGGGGAGTCCGTCAGCCACTGACCCTTGGTGCCGCCGATGAGCACGCTGCCCTGATCGCTCATGATCTGCATGCCCTTCACCTTCGGGTAGATCGAGAGGATCTCCTTGACCGTCTGCTGAGCCTGCTCCCAGTGAAAGCTCGTCATGCTCGCCGAGGTGTCGACGATGAAGATGATGTATTCGCTGTCGATCGGTATGCCGCCGATCGCCTCGCTCTTCGGTCGGCTCGCCTGCTGTGCGAGCAGACGCTTCATCTCCTCGGTCAGCGTCTGATAGGCGGCGGTGAGCTCGCCTTCCACGATGTTCGTGACCGACGCCTCCTTCTTGCTCGCCGAGAACTGCCCGTTGATGTTCGTGAGATCGCCCGCGAGCTGCTGCGCGCGCATGCGCGCCTTCTCGAGCAGGTCCTCTTTCCCCTTCAGCTGCTCGTTCAGCATCTCGGTCTCGCCCTCGAGATCGTGGAGCTGCGCGCGCAGCTCCAGCATCCGCCGGTCGAGCGCGTCGGTCTGCTCCTTCAGCTGAATCGGATCGCCGTATTGCGTGAGCACGAGCAGGAGAATGATCGCCCCGAAGCCGCAGCAGATGCAGTCGAGGAACGAGAGGCTGAAGACCTCCACCGGATGGCGCTTCAGTCTCATGGCCAGTCCTTCGACGGCATCATGAGCGTGCCGTTGGTGAAGCGCGTGAGCTGCCAGAAGCGGTGCGCGGCCGGCAAGTCGCCCTTCATGGGCAGCAGGATCACATCGACGGGCACTTTGTCCGGCAGCTGTCCGACCGCATCGTCGAAGAGGCGCGCCCGCGCGCCGGCATCGATGTACTTGCGGAAGCCGGGCGCCTTGCCCTGCGTCGGCAGGCCGTCGGTGATGAGGATGATCTGGTCCGGGAGCGGCGTCAGCGTCTTCACGGCATCGAACGCATTGAAGAGGCTCGTGCCGTCCGCCGGCACCATCGCCGCGAGCGCTTCGATGTTCTTCGATCGCTGCAGCGGATCGTTGGCGTTCTGCCATTTGCCGGACGTGTCGGGCAGCACGGCGTCGGCCTTGGTGTTGAACGCATAGACCTGGAACTGCCCGTCCGGCGGCAGCTGCGCGATGATCCAGTTCACCGTGTCGATCGCGCGGCGCCACTTCGACGCCTTGCGCTTCTTCGCGTCGTCCTGATTGCGCAGCAGGATGATGTTGACGAGATCCTGATGCAGCATGCTCGCCGAGCGGTCCAGCAGGATGAGCGTGCGCTTGCCGCGCACCTTGATGCCGGTGATGTAGCGCCGATCGCCGCCGGTGTTGCGGAAAGCTTTGATCTCCTGCCCCGGCGGGCCCTTGTCGATGGCACCCGCCTCGAGCCGGCGCGTGCCCTCTTCGAGCGCTTTGATATCCGCCTTGAGCTTCTCGATCCGCTCGCGCCGCGCGAGGCTCGTCTCGTCGTACGCGGACTTCTGGATCTTGTTCGCCTGCAGCTCCGCGAGGAGCTGCTTCGCCTTCTCGCTGGCGCTCGCCGTCTTGCTTTCGGTCTCGTTCAGCGTGTTGCGCAAGATGGCGAGATTGCGCGTCTTCTGCAGCACTTCTTCCTCGAGACGCTCCACCTGCGTGCGCATCGTCTCCGTGCTGTGCGCCCGATCCAAGCCGCTCTGTGCGCTGATGATGGTGTAGAACAGGATGACCGCACCGAAGCCGCAGCAGATGCAGTCCAGGAAGGAGAGGCTGAAGACCTCTACGCTGCGGCGACGTCGGGCGGCCATGGCTGCATGCGCCTCAGGCGACTTCGCCGATCGAGATCAGCGACAGCTCGACGCCCGGCTCGCCGAGCCGCACCTTGTCGCCTGCGTGAATGCGCACGCGTTCGGACACGCGCTCGCCGTTGACGAACGTACCGTAGTGACTGTGATCGACCAGCACGACCTCATTGCCGTCGCGCACGAACGTGCAATGCCGCCGCGAAACGCCGGCGAGACCATCGGGAAGCGTGAGCGCCGTGCCCGTGCCGGGAGAACGACCGACGACGAGCGAGCTCATCGAGAGCGGAATCGCACGGCCTTCGAACAGCAAGTGCGAGGGTGGCGTCGCGCCCATGCCCGCGCGGCCCAGCGACTCGCGCGCCACCCCGGAGATCCCAGTCTGCTCGTGCAGAGGCAACCGGCGCAGGAGCCGCACGGACTCTGCGCTTTCCGCCTCGGGCAGATCGAGCAGCGAGGTCGCCGCGGCGGCGAATCCGTCCGGCACGGTGATGAGATCGCAGCCGAAGAAGTGCTGCTGGAGCTGCTCGCGAAAGCCTGGCAACCCGGCGATCGCTTCGGGCATGACGAGCGTCACTTCCGCACCGGCAGGTCGCAACGCGTGCAGCAGCCGGATGAGCTCGCGATAGATCGACTGCGCGGCCTCCGCGAACTGATCGCGCGTCAAGGACACTTCGAACGTGCTTTCGCCATTCGTCACGCCGGCGGTCGTGCTGCCCGTCTCGGCGGCCTGGCGTGTGAGCGCCGCCAGCGCGTCGAAGAGCTGCTGCTCAGTGGCGGCGTTGGTGAAAGGGTCGAAGCGCGTGCGCTTCACCATGGCGGTGCTGATGAAGGCGAGCCACGATTGATACAGCTCGATCAGACCGTTCTCCTCGGAAACGACCGCGCGCCGTCGACGAGCCTGGCCGCTGCTATCGACAGCTGCGGCGGCCGCGTGATGCAGACCGACCTCGAGCACGAGCGCGCTCCGTCCCGCGCGCAGCGACGCCACCGTCACGGCAGCGGAGTCGACGAACCCGTCGACCTTCAGACCGAGGCTCTGCGCGATGCCGAGCACGCTGCCAAGACCGTTCGCGTCCGCATGCACGGGCGCAGTGAGCCAGACGCGCTCACCCTCCGCGGCCGGAAATTTCGCGAGATGCTGGGAGAGCTCTGCCGAGAACAAGGCGGCCGCGCGCGCCGGCGCTTGCGGTTGCGTCACGATCTGATGCACGTGACGCGTCGACGTCGTCGTCGGGTGTCCGCGCAGCGCATGCCACGCGTTCGTGCCTGCCGGTTCCGCGCCGCCGCCGTCGAACACGGTGCTGGGCGCGCTGATGAGCACCTCGCCATCACGCGCGAGGGTCAGGCATCGGTCGTTGATCTCGATCGCGAGCGGTTTCACGGCGCGACGCTCAGATGTCGATCGGGAACGTGACGTTGTTGTCTGCCGACTCCTTGGAGTCGGGCACGAGCGTCGGATCGTCCTCGATGGTCGCGGATTCTTCGGGCTTGGACGGGGGCGGCCGAGTGGACCCGGCGTCGGACTTGTCCTTGTCGGTGCTCGGCGTATCGGCACCCTTCGCGGGCGTGTCCTTGCTCGCCGTGTCCTGGGCTGCAGCCACGGTCGTGGCATCGGCCGCGGCCGCCCGCGCGCGAAATGCGATCACCGTCGACAACGCGCAGCAGCCCGCGAGGAACAAGACCGCCCACAAGGAGGGCAACGTGCGGCGATTTCGGTAGTCGGGGATCATGTCGTTCTCCGCTGGCTATTCGGCGTAGCGCGCCACCCGAAAGCCGATGGTCTGACTCGACTCGTCCGCCGAGTCGCGATACGCGTAGCGCAGCTCCGTGACGTTTGCCGATCGCCAGTTCGCGCCACGCACCACGTGCCGGGCCGCCTGCTCCGGTCCGAGCGGATCGGTCACCGGGGTCGAATCGACATACGAGAGGTAGTAGTCGTTCACCCATTCGGACACGTTGCCGCCCATGTCGTGCAAGCCGAGCGGTGTGGGCTGGAACTTGCCGACCGGCGCGACGACCGGATACTCGTCGCGATAGCCGTCGATGGCGGACTCGAGCACGCCCTTCGTCTCCTCACCGGCGATGTTGCCGACGCCCTGCACCACCGGCAGCGAATCGCCCCAGGGAAACTTGCGCATCTGTCCGGGACCGGCGTAGCGCGCCGCGTACTCCCACTCGGCTTCCGTCGGCAGCCGATAGCCGTTGGTCACCGGCTGCTTCAGCACGTACTTGCCGCCACCCTGCTCGTACGCGGGCGGCAGGCCTTCACGCTCCGAGAGCCAATTGCAGAACGCGGCGGCATCGTTCCACGTCACCTGCACGACCGGTTGCGCATCGAGATCGAACGAGCGCTTGCCGAGGAAGCCCGAGACGTGATCGCTCTTGAAGCTGCGGAAGTCCGCGTTCGTCACTTCCGTCACGCCAATGTAAAAAGGGCGCTTCAACGTGACCTCGCGATAGCCCTCGTTGGGCCGCCGGCCTTGCTCGCGACGCTCGCTGCCCATCTTGAACGTGCCGCTGGGCACGAGGCGCAGCTCATAGCCGATCGCCTTGGCTTTGATCGTCGGCGCGGATTCGAGCAGCGCCTGGGCGCGATCCGCGGATGTGAGCTTGTATTGCACGGAGCGCTCGAGCCCGAGCGCCGGCGTCACGCTGCCCTTGAACGGTAGAAAGCCTTCCTTCCGCACTTCGACGCTGTGCTCGGTTGCGGTCAGCTCGAATTTCTGCGGCGTGCGTCCGTGCGGCTTGCCGTCGATGAACAGCTCGGCATCACTGGGCTCGCCGTCGACGGTGACGCTCGCGAGCACCGGCTGCAGCTTCGCGTCCAGCGTGATCTTCTTGCCGGAATCCGCGAAGACCGACTTCGTCCAGTTCGCGTAGCCGGGCAGCGTCGCAACGATGTTGTGCGAAACGCCTGCCGGCAGATCGACCTTCACCGGCGTGCGTCCGCGATACGTGCCCGCGACAGTGATCTCCGCGCCGCTCGGATCGGAGCGCAGCGTGAGCTCCGCATCCGGCTGGCCGAGCGTGATCGGACCGAGCGCGAGCGTCTCGCCCGCCTTCACCACGACGCTGCTTTCCCAGGTCTTCAAGCCCGGCGCGCTGACCTGAACGTGGCGCACACCGGAGTCGGCTTCGATGGTCGCGGGCGCCTTGCCGCTGTCCTTGCCGTCCACCATGACATTCGCACCGGCGGGCACGGCGATGACCTTGAGCGTGCCCCACGAGGGCTGCAGGGTGGCACTCAGGTCCTGCCGCTTGCCGAGACCCTCGACGTTCACGTTGGTGATGAAGTCGACGTACCGCGCGGCTCGTAGCGTGACGGTGTGCGAGCCGGGCGGCGCTTCCACTTCGCCGGGCGCCCGGCCGCTCTCCACGCCATCGATGAGCACGGTGGCGACGACACCGTTCGTATCGATGCGCAGCTTGCCCGGAAGCTTCGCGAGCCGCAGGCGTGCGACCGGCGTGGGGTTCGCGCCGCGCTTCACGTCGATGGAGACCTGCGCCGGGTAGTAGCCCTCGTGCTCGGCATGCACGACGTGCTTGCCCGAGAGGACGTTCAAGAACTCTCCCGTGTGGAACGCGAAGACCGTGCCCGGCGTGCTGATGCGCGAGTCGCGCGGCACCACGTCGATTTCCACCGGCTGCAGCAATGAGACGAGCGCCGTGCCGCCGAGCAGCACGAGCACGACGGCTGCGATCGCCGCGATCCACTTCTTCGAGAGCGGTTTGCGCCCGACGTAGGCGGAGCGCGGCCGATCCGCCGTGAGCACCGCGGCCGCCGGACGTGCGCCAGGGGCCGCGCTGGAGCGAATCTCGACGTCGTCATCGCTTGCTTCGGCATCGACCGTCGCAACGACGACGACGGGCGCGATGGTGGCATTGCCGACGAGGTGCTGAACGTCGAGGCGCAAGCGCGTGCGCGAATCGTCGAGGACGATGACCTGCGCGTCGCCGACGGAGAGCACGTCGTCCTTGTGCAGCTCGCGCGTGTGCGAAAGGGGGCGCCCATCGAAGCGCACGCCCGCACCCGGCTCGGGCGAGGCCCACCACTCCGCCTCGCGCCGCTCGATGGTGAGGGCCGGGCCCGGCGCAGTCCCGGGCACGACGACGTCGGCGCCTTCGCCGCCAATCGTCAGCCGCACGCCGAGCGAGCGCTCGCCTGCAGGTTCCTTCACCCGGATGTGCGCGTACGACGCGCCCGGCTTCACCGCAGCTTCATTCATGGCCTGCTTAGGACCGTTGCCCGGTCAGATGGGTTCGACGCAGCTCACGCTGATGGTCTGCACATCACCGCCGGGGGCAATCGTGACATCCCTACGGACGTCGCGAAATCCCGGACGCGTGCCGACCACCGTGTATTTGCCGGGTTTCAGCTCGATCTCGCGCCTGCTGAACGTGCCGAACGTGCCAACCCGTTGAATCTGAACCTGGGTGGCATTGTCCGACACCATCTCCACCTTCACCGGAATGTCGTAGCCGGGCAGGAGAATCTGCAGGCGCGCGATCTGCGAGCGCAGTACCGGGCCGGAGGGGTCCTGCCCGGCGGCGCGCTTGATGAGGGTCTCGGCTTCGGCGCGGACCGCGGGCGAGGCGAGGCGCTCCGGCCGATCGATGAGAGCTTGCAGGTTGTCGTTGAGCTCGGCGCGCGCGAGCGCCCGCGCCTTGCCCTGCTGGGCGAAGGACAGCGACGGGTCGATCTTCAGCGCCGCATCGTATTCGGCGGCCGCTTCCGCCCAGCGCTCTTCGGCTTCGAGGGCGGCGGCACGCTGGCGCGTGGAGGCGAAGCCTCGCGCCCGGAGCGCCGCACCGACGCGCGCGAGCCCCGTGGCGGCTTCCGCGCCGTTCGGACGGATCGTGCGCGCCTTCTCGAATGCCTGGCGCGCATCGTCGAGCCGTCCGGCCCCGAGCGCCGCGAATCCCGAGCCGATCGCCTTGGCGTACGAGTCTTCGCCGAACGCCGCATGCGCGCGCGCGAGGCCCGCCTTCGCCTTCGCGTTGGTCGGATCCAGAGACAGCGCCTGGCTGTAGTCCTGCACCGCACGCGCGTAGTCCTTCGCAGCCTCGGCGTTCTCGCCATCGGCGAGGAGCGGCAACAGGCCGCCGAGATTGCGCACGCGCTGCAGGCCATCCTGCGCGCGGCGATTGTTCGGGTCGATGCGCTTCGCGGTCTCGAACGCCTGCTTCGCGAGCTCGCCCTGACCGGCCGCCAAGGCGTTTTCGCCGGCGCTGAGCTGCGCCGCGAGCGTCGAATCGACGCGTTGCTCGACGAGGCCGAGGAGGCGGAGCGCCTCGCTGATGCGCTTCGCGGCCAGCTCGGGACTGCCTGCGTCGTTTGCGCCGACGGCTTCGGCGGCCCGCGTCTTCGCGGCCGCAAAATCAGCGCCGCCCCACGAGCCGGCGCCCTTGCTCTCGAGCGCCGCGAGCCGCCGCTCGAAGTCGGCGCGCAGCTTCTCGTACGCTTCGGGAGTCACTGCAGGCTCCGGCGCTTTCGCCGGGGCTGCAGCGCCGGTGCGCGGAGCGGGAGGCGCCGACAGAACGGCACTGCCGCTCGCAAGCCCGGCAGGCTCGCCCGATGAGGCCGTACGCGTGTCCTTCGCCGAAGTGGAGGGCGACGTGGGGGCGGCACCCTCAGCGGGTGTCTTCGCGCCGGGCAAGGTCGTGCCGGCCGAGCTCGCGCTGCCCGCGGGCGCGCTGCCCACCAAATTCTGGACCGACGCCGTCGCGGACTTCGCCAGCTCCGAGAATGAGCCGTATTGCGGCAGCACGACGAATACGAGCGCGGCCGCGGCAACGAGCGCGGTCAACACCACCCACGGCCAGCTGCGCCGGCGCCCAGGTAACTTGTGCCGGTACTGCGGCGAGGGGTCCACCCGCAGACGAACATCGTCCCAGTACGTCGGCGGTGTGTGCGCGGTGACGAGATGAGGTGCGGCATCGCGTACGGCCGCAGCCGCCGCAGCGATCCGCTCGGTTTCGACCTGTGCGGGATCGGAGGGGCGCAGGCTCGGCTCCGGAGCGGGCGCGGCCCGCGCAACTTGCTCTGCCGGCTCGTCCTCTGCGACATCGAAACTCGAGGTGTCGAAGCCCGTCATGTCGATCTGCGCGGTGGCGTCGAGATCGATCGCAGACCCCGCGGATGCCGTCGCGGCGGGGCGCGCAGGTTCGACGGCCGGGGTCGCCGCCGCGCGCGCCGCGATATCGGCAGCGAGCTTCGCTTGAGTGGCTGCCGCGTTGTCCGCCCCGGGTGCCGAAGGCGTGGCGGGTGCGCTGTAAGCCGGTGACGGACTGCGCTTCGGCAATGCGCCCGTCACACGCAACTCTTCGTCGATGTCGCTGAGTGCGGGGCTCGCGGACCGTCGCGCCGCTTCGGCCGCGGCCAGCACCGCCGCATCGCGCCGCATGCTCGCCGTCGCGGGATCGCTCGGCGCGCCGGCTGGGCCGCGGTCGAAGTCGAAGGTCAGCGTGTCGTTCAGCGCCGCGTCGAAATCGTCGATCACCTCGCGCATCGAGCGATGCCGCAGCGATGCGCGCTTCGCGAGCATCCGCATGATCGTGCTGACGAGCTGGTGCGGCATGATCTGCGCCGGCTTCAGCTCGGGCACCGGCTCTTCGAGCGCGCGCTTCACCTCGAACCGCGGGTAATACGGCGGATAGCCGGACAGCAGCTCGTAGGCGAGCGCGCCGAGGCCGTAGATGTCGTCGGAAATGGCCGGCGGATCGCCACGCAGCTGCTCGGGGCTCGCCGTGAAGGGCGACAGCCCCGGACGCACGATGGCGGGATTCACTTCGCCGGGTGCGCCGGCGATGCCGAAGTCCGCGATGCGCACGCGGCCGCGCGCATCGAACAGCACGTTGCCGGGCTTCAGATCGCGATGAATGACGCCGTGCTCGTGTGCGTATTCGAGCCCCTGCGCGATGTCGATGAGCACCGGAATGACATCGAGATAGCTCTTGCCGCGCAGCCGCCGCAGGTCGCCGCCCGAGGCGAGCTCCATCGGCAGCGCCACGAAATCGCCCTCGCGATACGGCGGATACACCTTGAGGATCGCCGGGTGATCCATGCGGCTCGCGATCGCATGCTCGCGCTCGAGTGCCGCCCACGCGGCGTCGTCATGCGCCAGCGTGGGATTCAAAACCTTGAGGGCGACCTCGATTCCGCCGGTCTCATCGCGCGCGCGCCAGACCTCACCCTGCCCGCCCGCGCCGAGCTTTTCGATCAGCGTGTAGCGAGTGGAGACGCGACGATGAATGCGTGCGGGATCGTGCTCGATCATGGCCTCATGGATGCGCAGGTGCAGGCTGCTCTACGGCGACCTTCAGGGACGCCGGCGGCGCACCCGACGCAGTCGTCGATGTCGTGGGCGCGGGCACGGCGGCCGGAGCTCCGGCCGGTGCATCGCCACCGTTTTCTTCGAGATACAGCTCGTGCAACAGCTTCTGCCATTCGCGGTACTGCTCGTCGGCCGTACCGGTGAGGCGCAGTGTGCGGCCCTCCACGTCCACGACCTGCGGCTGAACTTCGCTCTGGAACGTTTCCGACAGCTCTTTCAACGCTTGCGCATGCACTTTGGCATCGGAGTACTTCTTCAAGCCCGATAGCACCGCGGCCGTGCCGCCGATCGCGCCGGCCGTGCGCGCCGCGCTCTCGATGCGGCGGCAATTGTAATCGTACGTGTTGCACTGGCCCGGCACGAAGACGCTCGCCAGCACCGCCGCGGCGCCGAGGAACGTGCGCGTGCGCGCCTGGTTGCGCGCGCGACTCTCCTTCTCGATCTCCTCGAAGCTCGAACGGCGCCAGTTGCCGTATGAGTCGCGCATCGCCTCTGAGAAGTTCGCGTAATAGCCGTTCACCGTGTCGACCACGCCCGCATCAGTCTCGCGAATGCGCTCGATGCGCGCGACGTACGGATCGTCCTTCGCCGGCAGGCGCGCGACCTGCAGCGTCTTCGCCTTCGGGTCCTCGGTCAGATAGCCCGTCATCGCCGCGGGCGCGAGATCCTGCGCGAAACGCAGCTGCGTCACGCGGTGGATGTCGCGGCGGTTCTGCGCCTGCAGCTGATCGCGAAACGCGACCATGTCGTTGGCGATCTGCGAGTACACGTTCTGGAACGGGTCCCGTGCCTTCAGTGCGTTGTCGGTCTTGTACGAGCCGGTATCCGCCGGGCTTTCGTAGCGCTTCTTCGTGATCCAAGCGCGGCCCGTGGAATCCGCGACCGAGACCTCGACAGCAAGCTTCGCGCCCGTGGACTCGAGAATCTTCCCATTCACAGTCACATCAATGAATTGCACGTTCGCGGGCACGACGCGCACGGCGCCCCACTGCCCCGAAGATTCCAAGGTCGAGCGCAGCTGTGAAGGAATGAAGCGCGCTTCCGCCTTGCGGATATCGGGGTAGATGCGCTGCTTGGCGAGCGCCTCCGGGTCGTTCGCGGAGGCCTCCGGGATGTTCGGATCGAACTCGTGGATGCCGACGTCGAGCAGCTCGTCCTGCGGGATCTGCGTCTTCGCCTGAATCGGGTTGATCTTCGGCAGGGGCTTGGTCTCATTGACCATGCAGCCGCTCAGTTGCCCGATGAGTGTCACGCCGCACAGCGCGATGAGTGCTTGCCGGAACATGTGTCACCTTCTTCCTGCGTCGCTCGACCATCCGGCGCATTTCCGCGCGCCTCCACGGCCCTTCAATGCCGGCACCCCACGCGGCGCCGGCGATCGGCGCGCCGCTACTTGCTCGCGCCTTTCTTGTACTCGATGTATTCCTTCCAGAGCTTCTCTTTCAGCTCCGGATCCGTTTCCGCCTCCGCCGCCTTACGCAAGCGGCGGGCCACGACGTCATCGTCACTGCCGTCGGGGATTTCAGTCGCACCGGCACCGCTGCCGGCCTGCGTAGCGGTGTTGCCGCCCGCCGCACCGGAGCTGCCGCCGTTCTTCTCGGCCTCGGCCTTGCTCTGCTTCTCCGACTTCAGATCGCCCGGACGGCCGCCGCTGCCCTTCTCCTTGCCACCCTTGCCGTTCGGCCCTTCGGTGGCGGCGGAGCCGGAACCGTCGTCGTCCTTGCCGGCGCTGTCGGCATCCGACGAGCCAGAGCTGCCTGCGTTCGCAGCCGCGCGCGCATCTCGTTCCTGCGCGCTCTTCTGCTGTTCCCTGCGAACCGCCTCATCGAGGGTGCCGAGCGATGCGTCGAGGCGGCGATCGATGGCCGCGCGTCGTTCGTCGCTCGTCGTACCGGGGCCCGCACCGCCGGAGGCGCCGCCGGAAGTACCGCTTCCACGGACGATGGCGCCTGAGCCGCCACTACCGCCCGCGCTGCCACTGGCCCCGGTCGTTCCGGATTGCGATCCCATCCCTCCGCCACCGGCCGAGCCAGCCGCCGATCCGATGCCGGTATCGCCCGCGGAGCCGGGCTTGGAGCCGTTCCCCGAATCGCCCCCGGATTGGCCGGACTGGGTGCCGGACGAGGGAAGCGATGGGGACGCGCCTCCTCCCGGCGAAGGCGTTCCCGCCCCTGCGCCGCCCGTCGACGGCGTCGCTCCGCCACCCGTCGAGGGCGCTCCCGCGCCGCCGGTCGAAGGCACGGGCGAACCGCTCGCCCCGCCAGTGCTCGGCATTCCCGCCCCGGCGCCGCCGCTCGTGCCGCCGGGCATTCCGGCGCTGCTACCGCCGCTCGAACCGCTGGGCATGCCTGCGCTGCCACTACCGCCCGAACCGCTCGGCATCCCGGCCGATCCACCGCTCGAGCCACTCGAGCCGCCTGCCGATCCGCCGCCGCTCGTGCCGCCACCGGACGAGCTGGGGGAACCCGAAGACGTCGAGCCTCCGGATTGTTCATCCTTGCAGCCACCGACAATCAGCAGCGCACTCACGAGCGACGCCAATACCGCAAGACGGGTCACGCGCCCATTGCCGCGCACTGCTGAAAAAGTCGGTGACGAGGTGTTCATTGCGAAGTGCCTTTTGATGAAGAGGCCTTGGCCGGAGTCGCCGCGGGGGCGGCGCCCTGGCTCTCACCATCACCTTCGGTGAAGAACGTGCGGAGCTGCGACGCCAGGCGATCGCACGCGGCGCTCTGCACGCGCGCAATGAACGGCAGCGGCACGACCGCGCCGATGATCGCCGAGGTGCCCGTCACGTTCGTCCCGATGCTCCCCGCAGAACGGGCCTGCTTGAGGTCCCAGACAGTGGCCTCATACGCAGATTCCTTTTCCCACCAGCCGAACCCGATGCAACCGGCTGCGCCCGGCGCGGCTCCGCAAGCGATACTGCCGCCGCCGTCGGTTTTCTGCGTGCTGCCGTCGAGCCAAACGACATAACGCACGCCGGTCTGCGCGATCTTTTCGCCGACCCCGGGCCTGCTCAACAACGTGGCCACCGCTTCCGGCTTCGCGGGCGCGGTACCCGGCTCGAACCACGGAAACATCTTGTCGACGAACTCGTTGTTGCTGTGGACCACGATGTTCGCCTTGCCGCCCTTCAGCTCGTTGCCGACGCAATCCATGAAGCCGTCCTCAGCGCCCGCGCCTTCCACCTGAGGTTTCGCGAGGATCACGACGGCCTCGCCCTTTTCGATGTGCGTGGGCATCTCGCGCGATTCTTCGACGCGCGACTGCATGCATCCGGTGAGCAGTAACGCCGGCACACATGCAAGTGGCGCTACCCACGACAGTGACGCGGTGGAGCGTGACCCGACTGAGCTGTTCATGATTCGTATCCCTGTTAGAGCGAACGGGAAGAGCCGTGGTCGCGAGGCCTTTGCGGTCGAGTATGCCACCGACGCGCCTCGGTTTATGACCGCATGTTGCATATACGGTTCCCGAGCAGGGGAACTCTGCGAGGGCCGCGCCTTACAGCTCGAGCTGCAGTTGTGACGAGGCGGCGCCGGGCGGGCGGAAGCGTGTCGTGTCGAGCGGACGAGCACGCACGGAATCGAGGCCGAACTTGCGGCACGCGACTTTGAAACGCGCGCGAATGAGCTCGGCGTACGGGCCGGTCCCGCGCATGCGACTGCCGAAATTCGGATCGTTCTCACGACCGTTGCGCGCGTCGCGCACGAGCGACATGACGTGCTCCGCGCGCTGCGGATAATGCTGCGCCAGCCACTCTTTGAAGAGATCCTTCACCTCGTACGGCAGCCGCAACAGCACGTACGCGGCGGAGCGTGCGCCCGCAGCGGCTGCGGCTTCGAGGATACGTTCGATCTCGTGATCCGTGATGGCCGGCACGATGGGTGCGACCATCACGCCGACCGGCACGCCGGCGTCCGCCAGCGCGCGCACCACTTTCAGGCGTGCCTGAGGCGCGGCCGCGCGCGGCTCGAGCGTCCGCTTCGTCTCTGCGTCGAGCGTCGTGAGGCTGATTGCCACGCTCGCCAGATTCGCGCGTGCCATCTCTGCAAGAATGTCGATATCTCTTGCAATCAATACACCCTTTGTAACGATGGACACGGGATGCCGGGCCGCCGCGAGCACGGTGAGGATCGTGCGGGTGACTTCGAGCCTGCGCTCGACCGGTTGATAGGGATCGGTGTTCGAGCCGAGCATGATCGGCTTGCACACGTAGCGCGGCTTCGCGAGCTGCGCTTCCAGCACCGCGCGCACGTCGGCCTTGTAGAAGAGCTTCGTTTCGAAATCGAGACCGGACGAGAGGCCCACATAGGCATGGCTCGGTCGCGCGTAACAGTAAATGCATCCGTGTTCGCATCCCCGGTACGGATTGATCGAGTACTCGAAGCCGATGTCCGGTGAATCGTTCGTGGTGATGACACCGCGCGCGCGATCGGGCTGCACGCTCGTCGCGACACTGTCCGGTGCTTCTTCGCGGTACCACCCATCGTCAAAGGCTTCCAGACCGGTACGGTCGAAGCGCCCCGCTGGATTCGACAGCGCGCCTCGTCCCTTGAGTGTGTTTCGTCCGATGATTGCGCGGTTCATGGCGAAACTGTACGCCCATACAGCTACCCGGTAAAGCGCTCGGGCGGCTGCGGAAAGCGGTCCATGCGGCGCAGCTCGGGGAAGAATTTCAGATAGCCGAGCACTACCAGCAGCGTCGCGATGCCGCCGAGCAGGACCGAAGGCACGAGCCCGAAGGCGCGCGCCGCGAGCCCCGATTCGAATTCGCCGAGCTCGTTCGAAGCGCCGATGAACATCGAGCTCACGGCGCTCACGCGCCCGCGAATGGCGTCCGGCGTCTCGAGCTGCACGAGGATCTGGCGCACGAACACGCTCACCATGTCGCCGAGCCCGATGAAGAATAGAGCCGCGAGCGAGATCCAGTAGATGCGCGAGAGCCCGAACACGATGGTCGCGCATCCGAACAACGCCACGCCGCTGAACATCCAGCGGCCCACGTGCCGCGTGAGCGGCGAGAACGCCAGCAGCAACGCCATCGATGCCGCGCCCACACCGGGCGCCGAGCGCAGGAAGCCGTAGCCCACCGGGCTCACGTGCAGAACGTCGCTCGCATAGATGGGCATCATCGCGGTCGCGCCACCGAAGAGCACCGCGAACAGATCGAGCGAGATTGCACCCAGAACGGTGCGTCTTCGAATCACGAAGCGCAGCCCTTCGAGCACGTCGCCGAGACGGAACGCGCGCACCGGCGCCGCCGTGCGGACGGGCTTCATCGTCGACATGAGCACAACGGCCAATGTCAGCAGCGCGAGCGATGTGGCATAGGCGGCGCGGGGACCCGCGACGAGCAGCAGTCCGCCGATTGCCGGACCGGTGATGACGCCGATTTGAAACAGTCCCGAGTTGAGCGCGACCGCGCTCGGGAATGCCGTGGGCGGCACGAGGTGCGGCGTCGTCGCTTGTCCCGTCGGCATCCAGAACGCGCGGCCGATCCCGAACAGCGTCATGGCGACGAACACCGGCCACACGCTTTGCAAGCCGGAAAGGGTGAACCACAGCAGCACGGCGCTGCAGCTCGCCTCCACCGTGTAGGCCGCGATCAGGACGAGTCGACGATCCGTGCGGTCCGCAACCTGACCGGCGACGAGCACGAGCAGAACGAACGGCAGGAACTGCGCGAGTCCGACGAACGCGAGCGACAGCGGATTGCGCGTGAGCTGCCACACCTGCCAACCCACTGCCGCGCCGAGGATCTGCCACGACAGCGTCGTGCAGAACCGTGCCGCTGCGAACACCGCATAGTCACGGTGCTTCAGTGCTGCGATCAGGTGGGTGCCGGAAGAAGGCGCAGCCGCGTGACCCGCCGCGCTCATGCCGGCTGCAAAAGAGATGAACCCATGTGTGCGGAGAGCTTACCAGCGGCACGACCGCACGTATGAACCGCAGCGTGGCACACGGGCACTCATACAGCGGTGGGGGTCTACGGACAGCGCGCACCACGGACGGCCGCGCGTATCTCATCACACGGATGTACCCCGCGGAGGGTCCTGGACCCCTGCCGCCCGCATCAACTTCGGTTCATGCGGGCTGCACGGAACGCAGAAACGCTTGCAGTGTCGCCGGCTCGACCGGCTTCACCATGTGCTCATCGAAACCCGCCGCACGCGCGCGGCGCCGGTCCGCGGGCTGGCCATAGCCGGTGACGGCGACGAGGAGCATGCGATGCGAGCCGTTCTGCGCACGCAGCCGCCGCGCGACTTCGTAGCCGTCCATCTCCGGCAGCCCGATGTCGAGGAGCACGACATCCGGCTTGAAGTCCGGCGCGGCGAGCAGCGCCGCGCGCGCCGTGTTCACCGTACGGGTCTGATGGCCTTCCATGTTGAGGAGCATCGCGATGCTGTCCGCCGCATCGACATTGTCGTCGACGATGAGGATTCGCAACTTCTTGCCCTCCGTTCCGGCGCGAGCTTCAGCCGCTCGCGGTGCACGCTGGGCCGCGTGTGCGGGCTCGGTCGTGAGCACCGGCAGATGCACCACGAATTCGGCGCCGCGTCCCAGACCCTCGCTGTGGGCCTCCACGCGGCCGCCGTGCATCTCGACGAGCCGCTTCACCAGCGTGAGGCCGATGCCCAGACCGCCTTCGGCACGGTCCAGTGTCCGATCGGATTGCGTGAAGAGGTCGAACACGTGCGGCAGCAGATTCGGCGCGACGCCGAGTCCGGTGTCGCGCACGCGGATCGCGACCTCGTCGCCCTCGAGCTCCGCATCGAGGCGAATGTGGCCGCCGTCGTCGGTGTACTTCGCGGCGTTGTTGAGCAGATTGGCGACCACCTGCGCCAAACGCGTCAAATCCCCTTCGATCGTCACCGTCTGCTCGGGGATCTGCGCGACGAAATGATGCTTGCGCCGGCGAATGAGCGGCCGGGTCGTCTCCACGGCGACCTGCACGATGTCCGCGAGCGCCACCGGCGAGCGCTGCAACGTGATCTGGCCGCGCACCATGCGTGAGACATCCAGGAGGTCGTCCACCAATCGCACGAGATGCGCGGTCTGCCGCTCGATGACCGCGCGGGCCCATTCGATCTCGGGCTTGCCGCCGTGGACGCTCAAGAGCTGCGCGGCGTTGCGGATCGGCGCGAGCGGGTTGCGCAGCTCGTGCGCGAGCATCGCAAGGAACTCGTCCTTGCGCTGATTCACCTCCTTCAGGGCTTCTTCCGCCTGGCGGCGCGGCGTCACGTCCAGGCTGATGCCCACGACGTGGCGATGGCCCGCGTGATGAACGAGACCCGCCTTGTGGTAGATCCACCGCGAGCCGCGGGTCGGGTGCTGGTAGCGATACTCGATCTCGCCTTTGCCGACCGTCGTGCACTCTTCGAGCATCGCGAGCACGGACGTCAGCTGCTGCGGGTCCACGTTCCGCTGCCACTGCTCGGGCAGCGTCGCCTCATCGCCGCTCAGACCGAGGATGTCCTTGGTCTCCGGCGAGAAGTAGGCGCGGCGCGTCTCGGGATCCCAGTCCCACGTGCCGATCTGGGCCACGCCCTGCGCGAGGCGCAGGCGCTCCTCGTTCATCGCGACGCGCCGGTCCGCGCGCGCTTTCTCGAGCGCCGGCCAAACGATGTCGGCGACGTTGCGCACGAGCTCGACTTCGGGGTCGCTCCAATCGCGCGGCTCGTCGCTCACCGCGGACAGCAGCGCGACGAGCGTACCGTTCTCCAGCAGGGGCGCCGACACGAGCGCGCCGACGCCCTGCGGCGAGTACCAGTCCTCGTACAAGTGCGCGGCTTGCTCGTCGGTGCGCGTGTCGCGGATCACCGTCATGCGACCGTCGCGCGACTCGCTCGCGAGCTTTGCGAAAGGCTCGAGCGGCACGCTCGCGATCTCGATGCGCGATTCCTCACCGCCGGACTCGTGCAGGAGCACGGCTTCGTTGCGCCGGTCGTCGAGCTCCGCGAGCGTGACCCGCGCGATGCCGAGCCGCTCGCGCAGCCGCGCCATCGCCGTGCAGACCACTTCTTGCGGGCTGCTGATGCGAGCGAGCTCGGTCGAGAGCGCGAGCAAGAACGCCATCCGCTCGCTCGCAGCCACGATTTCCCGAACGTCGTCGGGTGTGCCAGACCACGTGACGATGGTTCGCTCCTCGGTTACCCGCCCCTTCGATGAAGGGTTGAACGAACGGTCACCTTCGAGGTTTCCGCAGGTCGCATATCGGGGCAATGCTTCCCAATGCGTGTGCAATTGTTTCATGATCGCGCCACTCCGCACGGATGAGCACGATGAGAAGTACAACGACCGTCCCGTCTCATTTCTTTCCTCGGCTTGCGACCTGTCTCTGTTTGGCTGCAGCTCTTGTCGGCTGTGCCCCGACACCGGGGCGTCCTGCCGCGCCCGCTGGCCCAAGCGCAGCCGATGCCGCATTCGAAGCGCTTTCGCGCCGTTACTTCGACGAGGTGCTCGCGCTCGCGCCTGTGACTGCGACCGGGCTCGGCGACCACCGTTTCGATGGCGAGCTCGACGATGTCAGCGCCAACGCGCGCACTCAAACCGTGTCTCTCGAACGAGAGATGCTCGACGCGCTGCGCGCAATCGATCGCGCACAACTCTCGCGCGCGCACCAAGTCGACGCGCAGCTCCTCGCCAACCAGCTCGAGTACGACATCTTCACCATCGAGGAGTTGCAGAGCTGGGCGTGGAACCCGTTGCTGTATACGAACATCGCGGGAAACAGCGTGTACACGTTGCTGTCTCGCGACTTCGCGCCATTGCCGGAACGACTTCGCAACGTCCACAAGCGGCTCGTGCAGTTGCCGCGTTTTCTCGCACAGGTGCGCGAGTCGCTCGACCTCGCACGGGTCCCGAAGGTGTACGCCGAAACAGCTGTGAAACAGAACAGTGGCGTGATCTCGCTCATCGATCAGCTCGTCGTGCCGCAATTGGCCGTACTGCCGATTGACGAGCAGGCGGAATTGCGCGCGGCCATCGACCGCGCGCGCAACGCGGTTTCCCAACATCAGATCTGGCTCGAGAAAAAATTGGTGCCGTCGGCAACGGGCGACTTCCGCATCGGTGCACGGCTCTACGATGCGAAATTGCACTTCGCGCTCGATTCGCCGCTGTCGCGCGCGGAAATTCGCGCTCGCGCCGAAAGCGAGCTGAAGAAAACGCGCGCGACGATGTACGAGATCGCACGCAACGTGCTGCGCGGCCGGCGCAACGCACCGCCGTTGCCCGATACGCCCGATGAGAACGCACAGCAGACGGCCATCGCGGCCGCCCTCGAGCTGACCTACGCGCAACGTCCCCCGCGCAACCAGGTGTTCGAGACTGTGCGGCGCGCCTACGACGATGCGCTCGCATTCGTACGCTCGAAGGATTTCGTCACGGTCTACGATGATCCGATCGAGATCATTCCCATGCCGGAGTTCAATCGCGGTGTGGCGCTCGCGTACTGCGACGCACCCGGCCCGCTCGACAAGGGCCTGAAGACGTTCTTCGCGGTGGCGCCGATTCCCGACGACTGGACGAGCAAACAGGTGGATTCGTATCTGCGCGAGTACAACACGCGCGCGATCGAGAATCTCACCGTCCACGAGGCCATGCCGGGGCATTACCTGCAGCTCACGCACGCGAATCGCTACGCCTCGCCGCTGCGTGCGGCGCTCGGCTCGGGCACTTTCATCGAAGGGTGGGCGGTGTACGCCGAGCGGCTGATGGTGGAGCAGGGCTACATGAACGGCGACCCGCTCATGCAGCTCACGCAGCTCAAGTGGTATCTGCGAACCATCGCGAACGCGATCCTCGATCAGGGCGTGCACGTCGACGGCTGGACGCGCGAACAGGCGATGCACCTCATGACGCACGACACCTTTCAAGAAGAGCGCGAGGCGGCGGGGAAGTGGGTGCGCGCGCAGCTGAGCGTGGCGCAACTGCCGACCTATTTCGTCGGCTTTCAGGAACACATCGCGCTGCGCGAGGAAGCAAAGCAGCGCTGGGGCAAGGAGTTCACCCTGAAGCGCTATCACGACGCCGTGCTGTCGTACGGCTCGCCGCCCGTGCGTTACGTACGCGAGCTGATGTTCGACCTGCCGATCGGGCAGTGACTACTTCGGAATGATTTCCGCAGCCGTGCGGATTTCGCGACAGCCCTGCGCGCGCACCACGGAGGCCACCGCATCGCAAGCATCCACGATGCGCAGGCTCTCATCAGTGCCGGTATAGCCGGTGCGTTCGAGCAGTGCGCGAACCTCGCCGGCCTGCAGATGCTGGCCGCGTTCGAGCAGCAGCGCGACGACGCCGGTCACCATCGCAGTCGAGATGGACGCGCCCGAGACGTAGTCGTAACGACCGCCCGGAGCGAGAGTCAGCACTTCCTGGCCTGGTGCTGCGAGGAGTGGGCGTGCGCCTGGTTCGTGCGGAGCCGCCGGAGCGACGCTCGCCACAGGTTTCAGCGCCGACGCCCCGGCGAAGTCGGCATCCGCGACGGCGATGACGCCGGGCACGCTGAGCGGAAACCCTGCATCGCGCGATCCCGCATTCGACACCTTCGCAGCGCCCGAAGGGGCAACGGACGCACCGAGCACGAGAATGCCCTGCTCGAGCGCGCGCCCGACCAGCCGCGTCAGCAGCGGATCGCTCGGTCCGGTCAGGCTGAGATTGATGATGCGCGCGCGCCGCTCGATCGCGAACGCGAGCGCTTCGGCGAGCGTCAGCGTGTTGCACACGGCCGCCGCGTCGAGACGTTCCTGCCAGCACGCTTTGAGCGCGATGAGATCGGATGCGGGCGCGACGCCGACGATGCCCTCCCCGTTGTTTGTCAGCGCAGCGATGACGCCGGCGACGGCCGTGCCGTGCCGGTCCATCTGGAACCGCTCCATGTCGTCGTCCACGAAGTTGCGGGTCAGCTTGATGCGCCCGGCGAGCTCGGGATGCGCGGTATCGACGCCCGTGTCGATCACTGCGATGGTCACGCCGCGCCCTTTCGACCAGCGCTGCGCTTCGGGAACGTGAATCTCCTCGACGCCCTTCTGCAGCGAGAAATACGGGTCGTTGTAGTCGGCCGCGCGCGAGGTGGTCGCGAACATGTTCATCGGCTGCGCGGACTCGACGCGCGAGTCTTTACGCAGCTTCGCGAGCAGCGCGTCGCGCGTTGCCACATCGTGCGCCATGAACACGACGCAATGAACGTTGAGCAGGTCGATGCGCCAGCCGGCCACCCACTCGAGCGCGTAGTCGTGCTCGAGCGAGGCGATGACCCGTCGCGCGTAGGCCGATGCCTGATACGAGGAGGGGGACGAATACGCGCGCGCCGTCGAGCCCGGCGCCGCGCGCAAATTCGCGCGACTGTCGCGAATCGTGACGACGATCTGCCGTTCCGGATGCGCCGCCGGACCGGCGGCAAGGGACGACGCGGCGGCCGTCGCGGGTCCGCGCGCCACGCAGCCGACGCTGAACGCGAGCAGCGCGAGCCCCATCGCGACGAAGGCGAAGCTCAGACCGACCCGGCGCGTTCTCAGGCGACCCATGGCGCCGCTCACTTCTGCGTGTGGGAATAGTCGACGACGACAGGCTCCACCAACAGCACGTGCGCCTGTCGGCGCAGCTCATGCACCTTCTGATCGAGCGCCGCCGCACCGGCGACGTCCGCACCGAATTCGAACGTATAGACATTGTCGGGGCTCGGCCCCGCCAGAATGCGCTGCGCGCCCGCACGGGCCGCGAGATCGCGCGCCGCTTTCTCGTCTACGGAAGGATCGAACGCGATACGCACGAGCGACCCGCTCGACGCGAGCGTCGGATCCGCGTTCGCGACGGTATGAAAGCGCGGCTCCGATTCCGTCTGCCGGTGCCGCACGAGCGCGACCGCGAGCACCGCGATCGCCGCGGCTTGCACCGCGACCGCAGCTCCGAGAGCCGCGGGCCAGTTCACGCGACCGCGCGCCGAGCGCGTGCTCGCCGCATCACGCCCCACGCTGACCGATGCGCCGTGCTGGCCAGCCGTCTTCGAGCTCTCCGGCTTCACGCCATCGCGCTCGCGAGGCGCCATGGCCGCGTCTTCCGCGTCGAGGCGCGCCGCGAGCTTCTGCCAGCCGGCATGCGGCGACTGCTCCACGTTCCCGCGCGGCGCACGAATCGACTCGACGAGCCGCCGCTCGAGCGCAAGCGTTGTGCGGCAGGTCTGGCAGACCGCCGTGTGTGCATCCACCAGTGCGCGATCCGCCGGTCCGAGCGTGCCATTCGCGTGCCACGCGATGAGCTCGCCGACGATCTCGCACTCGCGCGGATCCGGCGGTACGACCGACGGGCTCATCAGAGCGAGCCTCCCAGCGCGGGCGCGACGGCGCCTCCGAGCTTGCGGGGTGCGGCGAGCACCGTGAGCACCTGACGCAACCGCTCGCGCCCATAGAACATGCGCGTCTTCACCGTGCCGAGCGGGCAGCCGACGATCTCCGCGATCTCCTCGCACGAGAGGCCAAGGAAGTAGGCGAGCTCGATGACCATGCGATGCTCGCTCGAGAGCTTCGCGAGCGCGGCGTCGATCCAGTCGTGCGTTTCGGTTCCCTGTGAGAGCGCATCGAGCAGCGCCCCATCCGGCATCGTCGCCGCGGCGACGATGACGTCCTGCGCGCTGGTGTTGCGCGCGCGCTCGAGCGTCTTGAGGGCGCGCCGGTAGGCGATGCCGAGAATCCAGGTCGAGACGCGCGAAGCGCCGCGGAAATCCGCAGCGTGCTGCCAGACGACCATCATCGTGTCGTTGATGACCTCCTCGGTCACCTGGCGCTCGCGCGTCAGCCGCATGAGAAAGCGGTGCAGCCGACGGTGGTAGTGGGAGTAGAGCCTGCGGAATGCGTCGCGGTCGCCCTCGGCGACACGGCCCAGCAGAACGAGGTCGTCTGCGGCACTCGATGAGGCGCTATCGGGATGGAGGTCGGGGGATGTCATGGCGGTCCGTGCATTGGGTTCCGAAAAGGGGAGCGGCCGGTTCAATAAGACCGGTGCGCTCAGTGCAACCTCACACCGACGGTCGCGACGACCCGATTGCCCGCATATTCATGGCCATACAGCTCGGCCGCGTCGTAGCTCGTGCCGATCCACGTAACCGCCACGCTGACGCGGTCGAAATTGGCCTCGGTGCCGGCGCTCCAGTACCAGTAGGCGCTGCCGAAGGCATCCTCCAGGTCGCGACGGCCGATGCCGGCGTTGAGCCCGACCCAGCGCGTCGCCGGGACATGCGCCGAGGCCTCGTAGGTCATCATGGTGCGATTGCGCGCCGGGCCCTCCCAGGAAAGCCCTGAGTAGTCCGGCGCCCAGGAGACGGCGAAATCCAGGACATCGCGGAAGGCCATGGCCGCGCGCAGCTCGGTGTAGTCGTAGCGCACGGCCGCGCCGTTCGGCCGGAACATGTAGCGCGTGATGTCCGTACGCAGCGACCAGTCCGGGCTCAGGGTCCAGCGCCTGGCGAGATAGGGGTCGATCTCGTACTCGGGGCCGGGGCCCGGATTCAAATCGAGTGTCGAGAGCCATGCGCCGACCATGAAGCCCGACTCGCCCGTCCAGCCGAGCTGTGCCTGCGCGACCGGCTTGCCCTGCGAGCGCGTGATCCCGTGGACGACGTAGTCGGAGCTGACCGACAAATCGATATTGAAGTGGGCGGTATCGAAACCGACGGCCGGCGGCGCGGCGGCCCGCGCGCCCACGGCGGCGAACAGCAGCGCGCATGCTGTGAGGAACGGGCCTCGGAAGCTCCGCTGCACGCCCTGATCCATCCGAAAGGGTCCCCGCGAACGTAGGATTTTCATCGAGGTTACGCCCGCAGATGGGGCACGGCAATTTCGCGAGCGAGAGGCGCGACGGCGCCGGACGGATGCGCGTCAGAGGCGCTCGTTGCGCTTCGCGCCCGCCGCGCCCTGTGGCGGCGCGGTCGCGCCCGCGACGGAGCGATCGCGTTTGACGGCATCGACGAGCGCGGCGCTCCGCTCCTTCACCTTGCGCAACCAGCGTCGCGCCCACGCGAATTCGATGCTGAGAATGCCGAGCCCGATCGGGATGACGAGGAACGCCGGCCCGGGCAAGACGATCATCGCAACTCCGACGGCCAGCACCGTGAAGCCGACGAGCGCCACCGCGATGCGCTTCGCCCAGCGATACGTGATGACTAGAGGATGTCCGTCTGAAAGCATCGTGGCATCCGCAAATCAGCTTGGATGAGCAACCGCCGTGCCGGCATGCGCACGCGCGAACTCCAGCGTGAGTCGCGCGATCGCCGCAGGGTCTTCGATGTGCATCATGTGCCCCGCGTTCGCGAGCAGCTCGATACGGATATCGCGAAACAGCGCGTGAAAGTATTCGTCAGTGAGATCTTCCGGCGCCACACGCGTGCGAATGTTCGAGCGCCCGCCGAGCACGAGCAGCACCGGCGCGGTGCAGCGCTTCCAGCAGGCCTCGGCTTCGGGACGCTGAAAGAGCACGGGATTCACGTTGCGATGACGCGGATCGAAGGTGAGCTTCAGGGCGCCATCGCCGCCCTCCTCGAGCGCGCTCCACGCCCGTGCAAGATGCTCCGCGCGGTCGCGCGGAATGCCGGGGTTGCGCACCATCAGGAATTCGACCAGCACGTCGAGATTCGGGTAGCGGCGCTCGCGCGGCGGTGTGCGCAGCTGGTCGAGCCACTCTGCGTAACGCTCGGGGGCCTGCTCCGGATGCGTGCGCGGCAGCCCGATGCCTTCGAGATTCACGATCCATGCGATGCGCGCGGGCCGGATGCCGGCGTACATCGTCGCGACGTTGCCCCCCATGCTGTGCGCGATGATCCGCGCCGGCGTGCGCGGACAGACCTGCGCCAGAAACGCTTCGAGGTCGGCGAAGTAATCGGGAAACCAATATCCGTGCCGCGCCCACTCGGTGCCGCCGAACCCGCGCCAGTCGAGCGCCACGCACGACCAGTCGTCCGGCAGCTCGTCGATCAGGAACTGCCAGGTCTCGGCCGAATCGCCCCAGCCGTGCAGCAGCACGATGGGATCCGCGGACGGCGGGCCCCACCACGTGACGCGATGGCGCAGATCGCGCACCAGCCGCTGTTCGTGCCGCGGTGGGCGTCGCGGCCTGTATGTGCCGGGCGCTGCGCTCATCCGTGTGCCTGTCGGGGAACCGAGACGGGGTGGAGATGCGGGATCGCGCGCAGGCGACTATCCTGCGTCGAGTCATCACGCTCGCGCAGGGGAAGAGCCGTGAATACGAGCGTTCCGCCTTCGAGTTCGGCCGACGATCGTACGTGGGCCATGATTGCGCATTTCTCCGCGCTCGCGGCACTCATCGTGCCGCCGATCGGCGGCGTGCTGGGGCCGCTCGTCGTGTGGCTCGTGAAACGCGAGAGCTCCGCGTACGCGGCGGAGGCCGCGAAAGAAGCGTTGAACTTCAACATCGCAGTGCTGATCGGCTATCTCGTGTGCGCGCTGCTGTTCTTCGTGTTCATCGGCTTTCTGCTCGCCTTCGCACTGTTTCTGTTCTGGCTGGTGCTGACGGTGGTCGCCGGCATCAAGGCCGGCGAAGGCGTGCAGTACCGATATCCCATTACGCTACGCATCGTGAAGTAGGCCTCACGCGCCGAGAAAGATCCGGTAGGCCGCGTTCGAGGTCTCGTCCGTATACGCGTAGTGCAGATCCTGTAGATGCTCGAGGAAATCCGCGCGCTCGGCCGGCGGTACTTGGATGCCGGCCATGACACGTCCGTAGTCGGAGCCGTGATTGCGGTAGTGGAACAGGCTGATGTTCCAGCGTGAGCCGATGGCTTGCAGAAACCGCAGCAGCGCGCCCGGACGCTCGGGAAACTCGAAGCGATACACGAGCTCGTTCTGAATGCCGCGCGCCGGCCCGCCGACCATGTAGCGCGCGTGGAGCTTCGCCATCTCGTTGTCCGTCATGTCGTTGACGCGGTAGCCCGCCGCACGCAGCGCGGCGACCACCGAGTCGCGCTCGGAGCGGCCCTTCGAGAGCGCGAAGCCGACGAAGATCTGCGCGGCGCGCCCTGCCTCGTAACGATAGTTGAACTCGGTGACGCTGCGCTTGCCGAGCGTCTCGCAGAAGCGCAGGAAGCTCCCGCGCTCCTCCGGGATCTCCACGGCGAGCAGCGCTTCGCGCGCCGCGCCGAGATCAGCGCGTTCGGCGACGTGCCGCAAGCGATCGAAGTTGATGTTCGCGCCGGTGTTCACGGCGACGAGGCGCTTGTCTTTCCAGCGCTCGCGGTCCACCCACTTCTTGATACCGGCGACGGCGAGCGCCCCCGCGGGCTCGACGATCGAGCGCGTGTCTTCGAACACGTCCTGGATCGCCGCGCAGATTTCGTCGGTATCGACGAGCAGCACCTCGTCGACGTACTGCCGGCAAAGGTTGAAGGTTTCCTCGCCGACCTTCTTCACCGCAACGCCGTCCGCGAAGATGCCGACGCGATCGAGCGTCACGCGTCGGCCGGCGCGCAGCGATTCGTACATCGCGGCGGCGTCCTGCGGCTCGACGCCGATGACTTTGATATGCGGGTGCAGGTATTTCACATACACGGCGATGCCGGACATGAGCCCGCCGCCGCCGATCGGCACGAAGATCGCGTCGATCTCGCCGCCGGTCTGCCGCAGGATCTCCATGCCGACGGTGCCCTGTCCCGCGATGACATCCGGGTCGTCGAACGGATGCACGAACACGAGATTGCGCTCGCGCGTGAGCGCAACGGCGTGCTCGTAGGCGGCGTCGTACTCGTTCCCGTGGAGCACCGCTTCGCCGCCGAGGTCCTGCACCGACTGCACTTTGATTTGCGGTGTGGTCTCCGGCATGACGATGGTCGCGGGAATCCCGCGCTTGCGGGCGGCGAGCGCCACGCCCTGTGCGTGATTGCCGGCGGACGCGCAGATGACGCCGCGCTTCGCGGCGGTCTCGGACAGCTGCGCGATCTTGTTGTACGCCCCTCGCAGCTTGAACGAGAAGACCTCCTGCAGGTCCTCGCGCTTCAACAACACGCGGTTGCCGAGGCGGCGTGAGAGGCGTGCGGCCGGATCGAGCGGCGACTCGATCGCCACGTCGTACACCCGCGCCTTCAGAATTCGCTCGATATAGGGGCTCGCCACATCCGCTCCCGCGCCAACCTCAACAAGGGGGAGCGTGCAGCTTAGCTATTCTCCAGCACCCGTGCAGGCTCGCTTGCGGCGGGCTCGCGCGCGGCTCCGTCCGCCGCCTCCACCGCGGGCAGCTCGAACACGCGAAACGGCGCCTTCTCCGGGAACGTCCGCAGCAGGAGCGGCATCGCGACGTTGAACACGGGCGTCCCCTTCGCCGTGCGCCCTTCGAGGGCGCCGTGGTGCGCGTGACCGTGGAAGACGACGTTGACCGGGTGGCGGTTCAGCGGCTCCTCGAGCCGGCTCGTGCCGAGGTAGGGATAGATCTCGCACGGCTCGCCTTCGACGGTGTCGCGAATCGGCGAGTAGTGCAGAACGGCCACGCGCTGGGGCGTCCGCAGGCGCGCGAGCGCGGATTCGAGCTTCAGCGCTTCGTCGAGAGCGTGCTGGACGAACTGCTTGATCCCCGGCTCGCCCCAGGCGCCAAGCGTGCCGCGCCCGAAGCCGCCGGCGAATCCCTTGATGCCGGCGAATCCGACGCCGCGGATCTCGACCGCTTCGCCGTCGAGCACCTTCACGTTCGCGTCGGCGAGGATGCTGCAGACCGCCTCGTGCTGGTTCGACTCGTAGTCGTGATTGCCGAGCACGGCGACGATCGGAATACGCACCGACGTCGTGAGCTCCCGCGCCAAGATGCGCGCTTCCTCCGGCGTACCGTAGTCGGTGAGATCACCGCAGAGGAGCAATACGTCCGCTCGTTCGTTCACCGATGAGAGCAGCGGCGCGAGCTGACCCTGAGAGGTCTTCTTGATGTGCAGATCGCCCACGGCGGCTAGGCGCACGGCTTGCTGACGAATCATCGGAAATCCTCGGGCTTACGCGGGTCTCAGGCGGAGCAATATGCATGCCCACTGCAACTTCTCTGCAGGGCGATTCCAACGGCGGCAGCGGCCTTTCGTTCGCGTTCTATCGCAGCATCATGGCGCGGTTGAACGATGCGGGCGTGCCGTTTCTCGTGGGCGGCGCGTATGCGCTCGCGTACTACACGGGCATCATGCGCAACACGAAAGACTTCGACGTCTTCGTGCGGCGGCAGGACATGGAGCGCGCGCTCGCTGCGCTCGAAAGCGGCGACTGCCGCACCGAATTCACCTACCCGCATTGGTTGGGTAAAGCGATCTGCGGCGACGATCTCGTCGACATCATCTTCAGCTCCGGTAACGCGATCGCCAACGTCGACGACGAGTGGTTCGCGCACGCGCCGACGACCGACGTGCTCGGCATGCCGGCGAAACTCTCGCCGGCCGAAGAGATGATCTGGTCGAAGGCGTTCATTCAGGAGCGCGAGCGCTTCGACGGCGGCGATGTTCTGCATCTCATGCTGCGGTGCGGACCGACGTTGGATTGGCCGCGCTTGCTGCGGCGGTTCGGCGAGCACTGGCGCGTGCTCTTGTCCCATCTCGTGATCTTCGGGTTCGTCTATCCGTGCGAGCAGAGCGTGCCGCAGTGGGTGCTGGATCAACTGCTCGCGCGCCTGCAGAAAGAAATCGCCGACCCGCCGCGCGGCGGTCGCATCTGCCGCGGGCCGCTGCTCTCGCGTGCACAGTACCTCGTCGACATCGAGGAGTGGGGCTACGCCGACGCGCGCGTCGGCCCGCACGGCGCGATGACCGAGACCGAGGTCGCGCACTGGACGGCGGCGATCGACGGACCTTAGTTGCGGCGCTCGGTCGGCCGCACGGCGAAGCGGAACGAGGTCTTGCCGATCGAAACCATGTCGCCGTCGCGCAGCACGTGACGCGACACGCGCTTGCCGTTCACCGCGATGCCGTTGGTGCTGTTCAGGTCCTCGATGATCGTGTTGTTCGGCCCCGCCAGGATGACGGCGTGGTTGCGGCTGATGAACTTTGCGTCGATCTGCAGATCGTTGTCGGGCGTGCGACCGACCGTCGTCTTGCGTCCGAGCACGTGCACGACCTCGCTGTCGCCGTCGGTGCGGATCAACAGGCGCACGGCGCCTTCCGGCGCGATCTCGTGCACGCCGCTGTCCGCGTTCGGATCGAGCTTCTTGATGCTCTGCTGGATGTTGCCGATGAGCGCCGCGCTGTTCGCCGCTTCCGTCTCCAGACGATGGATCAGCGAGTCGCGCTCGGCCAGCGAGGCGCGCGCCGATTCGATGGTGGTGCGCCACTCCTCGTGCGTCTTGGTCAGATCGTCGAGCTTCGAGCTCTTGGTGCGCAGCTCGCCTTCGAGGCGATTGATCGCGTCCTCGGCGGCGCGCAGATCGCCCTCGAGCTCGGTCGTGCGATTCAAGCTCGCGCGCAGCTCCTCCTGCAGCAGGCGGATGTTCTCCTGATACTCGTCCGCGCGGCGCTCCAGATCCACCGCGCGCGCTTCGGATGCCGCGAAACGGTTGATCTGCTCGTCGCGCTCCGCCTCGGCGCGCAGCACGGCCGCGAGGCGCTCCGCGATCTCTGCGCGCGCGACGATCAGCTCGCGATCGAGCGTCTCGGCGCGCTGCTGGCTCGCGCTCAAGCGCTTCTCCAGGTCCGCGCGCGCCTCGGTGAGGCTCTTCAGCGCCGTGTCCTTCTCCGCGAGCGCCGCGTTCGCATTCGCGAGCACCTCTTCGAGCGCGGTGGCCTTCGCCGCCGCCGCATCGCGCTCGCGGGTGACGCGCTCTATCTCCTGCACGCGCTGCGCGAACAACTCGCTGTGACTCGCGGCCGCGCTTTCCAGGGCGCGAATGCGCTCGACGCGCGCGGCCACCGTTTCGGTGAGCGACGTCACGGAATCCTGCAACTTCGCCTTCGCGCGCTCGGCATGCTCCAGCTCGACGTTGCGCTGGGCGAGCGCCGCAGCAAGGGAAGCCACCTCACGCTCGAGCGACTCGATGCGCTGCTGGCGTTCGCCGATGTCCTTCGTGAGATCGCCGCTGCGCGCAGACGCGGCACCGAGCTGCTCGCGCAGCTGCGCGAGCTGCGCATCGCGCGCCGCAATTTCCGCCTCGAGACTCGCGAGCTGCTCGTCGAAGATGTTGCGCCGGCCCTCGAGCGACTGCAGGGATTCGAGATAGCGCGCCGCGCGCAGCTCGGCGGCCTGCAGGTCGCCGCGCAGCGTGGCGATCTCCTGCTCGCGCAACGCGAGCGTTTTCGCCGCTTCATAGTCGCGCGTCTCGTGCGCACGGACGGTGATCTGAAATTGATCGACACGCGCTTGCAGATCGGTGGCACGCGTCTGTTCCGACGTGAGCTCGGTGCGTACGGCGGCGAGCTCGGCAACGAGCGCCGTCGCGCGATCCTCGGCGGCGCGCAGCAGCGCGCTGGCGCGCTCCTCCACCTCCTTCAGCACCTGCGCGGCGCGCTCTTCGGAGGCGGCGCGCTCGGCGCGCGCGTTCGCCAGCTCGCGCTCGAGCTCGAGCAGTCGCTCGCCCTTGCGCGTCAGGCGCCCTTCGAGATCGCGCAGATTTTCGGAGAGCGAGCGCAGATCGAATTCGAGCCGCAGCGTGCGCTCGTCGGTCGCCGGGGCAGATGGCGCGGCGCTGCCCGCCGCGGATGCGGCTCCACTGGCGGCTGCCTGCAGCGCCGGCATGTGCCAGGTGTCGGTGCTGCCCGCGCGCTCCTCGGACGCTGATGCTTCGTACGCAGCTACGTCGAGCACGGGCAGCTCGGCAGTGACTTCGAGATCTGGATCCTTGGCGGGAGGTACAGACTGGCGTGGCACGCTCATGCGCGCATCCCCTTATGCTTTTATGGCGGCCAATATAGCGCGCACTCTCGTCGCGCGGAGGTGCCCGCCTGACAAAATGTGATCACGCTTCCATGCGCGACTTAACTCATTCGCGCCGCGCCCCGTGCCAAAAACGAGGCGTGGCGGACACGCGACGCCGGCGCGGGCGATCGGGACGGCCGAGCGCTCAGTTGCCCAGGAACTCTTTCAGCGGTGTAGCGAGCGCCTCCGGGGCGCTCTCGAACATCCCCGTGCCGAGCTGCGGCAGGTCGAGCGCCCGGGCGCGGGGCAGGAACTCGCGCGCACGCGCGGTGGAATCCCAGTACTCGTCCTTCGCGCGCACCACCAGCACCGGCTGGCCGATGTGCCGCAGGCGCTCGCCCTCGGCCATCGGCGGCACGCCGACGAGGACGACGCGTCGCACCTGTTGGGGGCGCGCGATGGCCAGCTCCGCCGCCACCAGCGCACCGTGCTGATAGCCGAGCACGTCGATCTGTCGGAAACGCATGGAGTCGAGGAAGTCCCCGATCGCGGCAGCGGCATCGGCGGGGCTCGGGCGCGTCGGGGGTCCATCCGATTCGCCGCTTCCGGGGATGTCCGGCGCGTACACGGAACGGTCCCGGCCGAGCAGCGGCATGAATTTCTGGAACACCCGCCCCGTCTGGCCGGCCGGGTGCAGGCACAGGAGCGCGGTTCCCTCTTCGAACCCGCCCCCGGGCGGGATGGCGTTGTGAACGTGGAGCTGTCCGTAGCGGCACTCGAAGTAGCCACGGCGCACGCGCGGCTCGCTCGCCGTGACGCGATTCGTGACGGATCCCTTGGCCATGCATGCTCCCGGTCCCGGCATAATGCCGTCGCGAAGCAGTATAAGGAAAACGCGGGCCGGCTTGCGCGGACCGCCCTTTCCCCTGGGCTGGAGGTGCGAACATGCGAATCCCTGCGTTCCTTCTCGCGATCGGCCTCACGAGCACGGGCTTTGCGGGGGCGTACCTGGAGACCACGACCGGCGATCCCGCGACGAAACAGCCGCGACAGGTCAACAAGATGTGGTTCGACGGCGGCCGCATGCGCACCGAGAACGGCGAGCGCGGCGAAGGGGCCGTCGCGATCTTCAAGGACCAGGCGATGTACGTGCTCGATCCGGCGAACAAGTCCTATCGCAAGATCGACAAGGCGACCGTCGACCAGATGGCCGCGAAGCTCGCCGAGGCCCGCAAGCAGATGCAAGCCGCCATGGCCAACATGCCGCCGGAGCGGCGCGCCATGATGGAAAAGATGATGGGCCAGCTCGGCGGCGCGGCGAACGACGGCGCGAAACGGACGCTGAAGAAGACCAGCCGCAAGGAAACCGTGGCGGGCATCGAGTGTACGGTCTGGGAGGCGAGCGTCGGCGGCGAGAAGGTGGAGGAACTGTGCGCGGCACCCGCCGCATCCGTGACCGGCGGCGCCGAGATGATGAAAACGATGCGCGAGGTCGGCGAGATGCTGAAGGGCTTTACAAAGAGCTTCGGCGCCGGCTCCCAGATCGACGGCAACTGGCGCGACATGGAGACACTGAACGGCGTGCCGGTACTGACGCGCGATTTCAGCGGCGGCAAGGTGACCTCCGAGACGCGGCTCGCCGTCGCGCGCAAAGAATCCATTCCCGCCGACCGATTCGAAGTGCCTGCGGGTTACACGGAAAAGAAGATCTCTTTCGGCCCGGGCTCGGGCGAAGACGAATGAACGGGAGGGTTTCCACGTGACACGTTATCTCGCACCCATTGCCGCACTGGTCCTCGCCCTGGCGCAGCTGGCCGGCTGCGGCGTTGCCGAAACGGCCGGCACGGCGGCGGCCGTCGCCGAAGCCGAGGCGCAGAACGCCAAGGCCGCCAAGGAAGCGCAGGCGAAGATCGAGAGACAGTTACAGGAAGCGCAAGAGAAGGCGGCCGAGCAGCGCAAGGCCATCGACGAGGCCGCGCAGTAGAGAAGCTCAACGGCCGGGGCGCCGGACGGCTCGGCCGCCCGGCGCCCGCTGGCTGCAACGCGCTCAGCGCTTCTTCTTTTTGGCCTTTTTCGCGGCCTTTCGCGGCGCAGCTCGTTTCGCTGCTTTCTTGCCGGCCGCTTTTTTACCCGCCGCCTTCTTGGCGGCTTTCTTCCCCGGTGATTTCGATTTCGCGACCTTCTTGCCCGCCTTCTTCGCGGCTTTCTTCGCCGCCTTCTTGGCGGGCGCGGCCTTCTTGGCCGCCGCTTTCGCGGGGGCCTTCGCAGGCGCCTTGGCCGGTGCCTTCTTCGCCGCAGGGGCGCTCGCAGCGGCCTTCTTCTCCGCGGCCGGCGGCGCGGCGGCCGGCTCGGCCGGCGCCTTCGGCTCGGAGGCTGCGGCGGGCGTGCTCGACGCCCGCTGCGCCGCCTTCGCGGGCTTCGCCTTCGCCGGCCTGGGTTGTGCGGGCTTGGGTTGCGCGGGCTCCGCGGCCGCCTTCTCCTCGTGCACGGCGAACATCACGCCCGCCGGATCGAGAATCTGCGCAATCCAACTGCCACCGGGGACTTCCATCGGCCCGTTGATCACGCGACCGCCGGCGGACTTCGCCGCGTTCGCCGCCTTGTCGACGTCGTCCACCTTCACATAACAAGTCCAGCCGACCGGCTGCTTGTCGCTCTGGAAGATGCCGACGTACTGCTTCCCGTTATGGAGCATGAGGTGATAGAAGCCGAGCTCGGGACCCATGTCGTGCTTCGGCCCGATTTCCCAGCCCGCGAGCTTCGAATAGAAATCCACCGCCGCCTCGGCATTCGTGGTGCAGAGCTCGTGCCACGAGAAGTCACCCGGTTCGGGCGGGCCGGCGCTGTTCGAGGGATTGGCCGACTTGAACACCGCGAACTCCGCGCCCTGCGGATCCGCGAGCACCGCGTACGTGCCGGTGCCCGGCAGCTCCGTCACGTCTTTCAGGACCCTGCCGCCCATCGATTTGGCCTGCGCGACGGCCGCATGCACGTCTTCCACCCCGATGTAGGCGAGCCAGCGCGAGCCGGTCGCATCGTCCGCGGCAGCCACACCGCCGATCGGGCCGTGCTTTGTCATCCACAACGTGTAGGAAGGGTCGCGATCCCATGGCTGCGTTTTCCAGGGAACGACTTTCGGGTAGAAGCCGACAGCGCCGGCGGTGTCGCTGGTCAGAAGCTCGTGCCACACGAATCTGCCCCGTGGATCGGCGTTGCTCATGGCGTTTTTTCCCTTCTTGGCGTGCGTGGATGAGCGAAGAGTCGGCGCGCCATTCTCCACCGCTGCGAGGCAGAGTAAATAGCCGATGCGCCCTGCGCGCGAGAAAATTTAGTGCGTAACTGTTGCGCACGCGTCTTTCCCCGTACGCACATTTGTCTGCGGTCGGCTGAGCGCTGTGCGCGGCAGCCGCTGCCGCGTGCGGATTGCTGATAGTGCGGCACGGTTGTCACAATTCGCACCCGTTCGCGCGCGCCGCGCGTCCCTGAACATGAGGTCATCGCATGCCCCGTACGCCGCGCTCGCTCTCTATCGTTTTCATGCTCGCGTGGGCGGTGGTTGCGGAGGGTGCAAGTGCGGAACGGGTGCCGTTCACTGCCGAACGCATGTGGACCTTGGACCGGCTCGGCGAGCCCGCTCTATCGCCCGACGGCAAGCTCGCCGTCGTACCGGTCACCCGTTACGACGTCGCGGAGAACAAGGGCTTCACCGATCTCTGGCTGATTCCAACCGCCGGCGGACCGGCCCGGCAGCTCACGAGCGACCCGGCGCCGGACACGCAACCCACCTTCAGCCCGGACGGGAAGTGGATCGCCTTTCTCTCGAAGCGCGGCGAGGACAAGCAGACGCAGCTCTACGTCATCCCCACCGACGGCGGCGAGGCGCGGCAGATCACGCATATCCCGACCGGCGTCGAGGCCCCGAAGTGGTTTCCCGACAGCCGCCGGCTGGCCTTCGCCACGGCAATCTGGACGGACCTCGTGCGCTGGGAGGATCAGGCCGCCCGCATGCAGGAGCGGCAGGACTCGAAGATGACGGCGCAGGTCTGGGAGCACGCGCCGATCGCGTACTGGGATCACCTGCTCGATGACCGCGAGACACACCTCTTCTCCATCGACCTCGACGGCGGCGAGCCGGTCGCCATTACCCGGCTCTCCGGGTACGCGCTCTCGCGGCAGGAGGTGGACTCCTTCTCGTACGACATCTCGCCGGATGGGCTCGAGGTCGCCTTCGTCTCGAATCTGGACAAGAGCGGCATCGATCCGAACTACGACGTCATCACGATCCCCGCCTGCGGCTGCAAGCCCGCGAAGGACGTGACGGCTGACAACCCGGCGGACGACGGCGACCCGCGCTACAGCCCGGATGGACGCTGGCTCGCCTTCGCGCAGCAGCGCATCAAGGGCTTCTACGCGGATCGTGCACGCCTCATGCTGCTCGAGCGCAGCAGCGGCAAGGTGCACGGGCTCACCGAGAGCTGGGATCGCTCCGCGGGTCATGCGAGCTGGCTGCCCGACGGCAAGGGGCTGATCGCCTCGGTGGACGACGCCGCGACCGTGCGCGTTTATCGATTCGACCTGAAGGGCGGCGTACCGAAGGCGCTCACCACGACACCGAGCTTCGGCTCGATCCAAGTGGCGAAGGGCGGCGCGGCGGTGGCCCTGCGTCAGAGCTTCAGCGAGCCGCCGACGCTCGTGCGGCTCGACCTGGGCTCGGGCAAGGTGACGAAGCTCTCGACGTTCAACGACGCGAAGCTCGCGGACGTCGCGCTCGGCAAGGTCGAGAACGTGACGTACAAGGGTGCGCGCGGCGACAACATCCAGATGTTCGTCGTGTATCCGCCGGACTTCGATCCGGCGAAGAAGTACCCCACCTACATGCTCCTGCACGGCGGTCCGCACAACGCGATGACCGACGGCGTGCAGTGGCGCTGGAACGCGCACGTGTTCGCGAGCTGGGGCTACATCGTCACCTGGCACAACTTCCACGGCTCGAGCGGCTTCGGGCAGGAGTTCGCGGACTCGATCAATCCCGACTGGGTGACGCTGCCGTACGAGGACACCATCAAGGCGGCGCAGTGGCTCATGGACAAGCCCTATGTGGACAAGGATCGCATGACCGCCGGTGGCGGCAGCTACGGCGGGTATCTCGCGACGATCCTGCTCGGGCGCGACCAGCCGTTCAAAGCGCTCGTGGCGCACGCCTCCGTGTTCGACCTGTACACGCAGATCGCGTCGGATTTCGGCGCGGAAAAGCCCCGCTTCTATAGCTACTGGGAGAAGCCCGAGGAGTTCGCACGCATCTCGCCGCACACGATGGCGGCCCATTTCAAGACACCCACGCTGATCATTCACAACCAGATGGACATGCGCGTGCCGGTGGGCAACGGCATCGAGCTGTTCAATGTGCTCCAGAGCAAAGGCGTGCCGAGCAAGCTCGTGTACTTTCCCGACGAGAATCACTGGGTGCTGAAGCCGCAGAACTCGCTGTTCTGGTATCGCACGGTGAAAGACTGGCTCGCCCGCTACGCCGAGCCGGGAGCCCGTTGACTAGAGGAGATATCACATGCTCGATCGTCGCGAATTCATGGCCGCGGCCACACTCGCTGCCGCGGGCGCGGCCGCATCGAGCTGGAGCGCCGAGAAGGCCCGGCAGCCGCTGAGGATCCTGCTGCTCGGCGGCACGCGCTTTATCGGCGTGCCGATCACCGAGCTCGCGCTGAAGCGCGGGCACACCGTGACATTCTTCAATCGCGGCAAGACCAACACGGATGTGCTACCCCAGATCGAGCGCATCACCGGCGACCGCAACGGGCAGCTCGACGGCTTGAAGGATCGCAAGTGGGATGCGGTGATCGATACGTCCGCGTACGTGCCGCGTGTCGTGAAGCTGAGCACGGAGCTCCTCGCACCGAACGTCGGGCAGTACTTGCTCGTGTCCTCGATCAGTGTGTATCCGAGCTTCTCGCAGCCGCGCACGGAAGAGTCGCCGGTTGGCACGCTCAAGGACGAAACCGTCGAGACCGTCGACAACGAAACCTACGGCCCGCTGAAGGCGCTGTGCGAGAAGGCCGCGGAGGCTGCGATGCCGGGACGCGTGACCGTGCTCCGGCCCGGGCTCATCGTCGGGCCGCATGACAGCACGGATCGCTTCACGTACTGGCCGGCGCGCGCCGCTCGCGGCGGCGACATGCTCGCGCCGGGAACGCCGCGCGATCGCATTCAGATCATCGACGCGCGCGATCTCGCCGCGTTCGCGCTCGACACGCTCGAGCGGCGGATCACGGGCACGTTCAATCTCGTCTCGCCGCCGGGCCTGTTCACGATGGGCGACGTGGTCAACGAGAGCATTCGCGCGGCGAAGGCCCTTGCGAAGCCGAATCCGCCGCCGCGCGCGGTGTGGGCGAGCGCCGCGTTTCTGGAGAAGCAAAAGGTCGAGGGCTGGAGCGACATGCCGGTGTGGCTCGCGGCCTCGGGCGATGACGCCGCGTTTGCGCAGACCAGCTCGGCCCGCGCCATCAAGGCAGGGCTGAAGATCACGCCGATGCGCAAGACGGTGTACGACACGCTCGAGTGGCATCTCGCGCGACCGGAAGCCGAGCGCACGAAGCTGAAGGCCGGGATCGATCCCGATCGCGAGCAGAAAGTGCTCGCGGCCTGGCGTAGCGAATCCGGCACGAAGCCGGCCTGACTCGGCGAGATCCGGCCGCAGCAGCTGAACGCGGCCATCGAGCCGGCACAGCAAATCGGCGCGAAGCCGGCCTGACTCGGCAAGATCCGGCCGCAACAGTCGAACGCGGCCATCGAGCCGGCGCAGCGAATCGGTGCGAAGCCGGAGCTAGCGAGCCCCGGCGACAGCGGAACCGGCGACCAAGCCGGCGCAGCAAATCAGCCCGATGCGGCGTGAGCGCGCCATAGCAACGGCGGTGAGCGCGGCGACCAGGCCAGCGCAGCAAATCAGCGAGTCGGCGGCGTCAGTCCTTCAGCGCCACGAAGTCGCCCTCGAACGACGCCGCGGGCCGGCCCGCGTACAGCAGCCGCGCCGTCAGAGTCACCCGGCCGCGACTGCGGCGCTCGAGCATCTTCATGAATCGGCCCCATTCGTCCGGATGCGGCTGCTCACAAACCGCCACGAAGTCGCCGTCGATCGGCTCGTCGTAGCTCATCGCGTTGCGCTGGATGACCAACCGGGCCCGCACACCCGCGTGCCGCAGCCGGATGTGCGCGAGCGTCCACGCAGACAGCGTGGCAATCGCCGCGCCGCTCCCGCCGAACAGCGTTTCATGGTGATTGATGTTGGGCGCGAGCGGTGCAGCGAGCTCGACGCGCTCGGGCGACGCCGCGCGCACACGCACGCCCATCGCAGCGGACAAGGGAATGTGGCGATGCAAATACTGTTCGATGTCTTGTTCCAAAGGCGGGCCCCGGTATGCGTGCCGACAATCTTAAACGCCTACGATTGCAGATGGCCGCCGGATGCGGAATTCTGCTTCAGGGGAGTTGCCAAGTGACGCCAATGAGGAACACGCGCGGCAGCCAGCCCGAATCCGCACGCGTCAGTGTGGGCGCGCCGGTCGAGGACAACCGGTAACTCGAGCAGCACGGGTTGTCGCGATTAGTGAGGTTGTCGATCTCGAGATACGCATCGAGCGCGCCGCGTCGCAACACGTGCGTCCAGCTCGCGCGCGCGTCGAGCGAGAAGAATGGGGGCCAGCTCGCGGCGTTGCGTGGCGCGAGCTCGATTCCCGTCGGAGTCGAGAGGAGCTGATTGCTTCGCCAGCCGCTGTGCCATGTGGCGGTGCCCGAGAGGAGCCACGGGTGCGAGGTCCACGCGAGACCCGTGGCGAGCGCATGCTTCTGATCCCAAGTGCGCGGTACCGGGGTGTCGCCGAAGTAATCCTTCGCTTCCGAAAACGTGTAGCTCGCCCAACCGCTCCAGCGGTCGGAAGCTTGCCACCGCACGCTCAGCTCGGCGCCGTGCGCGCGCGAACGATCCGGCGCGATGCGCACGCGATCCACTTCGAGCTCCGGTAGCAACGCGAAGGGATCGAGCAAGTTCTCGAACTGCGGCGAGGGATCGCGGATGCGCTTGTCGTACAGCTCGACACGCAGCACCGCTATCGGAGCGAAGCGCCGTTCGACGCTCAGGACGGTCTGCGTGGCGAATTGTGCGCGCGGAAACTCGAGCTCGCCGTCCTGCACGGGCAGCTCGTCGGGCCGTAACGTCTGCGACGCACGGCCCCAACTCGCGCGGAGTGTCGTCGCGGCGTCGTAGTCGTACTGCAGGCTCACTCGCGGCGAGAGCTGATCGTCGTGAAACGCCGTGCCAAAACGCTGCGCATCCCAGCGAATCGCAAGATCGAGCGTCGTGCGGGGCGCGACCGTGATGGCACCGGAGACATATGCGGCGTAGGCCTCGCCGGTCGAGCGGAGCGCGGTCCGCTGTGAGTACGTCGGCGAACGGCCGAGCGCCGCGGCGAGCTCGGGATCGAAGGTGGCATCGCTCGCGTAGTCGTACCTCGCATTGTAGTCGTACCACTCGAGCCCACTCGTGAGCGCGAGCCGCGGCAACACTTGCGCGCGCGCTTCGAGCCGCACGGTCGTCGTGTCGAAACGGCGACGATCGTCGAGCGTGCCGAACGAGTAGCCGGGTTGATTCACCGTACCCGCTCGATTCGTGTGCCGCTCGGTGCGCGAGACGGTGGCGCGCAGTGCGCTGTCGTCCGTCGGCCGCATGCGCCATGACAGCCAGCCGGTGGCGTCGCGATACTCGATGTTCCCGGCCTCGGCACCGTCGTCGAGGTTCGCGCTGAGCTCGTCGTCGAGCAGCAGCCATCCGGCGACGAGCGATGAACGCTCGCCGATATCGACCTGTGCACGCCCGAGCGCGTCCAGGAAGTTGGGTTCGGCCTCGCGCCGACCGAGGAGGTCGGCGAACAGATCGACGTTGGCGCGACGCGCGCTCACGAGCCACTCGAACGGATACGAATCGAGCCGGCCCTGCGTGATGGCATGCGAATACAGCACGCTGGCGCCGATCGCGTTGTAGTTCTCGCCCGCATACGTGCGCGGCGTGATATCGAGCACGCCCGACAGCCGATTGCCGTAGCGCACGGGAAAAACACCGCTGAAGTAGTCGATGGTCGCGATGCTCTCCGGATCGAGCATGCCGAGCAGGCCCTGCACATCTTTGTAGTGGAAGGGTTCGAACAGCGGTACGCCGTCGAAGAACACCGCGAGCTCGTCTTCGCGGCCGCCGCGCACGTGAGCGCGCGCTGACAGGGGACTGGCGGCCGTGCCCGGCAGGAAGCGCGGCACACGCAGGACGTCCTCGCTCAGGCCCGGGAGCGCCTCGATGTCATCGCGGGAGAGCTCCGCGAGGGCGGCTCTCGATTCCTGCTGCTCGATCGTGTAGCGGCTCGCGTAGATGTCCACTTCCTGGAGGTCATTGGCGGCCGCTCCGGCCGAGCGCGTGTCGCGCGCGGCGCTCGCCGCAGACGGCGTTTGATCGTTCTCGGTGGAGGCATCCCTGACGACGGAGAAAATCCCCGGGCGAATGGTCTCGAGCCGGAGCCCATGAGGCGCGAGGATGCGCCGCGCGATCTCTTCCGGCGTGCCGGTGCCGGGATCCCCCTCGACGCGCAGCTCCGGGCCGATCAACGCGGTGCTGAAGATGATCCCGAGACCTGCGTCGCGCAGCGCCGTCAGAGCGGCAGCGAGCGGCTCGCCTTTGCGCAGCGCCGGGGGCTCTGCACCGTACGCGGCGCTCGCGAGAAGCAGCGCCGCCGCGGCGATGAGAACGACCCTTCTGCCCATGTGTTGCATGCCGAATGCTAGCACCCACCTGCCGGGCAACGACCACTGTGGCGAACTTGACTGCGACTGATTTTCGCGCGAGCGAGCGTCTTACGAGGTCGCACCAGCTCCAGGTTCGACTTAGCGATGCCCCAACGTTTCTCGCCGACCGTGCAGTCCGTGCTCACGGGCCGGTTCCGTCCCTTGCTCACGCTGGCTTTCTGGTACGCATGTCTCGGACTCGCGCTGCGGATCGTGCTGTGGGCTGCGTTTGGACGCGCGCAACATGTGAGCGGCCTCTCGATGCCGCTGCTCTTGGCCGCCGGAATCGCGAACGACCTCGTCCAGTGCGTCTACCTGCTCGCGCCGTTCGCGGTCTTCCTATGGCTCGCCCCAGAGCGCTGGTATCGCTCGCGCGCCATGCGCGTCGTGCTGCTCGCGGGGGCGTTCGTGTGGATGTTCGGCCTCACGTTCGTCGCCGCCATCGAGTACTTCTTCTTCGAGGAATTCGACGCGCGGCTGAACCTCGTTGCTGTCGATTACCTGCTCTATCCGACCGAAGTGGTCGGAGACATCTGGGTGGACTATCCCGTCGTCCGCGTGCTGCTGATCACCGCCGCAGTCACCGCGCTCGTCGTGTACGGTCTGCGACGCATGCTGACACCTGCTGCAAACGCGCCGCCGACACACTTCGCGCAACGAACCCTCGTGTTTCTGGCCTTCGTCGCCCTCAGCGTCTTCGGCGCATCGCTCTTCGAGACGCACACGCTGGCGTTTTCGGCCAACCGCGTGGCCAACGAGATCGCGGCCAACGGCGCAAGCAGCTTCTTCCGCGCGCTGCGCACCAACGAGATCGACTATCACACCTATTACGCGAGCCATCCGACCGAGCAGAACGTGAAGGCGCTCATCGCGCAGCTCGCGCCCGCAGGCGGCAAGTTTACCCGGCTCGCGGAGGGACGGCTCGATCGCACCTTCCCCGGCGATCCGCACGGCCTCGGCAAGCTGAACGTCGTCGTCGTGGCGAGCGAGTCGTTCGGTGCGGAGTTCAGCAAGCTGTACGGTTCGCAGCACGACTGGACTCCGCAGTTCGACGCGTTCGCGCAGCAGGGCGTGTGGTTCCGGCACATGTACGCCTCCGGTACGCGCACCGTGCGCGGGCTGGAAGCGATCACGACGTCGTTGCCGCCGATCCCGAGCGTTTCCGTGCTGCGCCGGCCCGGCAACGAAGGGATCGCGAACTGGGGCACGGTCATGCGCCAGCACGGCTATCAGACGAGCTTCCTGTACGGCGGGTACGGGTATTTCGACAACATGAATTACTTCTTCGGCCACAACGGTTTCGAAGTCCGCGACCGCACACAGATCCCGCAGCCGGTGCGCTTCGAGAACATCTGGGGCGTTGCGGACGAGGACCTGTTCGACTCGGCGCTGCGCTACTACGACGAGATCGCGGCGCGCGGCCGCCCGTTCTTCTCGATCATCATGACCACCTCGAACCACAAGCCCTTCACCTTCCGCGAGGGCGTTCCGGGGGTGCTGCCGAAAGGCGGCGGGCGCGAGTCGGGCGTGCGCTACGCGGACTTCGCCCAGGGTTATTTCCTGCGCGAAGCGCGCAAGCACGCGTGGTTCGACGACACGCTCTTCATCATCGTCGCGGACCATGGGGCGCGCGTGTACGGGCACGAAGAAATCCCGCTGAAGAGCTACGAGATCCCGATGCTCTTCTACTCGCCGAAGCACCTGCGGCCGGGCGTCGTGGACACGCTGACGACGCAGATCGACATCGCGCCCACGGTGCTCGGGCTCCTCGGGCTCTCCTACTGCGCGCCGTTCTTCGGCGAGGACGTGCTGCATGCGCAACGCGCGAGCCCCGTCGCGTTCTTCAGCCACAATCACGACGTCGCGCTCTACAAGGACGGGGAGCTCGCGATCCTCGGGCTCGGCAAGACCGTGCAGGACGTGTTCTACGACGCGACGACGGACTCCTACCGGCCCGCGCCGCTGAATTCACGCCTGAACGACCTGGCCGTGGCGTATTACCAGACGGCGTTCGAGCTGTTCCGCGAGCGGCGCTACAACTGACCGCCCTGCGCGCGAGCGCGCCGGGGTGCATTCGGTGCGGCGACAGCCCAATATGGGGCGATCCTGGGCCCCCCGGCGCCTCCGATTGATCCCTGTGCGCAAGCCCGTCTTACCTGCCATGACGGACGAGTCCGAGCTGATACGACGCATGCTCGCAGGCGAGGAACGCGCGTTCGACGCGTTTTTCGAGAGTCACTTTCCGCGGCTGTACCGCTTCGCTCTGCCGCGCCTCAATGGGGATGTCGAGGCGACGCGCGAGGTGGTGCAAGCGGCGTTGGGTAAGGCGATGCGCAAACTGGCCGACTATCGCGGCGAAGCCGCGCTCTTCACCTGGCTGTGCCAGATCTGCCGGCGCGAGATCGTGGATCGGCTCCGCGTCGAGCGGCGCCACTCCGATCACCTCGTGCTGATCGATGATCGTCCGGAGCTGCGCGCCGCCATCGAGTCGATCGAGGCGCCGGACGAGTACGACCTGGTGAAGGGCTACGGCCGCGCGGAGGTCGGACGGCTCGTGCAGACGGTGCTCGATCGCCTTCCCGCGCGCTATGGCGACGCGCTCGAGTGGAAGTACGTGGAGGGCCGCTCGGTCGAGGAGATCGGGGAGCGGCTCGGGATTGGCCACACCGCGGCGCAGTCGCTGCTCGCGCGCGCTCGCGTATCGTTCCGGGAGGCCTTGGAGAAAGTATTCGGGTCCGCGGCGGAAGACATCGCGGCGGCGCTCGAGACGTGAGGAACTGTCATGTCCGACATCGACCCTGACGAGGCTGGAATCGCGCGTGTGCTGCGCGCAGCCGGTGGGCGCGCGCAACCTGGCGAGGAAATGAAAGCGGCCGTCCGCGCGGCGGTCCATGCGGAATGGCGCGCTACGGTCGCACGGCGCAATCGGCGGCGCGTCTATCTCGCGCTCGCCGCCTCGATCGCGATGGCGGCGCTGGCCGTGTGGATCGGGCGCGCGCATTTCGTCGCGTCGGATGAAGTCGTTGCGAATGTGAGCCGCATCGTGGGGACCGCTCAGGCGCGCGCAGGTCGCTTCGGCAGCTGGCACGTCGTGTCAGCGCCGCTGCACGTCGGAGAGGCGCTCGAGACCGGGGCGGATGGGCGCGTCGCGCTGCAGTTGCGCGATGGCGTTTCGTTGCGACTCGATCACGACACGCGCATCGCGTTCGTCGAGCCGGAGCGCGTCGATGTGTTGTCCGGGGCGGTCTATGTCGATGCCGGCGCGACGCCGCGGCATTCCGAGCATCTGCGCGTCGGGACGCCGGCGGGCGTCGTCCAGCATGTCGGGACGCAATACGAAGCGCGGATCATGAAGGACGGCACGCGCATCCGCGTACGCGAGGGACGCGTCGCGCTGCTGCCCCAAAAGGGCGGCGCTGCCCAGAGCGCAGCGGTGGGTGAGCAGCTGCTGGTAACGGCTTCCGGAGAAATACAGCGGGACGCGATCTCACCGAGCGATGAGGCCTGGTCGTGGGCCGCGCAAGCGGCGCCGCCGTTCGACATCGATGGCCGGCCGGTGCGCGAATTCCTGACGTGGGTCGGTCGCGAGCTCGGGCGCGAAATCGTGTACACGACGCCGGATGCCGAAATGGAAGCCGACCGCGCGGTCCTCAGCGGGTCCGTCGGTGATCTTGCCCCGGCGGATGCGCTCGCGGCCGTGCTTCCCACGACGCAGCTCCGTAGCGTCGAACGCGACGGCGCGATCGAAATCTCGCTTCAGTAGGCGCCGGCGCGGCTCGGCGCCCAAGCAAGATGCAACTCGCGTTCAGCGCCCGACGCGCAATGACCAACGCGACCGAAATCTCGGTTCAGTAGCGGCTACGGCGAGGGCGCGGTCGCGGCCCTCGCGAGGCGCAACTGGCGCTCGCGCCAGATCAAGAACAGGCCGCTCGCGATGACGAGCGCGCCGCCGAGGACGACTCGCAACGCCGGCAGCTTGCTCCAGAGAAGCCAGTCGATCGCGACCCCGTACACGAGCGCGGTGTATTCGAACGGCGCGACGACCGATGCGGGCGCGGCGCGAAATGCCTCCGTGAGCATGCGCGTGCCGAGCGCGCCGACGATCCCCATCGCGACGATCCAGCCGAGATGCTCCGCACGCACGCCGACCCAGCCCGGGATGGAATACGCGCCGGTCACGACGGTCATCACGACGAGCGGCCAGAGCGTGATGCTCGCCGCAGTCTCGGTACGCGCCAGCATGCGCACCGTGAGCACGCCGGCGGCATACGCTGCGGCCGAGAAGAGCGCGGCGATGGCCCCGAGTGTCAGCAGGCCCGAGCCCGAAGGCCGCAGCATCACGAGCACGCCGCTCAACCCCACGCCGATCGCGAGCCAGCGTCGCCAGCCGACATGCTCTTTGAAGAGCGGCACCGAGAGCGCGGTCACCATCAACGGCGCGGATAGGAAGATCGCGTACGTGTCCGCGAGCGAGAGCGAGCGCAGCGCGTAGATGAACGCCCCGAGCGTCACGATCTGCAGCACGCCGCGAAACAGATGCCAGCCGATGCGGCGCGGCGCCAGCTGCTGCGCACTCTTCATCAGCAGCGCGGGCAAGACGAGGAACGGGAGCGACGCCGCGCCGCGCAGCGCGCTCACCTGCATCGTCGGGTAATGCGCCGCGAGCAGCTTCAGCAAGGTGTCGAGGCAGGCGAACGAGCCCACCGCGACGAGCATGCAGAGAATGCCGCGAAGGCGCGCGGAATGCTGGGCGTGAATCGCGTCCGACGAGCTCGCGCCGGTGCTCACCACTGCCCGACGTTGGGCATCGACTTCCAGGGCTCCGCCGGCGGCAACGGCCCGCCTTTCTGCAGCAGCTCGATGGAAATGTTGTCCGGCGAACGCACGAATGCCATGTGCCCGTCGCGCGGCGGCCGATTGATCGTCACGCCGTGATCCTTCAGGCGCTGGCAGGCCGCGTAGATGTCGTCGACCTGGTATGCGAGGTGCCCGAAGTTGCGGCCGCCCGTGTACGTCTCCGGATCCCAGTTGTACGTCAGCTCGACTTGCGCGCTCTCGTCGCCGGGCGCGGCGAGGAATACGAGCGTGAAGCGCCCCTGCGGCACTTCCTTGCGCGACACCTCGCGCAGGCCGAGCGCATCACAGTAGAACTTCAGCGACGCGTCGAGATCGGTGACGCGCACCATCGTGTGCAGGTATTTCATCAGAACATCTCCGACGGGCCGGGCGTCTTGATCTCGACCTTGTGACGCGAGGCGATGTAATCGCCCGTGATCATCTCGTCGTACGCCTGCCCCGGCCCGACCATCGGATACACGCCCGCGTCGCGATCGATGATCACTTCGAGGAACGCCGGCCCCGGATGGTTGATGAACTCCGCGATCACGCGCGGCACGTCCGCTTTCTTGTCGAGCCGCACGGCGTAGGTGAAGCCGTCCGCCTGCGCGGCACGCACGAAGTCCTTCTTGTGGAGCGAGCGGTCGCTCGCCGACAGCCGGCCCTTGAAGAAGAGCTTCTGCCACTGCTTCACCATGCCGTCGCCGTAGTTGTTCAGCACGACCACCTTCACGGGCAGGTCGTATGTCGTGACGGTCTCCAGCTCGCCGATGTTCATGCGGATGCTGGAGTCGCCGTCGATGTCGATGACGAGCCGATCCGGGTGCGCGATCTGCGCGCCGATGGCGGCCGGCAAGCCGAAGCCCATCGTGCCCATGCTGCCGGAGGTGAGCCACAGCCGCGGCGAGCGGAAATCGCAGTACTGTGCGGCCCACATCTGGTGCTGGCCGACGCCGGTCGCGATGATCGCCTCACCCTTGGTGTGCTTGTTGATCTCTTCGATGACGTAGTAGGGCTGGATCAGCTCGCTCGTACGGTCGTAGTTCATCGCGTACGTGCGCTTGAGCTCGGCGAGCTCCGCGTGCCACGTGCCGTAGTCGCGCTTGAAGCCTTCGCGCTTGCCATGGACGGTCAACGCCCGCAGCGCGTCGGGCAGCTGGCCCACGTGGCTCCACTGCACGCGCTTCACCTTGTTCACCTCGGCGCGGTCGATGTCGAGGTGCGCGATCTTCTTCGCGTTGCGCGCGAATTTGGCCGGCACGCCGGCGACACGATCGTCGAAGCGCGCGCCGACCGCGATGAGGAAATCGCAATCGTCCACCGCGTAGTTCGCGAACGCCGCGCCGTGCATGCCGAGCATGCGCATGCTGAGCGGGTGCATCGTGTCGAAGGCGCCGATGCCCATGAGCGTGGTGACGACCGGAATGCCGAACGTCTGCGCGAGCTCGGTGAGCGCGTCCGACGCGTTCGCGTTGATGACGCCGCCGCCGGCATAGATGAGCGGCCGCTTCGCTTCGCCGAGCATCTCGAAGAAGCGGGCGCACTCGGCACTGTCGATCACGCGCGTCGCGAGCTCGTTCATGCGGCGCCGATAACCGGGAATGGGCAGCATGCCGCCGCCCACGAACGTGCCTTCCCAGTTCTGCACGTCCTTCGGCACGTCGATGACCACCGGGCCCGGCCGGCCGGTGCGCGCGATGTCGAACGCCGTGCGCACCGTCGCTTCGAGCTTCGTCGGATCGGTGACGAGGAAGATGTGCTTCGCGACGGCGCCCATGATCGAAGGCACCGGCGCTTCCTGGAAGGCGTCCGTGCCGATGGCGGCGCGCGAGACCTGCCCGCAGATCACGACGATCGGCACCGAGTCGGCCATGCAGTCGCGCACCGGCGTGACGGTGTTCGTCGCACCGGGACCCGACGTCACGAGGCACACGCCGACGCGCCCCGTGGAGCGCGCGTAGCCGGCGGCCATGAAACCTGCGCCCTGCTCGTTCGCGGGCACGATGAGCGGAATCTGCCGCCCGCCGCTCTTCTCCTGCTCGGCGTTGTAGAGGAATACGGCGTCGTAGGTCGGCAGGATCGCCCCGCCGCTGTAGCCGAAAATGGCCGTTACACCCTCATCCGCAACGACCTGCATGATCATCTGGGCGCCGGTCATTCTTCGACCGGCGAGCGGATGTCCCACGGGGCGGGGCTGGATGACGGTATCGCTCATTGGAATCTGTATCGGAGGGCCCGATGTGGGCCGGGGACCTTGGAGACTAGCCGTAACCGGCTATCATGCTCAAGCGTCCCATCAATGGCCCACCGGGCCGTCCAAATCTTCAATGCGTCATATCATCGCCATCCTCCTGCAGAACGAAGCCGGAGCCTTGAGCCGGGTGGCCGGGCTCTTTTCCACCCGCGGCTACAACATCGAGTCGCTGTCCGTCGCGCCGACGGACGATCCGACGGTATCGCGCATCACGCTCGTGACCAGCGGCTCCGAGGCGGTGATCCAGCAGATCCTGAACCAGCTGAACAAGCTGATCGACGTCGTGAGCGTCGAGGACATGACGCTCGGGGAGCATCTCGAACGCGAGCTCGTGCTCCTGAAGCTGAAGGTGCGCGCCGAGCAGACGGACGTCGTGCGCGGCTATGTCGTGCGCACCGGCGGGCGCGTGCTCGATCCGGCGATCGATTGCTTCATCGTCGAGCTGACGGCGAGCGAGGCGGAAGTCAACTCGTTCATCGCGGAGCTGGCGCGACTCGCGACACTGCTCGAGGTGGTGCGCAGCGGCGCGCTCGGCATCGGCCGCAGCGGCCGCGGGCTGCGCGTCGTCCGTTGAACCGCGTCAATGCGTCGTGGGAAGGGCGGCTGAAGCGACCGCGCGCTGCTGAATGACCTGCTCGCGCAGCGCCTTCGCCGCGCGCGCCACCTTCAGCGCCAGCTCATCGAGCTGATCGACGCACGCTTCGATCCGCTGGGTCGTGCGGTCGATGTCTTCCTCGATCTCGTCGACGAGCTGATTGATGCGATCGATATCGTCGATGAACCGCATGGCTGCACCTCTAGAAACGCCAATCGGGCGCGAATCCCGCGCACCTCGCCGGAGCGGCGGCGCTCCGGCGTTTGGCTTTAACGTGCAGCAAATAAGGTGCCGCCGCGGCCGGCGCCGCGGGCGCTGCGGCGCGGGCGGTGAACGGCGCGATCAGGGAATGAGCACCGTGGAGCCCGTGGTGCGACGGCCTTCCAGATCGCGATGCGCTTCCGCCGCATCCTTCAGCGCGTACGTCTGGCCGATCCGCATGCGCACGGCTTTGCTCTTCACGGCCGCGAACAGCTCGCGCGCGGTCGCCACGAGGTCCTCGCGCCGCGCGATGTAGTGGTACAGCGTGGGCCGCGTGAGAAAGAGCGAGCCGCGTTTGCTGAGCTCGAGCGGGCTGATCGCCGGCGGCGGTCCCGACGCATTGCCGTACGTCACCATCATGCCGAGCGGACGCAAGCAGTCGAGCGACTCCATGAAGGTGTCCTTGCCGACGGAGTCGTAGACGACGTTAACGCCGGCGTTCTTCGTGATCTTCTTGACGCTCGGCACGAGCTCGTCGCGGCCCGAAATCAGCACATGCTTGCACCCGTGCTTGCGCGCGAGCTCCGCCTTCGCATCGCTGCCGACCACGCCGATGACCGTCGCGCCGAGCGCTTTCGCCCACTGCGACAGGATGAGCCCGACACCACCCGCCGCCGCATGCACGAGCACGACGTCGCCGCGCTTCACACGATACGTCCGCCGCACGAGGTATTGCGCCGTCATGCCCTTCAGCATCAGCGCCGCGGCCTGCTGATCCGAGACACCCTTCGGCACCTTCACGGCGCGCGCGGCCGGAATGTTGCGGACCTCGGCGTAGGAGCCGCAGGTGTTGGACACGTACGCGACACGGTCCCCGATGCGGAAATCGCGGACCTTGCGGCCCTTCGCCACCACGACGCCGGCGGCTTCACGGCCGAGGCCCGACGGCAGCTCGAGCGGATACAGGCCCGTGCGGTCGTACACGTCGATGAAATTCACGCCGATGGCGGTGTGCCGGATTTGCACTTCGTCCGGCGCGGGCGCCGGTACGTCCAGGTCTTCGAAACGCAGGACCTCCGGTCCGCCGTGCTCATAGATCCGTATGGCTTTGGGCATGGGTCGTCTTTCGCTGAGGAGTACGTTGCGGTCGCGGATGTGATCCGGGTCGCAAAATCGGGATGAGACGGCGGAATGATACGGATTTGTGTCCAGGTAGCGAACCGCGTTCCCGCGGCGTCGGAAGGCGGGGGACTAGAGTCATCGCGTCTCGGTTTCGACACATCCTGCAATGTCACCGCCCAGCGCGCCGCCGCCGACCCCTGAAGGTTCACCGCGCTCTTCGGAGCCGGTGCATTCGCGTCCACGCAGTCTCACGGAAGCATTGCGTCGAGCGGCAACCGAGCTCGGCGCATCCGCGGTCGGCGTCACGCGCTCGGACGGCGGGCCCACCAAGTATTTCACGCGCAGCGCGCAGGCCGCCCATTTCTTCGAGGACGTGTGCACGAACGGGCTGTCGCAGCTCATGGCGCAGGCGCAGACCAAACGTGGTGTCTTCGGCACGAATCGCGTGCGTGCGGACAGCAACGGGCCGGTGCGGGGGCGGCTGATCGGCGTGGCGCTCGGCGCGGGCGACCCTTCGGCCCCGACGCTCGTTGCCGTGCGCATGATCGAAGAGGACAAGTTCGGATCGATCGAGTCGCAGAAGCTGCTGGCTTTGGCGCGCGAGATCGAGGCGCTCTTGCTCGAGGAGCGTGGTGCGACTACGACGATCACGCATAGCGGGAGCATGTGGCCGATGGAGCAGCGACCGGCGGCTCTCGCGAGTGCGTCGGCGAAGCCGGCCGCGTCGGCGGAGATGTCGGCCGAGGCGCCGGCTCCCGCGAGCACGCCAGCGACGCCGAGCGCGCCACTGCAGACGCCAACGGCGCCGCCGGCTGCGGCAGCGAGCGCCGAAAGCGCTGGAGCTGCGAGCGACGCCGCACCCGCCGACCCGAGACCCGCGGCGCCGCCCGAGCCCGCATCCGCTGCCAGCGCCAGAGCTGGAGCGCCGATCGAAACGGCACCCGCGGCGAAACCTGCGGTTCCGATCGAAGCCATATCTACGGCCGCTGCGAGATCCGCAACGCCGATCGAGCCGGCACCCGCAGTCGCCGCGAAACCCGCCGCTCCGACCGACGCCGCACCTGCGGCCGCCGCCAAACCCGCCGCTCCGATCGAGGCCGCACCTGCCGCTGCCGCCACCACCTCGGGCAGCCCGTCGCCAGCGACGTCCGCAACGACACCTGCCCGATCATCGTCACCGGAGTCCTTCGACCCGATCGCAACGCTGCTCGGCTGGCACGACTTCGAACGCGTGATTCGCGCGCAGGAATCCGACGACCGCCTGCCCGGCTGCGTGCTCTACGGCGACATCGACCAGCTCCACGTCATCAACAAGCTCGCCGGCTTCGCGACCGGCGATCTCGCCATCTCCGAAGTCGGCGCCGCGTTCCAGACGGCCGAGCTCCCGCAGGGCTCGTGCTCGTGTCACCTCTCGGGCGATCGCTTCACCATCTACATCCCACGCACGACCCTCGCGCAGGGCCGGCGCATCGCCGAGCAACTGAGCAAGACCGTGAGTGGCCTCTCGGTCACGATCCATGGTGTGCCGACGCCGCTCTCCATCTCGTTCGGTGTCGCGCTCATCACGGCCAGCGACGGCGGTCTCAGCCATACGCTCGCCGCCGCCGAAGCGGCGTGCAAGGCGGCCAAGGATCGCGGCCGCGGACGCGTCGAGGTCTATCAGGACGCGGACCAGAGCATCGTCCGACGCAACGACGACGTGCTCGTCGCGGACCGCCTGCGCCAAGCGCTCGAAGCGGGGCGCATCGAGGTGTTCGCGCAGCCGATCGTGAGCCTGCACGGCGCGCATGCGACCGCGAACTACGAGCTGCTCGTGCGACTCATCGGCGAGGCCGGCACTCACCTCTCACCGACGTGGTTCATGTCCGCGGCCACTCGCTATCGCATGCTGGTCGAGCTGGATCGCGCCGTGGTCGGGCACGTGCTCGCGAAGCTCGACGCGCAACGCGCGCTGCTGTCGTGCAAGAAGCTGCGTTTTTCCGTGAATCTCTCGGGCCCTTCGATCGGCGACCCGGACTTCCTCGAGTGGCTGATGTCGCGCGTGGGCGGAGCCGGCGTGCCCGGCGAATGGTTGCAGTTCGAAATCACCGAGATGGCCGCCGTCGCCAATATCGCGCAGACACAGGCCATGATTCGTCGCCTGCAGTCGCGCGGCGTCCAGTTCGCCCTCGACGACTTCGGGACGGGCGTCAGCTCGTTCGCCTACCTCAAGTATTTCGACGTGAAGATGCTGAAGCTCGACGGCTCGTTCGTCCGCGACCTGCTCGGCAACCCTCGCTCGGAATCGCTGGTGCGTGGGATCGCGCAGCTCGGGCGCGGCATGGGCATAGAGACCGTCGCCGAGTGCGTCGAGACGTACGAGGTGCGCGACCGGCTTGCGGAGCTCGGCGTGGATTGCGCACAAGGATTCCTATTCGGCCGGCCGCGGCCGCTCGACGGCATTCTGGCGAACGAGTTGGGCACGGGCGCCCCGGCAATCGCGGGAAGCTCGACCAGAGCGAAACCCCACCCGACGCCGAGCGCCGGCGCCACGTCCATTCCCACGCGACACTAGGTCGCGTCGCGCACCGACTCCAGCAACGGCGCCCGCACGAAGGCCAGATCGTCGACCACGCGGCCGCCGATCAGGTGCTGCTGGATGATTCGCTCGAGATTGTCCGGCGTGCAGTTCCGGTACCACGTGCCCTCGGGGTACACGACCGCGATCGGTCCGCCCTGGCAGATGCGGAGGCAGTCGGCCTTGGTCCGCAGAACGCCGTGGTCGGTATCCACGAGCCCCAGCTCCTTCAGCCGCCTCTTGAGGAATTTCCACGACTCGAGGGCGAGCTCGGCGGGTGAGCAATCACCATGGGTGCACAGGAAGATGTGGCGGCGAGCGTGGCCGAGGTGCAGCTCGCCGGCGATGTCGCGCAGGGCTTGGTCGTCACTCATGCGCGCAGTCTAGGGCGTCCGGCCGGCAAAAGGCGCGGCTTTTGCCGGCCCCGACGCAGGACGGCCGGCTACAGCGCGGCGTCGTCCGTTTCGCCCGTGCGGATGCGAATGACGCGCTCGATGTCGGTGATGAAGATCTTGCCGTCGCCGACCTTGCCGGTCTTCGACGACTTCAGAATCGCTTCGACGACTTGATCGGCCAGATCGCTCCGCACGGCCACTTCGATCTTGGTCTTCGGAACGAAATCGACGACGTACTCGGCCCCCCGATAGAGCTCGGTGTGACCGCGCTGGCGGCCGAAGCCTTTCACTTCCGTGACGGTCATGCCCGATACGCCGATATCGGACAGCGCGGCGCGCACGTCGTCCAGCTTGAAGGGCTTGATGATCGCGGTGACCAGTTTCATGAGCGAGCTCCCGTTCGGGTCTTGGCCTTATTGAATTCAGTGTGTTGGGCTGGCAGGCGCTGCCTGTGCGGCACCTATTCAGGCACCGGCATTTTGCAGTATTCGTGCCACCGGCACAGCGGACGCGGCGTTTAGAGAAATCACGGAGTTTCGCGGCGATGATACGCCGCCTCGAGCTCACGCTGCACCATCGCAGAGCGCGTGACCCATCTTCTTGCTCGCTTCTGGTGCGGGCGCCGGGTCCCGACCCTGGGCTATGCTCGCGACTATGGTCGACCGCATCCTGATCGTCGGCGCCGGACAGGCCGCCGCGCAAGCCATCGACACGCTGCGCAAGAAGGGCTTCAAAGGCACGCTGACCCTCGTCGGAGCGGAGCCCCATCTGCCCTATCAGCGCCCGCCCCTCTCGAAGAAGTACCTCTCGGGCGCGCTCGAGATGGAGCGGCTGCTCATCCGGCCCGCGCACTTTTATGCGGAGCACGGCGTCGAGACCCGGCTCGGCCGGCGCGCCGAGCTCATCGACCGCGAACGCCGTTCGGTGCGACTGGACGATGGGCAGAGCGTCGGCTACGACCTCCTGCTCCTCACGACGGGCAGCACGCCGCGCCGGATGGTCACGCCGGGAGCCAATCTGGCCGGCGTTCATTATTTGAGGACCATCGGCGATGTCGCGCGCATCCGTCCGGATTTCGTGACGGGCAAGCGGCTCGTGATCGTCGGCGGCGGCTACATTGGTCTCGAGGTGGCGGCGACCGCGCGCGAGCAGGGCTTGGAAGTGACGGTGCTGGAAATGGCGGATCGCGTGATGAATCGCGTCACTTGCGAGGAGGTGTCCGCCTTCTATCAGGCCGAGCACGCGAAGCACGGTGTGCGCATCGTGTGTAATGCGCGCGTCGAGGCGCTGCACGGCACAGGCCACGGCCCGGGCGCACGCGTGCGCGCGGTGCTGTGTGCCGACGGCTCCGAGTATCCGGCGGACCTCGTGGTCGCCGGCATTGGAGTCGTCCCCGAGGACCAGCTCGCGCGCGACGCGGGCCTCGACTGCGAGAACGGCATCGTCGTCGACCAGCACTGCCGCACGAGCGATCCGCACATTTTCGCGGCGGGCGACTGCACGAATCATCCCAGCATCCACTACGGCCGCCGCATGCGGCTCGAGTCCGTCGACAACGCCTTCGAGCAGGGGGCGAGCGCGGCACTGAACATGCTGGGCATTCCCACGCCACACGACAAGGTGCCCTGGTTCTGGTCCGATCAATACGACCTGAAGATGATCATCATCGGCGTCAGCACCGGATTCGACTCGATCGTCATCCGGGGCTCTCCGGCGGCGCGGTCGTTTGCCGCGTGCTACTTGTTCCGCGGCGAGATCATCGCGGTGGATACCGTCAACAACCCGAAGGATCAGATGGCGGCGCGCAAGCTCGTTGCGGCCCGCGCGCGCCCCGATCCTGCCAAGCTGGCTGACCCCGCCGTTGCGCTCAAGGACTGTCTGTAAGCGGAGACGGCGCCGTGATATGCGCCGATCGAGCCGCAGGAATGTGACACGCACGAGGGCCGTCGCGAGCGACCTCCGCTACAAAGCGGCTGACCTCGGGGGACACAAGAATCAACGAACGATGCTAAGTCAGTTGCCTCTTGGCGCGGAGCTCGGCTGCAAGCACTCCGGTCGCGGATCGTTTCGCCTGACGCCGGCCGCGTTCGTTGCTCTTGCGCTTCCGCACGTCGCGACGGCCGCCGCGCACGAGTTTCGCGTCATGCATCACGAGGCCGTGCAGATCGCGAGCACCGCGCGCGTCGGGGCACCCGAGCATGTGAGCTTCGAGGCGTACGGACGCAGGTTCGAGCTGTCCGTCACGCCGAACGAGCGCATTCGCAGAGCGGTGCGCGCCGGAAACACGACGACGATGCCGTTGCAGGGAACCGTCGATGGCATCGCGCGCTCGTGGGTGCGCATCACGCGCAGCTCGAGCGGCTGGCGCGGGATGATCTTCGATGGGCAGTCGCTCTACGCGATCGAGCCCGCGGCGGATATCGCCGATGTCACCGTCGAGCCGCTCACGGTTTCCGGCGCCGCGCCGGTGGTTTACCGGCTGGACGACGCGCTGCTGCCAGTCGATCAGATGTCGTGCGAGGTCGTGCGCGCGAGCGGGCCCGCGACGGCCGCGGAAGCGTTTGCGAGTCTGTCGCACGAGTTGCAGGCGCAAGCGGCCACTGCCGAGCTCAGTGCCTCGAAGCAGGTACGTGTCGGCGTCGTCGGCGATTTCGAGTTCGCCAACCTCTTCGCCTCCGGCAGCACCGGCACCGCCGAGGATGCGGTGATTGCGCGCATGAACATCGTGGATGGCATCTTCACCTCGCAGCTCGGTGTGAAGGTGTCGCTGGCCTCCACGCAGATCCTGCGCGATGCGAACGATCCCTTCACCAAGTCGGTCCCGGCGGACCTGCTGACGGAGCTGCGTTCCTATCGCGCCGGATCACCGGCACAACTCGCGCTCGGCTTGACGCATTTGATGACGGGTCGCGATCTCAGCGGCGACACGGTCGGGATCGCGTACATCGGTTCGGTGTGCGATGGCGCGAATGCGGCGAGTCTGTCGGAGGGACGCCGCTCGACGACGCAGTCGGCGCTCATCGCGGCGCACGAGATCGGGCACAACTTCGGCGCTCCGCACGACGGCGAGACCGGCGCCTGTCAGAGCACCCCGCAGACGTTTCTGATGGCGCCGCGGCTGAACGGCAGCGATCAGTTTTCGGCGTGCAGCGTTGCGCAGATGCAGCCGTACATCAACAACTCGCGCTGCTTGACGGCTTACCACCCGCCCGATGCGGGTCTCGAGATCGGCACGCCGTCGTTGCAGGCGCAGACGGGCACGGCGTTCGTCGCCTCCTTCCTCGTGCGTGCATTCGGGGACGACGCGTCCAATGCGGTGAGTGTCACGGCGACCCTGCCGACGACCGTGACGATCGCGTCGGTGACCGCGAACGGTGGCACCTGCACGTCGGGAGCCGGAACCGCGACGTGCACGCTCGGCACGCTGGCGGCGGGCGACACGCGGCAGGTCGACATGAATCTCACCGCGACGGAAAACGGCTCGGTGACCGTGGCCCTCCAGCTCGATTCGGCGAACGATTCGAACGCCAGCAACGATGCGGGAACGATCACGATTTCCGCATCGGGCAATCCGGTGGCGAGCCCGAATCCGCCGCCGACGAGCGGGTCCACGAACGGGGGCGGTGGCGGAGGAGGTGGAGGACGCATCGACCTCGCCGCATTGGCACTGCTGATCGCGGCTCTCGGTCTGAGGTGCTGGCCCGGTTTCAGTCGATTCCGGCGCGTTGCCGCGCGTCGGATCGCGGTCCGGACCGAGCGCGCACGCTCGCTTCGATCGACCTGACGGCGCACGTAGATTCACCCGCCCTCGTCCGTCACGCGAGGGCAAAGGGTTGCACGGAGAAGATCGTGCTTACCGACACGTTGGTGTCGATGTTCGAGGAGCCGTCGCGGATCGACGGCGACGAGGAGCGGGGCGCCGGGGTTCAGCTCGACGACGTGAAGCTCGTGTTCGCGAGCGGGCCTCTCAGAACAGATCCGCGGCTTCCGTGCTCGACGAAATCGTGCTCGCGGCCGGGTTTGCCGAACACCTCCGCGCCTCGGCGCGGCTAAGCAAACACGAGCAGCAAATCCTTCGCGTCGACGCGCATCTTCGGCCGTGCGAGCACTTCGGCCACGTGCCCGTCGGCGTCCGCGCGCACCGCCGTCTCCATCTTCATCGCCTCGAGAGTCACGAGCAGATCGCCGCGCGCGACTTTCTGACCGACCGCCACGCTCACCGTGGCAACGACGCCGGGCATGGGCGCTCCGACATGCTTGCCATTCCCCAGCTCCGCCTTCCGCTGCGGCGGCCGCTTCGGCACCTGGCTGCGATCGAACACGCGCACCGACCGGGGTTGGCCGTTCAGCTCGAAAAACACGGTGCGCGTCCCGTCTTCGTGCGTCTCGCTGGTGGCGACGTACCGCACGATCAGCGTCTTGCCGCGTTCGAGGTCGACCGTGATCTCCTGCCCCGGCTCCATGCCGTAGAAGAAAACCGGCGTCGGCAAGATCGAGAGGTCGCCGTATTGAATCCGTTCCTCGATGTATTCGAGCCATACCTTCGGATACATCAGATACGAGGCGAGATCGTCGTCCGTCACTGGACGGGAAAGCGTCTTCTGAATGCGTTCGCGCTCCGCGGCGAGGTCCACGGGTGGCAGCGCGGCGCCCGGCCGCTGCGCGAGCGGCTTCGCGCCTTTCAATACTTTGCGCTGGAGCTCCTGAGGGAACCCACCGGGCGGCTGCCCGAGATCGCCGCGAAAGAGCTGCACCACGGATTCCGGAAACGCGATCTCTGCGTTCGGATCGAGCACCTTCTCCTTCGAGATTCCGCTCGTCACCATGAGCAACGCCATGTCACCAACGACCTTGGAGGTCGGCGTGACCTTCACGATATCGCCGAACATCTCGTTCACATCGGCGTAGGCCTGCGCCACCTCGGGCCAGCGCGCATCGTCGATGCCGAGCGCGCGCGCTTGCTCGCGCAGGTTCGTGTACTGCCCGCCGGGCATGCCGTGCACATAGACGTCGGACGTTCCCGAACGAATGTCGCTCTCGAACACGGCGTACAGCCGCCTCACCTGCTCCCAATACGACGAGATCAGGCGCAGGTTCGCCGGATCGATGCCGGTATCGCGCGGCCCGAACCGCAGCGCCTCGACGAGCGAGCCGAGATTCGGCTGCGAGGTGAGGCCGCTCATCGCATCCATCGCGCCATCGACCGCGTCGGCGCCGGCCTCGATCGCGGCGAGCACGCTCGCGGCCGCGATGCCGCTCGTGTCGTGCGTATGGAAGTGCACCGGTAGACCCACCTCTTCCTTCAGGGTCTTCACCAGCGTGTACGCGGCGCGCGGGCGGCAGAGGCCTGCCATGTCCTTGATACCCAGAATGTGTGTGCCCGCTTGCTTCAGCTCGCGCGCCATCCGTAGGTAGTAATCGAGCGTGTATTTCTTCTCGTGCGGATCGCTGAGATTGCCCGTGTAGCAGATCGCCGCCTCGCACAGCCGCCCGGACTCGAGCACCGCATCGATGGCGACGCGCATGTTCTCGACCCAGTTCAGCGAGTCGAAGATGCGAAACAGATCGATGCCGCGCTCGGCGGCGCGCTTTACGAAGAAGCGCACGACGTTGTCCGGATAGTTGGTGTAGCCGACGGCGTTTGCCGATCGCAGCAGCATCTGCAAGAGCAGGTTCGGCATGCGTTCGCGCAGCTCCACGAGGCGCTGCCACGGGTCTTCCTTCAGAAAGCGCATCGCGACGTCGAACGTCGCGCCGCCCCAGCACTCCATCGAAAACAGCTGCGGCAGCAGGCTCGCGTAGCGCGGTGCAATGGCCGTGAGGTCGAGCGAGCGCATGCGCGTCGCGAGCAGGGATTGGTGCGCGTCACGCATGGTGGTGTCCGTGAGCAGCACGCGCGGCTCCTCGAGCATCCATTGGGCGAAACGCTCGGGGCCGAGCTCGTCGAGCTTCTGCTTCGTGCCGGGCGCAGGCGGCGGCAGCGTGACGCTGGGCAGGCGCGCAAGCGTGAGTCGTTCGGGTCGCGCCCGATTCTTCACTTCCGCATTGCCGTTGACGATGACATCGCCGATGAACTTGAGCACGCGCGTCGCGCGGTCGCGCCGGCGCGGCCAGCGGAAGAGCTCCGGCGTCTCGTCGATGAACTTCGTCGTGTAATCGCCGCGCGCGAAGCGCGGATGCATGATGACTTGGTCGCAGAAGCGCAGATTCGTGACGACACCGCGGATGCGGAACTCCCAGAGCGCGCGATGCATGCGCGCGATCGTCTCCTCGGGCGACGGCGACCACGCGGTGACCTTCACCAGCAGCGAATCGTACGACCGCGTGATGATGGCGCCGGTGTAGGCCGTGCCCGCATCGAGCCGGATTCCGAAGCCCGCCGGGCTGCGATACGCGGTGATCGCGCCATAGTCGGGGATGAAGTTGTTTTCGGGATCCTCGGTCGTGACGCGGCACTGGAGCGCATGCGCGCCGATGCGGATGTCTTCTTGCGCCGGAACACCGCTTTCGGGCGTGCCGATGCGCGCGCCGGCGGCGAGGTGGATTTGCGCCTTCACAATGTCGATGCCGGTCGCACACTCCGTCACCGTGTGCTCGACCTGTATGCGCGGATTCACCTCGATGAAGTAGAGCTTGCCGGTATCGGCGTCCTGCAGGAACTCGACAGTGCCCGCATTGACGTACCGCACCGCGCGACCAATGGCGAGCGCCGCTTCGCACAGCTCGGCTCGCTGCGCGTCCGTGAGAAACACGGCCGGAGCGCGCTCCACCACCTTTTGATTGCGACGCTGCACCGTGCAATCGCGCTCGAAGAGATGCACGAGCCCGCCGTGACGGTCGCCGAGTATCTGAACCTCGACGTGCCGCGCGCGGCGGACGAGCTTTTCCAGATACACCTCGTCGTTGCCGAACGCGGCTTTCGCTTCGCGACGGGCGACCGGCAGCAGCTCGGCGAGCTGTGCATCGTTCTCGACGACGCGCATCCCGCGCCCGCCACCGCCCCAGCTCGCCTTGAGCATCACCGGGTAGCCGATCTCGTGCGCGAGGGACATGCACTGCTCGATCGCGGCCGGCAGCGGCGCCGTCGCCGGCATCACGGGCACGTTCGCCGACACGGCGAGGTTGCGAGCGGACACCTTGTTGCCCAGCGTGCGCATGATCTGCGGTGTCGGGCCGATGAAGACGGTGCCCGCGTGCGCGCACGCCTCCGCGAACTCCGGGTTTTCGGCGAGGAACCCGTAACCGGGATGAATCGCATCGACCTGCGCTTCGCGCGCGATGCGCAGGATGTCCTCGATGTCGAGATACGCGGCAACCGGGTCCTTGTCGCAGCCGACGAGATACGCCTCGTCCGCTTTGGTGCGATGGAGCGAGAAGCGATCCTCCTGCGAGTAGATCGCTACGGTGCGCATGCCGAGCTCGTTCGCCGCCCGCATCACGCGAATTGCGATCTCGCCCCGATTGGCGACCAAAACACTCCGGATCCGCTGCGGCATGGCGGCTTTCACTCTAAGATTCGTGACGGGATTGTCCGGTGGGCGGACGTTGGACAGATTAGAGGCGACCATGGCGTGCGTAAAGCACTTCTCCGCGTTCGACGTTCGTCGCCGCGACTCGCAAATGGCGCGGGACGAAGCGCCGCAGTGGAGCGCGCCGCGCCGTGCATCTCGCGTTGGCGGGTCCAGGCGAAGGCGATGCGTAGCGCCATCCACACGCGGCGCGCCGCTCGCACTGCTCACGAGCCTCCTGCTGCTTCTCGTCGCGAGCACGGCCAGTGCGGATGACGCGCCACTGCTTGCGATCGTCGTTCACGGCGGCGCGGGCGTGATCAACCGCGCGGAGATGCCGCCGGACCGCGAAGCCCGCTATCGCGCCGGGCTCGAAGCCGCTCGGGACGCCGGCTACGCCGTGCTCGAGCGGGGCGGCACGAGCCTCGACGCGGTGACTGCGGTCGTGCGCTCGCTCGAGGACAACGCGAATTTCAATGCAGGACGCGGCGCGGTGCTCAATCGCGATGGGATGGCCGAGCTCGACGCGTCCATCATGGACGGCAGGACGCTCGCGGCCGGCGCGGTCGCGGGCGTGAAGCACGTGAAGAATCCGATCGAGCTAGCCCGTGCGGTGATGGAGAAATCACCCCACGTGATGCTGATGGGCTCGGGCGCGGAGGAGTTCGCACTCGAACAGGGCATGACGCTCGTGCCGAACAGCTACTTCCGGACGGATGAGCGCGTGCGGCAGCTCGAGCGCGCGCTGAAGGCGGAGAAGGGGAAAGCGCCGATCGGCGCGTCGGGAACGGTCGGCGCGGTCGCGCTCGACCGCTTCGGCAATCTCGCCGCGGCGACCTCGACCGGCGGGCTCACCGCCAAGCGCGCCGGCCGCATCGGCGACTCGCCGATCATCGGCGCCGGGACTTACGCGGACAATCGCACGTGCGCGGTCTCGGCGACGGGTGACGGCGAGTTCTTCATTCGCGCCGTCGTCGCGCACGATGTCTGTGCGCTCATGACCTATGAGAAAATCTCGCTCGCCGCCGCGGCCCACGCAGTCATTCACGAGAAGATCGCAGGCATGCAAGCCACCGGCGGCGTCATCGCCCTGGATCGGGCCGGCGACATCGTGATGGATTTCAATAGCGACGGCATGTTTCGTGCGGCGCGCGACTCGCGCGGCCGCAAGGATTTTGCCATCTACCGCGATCCGCGCTGACGGAAGCCGGCGCGCCCCACGTCTCCAACGACAGTCTCAGTGCAATCCCTGCAAGGCAACCCCATGTACTCGATTGCGATTCACGGCGGCGCCGGCGGCGTTCCTGCTGAGCTGCTCGCGACAGATCAGGGCGCTCGCTACACCGATAGCTTGGGCAAAGCCCTCGACGCGGGATACGCGGTGCTCGAACGCGGCGGCTCGAGTCTCGATGCGGTCACGACTGCCGTGCGCGCGCTCGAAGACGATCCCCTCTTCAATGCCGGGCATGGTGCCGCGCTGACGCGCGAGGGCTGGGCGGAGCTCGATGCGGCGGTGATGGATGGCAAGGATCAGCGGGCCGGCGCGGTCGCCTCGGTTCGGCACGTGAAGAATCCCGTCGATCTCGCGCGGCGTGTGATGGAGAAATCGCGGCACGTGCTGCTCGTGAGTACGGGGGCCGAGGAATTCGCGCTGGAGGAAGGCATTCCGCTCGTCGCCAATCACTATTTCCGCACCGCCGAGCGACGCCTGCAGCTGGCGGCCGAGCAGCAAGGACGCACCGTCTCGGATTTGATGCCGGCGACGAGCGGCTTGAGCACGTGGGAGCTCGCAGGCGGTTCAGGCGGCGCACCGACGGGCCGCCGGGCCAAGGCGCCGATGGGCTGGCTCGGCACCGTCGGTGCGGTTGCTTGTGATCGGGATGGCAATCTCGCAGCCGCCACCTCGACGGGCGGCATGACGAACAAGCGTCAGGGACGGGTTGGCGACTCGCCGATCATCGGCGCGGGGACGTATGCGAAGAACGGCGTGTGCGCCCTCTCTGCGACGGGCCATGGCGAATACTTCATTCGCGCGGTCGCGGCGTATCACGTCGCATGTGCGGTGGAGTATCGCAATCTCCCGCTCGAAGCCGCCGTACGCGAGTTGATTCATTCGCGTATTCCGGCGCTCGGCGGCAGCGGCGGCGTCATCGCCTGCGGCGCGCGCGGCGAGCTCGTCATGGATTTCAACACCGAGGGGATGTTCCGCGCGGCTCGCGACTCGACCGGGCAGCGCCAGGTGGCGATCGGGCGCTAGCGCGCTTCGCGCCCGATTCGGTGTTCGAGCGCCGGCTTTGCGTTCGAACCCGGTCCGGCGTTCGAAGCGGGTCGGCACTCGAACCTGTCGGCACTCGCACTTGCCGGGGCTTCGAACCCGTTCGGCGTTCGAGCCCCGCTTCGGGCACGGTTCGTCCGTAGGTGCAGCGAGGCGTTCGTGCGCAGATTTGCGATTCGGGCCTGGCGTGGCGTTCTCTTCGGGCTCGGCGTTCGAGCGCGCGCGGCCTACGATTGCGGTCGCACTGGCGTGCTCGCGTACGGTCCCACGACGGTCGTCCACGGTCGCACGCGCCAGCTCTTCACGAGCCCGTTCTTCACGTAGGGATCGGCGGTCGCGAAGCGCTCCGCGACCGCCGGAGAATCGCCCTCGAACCACAGCACGGCTTGGTCCACAGGATCGGCAAGCGCGCCGGCGAGCCGCAGCTCGCCGCGCTCGCTCGCCTCCCAGGCCAGCTGCAAGTGCGCGGCACGGAACTGCGGACGCTTCTCGAGATAGTCCGACGCAAGATCGTAGATCAGCAGGTAGTGCATCGTTTCAAGGGCGGACCACGAGGACTTTCTTCACCCAGCCCTCCGCCGCGCTTCCCTGTACTTTCAAGTAGCCGTTCTGCTCGCCGCCCGTGACGACCAGCTCTTCGCCCTTCGTCAACGTGGCGAGCGCTTTTGCTCCGTCCGCCGGCGTCGCAAGCAGCTTGACGTTCGCGATCTTCGGCACGACGACATCGCCTTCGTTGAATACGGCGCCCGCAGCAACCTTCTTGCCTGCCTCTTCGCGCAGCGTACCCACGTCCCGCTGCAAACTCGGATCATTCCGCACGACCGCCACGACTTTGTTGTAGTTGTCCAGCAGCGCCGCCGCAATGATCTTGCCTTCGTTCGTGTTTCCGTAGCCGCCAATCGCCCCCGCGCCGTAGCTGCCGAACAACGCGCCGCCGAGGGCGAGATCGGCCTTCTTCGTGCTGCCTTCGGCGGCGGCCACCTGCACACCGCTGCGCGCATCGGCGAGCAACATGCTGGTCTGGGCTTCCTTGAACTTCAGGCCGCCCGCGACGGCGCCGAGCAGCGGGTTCTTCCGGCTGAGCACGCCACCGAGCGCACCGCCGACGCCGCCCGCATTGTTCTCCTGGAACACGACGTTCGGCGTCAGGATGAAGTCGGCGGTCACCATCTGCCCGCCGCCCATGTTCGAGCCCTGGCGCAGCTGACCGGCGTTCGCGAGCTCCCGCTCCTGCATGACGTTCTGCATGCCGATGCCCCGCTCCACGACGATGAAACAGTTCGACTGCTGCACCATCAAGCGAATGAGGCTCGTGGGCGATTGCAGTCCATAGTGATTGAGCGACTGCATCACGTAGTCCTGCGGCTCGACCACTGCGAGCGCGCCCATGGGCTTGTCGCAATGCTGAACGGCATCGCCGCTCGAACCGCCCGTGCCGGCCGCACCGCTCACGGGGCTGCCGCCCTGACCTTGCTTGTAGCCTGTGACGCCGCCGCTCTGAGCGGCCGCCGCGATGGCCACCCCGAGCGCCATGAGAAAAGCCAATACCCGGCTCGCGGCGATTCCGTACGACTGACGCATGACTGCAACCCCGCGTTGATTGTTGGAATGAGTTGTTGCGAGCGCGGATCGTACTCCGGTCGAACCGTGTCGCGCCCTGCGCGGATTTTCACATAATTGTCACCCAGGGCGGCACTACGCGAGCATCAGGGCCCGATTCTCGGCGGCCATGATTTGCAGGCCGCGAAGCCGTGCCTGCTCCATCGCGGCGGCATCACCGCTCGTTGCGCTCGTCAGTAACTCGCGCCAGAACTGCGGGCGATTCGCCCAACGCGGCTGCAGCCACTCCGGATGAGCTTCGGCCAGATCATGGATCTGCCGGAGCGTGCACACCGAAATCAACCTGCTGCACTGACCCGTCATGCCCAAGAGAAGCCGCGCGGCTGCGCTCTGACTTCGTGCGAGGTGCCAGGCGTAGGTGAGCACGAGGCGCGCCATCGAGCGTGTCTGCTGCAACGTGAAGAATGGCGGGCCTTCTTTCAGGTCCATATCCCGGATGCAGCTGCCGGTCACCCAGCTCCAGCGCTGCTGGTCGGCAAAGCCTGCATCGAAAAGAAGATAGGGGCAGGCGGCGGCACGATGGCGCGCGTCCATGTCCATCATTCGCAGCAGTGATCCCGTCTCGCGCAACAAGGGCGCGGTGGGCGTGGACGCCGCGAGGTGCTGCAGGGTGAGCATCTCGAGACATTGTTCGTTCAGCTCGGCGAGCATGGCGAGCGTCTCCGCACGCAACCATGCGTGGGCCTCCCAGGGTCGCTCCTGATCCAGTTCATCCATCGACCGTACTCCCTTCAGATGGTGATTCGTGGGGTTGCCAATGGTGACGCGGATCGCGCCGAAATGCATGCGGTGAATTTGGGAATTTTTGACCAAATTCGGACTGGCTGTTCATTGCACTATCTCGTATGAAGGGACCCGTCGACTCAGCAACAACTCGACGACTCAGGGGGAAACATGCGTATCTCGGACGATCGCTACACGCGAGATCGGTTGCGCCTCGATCTCGCGCTGCGCTTCATGAGGCACGAAGCTCGCACGCACACCATTCGCAAATGGACGGGGCTCACGGACGATCGCATCCGCAAGCTTTACAAGACCTATCTCACGCTGCGGCCCACAGGGATCGCACGGCATCGCGGCAAGTCACCGGGGCAAGCGTGCTTCTTCATGCGCTCGCCGCGTGTGCAGCAAGAGGCCGCCGTGCTGGCAAGCCTGTTTTTGCTGCTTGGCGTCAAGCCTTCGATGGTGGTGGACGAGGAGAATCCGCTACCGGGTATCGCACGCGCCGAACGACTTTGTCAGGCCTTCGAAGCGTATCTGATGCTCGTGCCGTCCTCGCAGATCACGTTCGAGCATGCGGTGCTGCTGGTGAACGAGCTGGCGCGCGGTGCAGACATCAAGCTCGGCGAGTGTCGCGTGTGCGGTGGCTTGTTGGTGATCGACAGCGGGTTGAGGGGTGATGTTCGATGCCATCGATGCGCGGGCGGGCGAGGTGGCTGCGGTTGATGCGGTGCGCATCGGACGCAAACCGGAGCGATCGAGATCCAAATCGATCGGCGAGCGAAAAGGGCCGAAGGGGATCTCGGATCGCTCCGGTGCGATCGTCAGCCGAAGAGGTGCAATGCAACGTCGAGCACGACGCCGGTCGCGACCGCGGCGAGCACAGCGTCGTTGTTGACGCGCACCCAGTGATAGCCCACCGGCGGCGCACGCAGACCGCACTCGTGATAGTCGGCAATCACGTAACGCGGCGCGTAGTACGCCACCGGCAGCCGCTCACCACGACGCCACGTGTGCACGTAGTACCCAGGCGGCGGCGAGTACGCGACCCACCGGTGCGGCGGCGCGGGCCGATAGACCACAACTCGGGCCGGCGCCGGGCGATACACGTAGTGAGCCTTCGGAGCCGGACGATAGTCGTGACCCCGATGATCGCGATCCCAGTCGTGACGGGCGTCGCGATGATTGGAAGCGAGCTCGCGCGGCGGATCGCGGCGATCCGGTGTCGGCCTGTAACCCTGGCCGGCCATGGCGACCGAGCCGGCAAACAGGGAAACCAGAAGAACCCCAATAGCAGCGCGTTTCATAGATCCTCCGTCAGCACACCAGGAAACGGTGTGTGCGGTGCAGTGTGCGCAAGGCTCGGTGAGCCGAGGCTGAACGAGGTGTTCAGAGTTCGTTCAGGGCGACCGCTGGATGAAGTGCGCGCCGCGCACAGGCCCCGTGGGAAACGCCGAGCTGACGTCGCGCTGGCGCGCTGCCGCAAGACATCGCGGGGCCGCTGCTAGACTTGACATATGGACCCTGAACGCTACCGCCCGAACCATTTTGCCGGGCCCTACCTCGATCGCCGTGCCGAGATGCGCGAGGCCGCGGATTGGCTGGCCGCTGCACGCGCCGATGCGAGCACGCTGTACGTGATCAGCCGAGGCACGACGCAGCTCGTCTATACAGATCCGGAGCCGCGCATCGCCTTTGTCCGCAACGACCACCCTCTCGTCAGAGCAGCATCCGACGCGCAGCTCGTGCTTCTCGGCTGCTTCCGCAACACGCGCACGGTGCTGCTGGATCTGGATCCCCGTGAATTCCCGGAAGACGAGCCGCCATGGCTCCCCGGCGCCAAGTTCGTCGAGCTGCGTCCGCTCGCGAACACAATGCCGGCCGAGGAAAGCGGGCTCATGGCCTACGCACGTGCGCTCTCGATCTGGCGCTCACGTCATCGCTTCTGCGGGGTGTGCGGCTCGGCGCTCGTGCCGCAGCGCGCCGGTCATGTAATGAAATGTGTCAACTGCGGGCACGAGTCCTTCCCGCGCATCGACCCGGCCATCATCGTGCTGGTTGCCGACGGCGATCGCGCGCTGCTCGGTCGCCAAGCCAGCTGGCCACCGGGCCGCTACTCGACGATCGCCGGCTTCGCCGAGCCCGGTGAGAGTCTCGAGGATGCCGTCGTGCGGGAAGTTTTCGAGGAAACCAACGTTCGCGTGCGCTACGCCAACTATCACTCCTCGCAGCCCTGGCCTTTTCCGTCGTCGCTGATGGTGGGATTCCACGCGTCCGCCGCGCCGAACCAGGAGGTGCGCGTCACCGGCGAGCTCGAGGATGCGCGCTGGTTCACCCGTGATGAGCTCCTGAACGGGCCGCCCGTCATGCCGCCCACGCAGTCGATCTCCTATCGCCTCATCACGACCTGGCTGCGCTATCCCGCGCTCACTCGCATCGGCGAGGAGGACTGACGCGATGTGCCTGCTGGTGCTCGCCTGGCGCTTGCATCCCCGGTACCGCCTGGTCGTGGCGGCCAATCGCGATGAGTATCACGAGCGCCCCACCTCACCCCTCGGCAAGTGGCCCGAGCCCAACGACATCCTGGCCGGACAAGACCTGCGCGCCGGCGGCACATGGCTCGGGCTGGATCGGCGGCATCGGTTCGGCGCCGTCACGAACTTCCGCGAGCTGCAGCGGCCGCGTCGTTCGGCGCCCTCACGCGGCACGCTCGTGCCGGCGTTTCTCAGTCAGGAGGCGGCCCCCGACGACTTCCTCGGGCGCCTGGAGACGGACGCGCCCGGCTACTCCGGTTTCAATCTGCTGATCAGCGACACGGACAGCCTCTGGTACGCATCCAATCGGGCGGATCGCTTCGCCCGCGCGTTGCCCCCGGGCGTGTACGGCCTCAGCAACGAATATCTCGACACGCCCTGGCCGAAACTCCGCCGGGTGCGCGAGCGGTTCGAGAGCTGGCTCACCACGTCATCCACCGACCCCGTGACGGACCTCTTCACGCTGCTCGCGGACCGCGAGCCGGCGGCGGACGGTCCCCTGCAGAGCGGCCTGTCGCCGGAGTGGGAGCGGGCACTGTCTGCTCCTTTCGTCATACATCCGGTTTATGGCACACGGTCGACGACGGTGTTGCTCCTCGAGCCTTCGGGCGATGTCGTCATGGCGGAGCGTCGCTTCGATCCGGCCGGCACGCCGATCGGCGAAACTGAATGTCACCTGAATGCCGGCGAGTGGCCGTGAACCTTTTCACGCGGCCGCGGCACTCTCTCGCATCGCTGCCCCGATGTGCACGGAACCCGCGCAGCCGCGCGCGGCTCTGAGAAAAGGCTTCGAGCGGGGCGTCGATGATGCCTCTAGAATTCCCCTCCTTTGAACCAGGGTCGCGATGGCGGAGCGAAATCCACACGTGCAGGCGATTCGGCTGCGCCGGATGGCGCTCGCGCTCGTGTGGTTCGTGGTTTGCTTGGGGATGGGCGTGCCCGCGCGGGCCAACGTCGAGATCGAAGTGCGCGGCGTCGACGATGAGCTGCGCGCGAACGTCCTGGCCTACCTGAGCTTCGACCGCTACAAGAAGAGCGAAGCGCTGAGCGCCGATGCCATCGAGCGCCTTCACAATCGCGTCGAGCGCGAGGTGGCCGCCGCGCTCAAGCCCTTCGGTTACTACGAACCCAAGTCGCACGCGGAGCTGCGTGACCTCGGCAGCGGCAACTGGCGCGTGGTCATCGACATCGACCCGGGCGAGCCCGTTCTGATGGACAAGGTCGACGTGCGTGTCACGGGCCCCGGCGCGAAAGATCCGCTCTTCGAACGCATCACCTCGAATCTCCCGCTGAGACCCGGCAAGCGCTTGAACCATGCTGCGTACGAGAAGATCAAGGGCGACCTGCAGCGGACCGCCGCCAACTACGGTTATCTCGACGCCAAGCTGCTGAAGAGCGAGCTGCGGATCGACCCCGAGCACCACAAGGCCGATGCGATCCTCGAGATGGAAACGGGCGCTCGCTATCGGTTCGGCACGACCTCCATCGATCAGCAAGTGATCGACGACGGTCTCGTGCGCCGCTACATGCGCTATCAGCAGGACGAGCCGTTCGACATGACCGAGCTGCTACGCACGCAGTTCGCACTCGACGACAGCCAGTACTTCTCGACGGTCGAGGTGCTGCCCGGCAATCCGGACCGCGAAGAGCACATCGTGCCGATCAGCATCCACGCCGACCCGAACCGCCGCAATCGGTATTCGGTGGGCGCGGGCTACGGCACCGACACCAACGTGCGCGGCACGTTGCAGTGGGAAGATCGGCGCATCAATGCGAGCGGCCACCGCTTCCAAGTGGAATTCAAGACCTCCCAGCCGACGAAGAGCCTCGAGTCGCACTACATCATTCCGATCGGCGACCCGGCCCTCGAGAAGCTCGCGTTCGAAACCACGTATTCGCAGCAGCAGCGCGCGGACCTCGACACCGAGGACATGAAGTTCGAGCCCAGCATCACACAGGTGGTGGGGCGCTGGGAGCGCGTCTTCTTCGTGACCGCGGAGAACGTCACGACCAAATCGGCGCTGCAGAATCGCACGGACACACTGCTCATCCCGGGCATCAGCTTCGCGTCGGTTCCGCAGGGCTACCTCGGGGAGGCGCTGTTCTCCCGCTTGCTGTTCGCGCAGCTCCGAGGCTCGCACCACTCCATCGGCTCAGATTCGGACTTCCTGCAGCTCGATCTGCAGAGCGAGCATGTGTTCGACGTGTCGCGCAAGCTGCACTTGCTGCTCAGGGGCGAAGTCGGCGCGAGCCTCGTGTCGAAGTTCAGCCAGCTGCCCGGCACGGTGCGTTTCTTCGCGGGCGGCGATCGCAGCGTGCGCGGCTTCGGCTACAACGAGCTCTCGCCCGTCACGGTGGTCGGATACAAGAACTCGGCGGGCAAGAGCTGCGATCCCAACGACCCGGATCCCGCTGTGAGCGCCGATTGCGTGGCCCAGACGGCGAAACTCGGCGGCAAGCATCTGATCACCGGCACCGTCGAAATCGTGCGCGATCTGCCGCGCAACTTCGGCGTGGCGGCCTTCTTCGACTTCGGCAACGCGTTCGACAGCTTCAGCGATCCGCTCGAGTACTCGGTCGGGCTCGGCTTTCGCTTCCGCCTCCCAGTCGTGACCCTCGGGGTCGACGTCGCGCAGCCGCTCTCGGAACCGCACCTCGGCCCGCGTTTGCACATCAACTTCTCCCCGAAGCTCTAGAATCGCCGGCTCATCCGCATGACACGGCGCATCCTCATCATTCTCGGCATCGTGATCGCATTCGCGATCACCGTGCCCGCGGGGATGCTGTACTACCTCGCGTACACCCCCCAGGGGCTGCAATTCATCGTGGCGCACATTCCGGCGCGCATCGGCGCCACCGAGCTCCATTTCGCCGGCGCCGGGGGCACGCTCGCGAGGGGCTTCACCCTGCAGCGCTTCGAGCTCGAGCACGAGCGCGTTCATCTGAAATTCATCGGCATTCAGGGGCGAGTCACGCTCCTGCCCCTGCTCCTGCAGACGATTCATGCCGCAGACGTGACCATCAACGACGCGTACGTCGAAGTGCGCCGCTGGAAGAACCCGCCGCAGCGCTCGTCGCCACGGTTCCTGCCGCGCGGACTGATCATTCGCGTGGACCGCGCTCATGTGAACGCGGGGACCTTCGTCGCGCAGAACGGGCGCCGCTTCGATCTCACCGACGTGACGACGTCCGGCGTCGCGCGCCATCGCACGCTGCGCCTTTTTGAAGCGAGCTTCACTCAAAACGCGCTGCACGTCACCGGCAGCTCCACTCTGCGCGCGACCGACCCCATGGAGATCGACGGCGATGTGCGCATCGATATCCGCTTCCCCATGCAACCCCCGTGGATCATTGCCGCGAGCGGCCACGGCGATCTCGACAAGCTCGGGGTCACGGCGCACTTCACGGAGCCCTTTCTCGCCGAGGTCACCGGGAGTGTCGAAGATCTCACGAGCGGATGGCACTGGTCGGGTACAGGCAAGCTGCAAAGTCTCGACCTGCGCACATGGGGCGGCGGTGGCGCGCTAGGGCAGATCAGCGCCGTCCTGGCGCTCCATGGAGATGCCGACGGCTTCGGCGCCAAAGGCACCGTCACGCCGGCGGGCCTGAACGTCGGCGCGTTCGAGACGATCTTCGAAGGCTCGTACGCGGATCGCACGATCACGGCGACCCGGATCGATCTCACGCACGGGTCAGGGGCGCACGCGACCGGCGCGGGCACGATCGAGATCGTCTCCCCGAACGGACCGCGCCTCGATCTGCACGGCACCTGGCAGAACTTTCGCTGGCCGCTCGTCGGCAACAACATCGCAGTACGCAGCGAGTCGGGCGAATACGCGCTGAGCGGCGTGCGCCCCTATCACTTGAAAGCAGCGGGGGCGCTCGTGCCGAGCGGCGTAGAGCCCATGCACGTCGAGATGGAAGGGACGCTCGCCGAGGATCGCCTCACGGTGAGCAGCGCCGATATCGAAGCGTTCGAGGGGCAAGCGCTCGTCTCCGGCGAGGTGGTGTGGTCGCCCGAGCGCCGCTGGTCGGCGATGGGCGATGCTGCGGACATCAACCCGGCGCGCGTGCGCGCCGATCTGCCCGGCAAGCTCGATTTCGGATTCACCGCGAGCGGGCGCGGCTTCGGCAGCGACAACTTCGAGGTGGACATCCGCGGCCTGCACGGACGGCTGCGGGGGACGCCGGCGAGCGGCGCAGGTCGCATCGCGCGCAACAAGAATACGTGGCGCTTCTCACAAACTCGGCTCGTCCTCGGCGGCACCACGCTTGCGGCGGATGGCAGCGTCGCGGACTCGCTCGACCTGCGCTTCGCGGTGGATTCGGAAGACCTGAGCCTCTTGCAAGCGGATAGCCGCGGGAAGCTCCACGCGCAGGGCACGCTGCGCGGAACCCTGCAAGATCCGGTCATCGAAGCAGACGTGCGCGGCGGCGGAATCCTGCACAGAGGCGTCTCGCTCGAGAGCATCGGCGGCACGATCGATTTCGACGCCACCGGCAGCCACCCGTCCAAGATCGACTTGCGTGCGCGCAAGCTCGGCTACGGCGACCGCACCATCGACGATCTCGCGCTCACCCTGAACGGCAATGCGACCGATCACGCCGCCCGCGTCAGCGTGAAGGCACGCGGGCTCGAAGCCGAATCCGATCTGCACGGCTCGTTCGCTCACGGCGTGTGGCTCGGGCAGGTCCGCAAGCTCAGCGTGAGCGGCATGGAGGCCTTGCACCTCGAGCTCGATACACCCGTCGATCTGCTGCTCTCCGCGCAGCGCACGCGCCTCGACTGGCTCTGCCTGAACGGCCAACCGGCACGTCTGTGCGGCGATGCGGATTGGTCGCCGAGCAAGTGGACGGCAACGCTCAATGCGAACGAAATGCCGATCAGCACTCTAACGTCGGGCCTCACGCCGGCGGTCAACTATCGTGGCCGGCTCACCGTCATGGCGCGCGCCTTCGGCGGCGCCTCCGAGCCTATTCAAGGGACGCTTCGCGCGGATCTCGTCGATGCGGCCATCACGCACAAGCTGGCGAACGGACGCACGGAGCGCATCACGCTCGGCACGGGACTCGTCACCGTGAACGCATCGCCCTCGACAGTGAGCTCGGCGGTGACGCTGGACGCCGGCGATATCGGCACGATCAAGATGATGCTGGACGCGAGTCGCACGAGCGCCCGCTGGCAGGACATGCCCGTCACCGGCGAGGTGCATGCGCAGACCGCCGAGCTCGGGTGGATCACGCTCTACGCGCCGGAGATCGATCGCGTATCAGGCAAGCTCGCCGCGAATCTCGCCGTCAGCGGCACGCTCGGCACGCCGCTGATCGACGGCGACCTGAAGCTCTCGGATGCGGAGCTGGACCTGTATCAGGTGAACCTCGCGCTGCGCGGCGCGCGGCTCGATGCGAAGCTCGTGCAGAACGGGCTCGATTTCACGGGCTCCGCGCGCATCGGCAACGGCACGGCGAGCGCCGGGGGCCGCCTCGAGTGGCGCGACGGCATGCCCTACGGCAGGTTCGAGCTGCAAGGCGAGAACCTGCGCGTCGTCGATGTGCCCGAAGCGCAGATCGATGCGTCGCCGGGGCTCGACTTCAAGATCGACGGGCGGCACATCGCGGTCACCGGCGCCGTCAAAGTGCCGTTCGCCAAGATCGTGCCCGCGGATCTGACGAACGCGGTGCGTGCATCCTCCGACGAGATCATCGTAGGTCAGGAGAGCGCCGATCCGTCGAAGCGCTTCGACGTGGACACCGGCATCTCGCTCACGCTCGGCGACAAGGTCAGCATCGACACGCTCGGACTCACGGCGCGCCTCACCGGCTCCCTCACCCTGCGCAGCGGGACGGACGAGATCACGCGCGGCAGCGGCGAGCTCTCGATCGAGGAAGGCAAGTACGCCGCGTACGGACGCCGGCTCGACATCGAGCGCGGCCGGCTCGTCTTCACCGGCGGGCCGGTGAACAATCCCGGCGTCGACATTCGTGCGGTCAAGGAATACCCGGACGTGAAGGCGGGCGTGAACGTGCGCGGCACCCTACTGCAGCCCCGGCTGACATTCTTCTCGGAGCCCTCGCTGCCCCAGTCGCAGATCGTTTCGCTCATCCTTGCCGGCGGCTCGCTCGAGTCCGCGCAGAATCGCGCCAATCCCAACCAGGCGGGCAACGAGGCGCTGGCACAGGGCAGCGCCATTCTCGCGCAGCAGCTCGGCTCGCGCGTCGGCCTCGAGGATGTGAGCCTCGAATCCAATCTCGACAACGAGACCTCGCTCGTGCTCGGCAAATACCTCTCGCCGCGGCTCTACGTCAGCTACGGAATCAGCTTCACCGAGCAGCTGAACACGCTGAAGCTGCGCTACTCGCTGAGCGACCGCTGGACCGTGAAGACCGAGGTCGGCCAGGCGCGCGGCGCGGACCTCGTCTACACCATCGAAAAGTAGGGCATTCCCGGCGCTCCGGCGCCGCACGTGCGAACCATCGCTTGACCGCGAGTGCATGAATATGCACAATGCGCGCGATTTTATGCACGGAGTCATCCTGGCCTTCCCATGTTGATGGATCGGACACAAGCCGAGCGGCGCGAAGCCATCATGCGCATCCTGCGCGGTGGGCGCGTGCGCAAGCAGGCCGACCTGGTGCGCCTCCTGAAGAAGGAAGGCCACGAGGTGACGCAGTCCTCCGTCAGCCGGGACCTGCGCGATCTCGGCGTGCTGAAGGCGAGCGGCGGCTATGTGCTGCCGGCCGAGGACCCGACGCGCGCCAACGGCAATTTCGCCGCGCTCGCGCAGTTCGTGCGCGCCGTGAAGCCGGCGGGCCAGTGCCTCACCGTGATTCGCACCACCATCGGTGCCGCGCAGAGCGTCGCCGTGGCCATCGACAGAGCGGACTGGCCCGAGGTCGTCGGGACGATCTCCGGCGACGACACCATATTCATCGCCACCGACGGCGCCCGCGCGCAGGCTCAGCTCGCTGAGCGCCTGCGTGCTCTTTTCCGAGTCTGACCCTCATGCCCAACACGACTTCTGCAACGGGCGCCAAGCCCATCGTCCTCGCTTACTCCGGCGGTCTCGACACCTCGTTCCTCGTGCCGTGGGTGGCCGAGAACTACGGCCGGCCGGTGATCACCGTCACCGTCGATACCGGCGGCATCGACGAGCAGGCCGCGCGCACGCTCGCCGAACGGTCGAAGGCGCTCGGTGCCGTCGAGCACCATATCGTCGACGCGCGCGCGGACTACTTCGAGCAGGTGCTGCGCTTCCTGATCATGGGCAACGTCCGCCGCGGCAATCTCTATCCGCTGTGCGTCGGCGCGGAGCGCGTCATGCAGGCGCAGACGATCGCACGCATGGCACGCGAGCTCGGCACCAACATGATCGCGCACGGCTGCACGGCCGCCGGCAACGATCAGGTGCGCTTCGAGGTGGCCCTGCGCACGCTCGCGCCGGACCTCGAAGTGCTCGCTCCCGTGCGCGACAAGGCGTTCAAACGTCAGGACGAGCTCGAGTATCTGCAGAAGCGCAATCTACCCGTGCCACCGTTCGGCGCCGCGTATTCCATCAATCGCGGGCTGTGGGGCGTGACCATCGGCGGCAAAGAAACGCTGACCTCGACGGGCAGCATTCCCGACACGGCGTGGGTGCTCTCGAAGGACGCGTTCACGCATCCGCGTGAGCCGGAGCGTCACGTCATCTCGTTCGAGAAGGGACGGCCGGTGAAGCTCGACGGCCGCGCGCTGTCGCCGGTGCAGATCATCGAGGCGCTCGAGACGATCGGCGGGAAGTTCGCCATCGGCCGCGGCATCCATCTCGGCGACACCATCATCGGCACGAAGGGCCGCGTCGCGTTCGAAGCGCCGGCCGCCGAGACGCTGCTCAACGCGCATCGCGAGCTCGAAAAGCTCGTGATGACCCCGCGCCAGCAGCGCATCAAGGAGGTGGTCGCGCAGCCGTACGGCGATCTCGTGCACGAGGGCCAACTGCTCGATCCGGTGTGCCGCGACATCGAGGCGCTGCTGCTCTCGTCGCAGGAGCGTGTGACGGGCGACGTGCGCGTGCTGTTCCGGCCCGGCAACCTGTTCGTGGAGGGCGTCGACTCGCCCTACTCGTTGATGACGGCTTCGAAGGGCGTGTACGGCGAGGCGGCCGGTGAATGGACCGCGACGGATGCGCTCGGCTTCTCGAAGATCGTGGCCCTGACGGGCGTGTTCCATCGCAGAGCCGGCGAGCAGGCCGACAAGGGGAAATGAGCATGCGAACCGTTGTGGTCGACAAGATCGCGTCCGTTACGCAGGCGTGCGCGCTCGGACACGAGGTGCGCATTTCGGCGGACATTCCGGCCGAGGAAGGCGTGGTCATCGTCGCCGAAGTGCTGAACAACAAGTCCACGTACAACACGCTCGAGCTCACGAGCGGGCGCATGGCGAAGGTCGGCAAAGGTGACATCGTCGTGGGCGCGCTCGGGCATCGCAAGGCGCTGTTCGGCTACTCCGGGCATATCCCGCAGAGCGTGAAGCCCGGCGATGTCCTGCAGATGCTGAACATCGGCGGCGTCATCGGCGCGTGCGACTCGGTGAATCCCGAGAAGGGCAAGCCGTTCGATTGCCGCGTGCTCGGCGTGGCGCTGCACTTTCCGTATCTTGGCGAGCGCATCGGCGTGCCCGCCCGCGTGGGCCGGACGAAGCTCGACTACGACGCCAAGCTCGACGCGCGCGGCGTGCCGATCGTGGCCCTTGCGGGCACTTGCATGGAAGCGGGTAAGACGGCAGCGGCGTGTGCCATCGTGAGTCGCATGCGCCATCGCGGGCTCGTCGTCGACGCGTTCAAGGCCACCGGCGTCTCGCTCCGCCGCGACATTCTCGCGATGGAAGATGCGGGCGCACGGCGCTCGATGATCTTCACGGACCTTGGCGTCGTCACGACCACGCGGACCAACGGGCCGGCGCTCACGCGCACGATGCTCACGGAGCTCGCGAGCGGCAAGCCGGACGTCATCGTCTTCGAGCTCGGCGACGGCATTCTCGGCACGTACGGCGTTGATTCGATTCTCGAAGCGCAGGACGTGCGCGCGGCGCTCACGGGCGTCGTGCTCTCGGCGAACGATCCGGTCGCGGCGTGGGGCGGCGTCAAGCTGCTGCGCGACCGCTTCGGGATCGAGCCCTGCGTCGTCACCGGTCCCGCAACGGACAACAGCGTCGGTGTGGACATCATCGAGCAGCAGCTCGGTGTGCCGGCCTTCAATGCGATGAGCGCGGGCGCCGCGCTCGGAGATCGCGTGATCGAGGCGGTCGGCCTCGCGGCGCGCAGCGCCGCCATCGACGGAGCCGCGGCGTGAGCACCCCGTCGAACACGAAGATTCCGACGGTCATCCTCGGCGGCACCGGCTATGTGGCCGGCGAGTTGCTGCGTCTCGTCGCCGGGCATCCGAATTTCGAGCTGGCGGCGATCCTGTCGGACAGCCAGCCCGGGGAGCCCGTGGGCAAGGCGTTTCCGCACTTGGCTGCGATCTACCCGACGACGCAGTTCAAGTCGCAGGACGAAGTCGCGCGGTTGATCGCGGAGCTGCCGCAGTCGGCCATCTTCGGTGCCGCGCCTCATGGCGTGTCGCACGTGTTGATCGATTCGCTGCTGAAAACGGCCGAGCGCGCGAAAACACAGCCGCGCGTCGTCGATATCTCGGCGGACTATCGCTACTCCTCACCCGAGGCGTACGCGGCGGTTTACAAGCACCAGCATGGCGTGCCGGATCGCATCAAGGACTTCACGTGCGCATTGCCCGAACACCTGCAGAAGCTCGAGACGAAGCACGTCGCGCATCCCGGGTGTTTCTCGAGCTCGGCGCTGCTCGCATCCGTGCCGCTGCTGGCGCTCGATCTCGTCGAGCCCACGCTCTTCCTGAGCGGCGTCACGGGTAGCACGGGCTCAGGGCGCAAACCGGTCGAAGGCACACACCATCCGCTGCGACACAGTGACCTCTACTCGTACAACGCTCTCGCGCACCGGCACACACCGGAGATTGCGGCGTGCGCGAAAAGGGTCTCGGGGGTCGACGCGGAGTTCGCCTTCGTGCCGCATTCCGGCCCGTTCGCACGCGGCATTCACATGACCGTGCAGGCGCGGTTGAAACCGTCGACGGACCCCGCACGGGTGCTGCCGGCGCTGCGCGAGTTCTATGCGCGCGCGCCTTTCGTGCGCGTCCTCGACAGCGCTCCACGCCTGAAAGACGTCGTGACGAGCAACTATGCGCATCTCTGGGCCACGGCCTCCGGCCGCACGGTCGCCGTGATGTGCGTGCTCGACAATCTCAACAAGGGCGCGGCCGGCGGCGCCGTGCAATGGATGAATCGCATCTACGGACTGCCCGAAACGGCCGGCCTCGTCACGCCGGCGCCGGGCTGGACCTGAAAGTCAGCGCAGTCATGAATGCCGACGCCAAGTCGATCGTCAGCCCCGCCGCCGCGGCGGATTTCCTTGCGCCCGTGTTCGCGCAGTACCCCGTCGAGGTGGTCTCCGCCGAGGGGGTGTGGCTCATCAAGAGCACCGGCGAGCGCGTGCTCGATCTTTATGGCGGGCATGCGGTGGCCGCGCTCGGCTACGGCCATCCCGCGTGGACGCGCGCAGTGTCCGAGCAGGCGCAGCTCTGCAATTTCCAGAGCAACGCCGTGCCGATGGACGTACGCGCGCGCGCAGCCGCGCGTCTCGTGCGCTTCGCCGGCGGCCACTTCGACAAAGTGTTCTTCGTCAACAGCGGGGCCGAGGCGAACGAGAACGCGCTGAAGATGGCGTTTCGCGTGACCAAGCGCTCTCACGTCGCCGCGTTCGAGTACGGATTCCACGGCCGCACCGCAGGCGCGGGCGCGCTCACCTGGGGCGCGGCGGAAAAGTGGTATGGCATGCCGCGCACGCCGTTCGACGTGAGCTTCATTCCTCGCAAGAACGAGAAGGCGCTCGCGCAGCACATCACCGAGAAGACGGCCGCGGTGTTCATCGAGCCGGTGCAAGGTCTCGGCGGCGCATACGACTTCGGCGCGGAGTTTCTCGCGGCCGTGCGCAAGCGCTGCGACGAGGTGGGCGCGTTGCTCGTCTTCGATGAGGTCCAGTGCGGCATGGGCCGTACCGGTCATCCCTTCGCGGCCCATCTTTATGACGTCGCGCCGGACATGATCACGGCCGCGAAGGCGCTGGGTAACGGCTTCCCGGTCGCCGCGCTCCTCACCGCGCCGAAGGTGTCGGCCGCCATCAAGCTCGACTCCATGGGCACGACGTACGGCGGGGGGCCGATGGCCTGTGCCGCCGTCGAGGCGGTGATCGAGGCGATCGAATCGGAGCATCTGCTCGAGCAGGTGCGCCGCGTCTCGCAGTACATCCGCGAAACGTGCGCCGTCGGGCCGGTCATGGGCTTTCAGGGTGCCGGGTTCCTCACGGGCTTGAAGCTCGATCGCCCCGCGAAGGAGGTGCAGGCCGAGCTGCTCGAAGTGGGCATTCTCGCGGGCACGAGCACGGACCCGAACATCCTGCGCCTTCTGCCTCCGTTCATCCTCGAGGAGCAGCACGTCGACATGTTGCGCGACGCGCTGACGCATCTCTCATGAAGCGCTTCCTCGATCTTGCGGACTTGCAGCGCGAGGAAGTGCGGGCGCTGCTCGAGCTCGCCCATCGCCTGGAAACGAGCCCGGAGCCGCACGCGCTCGCGGGCAAGATCCTCGGGCTGGTGTTCTTCAATCCGTCGCTGCGCACGCTCGCCTCGTTTCAGGCCGGCATGGCGAAGCTCGGCGGCTCCTCGTTCGTCATCACGCCGGGCCAGGGCACGTGGCAGCTGGAGACGCGCATTGGCGCGGTGATGAGCGGCGCCGCTGCGGAGCACGTGCGCGAAGGCATTCCAGTGCTCGCCTCCTACTGCGATGCGCTCGGCATCCGCGCGTTCGCCGACGGCAAAGACCTGCGCTACGACCTGGCCGAGACGGCGTTCAATGCCATGGCCGCGGTCGTGGACAAACCGCTCATCAATCTCGAGTCCGCCGTCAACCATCCCTGCCAGGCCTTGGCGGATTGGAAGACGATGGACGATCTCGGCGTGCCGCGAAACGGCAAGTTCGTGCTGTCGTGGGTGTACCATCCGCGCGCGCTGCCGCTCGCGGTGCCCGCGGCCGCGTTGCAGATGGCCGCGATGCGCGGCATGAACGTGACGGTGCTGCGGCCCGAAGGTTTCGCGCTGCCGCCGCAGATCATGGACAAGGCGCGTAGCGCCGCCGCGCTCTCCGGCGGCTCCGTGCGTGAGACCGACGATCGCCGCGAAGCGCTCGAAGGCGCGCACATCCTCTATGCCAAAGAGTGGGGCTCGACGCAGTACTACGGCGACACCGAAGGTGACGGCCGGCTGCGCGCCACGCTCACCGACTGGTGCGTGCGCAACGATTGGTTTGCGAACGCGTCCGCGGATTGCCGCCTCATGCACTGCCTGCCGGTGAGGCGCAATACCGCCGTTGCCGACGAAGTGCTCGACGGTCCGCGCAGCGTGGTGCAACGTGAAGCGTACAACCGCCTGACCGTGCAGATGGCGGTGCTCTACAAGCTGCTCAAGGGAAGCTGAAGATGATTTTGAATCGAGCCGACCAGACCACCGCGATCCGCGCACTGAAGAGCGCTGCGCCGTACATCCGCATGTACAAGGGCAAGACGTTCGTGGTGAAGGCGGGCGGCGGCGTGTTCGCGGACACCGAGTCGACGCGCGTGCTCATCGAACAGATCGCGATCCTCCACTACTTCGGGGTGCGCGTCGTCATGGTTCACGGCGGTGGCCCGCAGGTCACGGAGCTCGAAGGCGCGCTCGGCCTCCAGAGCAAGGTCGTCCAGGGCCGGCGCGTCACGGACGCGAAGTCCATCGACGTCACCGCGATGGTGCTGAACGGGCTCATCAACACCCGCATCCTCGGCATCTGCCGCGATCTCAACATCGACGCGATCGGCATCAGCGGCGTCGATGCCGGGCTCGTGCGCGCTCACAAGCGTCCGCCCGTGAAGATGGATGGCGGCGAGGTCGTCGACTACGGCTTCGTCGGCGACATCAACGGCGTCGACACGACGGTGCTGAAGAAGCTGCTCGACAACGGCCTGATGCCGGTCGTGAGCCCGCTCTCCGCCGATGAGAGCGGCGTTCTGCTCAACATCAACGCGGACACGGTCGCCGCCGCGATCGGCGCCGAGCTCGGCGCGGAGAAGCTGATTCTGTGCACGGGCGCACCCGGCATTCTCGAGCGCGTCGACGATCCGGGCTCGCTCATCTCGTACACAGACCTGCGCGGCTTGAAGCGTCTGCGCGACGAGAAGCGCATCGTCGACGGCATGCTGCCGAAGGCGAAGGCGATCGAGGACGCCATCCGCGGCGGCGTGCGTCGCGTGCACGTCGTCTCGTACAAATCACCCGAAGGCATTCTCGGCGAGGTATTCACGAACGAAGGCACCGGCACGCTCATCGTCGCGGACATCAACGCCATCCCGCCGAACGAGCAGCAGACCGGCGGAGGCGCGCCGCCCCCATGACGCGATTGTGGGACAAGGGGGCGCCGCTCGACGAGCGCGTGCTCGAGTACACGGCCGGCGAGGATTACGCGCTCGATGAGCGGCTCGTCCCCTACGATGTGCGCGCCTCGATCGCCCACGCCGAGATGCTCTGCGCCCAAAAGCTGCTGTCGGATGAAGATCTGCGCGCCATCAAGTCGGGGTTGGAGGCGCTTGCGGAAGAGCACGCCAAAGGGCTCTGGCGCATCGAGCTCGCCGATGAGGATGGTCAGACCGCGCTGGAAAAGCGGCTGACTGCGCGCATCGGCGCAGCCGGCGGGCGCGTGCATCTCGGCCGCTCGCGCAACGATCAAGTGCTCACGGCAATTCGCCTGTACTTGCGCGACGCCGTCGAGGCGCTTGCGGCCGGCGCGGACCGCGTCGCCGAAGCGCTCGATCGCCTCGCCGCGCGCGAAGCCACGACGCCCCTGCCGGGCTACACGCACATGCAGCAGGCGATGCCCAGCTCGGTGCCGCTATGGGCCGGCGGCTTCGCCGCGGAAATTCGCGATGATGCCGAAGGGCTGCGCGCGGCTCGGCGGCGCATCGACAAGAGCCCGCTCGGGTCGGCGGCAGGCTACGGCACGCCGGGTCTCCCGCTCGATCGAGACGCGACGCGTGCGAAGCTCGGTTTCGCCGTCACGCACGAGCCGGTCACGGCCGTACAGCTCTCACGCGGCAAGGCGGAAGCGCACGTGCTCTTCGAGACGGCGCTGCTGATGCAGGACCTCGCACGGTTCTCCGCGGACGTGCTGCTCTTCTATACGCAGGAGTTCGCCTTCGTCGCGCTGCCGGATGCGTTCACGACGGGCTCGTCGATCATGCCGCAAAAGCGGAATCCGGACGTTTTCGAGCTGATCCGCGGGCGCTCGGCGGCGGCCCACGCCTGCCTGTCCGAAGCGCTGGGAATTTGCGCGAAGCTGCCGTCGGGTTATCAGCGCGATCTACAGTTGCTGAAGGTGCCGCTGTTCCGCGGCATCGACGTCGCATCGCGCACGCTCGATATCCTGCCACCCGCGATCGACGCGATGCAGTTCCGCGTCGAGAACATCGAGCTCGATCCCGCGATTCATGCGGCGGAAGAAGCCAACGCGCTGGTCGTGCGCGAAGGCATACCGTTTCGCGAGGCGTATCGGCGTGTCGGCGCGAAGCTCAAGGGAAAGGGCTAGTCGCAGCGACGGTGCGCAGCGCCCAACTCCTGCCCGTGTGCGGAGTGCGGCGGCGCTGGGACGCGTGCGGTAGACGGCGAAACGGGCGCGCGCGTCAACGCGCTACTGGCCCAACCCGCCTCATTTCTCCCAATCGGGCTGCGCTTCCGGCGCTGCCTTCGCGAAGGCCGGCAGCGTCTCGAGATGCGCGCAGATCGCGCGCAGCGTCGGATACGGACCGACATCGCAGTTGAAACGAACTGCGTTGTACATCTGCGGCACGATGTATACGTCCGCGAGCGTGACTTCAGTGCCGAACATGTGCCGTCCATCGCCGCTCGCGCGCTTCGCTTGTTCCTCCAAGGCGCGAAATCCTTCGGCGATCCAGTGCGCGTACCAGGTCCCGGTCACGGCTTTCTCGTCCAGCCCGAGCGGCGAGCGCAGAAAATTCAGCACCCGCAGGTTGTTGAGCGGATGCATATCGCATGCGACGAGCATTGCCATTGCTCGCACGCGAGCGCGCGCGATGCGATCCGCCGGCAGCAGCGGCGGATCCGGATATTTCTCCTCGAGGTATTCGATGATCGCGAGCGACTGCGAGATGACTTCGCCGCCATCCTCCAGCGCCGGCACGAGGCCCTGCGGATTCAGCGCGAGGTATTCGGGCGCGCGATGCTCGGCGCGACGGAGGTGGATCGGGACGAGCTCGTGCGCGAGCCCCTTGAGGTTGAGCGCGATGCGCACCCGAAACGCGGCGGTACTGCGGTAGTAGGTATAGAGCTTCATCGGCGCAACCTCCTGGAGGCACCGCAGCTTGCCACTCGCGGCAGGTCGCGGGAAGCCGGTAGACTCGCGCCGCTATGAGCATCTGGTTCTCGAGTTTCACGGTCGACGACATCGCGGATCGCGGCGGCCCGACCATGGTCAGCCATATCGGCATCCGCTTCACCGAAGTCGGCCCCGATTTTCTGCGCGCGACGATGCCGGTGGACGACCGCACGCGGCAGAACATGGGCATTCTGCACGGCGGCGCCTCGGTGGCGCTGGCGGAGAGCGTCGGCAGCGTCGCGGCGAACATGTGCGTCGATCCGAGCCGGTTCTACTGCGTCGGTCAGGAGATCAACGCGAATCACCTGCGACCGGTCGCGTCGGGCCTGGTCACCGCGACGGCCAAGCCCTATCACATCGGCTCGCGCAGCCAGGTGTGGCATATCGAGATTCACGACGAGCGCCAGCGGCTGGTCTGCGTCTCGCGCCTGACGATGGCCGTCGTGGATCGGCGCGCATCGCGTGCTTGAGCGGAGGCGGCCGTAACTATCGTTCTCGAGACGTGTTGTGTAGGGTGGATTGCCTGCGATGGAGGTCCCGCCATGGCGAACGAGACGATCACTGGCGATGTGCCCGCGGCTCAGCCGCTCGATCAGTCGCTGATCACGTACACCAATATCATCTACGCGCTGCATGCGCTGGCGGTGGTGATCGGAGTGCTCACGTCGACGACGATCATCGGGAACTTCATCTGCGGTCTCCCTTCGATTATCGCGGTAATCATGAACTACGCGCGGCGCAGTCAGGTACGCGGTACGTTCCTCGAGTCACACTTCCGCTGGCAAATCCGCACGTTCTGGTTCGCGCTGTTCTGGGCCATCGTGATCGGCGGCATCTCGTTCGTGCTGGCGTTCGTGTTGATCGGGTTCGTGACCTGGATCATCGGTGCGCTGCTGCTCGGGATCTGGGTGGTCTATCGCGTGGCGCGCGGCTGGTTCGCGTTGCGCGATCGGCGGCCGATGTACGTTTGAGGTGACCATGAAGATTCCGAAGCTGATGGCGATCGCGCTGGCGAGTGCCGCGGGCCTGCAGCTCGCGGCGTGCGGACAAAAAGGGCCGCTGTACCTGCCGGATCAAGGCGGCGAGGTCGTGACACGCCCCGGCGGACAGACGCAGTCCACGCCTTCCACCGAAACGGCGCCGCAACCCTCGACGCAGACGCCGCCCCAAACGAACCCTGAAGAGCAGAAGAAGGACGAGCAGCAGACGCCGCGCTGAACCGCGTCCCTACGCCAAGCGTCCTTCACTTCCTTCTCGCGCCCGAAGCGGCTCGCGTCGTGCGCGGTCGTGTGATCGCTCAGGCGATACGTAACCACCTCGATGAGAGTGGGGCGTTCGCCGCGCCGGACGCGCTCAGGCGATCAGCCCGCCCAGCGTTTTCGCGCCGGCGCTGTCAGGAAACACCGAGGACTCGAGAGCCGCGCGCGGCACGTGCATGTGATCTGCGAGCACGCCCTTCAGGATCGACCGCATATCCAACGTCGGTTGGAGATCGCGCCCCTGATAGAGCTGGCGCGTCGCCAAGCCGGGCCAGTCCGCAATCACGCGGCCTCCCTGCACAGCCCCGCCGATGAGAAACGCCGCGGCACCCGTGCCGTGATCGGTGCCGCGCGTCCCATTGGTCGCGGCCGTTCGCCCGAACTCGGTGGCGATGAGCACGGCCGTCTCTTTCCATACCGGTCCGAGCTGCTCTTTCAGCGTACGCAGGCCCGAATCGAGAGCCGCGAGACGCGCGGCGAGCTGGCCCTGCGCGGCGCCTTCGTTCGCGTGCGTGTCCCAGCCCGTCGCATCGAACACGGCGATGCGCGGCCCATCGTCTCGGCGCAAGAAGCCGCCGGCGGCGCGAACCACTTCCAGGTAGCGCGCGGCGCCGCGAGCGGCGCGCTTGTCATTAGATGGCGCCGAGCTCGGCGCCATGTCAGGCGTCGCGGCGCCGGCACCGACCGATGGGAGATCGTTTCGCGCTGGGGCCGCCGCGGACTGCGCTGGGACCGTCGCGGACTGCGATGCGGCCATCGCCGGCTGCATCGATGAAGACAGCGAGTCGCCAGCGTCCCCTGCACTCTGCGCCTCGGCTGCGATCGCATCCGCCGCGAGCGCATCCGCGAGCCGCTTGGAGAGAAGCGGGTCCTTCGCGTAGAGATCGGCGATGCGCGCGAGCGTGTCGTCATCGAGCGCAGCGAGACGCGAGGGCGACCACGAAGCCACGGGCGCCGGACCGCGCATGACGAGCGGCACATTCTGGCCGAGCGCGACGCCCAGCTCTTTCCGGCTGCGATCTGCCGGCAACGCGGCCAACGCACGGTTCAACCAACCCGTTTGCACGGCGTGCGGTCGCGTGTAGCCGCTCTCGAGCACATCCTGTCCGTCGAAATGCGAGCGCTCGCGATACGGGCTCGCGACGGCATGGAACACGATCAACTCGCGCGCGCGATAGCTGTGGCTCATGAACGCGAGGCTCGGATGCAAGCCGAATGTGCCATCGAGCTGCAACGCGCCGCGGGTCGAGCCGGGCGCACCGAGCGCAAGCTCGCCGCGAAGCCGCGCGTAGTCCGGATCTCCGTAAGGCGGCACGGCGGCGAGCCCGTCCAGCGCACCCCGCAAGATGATCAGGACGAAACGCGATGTCGTACTCGGCGTGTTCGCGAGCGCCAGTCGCGAGCTCAACAGCAGCCCGCCGGCCGCGAGCGTGCTCCCCGTGAGGAACTGGCGTCGATCCAGGTGCTTCATGCGATTCACCTTCTGAGAAATTCGGGCGCGGTGAGTAACAGCGTGAGCGCCTGCGCGCCGCTCGCGGCGCGAGCGATCGCTGTCTGGGTTTCCGCGCTCAACGTTGCGCCCAAGAGATCGGGAGCCAGATCGGCCGCGTTGCTGCGGCTCCCGATGCGCTGACCCACGGCGTCCGCCCACTCGATGCGCTTCATCAGCGCCGATGCGCCATCCCAATCGGCGCTTCGATCCGGCCAACCCGCCGGCGAGCCGGGGCTGTAGGTACGCTGGCCTAGCACCTCGAAGACGGCGACTCCGGCCCGCTTGCCGCGGACCGGCAGCGCGAGCCCGCGAAAGGTCGACACGATGTAATCGTTTGGCGTCTTGTACTTCGTGAACGGCTCGCGCCAGGCCTCGGGCGAGTCGATGAGCGCGCGATACACGCTCGGCAGATGACCGTGACTGCGCATAAATTCCTTCGCGACGCGTTCGACGGCCTGCGGCGGCGGATCATCGGCGATGAAGTGTCGCGTCAACTTCGTCGCGATGAACTTTGCGGTTGCGGGGCTCGCGGCGACATCGCGCAGCACGGCCACGCCCTGCGTGACGTCATCCTGCGAGTACGTCTTGCCGAGCACGGTCTTCGTGCCGGGCTCGTGCAGCTCCGGCCGGAACACGAACTTGCCGGCTTCGCCGCGCTGGAGCGCACCGATCTGGCCGCCGATCGACCATCCGGTGATCACCTCGGCGAACGTCGAGACGTCCTGCTGCGTATAGCCGCCGTTCACTCCGAGCGTGTGCAGCTCGAGGATCTCGCGCGCGAGATTCTCGTTGATGCCGGCCTGACGCCCGTTCCGCCGACGCGCGAGCAGTCGCGCCGCCCGCGAATGCGGGCCGATCGAGAGGTGATTGTCGAGATACAGCAGCATCGCCGGATGCTGCTCGACCGCCAGCAGCATGTCCGAGAAGTTGCCGAGCACGTGCGGGCGGATCGCCTCGCGCTCGAACGCGCCCGCGAGGCCGAGGACGGCGATCTTGTCGACCGACACCGCGAAATGGTTGGTCCAGAACTGCGTCAGGCGCTCGACGAACGGCCGGTCGGTTTGCACGGCGTGAGCGAGCCGCGCCGTGACTTCGTCGATGTAGATCGGCCGATAGATCTGCGGGAGCTTCAGGAGCTGCGCAACGGCCGCCTCCGGCTTCTGATCGGGCTCATTTCGCTTGCCCGCGCGCCGCATCTGCCGCTGGTCGCGCCGCAGCTCGATGGTTTCGGCGAGCACATCCCAGGAGGAACGCAACCCGGCCGCCTCGAATGCCGGCGCACCTCCCTTGAGCTGTGCCGTGAGCCAGCCGCGCGGATCGTCGCCGATGCTCGCCAGCTCACCCGGGCGAGCGCCGAGGCCGAAGCGATTTGCAGCGATTGCGGGGCCGAATCGGTCTTGCATCCCGGGCTGCCCTCGTGAGGAAGGCGGTATAGCGCAAATCGCTGCGACGAGTTGACGCGAAGCTGGGCCGCGCCGCGTTTTGCGAGCCGCATCACGAGCCCGGCGGGGCGGACCCGTTCGCTATACTGCCCGCCCGATCCGCCGGTCGACCCTCCGCAGCTGCGGGCGGCTCGCGACTCGGGTTTTCGTTCCACGCCAACCACACTGCTTTTGGCTCCATCGTAATGACTCGCGCACCCGATCTCGTCCTCGTCGACGGGTCCTCCTATCTCTACCGGGCGTTTCACGCGCTCCCGGCGTTCTCGACGACTCGCGGCGAGCCGACCGGAGCCATGCTCGGCGTGCTGAACATGATGAACAAGTTCATGAAGGACTACGCGCCCAAGCGCGTCGCCCTCGTGTTCGACGCAAGCGGCCGGACGTTCCGCGACGACATCTTCAACGAATACAAAGCGCACCGGACCCCGATGCCGGACGATCTGCGGGCGCAGATCGAGCCGCTCTTCACGATCCTGCGCGCGCAGGGCTATCCGGTGCTGCGCATGGAGGGAGTGGAGGCGGACGATGTGATCGGCACGCTCGCGTGCCGTGCGGCCCGCTCGGGCCAGCAAGTGCTCATTTCGACGGCCGACAAGGACATGGCGCAGCTCGTCGACGGCTCGATCACGCTGATCAACACGATGAGCAACACCGTGCTCGATCGGGCCGGCGTCAAAGCCAAGTTCGACGTCTATCCCGAGCAAATCATCGACTACCTCGCGCTCGTCGGGGACTCATCGGACAACATCCCCGGCATCGAGAAGGTCGGCCCGAAGACGGCCGCGAAGCTGCTCGGACAATACGGCACGCTCGATGAGCTCATCGCGCACGTGAACGAGGTGCCCGGCAAGGTCGGCGAGAATCTGCGCGCGGGCCTGGAGACCCTGGAGCTGTCGCGCAAGCTCGCACGGATCCACACGGATCTCGATCTGCCCGTCGATATCGGCGACTTGACGCTCCGTGAGCCCGACGTCAACGCGCTACGCGAGCTCTACACGCGTTACGAGCTGCGCTCGCTGCTGCGAGCGTTGGAGGGCAATACGCCTCCGGGCGGAGCGCCGACGGGCGGCGGCACCACGGTGACCCCGGCTGCAGGTGGGGCATTACCACTCTTCGAACTGTCGCCGCCGACAAGCGGACCCCAGAGCGGCACGGCATCGAGCGCGGCACGGGCGAGCGGCACGGCGGTGGAGGCGGCAGTCGCCCGCGAAAGCGGCGCCGCCAGCCCACAAGCCGTGGCCGGCACGGCGGCGCAGCCGGCCGTGGAGCGCCATTACGAGACCATCACCGAGTGGTCGCAGCTCGAGCGCTGGATCGAGAAGCTGCGCAACGCGGAGCTCTTCGCGTTCGACTCGCAAACGATCGGCCCGGACTACATGCAGGCCGAAATCGTCGGCGTCGCGTTCGCCACCGAGCCGGGTGTCGCGGCGTACGTGCCGCTCCAGCACGAATACGCAGGCGCGCCCGCGCAACTCGATCGGGCGCGCGTGCTCGCCGCACTCAAGCCGCTCCTCGAAGACCCCGAACGCCCGAAAGCGGGCAACGACCTGAAGTACGACGCGCACGTCCTGCTGAGATACGACATTCACCTGGCCGGCATGCGGTACGACACGATGCTCGAGTCGTACGTGTGGAACAGCGTCGCGACCAAGCACGACCTCGATTCGAACGCCGGTCGCTATCTGGGCGTGCGCACGATTCTGCTCGAGGACATCGCGGGCAAAGGCGCGAAACAGCTGCCGTTCAATCAGATCGCGGTCGAGCAGGCTGCCGAGTATTCACAGCAGCACGTGGACATCGTCCTCCGCCTGCATCGCATGCTGTGGTCGCAGCTGCAGACCGTGCCCGAGCAGGCCCGCCTCTATGAAGAGGTCGAGCAGCCGCTCGTGCCCGTGCTCGTGCGCATGGAACAGTGCGGCGTGCTCGTCGATCGCGAGCTGCTGAAGAAACAAAGCGGCGAGCTCAGCGCCCGTCTGGAAGAGATCCGTGCGGCCGCCTGCAAGGAGGCGGGCTACGACCTGAACATGGAGTCGCCCAAGCAGCTGCAGCACGTCCTGTTCGACAAATTGCAGCTGCCGGTGCTGCGGAAGACGCCGTCCGGCCAACCCTCGACCGCGGAAGACGTGCTCGAGGAGCTTGCGGTGTCGTACACGCTGCCGCGACTGATCCTCGATTACCGCGGCATGGCGAAGCTCAAATCGACGTACACGGACAAGCTGCCGGATCAGATCAATCCGCGCACGAAGCGCATCCACACGTCCTATCGCCAGGCGATCGCCGCGACCGGACGACTGTCCTCGGCGGATCCGAACCTGCAGAACATTCCGATCCGCACGGCCGAGGGCCGCCGCATCCGGCAGGCGTTCATCGCGCCGCCGGGGTATCTGCTGCTGGCTGCCGACTACTCGCAGATCGAGCTGCGGATCATGGCTCACCTGTCCGGCGACGAAGGGCTCATGCGCGCCTTCGCCGAGGACTTGGACGTGCACGAGGCGACCGCGGCCGAGGTCTTCGGCGTACCGCTCGAGAGCGTCACGGCGGACCAGCGGCGGCTCGCCAAGACCATCAACTTCGGCCTGATCTACGGCATGTCCGCGTTCGGCGTGGCGCGCAATCTCGGCATCGAGCGGGGAGTCGCCGCGAAGTACGTCGAGACCTACTTCGCCCGCTATCCCGGGGTGAAGAGCTTCATGGATCGCACGCGCGCCCAGGCACGCGAGCTCGGCTACGTGGAAACCGTGTTCGGACGGAGGCTCTACCTGCCGGACATCCGCGCGGGCAATGCGCAGCTCCGCCAGTACGCCGAGCGCGCGGCCATCAACGCGCCGATGCAGGGCACCGCGGCGGACATCATCAAGCGGGCGATGATCGAAGTGGACGCCTGGCTGCTCCGCGAAGACGTCCCGGCGCGCCTCATCATGCAGGTTCACGACGAGCTTGTGTTCGAAGTGCGACAGGACGCCGTCGAGGACGTCAAGGCGCCCATTGCCGAGCGCATGGTCGGTGCGGCTGAACTCAAGGTGCCGCTGCGGATCGAACTCGGGGTCGGAGCCAATTGGGACGAGGCGCACTAGTAAAATCCGTGGCTTAGGTCCGCCACGGAACCCTTCATCGCTCACCTGCGTTCTGCTGGAGCGCGTGCCTGGCCGATCAGGCACGCCCCTGGCTAGGATGTCACCGTACGTGTGGCCTCGCGCCCACAAAGTGCTCCGGCACATCCCACTGCAACCTTGGAGATCGACTCATGCGAATGCTATTGCCCGCTTTGATCCTCGCCTTCGCCGGCACCGTCGCGCAGGCCGCGGACAACGGGTTCTATCTCGGCGCCGGCATCAGCAAGGCGAAGGTGGACGACATCTTCGACGCCGGCAGCGGGCTCGACATCGATGACACCGCCTGGAAGCTGATCGCGGGGTTTCGCCCGATCGACCTGGTGGCCGTCGAGGCCAATTACATGGACCTCGGCAGTGAGACCCGGCGCCTGGGTCCGGTCAATGCCCACGCTGACGCCAAAGCGTTCTCGGCGCACGCGCTGCTCTACCTCCCGATCCCCGTTCCGTTCCTCGGCGTGTACGGCAAAGCGGGCCTGGCTCGCTGGGAATTGAACGGCAACTCGAATGTCGGACTGTTGCGTCTCGATGACCGCGGCACCGAGTTCGCGTGGGGCGCGGGGGCGCAACTCAGCTTCGGCAGCTTCGCTGCGCGCTTGGAATACGACAATTTCGACATCGACCACACCGACGGGCTGGACCTCTACACCCTCGGTTTCACGTGGACTTTCCTGTAGCGAAATGCCCACAGAGCAGCGCTCAAGGCCCTGATCTGCTTGGCAAAGTTTGTAATGAAAATTTCGGAACTAATTGGCAGAGGGGCCGTCTCACTACCCGAGTGCTTCGGCACTCCCCGCTTCCCTCCCTGAGCGGGTCGACCCGGTTCATGAGACCTGTGCCGGGTTAGTCTGCCCCGGTGATCTCAGCGAGATCGCCGGGGTTTTTTCTTTCCGGCACCCGAAAGCGCCCCTTCACTTCAGCCACGTCTGCAGCGTCCGCTGCGCCTCCTCGACGCCGGTCTTGTCGAGCGAAGAGAAGAGCTGGACGGTGGCAGCACCGGCGAGGGCGGTCTTCGCATCGCGCAGCGCCTTCGTGCTCTCCGAGCGATTCAGCTTGTCGGACTTCGACAGCAGCACGTGGACCGGCATCTCGCGTCCGCCTTCGCGCGCCCAGTCGATGAGGTTCTGGTCTTCGGGCGCGACGCCTCGTCGCGAATCGACGATCAGCACGAGCCCGCGCAAGCACGCTCGCTCACGAAGCGCCCCGATGAGCGGCGCCCAGCTGCGACGGTCGGCATCCGGTGCGGCGGCGTACCCGTATCCGGGCAGGTCCACGATCCGCCGGTCGGGGCCCAGGGCGAAGAAATTCAGCAGCCGCGTGCGGCCCGGCGTCTTGCTGACGCGCGCGAGCCCGTTGCGCTGGACGATGGCATTGATGGCGCTCGACTTGCCCGCGTTGGAGCGGCCCGCGAACGCGACTTCCGCACCCCGGTCGGGCGGAAACTGGCTCGCCTGCGCGGCGCTCACGAGGAATTGGACGTGGGGGAAGACGCTCACGAACGTGCCGTAGCCCGACGGGCTCAATCAAAACAGTAGTGTACAATTCGCCGCCCTGCGCACCGTCCTGATTGCGGAAGAACAAATGCGGAAGACGATGAAAGTCGCCTCGATTGGCTCGATTGTGCTCGCTGCTTTCCTCGCGAGCGCCCCTGGTTCGGCGGATGAAGCCGCGGCGACTCTGTCCGCGGTCGGCGGCAGCGCCGAAGCCGGTGCCTCCAAAGCCGCGGTCTGCGGCGCCTGCCACGGGCCGAACGGCAACAGCTCGAACCCCGAGTGGCCGAACCTCGCGGGTCAGTCGGCGAACTACATCGCGACACAGCTCCATCTCTTCAAAGAGCAGGTGCGCAACAATCCCGTCATGCAGCCCATCGTCGAGCCGATGACGGAGGCCGATTTCAAGGATGTCGCCGTGTACTTCTCGCAGCAGACGCCGCAGGGGCTCGAAGCCGATCCGTCGTACTGGCAGGCCGGCGAGAAGCTGTACCGCGCCGGCGACAGCACCCGCAACATTCCCGCGTGCATCGCGTGTCACGGGCCGATCGGTCGCGGCAATCTCGCGGCCGGCTATCCGGCGCTGCGCGCGCAGCACTCCGTGTACACCATCAAGCAGCTGAACGCATATGCGGACGGCACACGCTACCCAGGCGCCAGCAAGGAAAAGCCGGTGAGCCCCAACGCCAGCATCATGGCGACCATCGCGAAGCGGCTCACCCCGGAAGAGATCCGCGACGTTGCGTCTTACATCCAGGGCATGCGCTGATGGCGCGTTCCGGCGCTGCTTGCGCTCTGGCCGAGCTGATCTAACGAGGCAAAGATGATTCGACTGTCGGTGGCGATCGCACTGTTGGCCCTCAGCGTATCCGCGTGCGCTCGCAACGCACCGCCCTCCGCGCCCGCGGCTCCGGCCTCGCCACCGCCCGCTGCGACAGCGCCCGCGCCGCAGGCCGCGCCGGACTCCAAGTCCGCGCAGATCTCCGAATCGCAGGAGGCGACGGCGTCGCAGGAGTCCGGCGACGCGACGCCCGATGACAAGCGCGACACGTCGCTCGAGCGGCTTGCCGCCATGCCCGCCGACCAGCAATTGCCGGCCGGCCAGTGGAAGCCGGGCGTCAACTACGTGCCGCTCGTGCCGGCGCAGCCGACGAACGTCGCGCCCGGTAAAGTCGAAGTCGTCGAGGTGTTCTGGTACGCGTGCCCGCACTGCTACGCGCTCGAGCCCTTCATCCAGAACTACCTCAAGAACAAGCCGGAGTACGTCGAGTTCGTGCGCGTTCCCGTCATGTGGGGACCGGTGCATCGCGCGCACGCGCGGCTCTTCTACATCCTCGAGTCGCTCGGCCGGCACGACCTGCACTCGAAGGTGTTCGACACCATCCACAAAGAGTCGAACATGCTCGTCGGCAACGACGATGCGAGCACGCAGAAGATCCAGCGTGATTTCGCGGTCGCCCACGGCATCAAGGCCGAGGATTTCGACAAGGCGTGGAGCTCGTTCAGCGTCAATTCGAACCTGCAGCGCGCCCAGCAGCTCACCGAGCGCTATCACGTCGATGGCGTCCCGCTCATCGTGGTGAACGGGAAGTACGTGACGGACGTCGGCAAAGCCGGCGGCCCGGGGCAGCTGCTCTCGTTGATCAACGACCTCGCCGCGGCCGAAAAGCGCCGCTGAGCGCGCGCCCCCCGCGGAGACGCGAGCCATGACAAGCGCAGCACGCCGACTGGAACGCCGGCCGTGCTGAGCGTGTTCGTACCGCGGCCGCAGGGCTTGCTACGCCACGTCCAGATTGCCGGTGAGCCTTTCCCGTCGGACACGGTCTGGTTCGACCTGCTGGAGCCGACGCCCGAAGAAGAAAAGGCCGTCGAAGCCGCGCTGAACATCGACGTCCCGACGCGCGAGGAAATGCGCGAGATCGAGGCCTCCAATCGACTGTACGACGAGAACGGCGTGCTCTACATGACCGCGACCATCGTCACCAAGCTCGACACGGACCTGCCCCAGAGCACACAGGCGACGTTCATCCTTGCGGGCAATACGCTCATCACCAATCGCTACACGGACCCGTTGCCATTCCGGCGCTTCATCACGTATGCGGAGACGCATCCGGCGATCTGCAGCTCGGCGCAAATGCTGCTGGTGGGACTACTCGAATCGATCGTGAACCGCATCGCCGACGTCGTCGAACGTGTAGGCGCCGATCTCGATCAAATCTCGGCCGAGGTGTTCGCGGGCGGCCGGCGCCACGTGTCCACGCGCTCACGAGATTTCAGGCACGTGCTGGCACGCGTCGGGCAGAGCGGCGAGCTCGTGTCCAAGGCGCGCGAGAGTCTCGTAAGCCTCGGGCGCCTGCTGGTCTTCGTGCAGCAGGCGAGCAACTCGACGCTCACGCAGGAGACGCGCGGACGGCTGCGCACGCTGTCGCGCGACGTGGGCGCGATGAGCGATCACGCCACCTTTCTGAACGACAAAGTGCAGTTCGCGCTCGACGCCACGCTCGGCATGGTGACGATCGATCAGAACAACATTCTCAAGATCTTCTCGGTCGTGACCGTGTTCCTGCTGCCGCCCTCGGTGATCGCAGGGTTTTACGGTATGAACTTCGAGCGCATCCCCTGGCTGCACGAGCCGTGGGGATGGGAAGCGGCGGCGGGGCTCATGGTCGCCTCGGCGCTGGCGCCCTACTTGTGGTTCAAGCGCAAGGGCTGGTTGTAGGTTCGTCGGCGCC
>DASTRY010000006.1:0-61605 GCA_035760965.1 Steroidobacteraceae bacterium | reverse complement strand
GTCGCCACGGCCACGCCCGTGGCGTTCGATCCGTATACCGAGAATCGCGACACGGGCGCGTTCATTCTCATCGACCGCTTCACGAATGCGACTGCCGGCGCCGGCATGATCACCTTCGGTCTGCGGCGTGCCACGAACATCCATCGTCAGGATCTGCTGGTCGACAAGGCCTCGCGCATCCGGCTGAACGGGCACAGGCCCGTGATCCTGTGGTTCACGGGCTTGTCGGGGTCCGGCAAGAGCACGATCGCGAACATTGTCGAACGCGAGCTGCACGCGCGCGGCGCGCACACCTACATGCTCGATGGCGACAACGTGCGCCACGGGTTGAACCGCGACCTCGGATTCACAGATGCGGACCGCGTGGAGAACATCCGCCGCGTGGGTGAGGTGGCGAAGCTCTTCGTGGATGCGGGGCTCATCGTGCTGTGCTCGTTCATCTCGCCGTTCCGCGCGGAGCGGCGCATGGTGCGCGAGCTGGTCGGGGCCGAAGAGTTCGTCGAGATCTTCGTCGACACCCCGCTCGAGGAATGCATCCGGCGTGATCCCAAGGGGCTCTATGCGCGGGCGCAGGAAGGCAAGATCAAGAACTTCACCGGCATCGATTCGCCGTACGAGCCGCCCGAGAACGCCGAGCTCACGGTGAGCACCGCCGAGGGAACGGCCGAAGACGCCGCGCGGCGCGTGCTCGAAACGCTGCGCGAGCGAGCGATCGTCGATTCGTGAGCTCAGTCGCGAGCGAGACTCGCGACGTGGGCGGCGATGGCGAGCGAGGCCGTGAGGCCCGGCGACTCGATGCCGAACAGGTTGATCACCGAGGGCACACCGTGTACGGCCGGTCCGTCGATCCGAAAGTCGGCGTTCGGCTCGCCGGGGCCTGAGATCTTCGGCCGCATCCCCGCATAGGCCGGCTCCAGCGCGCCGTCCGGGAGCGCGGGCCAGTAGCTCCGAACCGCTCCGTAGAAGCGCTCGCTGCGCTTGGGATCGACGCTGTAGTCGCGCGTCTGCACCCACTGCACGTCCGGCCCAAAGCGCGCTCGGCCCGCAAGATCGAGCGTGAGGTGCACACCCAATCCGCCGGGCTCCGGCACGGGATACACCAAGCGGCTGAACGGTGAGCGCCCGGCCAGCATGAAGTAGTTGCCCTTTGCGAAGTACGCACGCGGCACGTGTGCCGCCGGGAATCCCTCGATCCGCTGCGCCAGCGCGGGCGCGTCGAGCCCGGCGCTGTTGATGAACCAACGTGCGCGCAGCTCGGTGCGCGTGCTCGGCACCTGCACGATGATGTGATCGCCATCGACGCGAGCGCCGGCAACCGGGCTGTCACACACGAGCGTCGCGCCGTGGCGTTCCGCCTCTCCGAGCAGGCTGAGCATGTAGGCGTGCGAATCCACGATCCCGGTGGCGGCGGAGTGCAGGGCGCCGACGCACCGCAGCTCCGGCTCCATTGCGCATGCCTGCGCAGCACTCAGTAGCTGCAGCTCGACACCGTTCGCGTGCGCGGCGGCCCGGATTTTCTTGAGCTCCGCGAGCTGCCCCTCGGAGGTCGCCACGATGAGCTTGCCGCAGCGTCGGTGCGGGACGCCGTGCGCTTCGCAGTACTCGTAGAGCAGGTCACGGCCCGCGACGCAGAACCGTGCCTTGAGCGAGCCGCGCGGATAGTAGATGCCCGCGTGGATGACCTCGCTGTTGCGCGAGCTGGTCTCGGTGCCGAAGGCGTTCGCGGCTTCGAGGATCAGGACCTCGCGGCCGGCCTGCGCGAGCGCGCGCGCAATGGCGAGCCCGATGACCCCCGCGCCGGCGATGACGACTTCGACTTCCTCCATCGACCGCATAGTAAACTCGATACATGCGGATTTCCGAGGTCTCGATCCACCGCCCGATCTTCGCGGCCGTCATCAGCATGATGCTGGTGGTCATCGGCCTCATCGGGGTGGTGCGGCTGTGGGCGAGCATCCGCGAGCTGCCGGACGTGAACCCGCCGGTCGTCTCCGTGGAAACACGGTACCGGGGGGCGGCCCCGCAGATCATCGAGACGAAGGTGACGCAGCCGATCGAGGACCGGATCGCCGGCATCGAGCACATCGACAAGCTGCGCTCCTCCAGCTCGGACGAGCGCTCGCAGATCTCGGTCGAGTTCGATCTCGATCGCGACATCGACGAGGCGGCCAACGACATCCGCGACCGCGTCGGCCGCGTGGTCAACACGCTGCCGCAGGAAGCCGATCCGCCGGAGATCTCGAAGGCCGACGCGAACGCGGAGCCGATCATCTTCGTGAGCCTCTCGAGCGACACGCTCACCAGTCTCGAGCTCACGGACTACGCCGAGCGCTACGTCGTCGATCGGTTCGCCGCGCTGCCTGGCGTGGCCCGCGTACGCCTCTCGGGCGACCGGCGCTACGCCATGCGTATCTGGATCGATCGCACCGCGCTCGCCGCGCATGCGCTCACCGTGAGCGACATCGAGGACGCGCTGCGCAAGGAGAACGTGCAGATCCCGGCGGGCCGCATCGAGTCGCGCAATCGCGAGTTCGTGCTGAACACGGTGACGGGCTTCGAGACCGCGGACGACTTTCGCAACCTCATCGTCGGCCGCGGCCCGGAAGGCTATCTCGTGAAGCTTGCCGACGTGGCCGAAGTCGAGCTCGCCGCCGAGAACGAGCGCACCATCGCACGCACCAACCGCATTCCCGGCGTCACCATCGGTCTCGAGCCGCAGGCGAATGCCAATGCGCTGGAGGTGGCGAAGCACGCGCGCGCCGAAATCGAGGCGCTCAACAAGGACCTGCCGCCGGGCACGCAGCTCGGCATCAACATGGACCGCGCGGTGTTCATCGAGGCGTCGCTGCACGAGGTGCTGGTCGCGCTCGGCATCTCGTTCACGCTCGTGCTGGCGGTGATGTACGCGTTCCTCGGCAACTGGCGCGCGACGCTGATCCCGGCGATCACGATCCCCATTTCCATCCTCGCGGCGTGCTTTGCGATGAGCGCGATGGGCTTCACGCTGAACGTGCTCACGCTCCTCGGGATGGTGCTGGCGATCGGGCTCGTCGTCGACGATGCGATCGTCGTGCTCGAGAACATCTATCGACGCATCGAGCGCGGCGAACCGAGCCTGCTCGCCGCCATCGACGGCAGCCGCGAGATCGGCTTTGCGGTCATCGCGACGACGCTCGTGCTGTCCGCCGTGTTCGTGCCGATCTCCTTCCTCGGCGGCCGCGTCGGGCGGCTGTTCAGTGAGTTCGGGTTCACGCTGGCAGCGTCGATTCTGTTTTCGTGCCTCATCGCGCTGACGCTCACGCCGATGCTGACCTCTCAGCTCTTCAGGGGCGGTGCGATCCGCAGTCGCGTCGCCGATCACGTTCACCAGCTGTTCCACACGCTCTCCGGCTGGTACGAGGGGGTGCTGCGGCGGGCGCTCAAACACTGCTGGGCGGTCGTCATCGTCGCGGTCCTCGCCTTCACCGCCGCGCTCGCGGTGATGTTTACTTTTCAGAGTGAGAGCACACCGAACGACGATCGCGGCGCCGTGCGCATCATTCTGCTCGGACCGGAAGGCGCCTCGCTGCAATACATGGATAACTACGCGCGCCAGCTCGAGGACATCATCGAGCGCGAGATGAAGCGCGGGGACATCCAGCGCTTCAACATCCGCGTGCCGGGAGGCGGCGGCGGGGGCGGCGTCGGAGAGGTAAATCGTGTTCAGGCGTTCGTCGTGCTGAACGACTGGGGCGAGCGCGAGCGCTCCGCCGAGGAGATCGGGGCGTCGCTGCGCCGAGCCGTGGCGGAGCTGCCGGGCGTGCGCGCGAACGTGATCCTTCCGACGGCCTTCAACTGGGGCAACAGCGATCCCTTCAAGGCCGTGATCCAGGGGCCGGATTACGAGACGCTCTCGCAGTGGGCCAACAAGCTCATCGCCTACGCGTCCTCGAACCCGGGGCTCGTGAACCTCGATACCGACTACAAGGAGCGCAAGCCGCAGATCCGCGTGTCCGTCGACCGCGCGCGCGCCGCGGAGCTCGGCGTGTCGCTCGAGGTCGTGGGCCGGACGCTGGAAACGATGCTCGGCTCGCGCATCGTGACCACGTTCATCAAGGAGGGACGCGAGTACTACGTCATCCTGCAGGGGCGCAGCGAAGACCGCGCTTCGCCCACCGATCTCGACAAGCTCTACGTGCGGTCGGAGCGCGGCACGCTGATCCCGCTCGCGAGCGTCGTGAAGATGGAGGAGCTGGCCACCTCCGCGCAGCGCAACCGCTTCGACCGGCTGCGCTCGATCACCATCAGCGCCGGGCTCGCGCCGGGATATTCGATGGGCGAGGCGGTGGACTTCTTCACCAAGGCGGTGGAAACGCAGCTGCCGGCGAGCGCGAAGCTGTCCTTCGACGGCGAGGCGAGCGAGTACCTGAAGTCGAGCCAGTCGATGTACTGGACGCTCGCCGGGGCGCTGCTCGTCGTCTTCCTCGTGCTGGCCGCGCAGTTCGAGAGCTTCACGCTGCCCTTCGTGATCATGACCACGGTGCCGCTCGCCATGGTCGGCGCGGCCGTGGGCATGTGGCTGCACGGGATCTCGATCAACATCTACAGCCAGGTCGCGATCGTGATGCTGATCGGGCTCGCGGCGAAGAACGGCGTGCTCATCGTCGAGTTCGCCAATCAGCTGCGCGACCGCGGCGTCGAGTTCATGCAGGCAATCGTCTCGGCCGCGGCGACGCGTCTGCGTCCCGTGCTGATGACGAGCCTCTGCAGCGCCTTTGGCGCGATCCCGCTGCTGCTCGCCGTGGGGGCCGGCGCGGAGAACCGCAAACCGATCGGCGCCGTCGTGCTCTACGGCGTGCTGATCTCGATGATGCTCACGCTCATCGTCGTGCCTGCGGTTTACACGCTGGTCGCGCGCAACACGCGTTCACCCCGCTACTGGACGCGCCTCATCGAGAAGCTGCGGGAAGGCGAGGGCAAGCTCGCCACCGCCGAACCTCGTGCCGCGGAGGGCCCGCGGCACGACGTCGGCCCCGATGTCAGCTAGGCACTCGCCGGGCTAGTCGACTTCGTCCTTGCCGGCGGGATCGTTCTGGTCGGAAGGCGGATCGCCCGCCTGCTTGCGCTTGGCAATCTCCTCGCGATCGACCGGGATCTCGCGTGGCGCCTGAATCCCGATCCGCGCGCGGCTGCGATCGAGACTCACCAGTGTCACGACGATATCCGAGCCGATGTGGATGGATTCGCCCGCTCGCCTCATCAGTATCAACATCGTTTCTCCCTGCTCCCTGTTCGATGGATGGGGTTCATTCCCCAACAGGCTGAGGTTCCGTAGGCTATAGCCATCAGAAGAATTGCTCAAGTACTTCTTGCGCACGAACGTACGAATCGTCGTCTCGATTGTGAGGCGCGCCTATTTAGAGACAACGGGCAAGCGGGTGGTGAACTTTTTCGTACGGAGCACGAAACTCGTGTTCACCGAACGAACTGCGCGCAGCTGCAGCAGATGCGTGCTCATGAACTTCTCGTACGCCTCGATGCTCGCCGCGACGATGCGCAGGAGGTAATCGTTAGTTCCGCTCATCGAATGGCACTCGAGCACCTCCGGCCGCTCCGCGACCATCTGATCGAACTGGCGGACACTCTCGGGGTGATGGTTCTCGAGCGACACCATCGCGTACGCATTGATTGGCAGTCCGATCGCAGGCGCATTCAGCAGCGTCACGTGCGCGGCGATCAGGCCCTCTTTCTCGAGACGGCGGAGGCGGCGCCAGCAGGGCGCGGGCGAGAGCCCGACGCGCTTGGCGAGCTCCTGATTTGAAATGCGAGCGTCGAGCTGCAGCTCATCGAGGATGCGGCGGTCGAGGCGGTCGAGGGTCTTGGCCATTGCGTGCTCCGCTGGATCGGCAAGAATATTGCCGACAATCCCCTATAGGAGGCAATAACGGCAAGCTAATTGCGTGATCCGGCGCATAAGCTGTGCGGCGCAGACGCTCATCTCGGAGGTGCCGCCATGGCCATCAGAGCCGCTTCGTTGTCCCGGCCGACGCCAGCCGCAGCTCGCGGGTCGGCGCAGAATGCCCCCGCCGTTGCTCTGGATTGGCGCCGCGTCACCTATCTCTTTCACGCCTCGCGCGCGCTCGATGAGATCGAGGAGTCCCGCCTCGTGCCCGAGCGCAAGGTGCTCTACCAGTTCTCGGCGCGCGGGCACGAGCTCGGGCAGATCCTGCTCGGGTTGCGGCTCACCGGGCGTCACGATGGCGTCGGGGTCTATTACCGTTCGCGGCCGCTGATGTTGGCGCTCGGGCTCGAGCTCGAAGAGGCCGCGGCGGGGCCGCTGGCACGCACCGGCTCGTTCAGCAATGGGCGTGACATCGGCGTCGTCTTCAACATGCCAAGCCGCGGCTCAGCGACGGTTTTGCCCGCGTGCGGCGGTGTCGGCGCGCAGTACACGCCCAGCGCGGGATGGGCGCAGGCGATCCGCTATCGGCGCGATGTCCTGAAGGATGCGTCGTACGACGGCAGCATCGCGGTCGTGCATGGTGGCGACGCATCATGCGCGACGAACGGGTTCTGGTCCGCCTTGACGCTCGCGACCACGCTGCGCCTGCCGCTCCTCTTTTATGTCGAGGACAACGGGTACGGGATTTCCGTGCGCTCCGAGCTGCAGACGCCCGGCGGCAACATCGCCGCGAACCTCGCGTCCTTCAAGAACCTCACGATCTTCGACGGCGACGGCACCGACCCGCGGGAAGCCGCGGCGCTCACGGAGCGTGCAGTCTCGCTCGTGCGCGCCGACGAGGGACCCGTGCTGCTGCGGCTCACCGTGCCGCGACTGTGCGGGCATTCGGGGCAGGACACGCAGGCCTACAAATCATCGGACGTCGTGGCGCTCGAGCGCGCGCGCGATCCGTTGACGCGCCTGCAAAGCGAGATCGTGCCGGCCGAGATGTCCGCGAGCGAATGGTCGGAGATCGCCGCGAAAGCGCGGCGTGATGTCGAGGCGGCGGTCGAGCGCGCGCTGCAGCGCCCGACACCGGATGCAAAGCAGGTGACGCGCCACGTCTTCACCGAGATCGCCGCCGACGGCACTCCCGAAATTCAGACGCAGGGCGGCGTCGCGCCCGAAGGCGTGACGTTCCCGCCAACGACGCAAACGCCGCGGCCGGAGTCGACCCGCATCAACATGCTCACGGCCATCCGGCGCACGCTCGATGTCGAGCTCGCCACGAACCCGAGGCTCCTCGTCTTCGGCGAGGACGTCGGGCCGAAAGGCGGCGTGCACGGTGCGACGCTCGGTTTGCAGGAGAAATACGACCGCAGCCGCGTGTTCGATACGAGTCTGTCGGAGGAGGGGATCATCGGACGCGCGCTGGGGATGGCGCTCGCGGGCCTCGTACCGGTCGCGGAGATCCAGTTCCGCAAGTACGCCGATCCTGCGGCGGAGCAATTGAACGACTGCGGCACGATGCGCTGGCGGACGAACAATCGATTCGCGGCGCCCATCGTCGTGCGCATGCCGGGCGGCTTCTTCAAGTGCGGCGATCCGTGGCACAGCCAGACGAACGAGGTGGCGTGGGTGCACGGGGTCGGCTGGTGCGTGGCGATGCCGTCGAATGCCGAGGATGCCGTCGGGCTCTTGCGCGCCGCGATGCGCGGCAACGAGCCGACGATCTTCTTCGAGCATCGCGCGATGCTCGATGGGGCGTGGGCGCGGCGGCCGTATCCGGGCGACGACTTCGTCGTGCCGTTCGGCAAGGCGCGCTTCGTGCGCGAGGGAACGGAGCTCACGATCGTGACCTGGGGTGCGATGGTCGAGCGCTGCGAGCAGGCGGCGACCGCCTCGCAGGTGGATTGCGAGGTGATCGATCTGCGCACGTTGTCGCCGTGGGATCGGGACGCGGTGCTCGCGTCGGTGCGCAAGACGCGGCGCTGCTTGATCGTGCACGAAGACACGATGACGGCGGGGTTCGGCGCGGAGATCGCGGCGGTGCTGGCCAAAGAGACGTTCTTCGATCTCGATGCGCCGATCGAGCGGCTCACGATGCCGGATATTCCGAACCCGCACAGTCCCGTCTTGCTGGAGGCGGCCGTGCCGACCGTCGCCGCCATCACGCACAGCATCCGACGCATCGCGAGCATCTGAATGGCCGCCACGATGGATATTCGCGTTCCCGAGGAGCAGATCGAAGGTACGCGCTCGCAAGTCCTGCGCTGGCTGAAGGCGGTCGGCGAGACGGTGGTCGAGCACGAGCCGCTGATCGAAATCGAGACGGACAAGGTGACGGTCGAAGTTGCGGCGCCCGCCAGCGGCGTGTTGCGGGAGATCCTGAAGGGCGAACAGGAAGAGGTGGCGCCCGGCGAAGTGCTCGGACGGCTGGAGACCGTCGGCGCGGTGGAGCAGCGAGGGGCGGCCGAGCACGGCGGCGCCGTGGAGCAGTCGGGTGCGGCGAAGCAGGTACCTGCGGCAGACAGGGCCGCTAGTCCGGCGGGCGCAGCCGGCGCTCGCGGCCGCGATGCGAGCGCGAAGCTGAGCCCGGCGGTTCGCCGGCTACTGAGAGAGCGCGGCCTGGACGCCACAGCCATTCGCGGCACCGGCGAGGGCGGCCGCATCACCGTTGACGACGTGCTGGCCCACGATGCGTCCGGCGCCGCGTCCGCTGAATCGCCGCGAGCACCGCACTCCGCGCAACCGCAATCTCGCTCAACGCAGGCGGCGTCTTCCGCCTCAGAGACACCGCTCGCAAGCCACTCGGTGCCGCATTCCGCAATCCGCAAGCGCATCGCGGAGCACATGGTCCAGAGCCTGCTGCACACCGCTCCTCACGTCACAACCGTATTCGAAGCCGACCTCACCGCTGTCACCGCACATCGCGCGGCTTACAAGGCGGACTTCGAGTCACGCGGGGCGCCGCTCACCTTCACGGCGTACTTCCTCATGGCGGCGGCCGCCGCGATCCGCGAAGTGCCCGAAGCGAACAGCCGCTGGACCGACAGCGCGCTCGAAATCTACGACGTCATCAACATCGGCGTCGCCACGGCCATCGAAGGCACCGGCCTCGTCGTTCCGGTACTGCGGGACGTGGCATCGAAGGATCTGTTCACCGTCGCGAAAGACCTGAACGCGCTCGTCACGGCCGCCCGGGCCGGCAAGCTGCAACCCGCAGACGTGCGCGGCGGCACGTTTACGATCTCGAATCACGGCGTGAGCGGCAGCCTGCTCGCTGCGCCGATCGTCATCAACCAGCCGCAATCCGCGATTCTCGGCATCGGCAATCTGGAGAAGCGCGTCACGGTAGGCGCGAACGATGAAATTCAGATTCGCCCGAAGTGCTACGTCACGCTGACCATCGACCATCGCGTGATGGACGGCCATCAAGCCAATCGCTTCCTGCAGGTGTTCGTCAATTCCCTGGAGACGTGGTCGGCCCAGTAGTCGGCGCAGTGAACGTGTGGCCACGCATCGACACGGCCTTGACCAGCACCCATACCGGACTACCTCGGCGCAAATCGAGCGCGTCGACGGCCGCCGTCGTCACGCGGGACAGCACGAACGCACCGCCAATGTCGACACGGACGAGTCGCGCCTCGTCATCGTCCGCGGCGATCTCGTCGATTACGCCGCGAATGGCATTACGCACGCTCAAGCCCCGCGGCTCTTCCGTCGCCAAGATGATGTCGCGCGCGAGCAGTTGCACGCGCATGGTCGAGCCGACGCGGACGTCGCGAGAGCTGATGTGCAAGATGCCGTAGCCGAGCCGCAGCTCCGCGAGCTTGCGCGCGTCGTCCACCGACTCGATCGTGCCATCCAGCACGGCGCCGACGGCTTCGGGACCGACGATGGCACGCAGCTCGGGCCGCAGGCTCACTTCACTGGGCGAGCCCTGCGCGACGACCTTGCCCGCATCGAGCAGCACCACGTGGGTCGCCAAGCGCAGCACCTCGTCGAACTGATGGCTGACGTAGACCATCGGGATCGAAAGCCGATCGCGCAACGCTTCGAAGTACGGCAGCACTTCTTCGCGCCGCGCGGCGTCGAGCGAGGCGAGCGGCTCGTCGAGCAGCAGCAGACGGGGTTGCGACAGCAGCGCGCGGCCGAGCGCCACCCGCTGGCGCTCGCCGCCCGACAGTTGATGCGGTCGGCGCGCCAGCAGCCCGTCGAGCCCGAGCAGCGCGACGACTTCGTCGAAGCCGATGCGCTCGGCACCGGCGCGCGCGCGCTTCTGCCCGTAGCGCAAGTTGCCTGCAACGCTGAAATGCGGGAAGAGCCGCGAGTCCTGGAAGACGTAGCCGATGCGCCGCTTCTCCGCGGGCACGTGCACGCCTCGCCGCGTATCGAGGAGCGTGTCGTCGCCGAGTTTGACGTGACCCTCGTCGGGCTCGAGCAGTCCCGCGATCAGGTCGACGGTCGTCGATTTGCCGCAGCCCGAGCGCCCGAACAGGGCGACAACACCGGGCGTCGGCGCGGCGAACGCGAGATCGAGCGCAAATCCATCGCGGCTCTTGCGTAGCGCGACGCTCAGCACTCAGCGCCCCAGCCGCCGCCGCATGCGCCGCGCGAGGAGCTCGGCGATGAGCAGCCCGGCGAGTCCCAGCACGAAGGACAGTATCGCGAGACGCGCCGCCAGCGCATCACCGCCCGGGCTCTGAATGGCCGTGTAGAGCGCCAAGGGCAGGGTGCGCGTCTCCCCCGGAATGTTGGAAACGAAGGTGATGACGGCGCCGAACTCGCCGAGCGACGCCGAGAACGCAGTCACCGCGCCGGCGAGAATGCCGGGCAGCATGAGCGGCAGCGTGATGGTCGCGAACCGATCGAAGGGACCGGCTCCGAGCGTGCGCGCGGCGGCCTCGAGCCCGCGATCGACGTTCTCGAGCGCGATCCGAATGGCGCGCACCATGAGCGGAAAGGTCATCACGGCGGTCGCGAGCGCCGCACCGGATGTCGTGAAAACCAGCTCGATGTTGAAGGTCTCGTACAGCCACTTGCCGATGGGGCCGCGCGTGCCGAACAGCACTAGCAGCACGTACCCGACGGCGACCGGCGGCAGGACCAAAGGGAGGTGGACGAACGCGTCGAAGAGCGTGCGGCCCGGGAAGCGGATGCGCGTCAGCACCCAGGCCACGAGTACCGCCAGCGGCAAGCTCCAAAGCACACTGCGACTGGCCACTTCGAGGGACAGGCGTAGCGCTTCGATCTCTTCGCGGCTCAGCATCGCGCGCGATGCTCAGGCACGCACGCGGGCAGGTCAAGGCGGCGGCGACGTGCTCCGGTCGGCGACTTGGCGAGCTTTATAAGGGCGAGGTGCTTCGGTCGAAGACTCGGGCAGCTTTCAGAAGGAGCGATGCGCCGTCAGTCGGCTGGCGCGGGACGCGAGCCGTGCACGGCGCAGCCGGCTGCGCACATTGCGCAGCTCATCGTCTCCGGTCGGCAGAGGGCCGGCGCGCGTCACGCCCGGCGGGCGGAATCCAGCTCGCTTTCGGCCGTATCCGCGGCGACACCGAGGCGCTTCTGCAGAAGCGGGCTCGTCGTCGTGTACTGCAGGTGCACCTTCTGGCCGGGGCTCAGATATTCCTTGACCGCGAACGCCGCGAGCGCGGCCTCGTGGAACCCCGACAAGATCAGCTTCTTCTTGCCCGGATAGTCGTTGATGTCCCCGATCGCGTAGATGCCGGGAACGCTCGTCTGGAAGCGCTGCGTGTCCACCGGGATCGTCTTGCGATTGAGCTCGAGGCCCCAGTTCGCAATGGGCCCGAGCTTCGGCGACAGTCCCCAGAACACGAGCAGCTGATCGAGCGACACGGAGCGCGTCACCCCGTCGCGCGCGGCCACGCGCACGCCCCGCAGAACGCCGTTGTCCTCGACGATCGACTGCACGGTGCCTTCGAGGAAATCGACGCGTCCTTCATCGCGCAACGCGTACATGCGCTCGACGGATGCCGGCGCGGCGCGGAACTCGGACCGGCGATGCACGAGCACGACGCTGTTCGCCGTCTCGGCGAACGAGAGCGTCCAGTCGAGCGCCGAATCGCCGCCGCCGCAAATCACGAGGTCCTTGCCGCGGAAGGCTTCGGCGTCTTTCACGCGATAGTGAATGCTCACGCCTTCGTGCTTCTCGGCCTCCGGCACCGATAGCTTGCGCGGCTGGAACGAGCCCACGCCCGCGGCGATGATCACCGCGCCTGCGTCGAAGCGCGTGCCGCGGCTCGTCTCGACATCGAAGCGGCCGTCTTCGCGCTTCTGCACGGTGGTGACTTCCTGCCCGAGGTGCACGCCCGCGTTGAACGGCTTGATCTGCTCGGCGAGGCGCTCGATCAGCTCGCGCGCCGTGCACACTGGCACGGCCGGGATGTCGTAGATCGGCTTGTCCGGATAGAGCTCGGTGCACTGGCCGCCGATGACCGGCAGCGAGTCGACGAGCTCGGCGCGCAGCCCGAGCAGCCCGAGCTCGAAGACCTGGAACAGGCCGACGGGACCTGCGCCGACGATGACGGCGTCCGTGACGGTGGCGAGCTTCGTGCGTTCAGGCGACAAGGGCTTTCTCCAGAGTGATCGGCGTGCGCCCTTGGGGCGCGACGGCCGCGGCCCGCGCGAGGCCTTTCTGCGCGAGCCATTCGGGGTTGAAAAGGCGCGACTGATACTTCGCGCCGCCATCGCAGAGCACGGTGACGACCGTGTGACCGGGGCCGAGCTCACGGGCGACGCGAATGGCGGCCGCGACGTTGATGCCGCTCGTGCTGCCGAGGAACAGGCCTTCCTCGTAGAGGAGGCGATACACCGTCGTCACAGTCTCCGGGTCTTCGATGTGTACGGCAGCGTCGATTTTCGCGGTGGCGAGATTCGCCGTGACGCGGCCGATACCGATGCCCTCCGTGATGGAGCCCGAGCCGGTCGCTTTCAACGTGCCGCTCTTGACGTACTCGTAGAGGCTGCTGCCCGGCGGATCGGCGAGCACGCAGCGGATCTCGGGATTCTTCGACTTCAGGAACTCGGACACGCCGGCGAAGGTGCCGCCCGTGCCGCTCGCCGCGACGAAGGCGTTCACGCGCCCCTCGGTCTGCTCCCAGATCTCGGGTCCCGTCGTCTTGAAGTGCGCGTCGCGGTTCGCGCGATTGTCGAACTGGTTCGACCAGATCGCGTTCGGCAGCAGCTCGGCGAGCCGTCCGGCGACCTTCTGGTACTGGTTCGGATTGCTGTACGGTACGGTCGGCACCTTGTGCACTTCCGCCCCGAGCATCTCGAGCAGCTTGTACTTCTCGGCGGACTGGTTGTCGGGCATCACGATGACGCAGCGATAGCCGCGCTCGTTGCAGACGTGCGCCAGCCCGATGCCGGTATTGCCGGCCGTGCCTTCCACGACGATACCGCCCGGCTTCAGCACGCCGCGCGCTTCCGCGTCCTCGATGATGCCGCGCGCGGCGCGGTCCTTCACCGAACCGCCCGGATTCATGAACTCCGCCTTGCCGAGGATTTCGCAGCCCGTCGCTTCGCTTGGGCCGCGCAGGCGGATGAGCGGCGTGTTGCCGACGGCACCGATGAAGCCCTTGCAGATGGTCATGCTGTCACTCGCGCTGTGGCCGCGTCGACCGCGGCGAGGACCTCATTATCCGCCTTCGCCAGCGAGGCGACTTCGCCCACGATGAGCAGCGCGGGCGGCTCGATCTTTTCCTCCTGCGCGATCCGCGCGATCGTCGCGATCGAGCCCCGTACCACGCGTTGCTCGGCGAGCGAGCCGCGCTCGACGAGCGCAGCCGGCAGCGCAGGCGAAGCACCCGCATCGAGCAACCGGCTGGCGATGCGCGGCAGCTGCGCGACGCCCATGTAGAACACGACCGTGCGATGCGGCTGGGCAAGCGAGCGCCAGTCGAGCGTCTCGTCGTCGAGCGCGTGTCCGGCAGCGAACGTCACGCTTTGCGCGAGACGGCGGTGCGTCAGCGGAATGCCGGCCGACGCTGCCGCGCCCAGGGCAGCCGTGATGCCGGGCACGACGACATAGGGAATGCCGTGCTCGGTCAGCACTTCGATCTCTTCGCCGCCGCGGCCGAAGATGAACGGATCGCCGCCTTTCAAGCGCGCGACGCGCTTGCCGCGCTTGGCGTAGCTGACGAGCAGGTCATGGATGCGCTGCTGTGTCTTGTGATGGTCGCCGCCGGCTTCCTTCCCGACGAAGATGCGCTCGGCATCGCGCCGCGCTCGGTCGAGCACGGCATCGGAAACGAGCCGGTCGTACAGGATGACGTCGGCCTGCTGCAGCAGCTGCACCGCGCGCAGCGTGAGCAGGTCCGGATCGCCCGGTCCGGCGCCGATCAGATAGACTTCGCCGAGGAGCGATTCGGCGGCAGCGTGCGTCTTGGGGGCGTGCAGCGCGAGGAGCTCGTCCTCGAAGGCTTTGCGCGCGCCTGCCTCATTGCCCGCGAGCACGCGCGAGCCGACGAGACCGCCGATGATGCGCTCCCAGAACGGCCGGCGCTGCGCCGGGGCGAGCGCCTGCTGCACGTCCTTGCGGCGGTCGCCGACGAAGCGTGCGAGCGCGCCGAGGCGGGCCGGGAGCAGCGCTTCGATCTGCTCGCGTACCCGGCGCGCGAGCACGGGCGAGCTGCCGCTCGATCCCACCGCCACGACGACCGGCGAGCGATCGACAATGGCGGGGAAGATGAAGGTCGAGAGCTCCGGATCGTCCACGACGTTCACGGGCACGCGACGCGCGCGCGCGGCCGATGAAACGGCGGCGTTCACCGCGCGTGAGTCGGTAGCGGCAATGGCGAGCCCGACGCCATCGAGGTGATGCGGCTGAAATTCGAGCGCCAGATAGTCGAGCCGGCCGCGCTCGGCCAGCGTGCGCAGCTCCTCGTGGAGCTGCGGCGCGATCACCGTGATGCGGGCGCCGGCCTCGAGAAGCAGGTGAACCTTACGCAGCGCGACGTGCCCGCCACCGACGACGACAGTGGGCGCTCCGCGCAACTGGATGAAGATCGGCAGGTAGTCCATGACCCGCCCTCATCCCTGTCCGACGGCGTGACGTACCCGCGGTTGGAGCCCGCACTCACGCGACTCGGGCTGCTCCCACCACCACCGTCCCGCGCGTTGGTCCTCGCCGGGCTGGATCGCGCGAGTGCAGGGCGCGCAGCCGATGCTCGGGAACATGCGGTCGTGGAGCGTGTTGTAGGGGATCTTCCGAGCCCGGATGTATTGCCACACCTGCTCTTCGGTCCAGTCGAGCAGCGGGCTGATCTTGTAGAGGCCGTTCGGCGCGTCCCACTCGACCGGCACGCCGAGCGCGCGAGTCGCGGACTGCTGGCGCCGCACGCCCGTCACCCATGCGCCGTACCCGGCGATGGCCCGCTTGAAGGGCTCGACCTTGCGGACGTGGCAGCAGGCGAGGCGCGCATCGAGACTGTGGAAGAAGCCGTTCACGCCCTGTTTCTCGACGAGCTTCGCGAGGCTCTCGGAGTCGGGGTACACGAGCTTGATCCGCTTCTTGTAGCGGCGCTCGAGCTTCTCCAGCAGCTCGTAGGTTTCTTCGTGGAGACGCCCCGTGTCGATGCTGAAGATGTCGATCTCGGGGACGTGCGACCAGATGATGTCCGTGAGGACCATCGCCTCGGCGCCGAGGCTGTTCGAGTAGACCACGCGGCCGTACTGCTGGACGGCCGCGGCCAGCTGGTCGCGGACCGCGGTGGCTTTCTGTTCGAGCTCGAGAGTGAGGACATCGCCCATAATGTGCGCGCGAATATAGCGATGGCCTTCCGGGGCCAGAACGAATGAATCCTCATGAGTTTGTGCGTTCCGGTTATAGAGCGGTGACACGCGCGGCGGACCGGTATTTCTCCACATAACCCCGCCGTCCGAGAAGGGCGTCTCTCTCGGACGGGCGGCTATCGTTCGGACGCCCGGCCCGCTAGGCTCTCGCCCTTCGACAGACGCACTACAAAGGCGCTTTTCGAATGAAATTGCACCAGTTGCGCTACCTCGCGGCGGTGGCGCAGAGCGGGCTCAACATCACCGCCGCGGCCCAGAAGCTGCACACCTCGCAGCCCGGCGTCAGCAAGCAGATCAAGCTGCTCGAGGACGAGCTGGGGTTTCAGATCTTCGTGCGCGAAGGACGCAACCTGACGCGCATCACGCCGGCCGGCCAGCAGGTCATCGACCGGGCGCTGCGCATCCTGCAGGAGGCGCAGAGCATCAAGGACCTCTCGACGGAGCTGCGCGACGAAGGGCGCGGCGCGCTCTCGATCGGCACGACGCACACGCAGGCGCGCTACGTCCTGCCCGACGTCATTCACAAGTTCCGCGACCGCTATCCGCAGGTGCGGCTGAACCTGCATCAGGGGACCTCGGAGCAGATCGCCGAGATGGTCGCGCACGACCGCATCGATTGCGCGATCGCCACGGGCTCGACGCACCTCTTCAACGACCTGACGCTGCTGCCGTGCTATCGCTGGCATCGCACGGCGATCGTTCCGCAGGATCACCCGCTCGTGAAGGCGGGGAAGCTCAGCTTCGCGACGCTCGCGAAGTATCCGCTGATCACGTACACGTTCAGCTTCACCGGTCCCTCGTCGCTGCACGATGCGTTCGCGAAGGCCGATCTCACGCCGAACATCGCGATCACCGCGCGCGACGCGGACGTCATCAAGACCTACGTCCGTCTCGGTCTCGGAGTCGGCATCGTGGCGAGTGTCGCGATCGATCCCGAGGAGGATGCGGATCTCGTCGCGATCGACGCCTCACACCTGCTCGCGCCGCACGTCACCTGGATCGGCTTTCGCCGCGGCACGTTGCTGCGCAAGTACATGTACGACTTCGCACAGCTCCTCGCGCCTCACCTCGATCGTCGCTCGGTCGAGCGTGCGCACCGCATGGCCTCGGCGGAAGAAGTGGCCGAGCTCTTCAAGGATACGAAGCTGCCGGAGCGCTGAGTCAGCCGCCGGTCGTCGGGCGCGCCGCGCGGAAGCGCTCGCGCGTGAGGCCGGGCAGGGGTGCGCCCGGGGTGTACGCCACCTTGAAGCGCTCGAGCGTCGCGAGCGCTTCTTCGGGCTTCTCGGTCGGCGCCAGCGCAAACGCGTCGATGCCGACGCGGGACATGAGGTACAGCTGGTCCTGCTTCACATGACCCACGGCGCGAATCTCGCCGGTGAACCCATAGCGATGGCGCAGGAGCTTGGCCGCCGTGTAGCCGCGTCCTTCTCCCGGGCCGGTGAAGTGCAGGGCGACCAACGACAGTCGCGGCAGGTCCGGCGCGAGATCTTCGACTCGATCCGCCGGAGCGAGCAGCACGCCGAGCCGGCCGCTGCGCGCGAGCCATTGCGCGCGGTTCTCACGGAATGCCGCGAACGGAACGATAACGGACTCGGCATCCCCCGGCGGGGCGTCGCCGAGAGTGACCCAGTCGTCCTCGACCAGCTCACGCCGCCGCAGAATTCTGGACATACACGGAGTCCTTGAAGGGCTTCAGGCCGATGCGGCGATAGGTGTCGATGAAGCGCTCGCCGTCCTCGCGCTGCGCCCGATAGACGTCGACGATGCGCTGGATCGTCGGAGCGACCTCGGCCTGGCGCACCGACGGGCCGATCACGTCGCCGAGCGAGGTGAAGCCGTTGACCGAGCCGCCCAGGGTGATCTGGTACCACTCCTCGCCGTGCTTGTCGACGCCGAGCACGCCGATGTGGCCGACGTGATGATGGCCGCACGCGTTCATGCAGCCCGACATCTTGATCTCGATGTCGCCGAGGTCGTAGAGGTAGTCGAGGTCGTCGAACTGTTGCTGGATCGATTTCGCGACGTTCAGGGTGCCGGCGTTCGCGAGCCCGCAGAAGTCGAGCCCCGGGCACGCGATCATGTCCGTCAGCGTGCCGATGTTCGGGAAGGCGAGGTTCAGGCGCCGCAGCTCCTGCCACACCTCGTACAGGTCGGTCTGCTTCACGTCTGCGAGCAGCAGGTTCTGGTTGTGCGTCGTGCGCACGAGACCGAAGCTCACGCGATCCGCGAGATCCGCCACGGCGAACATCTGCTCGCTCGTCATGTCGCCGGGAATGGATCCGTGGCTCTTCAGGCAAACGAACACCGCACGATAGCCCGGCACTTTGTGGGCGCGCGTGTTGTAGCGATACCAGGTCTGGAACTCGAGCTCGCGACCGTGCGCGGCGTCGATGTCGTCGAGGCGCTCGTAGGGATGCGGCTTGAAGAACGCGCGCACCCGTTCGACTTCGGCCATGTCGAGCTGCGTGGCGAACGCCTTCGAGGATTCCCACTCCGCTTCGACCTGCTTGCGGAATTCCTCGATACCGAGCGCCTTCACGAGAATCTTGATGCGCGCCTTGTGAATGTTGTCGCGCCGACCGTAGCGGTTGTACACGCGCAGGATCGCCTCGCAGTACGAGAGCAGATCAGTGAGCGGCAGGAACTCGCGCACGACCTGGCCGATGATCGGCGTGCGACCGAGCCCGCCGCCGACGAACACCTTGAAGCCGAGATTGCCCGCGGCGTCGCGCTGCATGTGCAGGCCGATGTCATGCACTTCGGAGGCAGCGCGATCCTCCGGCGAGCCGGTGACCGCGATCTTGAACTTGCGAGGCAGGTAGGTGAATTCAGGGTTCAGCGTCGACCACTGGCGCAGGATCTCGCAGTAGGGGCGCGGATCGTCCAGCTCGTCCTTCGCGATGCCGGCGAGATGGTCTGCGGTGACGTTGCGCACGCAGTTGCCGCTCGTCTGGATCGAGTGCATCTGCACGCTCGCGAGCTCAGCGAGGATGTCCGGAACATCCTTCACCTGCGGCCAATTGAGCTGCAGATTCTGGCGTGTCGTGAAGTGACCGTAACCGCGGTCGTACTTGCGGGCGATCTCGCCGAGCTTGCGGAGCTGGCGCGTGTCGAGCAGGCCATACGGGATCGCAATCCGCAGCATCGGCGCATGCCGCTGGATGTAGAGGCCGTTGCGCAGTCGCAGCGGGCGAAATTCGTCCTCGGACAGCTCGCCGGCCAGGAAGCGGCGTGTCTGATCGCGAAATTCCGCCACGCGCTGGTCGACGACCGCCTGGTCGATCTCGTCGTAGCGATACATGGCGGCCGACTATAGGGAGCGCCTGCAAGCGCTCCCAATACCGTCTGGTTAGGACGTTCTGGGCGCCGGTTATGAGTCGGTCACGGGCCCGCACTCGAATTGTGCAAAACTAGCGTCCCTCGTGATGGAGGACACATGTCAGGGCTGTATTTCGAGCAGTTCCAGGTCGGGCAGAGGTTCGAGCACGCGGTTCACCGAACCGTCACCGAGACCGACAACGTGCTCTTCTGCGCGCTGACGATGAACCCCGCCGCGATTCATCTCGATGCCGAATACTGCAAGAGCACCCCGTTCGGGAAGCCGCTCGTCAACAGCGTGTACACGCTCGGGCTCATGGTGGGGCTCTCGGTCTCCGACACGACATTCGGCACGACCATCGCGAATCTCGGCTGGGAAGAGGTCCGGTTTCCAAAGCCGGTGTTCGTCGGCGATACCCTGCGTTGCGTGACCACGGTCCTGGCCGTACGCGAGAGCCAGTCGCGCAAGGACTCGGGCATCGTCACTTTCGAGCATCGGGCCTACAACCAGCGCAACGAAGAGGTCGGCTCGTGCCGGCGCCTCGCGCTGATGATGAAAAGGCCGGTGCAATGAGCGAGGCCGCACCGCTGCGCTCGCTGCTTTTCGTCCCGGGCGACAGCGAGCGCAAGCAGGCGAAGGCGCTCGGCTCGGGCGCCGACGCCGTGATCCTGGATCTCGAGGACTCCGTTGCCGAAGCGCAGTTGCCGGCGGCGCGCACGCAGGTGCGTGCGTTTCTCGAAGCCACGCCTCGGGGCGCGGGCCTGCAGCGCTGGGTGCGGGTGAACAGCCCTTCAAGCGGCAAGACGGCCGACGATCTCGCGGCAGTGGTCGGCGCGTGGCCCGATGGGATCATGCTGCCGAAGGTCTCCGCGGCGCGCGAAGTGGCCGAGGTGGGCGATGCGCTGGCCGCGTTCGAGGCGCGCGCCGGTATCGCGGTTGGATCGATCCGGGTGATCGTCATCGCAACCGAGACGCCGCAAGCGCTGTTGACCATGGCCGGCTATGGTCACGGCGAAGCGGGGCCGCGCCTTGCGGGTCTCACGTGGGGGATCGAGGACCTCTCCGCGGCCCTCGGCGTTACGCAGAAGACCAAGCCGGACGGATCGCTGATTCCTGTGCTCGAGCTGGCGCGATCGCTGTGTCTCGTCGCGGCCGGTGCCGCCGGCGTGCAAGCGATCGACGGCGTGTACACGGATTTCCGCGATAGCGCAGGGCTCCAGCGTGAAGCCGCGCGCGCCCGAAGCGAGGGGTTCACGGCGAAGATGGCGATCCACCCGGATCAGGTGCCGATCATCAACGCGGCGTTCAGCCCCACGGTGGCCGAAGTGGAGCATGCCAAGCGCGTGATCGCGGCGTTCGCGGCGAGCCCGGGCGCGGGCGTGACCAGTCTCGATGGCCGCATGCTCGATCGGCCGCATCTCGCGCTCGCCCAGCGCGTTCTCGAACTCTCTCGTCGTACTGGACTCGATAAGGCATGAAACTCAGGATCAAAGGTGACTCGATTCGCCTGCGCCTCACGCAAGGCGAAGTGCATGCGCTGGAACAGCAGGGTGTCGTCGAGGATCGCGCGCGATTCGGTGCGGGCGCCACGCTGGTGTATCGGCTCACGCGCGACCGCCGTACGCCGGCCGTTGCGGCGACCTACGCAGATGGCGTGCTGGAAGTGCGGCTGCCCGAGGAAGCCGCGCTCAACTGGTGTCGCTCGAACGAGGTGGGGCTGACCGGCACTCAGCAGGCGGCGCCGGATGCGCAGCTCCGCATCGCCGTGGAAAAGGACTTCGCGTGCCTCACTGCCCGCGAGGGCGAGGACGAATCGGACAACTTCCCGAACCCGCGGCAGAGCTGCTAGTGGTCCTTCTTGCCCGCGTCCTTGGCGGACTCGGGATTGCAGAAGCGCACCCACAGAGCTTCCTGGGCCTCGCGCTCGTTGAATTCCTGATCCGGACAGTCGATGCGCAGGTGCCGATCGGCGAAGGGCGCTCCGACGAGATGGCAGTGGTGGGGCGTCGCCGAGTCCGGGTACCGGAACGGATCGAAATACCGGCATCGCACGCACATGCGTGAGATCGGCAGCGTCCCGCTCTCCTGCAAGCCGCGAATCATCTTGATCGCCGACCGGTAGAAGGCTTCCTGCTCGCTGGGCGTGAGCACGGCGAAAGCCGCTTGCAGCGGATCGGGCAATGCGGCGAGCGCAGTAACGGAACGCCTGCCCTCGGTCGTCAACATGATGGCCAGCGCCCGGCCATCGACGTGGCTGCGCCGCTTCTTGACCAGTCCTTTGGTCTCGAGCGCGGCGAGGCTGTCGGAGGCCGTGGCGGGGGTGACCCCAAGCTCCTGCGCGACGGCCGACAACGTCAGGCTTTCGCGCCGTGAAGCCAGCAGCTCGAGGATCTTTCGCTGCGTCGGGGTCAGGCGCTGTGAAGCCCACTGATCCCATGAGCTCGTGTGGGCGAGTTGCGCCAGGCGCCGCAGGGCACTCGCGAGCGCCTGCTGCAGCGGAACCGAAATCCTGTCGAAGATGAGCATGAGCGCTAGCTTAGGAATCCTAAGCAGCGGAGTCAAGCGTTTTCCTAGCCAAGTTCAGCACGAACGCGGCAGGATCAACGATTTTTGGGATCGAGCCGGAGCAGGTCTTCGGGCGTGTCGATATCGAGCACCGCGCTCTCCATCGGCACGCGGACGACGCGATCGGGATTGCGGTGAAAGAGAGAGCTTGCGCCGCGGTCCCCGCGCAATTCCATGAGGTCGCGGAACCAAGAGCTCGGAAACACGGCTGGAGCGCCGAGCGTGGTGCCGTATTGGGCCGCCGCGATGTACTCCGGCTGGCGTCGCCACGTGCCGGCGAGGCGCCGCAGGTCTTCAGCCGTGACGGCAGCCTGGTCCGCCAGCAGGAGCATGGCTCCGGTGCAGTGGCCTGGCAGGCGCGACACGCCCGCTCGAATGGAGCTAGCCAGCCCTTCGCTCCACTCCCGGTTGATGACGATGGTCGCCGGCGTGTGCCGCAGCAGGGGCGCCAGCTGCGCGGCATTCGCACCCAGGACGACGAGCGTCGAATGGCCGGCCACCTCCACGGCACGCGAGACCATCGTGTGCATCAGCGGCCGTCCGTTGACGCGCACGAGCTGCTTCGGCGAGCCGAATCGACGAGACGCCCCGGCCGCAAGCACGATCGCGTAGAGATTCGGAGCGTCTTCGCCGGTGACCGTCACGGGGGGTTCACGTCGCCGTTTCGCTGAAGGGGCGTCCGCCTGCGTTGTGCACGAACGCGTGGATCTCGCTGACGATCGCCAGCGCAATCGATTCGGGCGCGCGGCCGCCCAGCGCAAGGCCCACCGGCGCGCGCAAACGGGGCCGCAGCATCTGCGCCGCCTCGCCAAGATCGGACAGCAGCTTCTCGCGGCGAATCGCCGGCCCCAGCAGGCCAACGTACGGAACGTCGCTGGACGCGAGCACGCGCAAGTAAGCGAGATCCGAAGGAAGGTGATGACTCATGACGACCGCGGCTGCGTACTGCGAGAGCTCGAGGGTGTTCGAGATTTCGTCGGGCCGCGCGAGAACGACGCGTTCTGCGGCCGGAAAATGCGCCGCTTGCGCGTACGCGGGGCGGTGATCGACGAGCGTCACTTTCCAGCCGAGTCGCGTCGCGAAATCCACGATGGGAATTGTGTCCGGTCCCGCGCCGAGCAGCAGGATGCGCGGCGGCAGCGCCAACGGCAGGGCGAACACCTTTGCGCCGCTGTCGCCGGATTCGATCCAGCCGACTTTGCCGGCGGCAGCGGCCTCGGTGAGCGCCGCGCCAAGCGTTGAGTTTGGGCGGGGCTCGCCGTCCGGCAGGATCACGCTGCCCGCGGGCCTGGCGCTGTTCGTCGATTCGACGACGAGCCCGACGGCCGTTTTGCGATGCGCGGCGAGCTCCGCGCTCAGGTGCGCGAGCGGCTGCCAGTCGTTCGCGGCGGCGACACGCATCAACAGAATGTTCATGGCGCCTTCGCAGCCGACGCCGAGGCCCCACAGCAGATCGTCGGGCCCGCGCAAGTCGTAGCGAACGGTGCGCGGCTCACCGGACCTGCGTACCGAGTCCGCGTGCTCCCGCAAGTCTCCTTCGAGACAGCCGCCGGAGAGGAGGCCGGCGTAGTTGCCATCGGCCGCGATGAGCATCAGCGCGCCCGGCTTGCGATACGTCGACCCCGCGGTTTCGAGAACGACGCCGAGCACGAGCGGACGTCCGGCGGCGCGTTCGCGCTCGAAGAGAGGAAGCAGCGGAGCGAGGGAGGATTCCACGGGGCGGCGATTATGCCAGCCGACCGGGAGCAGAAGCGCCGGTTCATCCTCGTGAGCGCGCGCGATGTCCCGTCCGTGGCCAAGCGGACTCGAACGGGTGTGCGAGCGGCCGTTTTCGATCGCCTCGACTCGCCATGCGAGCGCGGTGCTCGCGCATCGCCATCGGCATGCCGGCTCCGTCACAATCGCAACACGATGCGTTCGCGAGCGCCCCGGTTCAGTTGCACCCGGGGAGGGCGGTCAGTAGAGTCGCACGGCCTTTCCCGGCCTGAATTCCTACTTCGATGCCCAACTCCGATTCCTGGGTCGTGCACAAGTTTGGCGGCTCGAGCGTCGCCGACGCCGACTGTTTTCGCCGCGTCGCCGACATCCTCATCGCGCAGCCGCCCGGCCCGCTGGGCGTGGTGCTCTCCGCGTGTCGCGGGGTCACCGACGCGCTCCTGAAGCTCGTAGCGCTGGCCGAGCAGCAGGACGAGAGCTATCGCGCCGAGATCGGCAAGCTGCGCACACGTCACGCGACCATCGCCGAGACGCTGCTGCGCCCCGAATCGGCCCGCCTGTTCCTCGCGGGATTCGACCGTGACTGTCACGACCTCGAAGGCATCCTGCACACCGTGCGGCTCACACGCGCCGCCGCGCGCAATGTGAGCGACCTCATCGCCGGGTACGGCGAGCTCTGGTCGACGCGTCTGTTCCATCGCTATTTCGAGGAGCGCGGCGGGCGGCCCGGCGCCGTCAAATGGCTCGATGCGCGTACCGTGCTCGTCGTCGAGTGGGGTCCACTCGGGCCGGCGGTGCAGTGGGCGGAGTCGCAAGGGAAGCTCGCGGCCGCCGTGCCGAAGGACTTCGCGGGGACGCTCATCATCACGGGCTTCGTCGCCTCGGACCGGCGCGGTGTGCAGACGACGCTCGGCCGCAACGGCAGCGACTTCTCCGGCTCCATTTTCGGAGCACTGCTGAATGCGCGCGAGATCCAGATCTGGACGGACGTCGATGGCGTCCTCTCGGCCGATCCGCGCCGCGTGCCGGGCGCCACGATCATCGACTCGCTCTCGTACAACGAGGCGATGGAGCTCGCGTACTTCGGCGCCAAGGTGATCCATCCGCAAACGATGGCGCCAGCCATCGGCCGCGGCATCCCGATCTGGATCCGCAACACCTTCGCGCCTCAGAAAAAGGGCAGCTTGATCTGCGCGCGGCCCGATTCGGCGTTGCCCGTGAAGGGCATCACGACGATCGAGCGGGTCGCGCTCATCAATCTCGAAGGCGCCGGCATGATCGGCGTGCCCGGCACGGCGCACCGGCTGTTCGGCGCGCTGCGCGAGGAGGGGATCTCGGTGATCCTCATCTCCCAGGGCAGCTCCGAGCATTCGATCTGCTGCGCGATTCCGCAGGATCAGGCCGAACGCGCCGCCGCCGTCGTGCGCGAGGCGTTCGCGCGCGAGCTGAAGGAAGGACAGATCCAGAACGTCGACGTCGACGCGGATCTCGCGATTCTCGCCATCGTGGGCGACGGCATGGCGGGCACGCCCGGCGTGTCCGCGAAGGTCTTCAACTCGCTCGGCAACGCGAGCATCAACGTGCGCGCGATCGCGCAGGGCGCATCCGAGCGCAACATCTCCGTCGTCATCGATGGGCGTGATGCGACGAAAGCGCTGCGCGCGACGCATGCGGGCTTCTACCTGTCGCCGCACACGCTGTCGATCGGCGTCATCGGTCCGGGGACCGTGGGCCGCGTCCTGCTCGCGCAGTTCGCGTCGCAGGCGGCGCGGCTGCACGAAAAGTTCAAGGTCGATCTGCGCGTGCGCGGCATCCTCGATTCCAAGCGCATGCTGCTGTCCGACACCAGCATCAGTCTCGCGAACTGGAAAGAGGAGCTCGAGCAGCGCGCCGTGCCGGCCGACCTCGCCAAGTTCGTCGATCACGTGCACGTCGACTATCTGCCGCACACCGTGCTGATCGATTGCACGGCGAACGAGGGCATCGGCCGCCGTTACGCGGACTGGCTCGCGCGCGGCATCCACGTGGTCACGCCGAACAAGAAGGCGAACAGCGCGGAATACAGCTACTACCGCAGCCTGCACGACGGGCGGCGGTTGAGCGGGGCGCATTATCTTTATGAGACGACGGTCGGTGCGGGCTTGCCCGTCATCCAGACGCTGCGCGATCTGCGCGATACGGGCGACGACATCATCAGCATTGAAGGCATCTTTTCCGGCACGCTCGCGTATCTCTTCAACGTCTACGACGGCCGCACGCCGTTCTCCGACATCGTGAAGGACGCGAAGCAGCGCGGCTACACCGAGCCCGATCCACGCGACGACCTCTCCGGCATGGATGTGGCGCGCAAGCTGATCATCCTCGGCCGTGAGATGGGTCTCGAGCTCGAGCTCGCGGACGTGAAGGTGCAGAGCCTCGTGCCCGCCGGTCTCGAAAAAGGCTCGATCGACGAATTCCTCGCGAAGCTGCCCGGGCACGACGCCGCCATGCGCGGCCATCTCGATGCCGCGCGCGCCCGCGGGCACGTGCTCCGCTATGTCGGCCGGATCACTGCGGACGGCAAGGCGACCGTCGGCCTCGTCGAACTGGACACGAAGCACGCGTTCGCGAACATCGCGCTCACGGACAACGTCGTGCGCTACGAGACGCGCCGCTACTGCGACAATCCGCTCATCGTGCAGGGGCCGGGTGCCGGTCCGGAAGTCACGGCGGGCGGCGTGTTCGCGGACGTGCTGCGCCTCGCGGCCTATCTCGGAGCGCGCTTGTGAGCGTGCAGCAGGCCACCGCGTTCGCGCCGGCGTCGGTCGGCAACGTTGCAATCGGGTTCGACATCCTCGGCTTCTCGGTCGATGCGCTCGGGGATCGCGTCACGGTGCATCGACGCGCCGAGCCGGGCGTGAGCATCCGCGCGGTGCGCGGCGTTGCCGGCGACTTGCCGAAGGACCCGGCGAAGAACACCGCCGGTCGCGCGCTGCTCGCGATGCAGGACGCGCTGAAGCCCGGCTTCGGTTTCGAGATGGAGATCGAGAAAGGTATTCCGCTCGGCTCCGGTCTCGGGGGCTCCGCCGCGTCGGCGGTCGGTGCCGTGGTCGCGGCGAACGCGCTGCTGGACAAGCCCTGCACCAAGCTCGAGCTATTGAAGTTCGCGATGCAGGGCGAGGCCGTCGCGAGCGGCTCGCTGCACGTCGACAACATCTCGCCGTCGTTGTTCGGCGGGCTCGTGCTGACGGTCGGCATCGATCAGCCGCGCGTGAAGCGCATTCCGGTGCCGCTCGATGTGCGCGCCGTGATCCTGCATCCGCACATGTTCCTCTCGACCAAGCAGGCGCGCGCGATTCTGCGCAAGACGGTGGAGATGTCCGACTTCGTGTGGCAGACCGCCAATCTCGCCGGCTTCATCTCCGGCTGTTACACGGACGATCTCGAGATGATCCGCGCCTCGTTCGAGGACGTCGTGATCGAGCCGCAGCGTCAGGCGCTGATCCCGGGCTTTCCGGAGGTGCGCCGCGCCTCGATGGACGCCGGCGCGCTCGGCTGCTCGATCTCCGGCGCCGGTCCGACGATGTTCGCGTGGGCGGTTTCCGAGCGCGCCCCCGCGGTGCTGCGCGCGATGAGCGCGGAGCTCGCGAAACGCTCGATCGAAGCGGACAAATGGATCGTCGAAATCAACTCGGCCGGCGCGCGTGTCGTCGCGTCCAACTGATCCGGTGAGCACCATGCGATTCACGAGCACGCGCGACGCCGCGCTCGCAGTCGGATTCAGCGATGCGCTCGTGCAGGGCATCGCCCCTGACGGCGGTCTGTATGTCCCGACCTCCTTTCCAAAGCTGACCGCGGACTCCTTCGGCTACGAAGGCTCGCTGCCCGGTGTGGCGCAGAAGCTGATCGGCCCGTTCGCTGAGGGCGACAAGCTCGAAGCGCAGCTCGGCGAGATTGCGCGCGAGGCGTTCGATTTTCCGGCGCCGCTCGTGCCCATCTCGCCCGACGGGCGTCTCGCCGTGCTCGAGCTGTTCCACGGTCCGACGGCGGCCTTCAAGGATTTCGGCGCGCGATTTCTCGCTGCCTGCATGGCTCGCGCGCGCTCGTCGGCGGACCGGCCGCTGAAGATTCTCGTCGCGACCTCGGGCGATACGGGCGGCGCCGTGGCCGCCGCGTTTCACAATCGACCGCGCATCAGCGTCTCCGTGCTGTTCCCCAAAGGTCTCGTCTCGCCGACGCAGGAGCGGCAGCTCACATGCTGGGGCGGCAACGTCCACACGTTCGCGGTGCGCGGCTCGTTCGACGATTGCCAGCGCATGGTGAAGGAGGCGTTCGCCGATCCCGAGCTGCGCAAGCGGATGGAGCTTTCCTCCGCGAACAGCATCAATCTCGGCCGGCTTCTGCCTCAGGCGGTGTACTACGCGGCAACGAGCCTGGCCGTGTGGCGCGAGTATCGCGAGCGGGCGTCGTTCATCGTGCCGAGCGGCAACCTCGGGAACGTCGTGGCCTGCATCTGGGCGAAGAAGATCGGCTTGCCCATCGCGGATGTCGTGCTCGCTCACAATGTCAACCGCTCGGTGCCGGATTACTTCGACACGGGTGCGTGGCGTCCGCGGGCGAGCGTCCCGACGCTCGCGTCGGCCATGGACGTCGGCAACCCGAGCAACATGGAGCGGCTGCGCTCTCTCATTCCCGAGGTGTCGGAGCTGCGCTCCTTCGCGAGCGCGCACTCGGTCACGGACGAGGAGATCCGTGCCCGCATCCGTACCGATTTCGATCGCTATGGGCGCATCTGGTGTCCGCACACGGCCGTCGCTGCCGAGGTCTACGAGCGGCTCTCGACCGAGCAGCGCCGCAAGGGGCGCTGGATTTTGGTTGCCACGGCGCATCCGGCAAAATTCCGCGAAATCGTCGAGCCGCTGATCGGTCGCACGGTGCCAGTGCCCGAAGCGCTGGCGCGGCTGTTCGCGCGCCCGACGGAGTGCTCCGAGATCGCCGCCGACCTCGGCGCGTTGCGGAGCGCACTGTAGGGTCGACTGCTGCGATTATTTTCTGCGATCTGAAGAGGGAGAGACGTGGAGGTACTGCAGGAGTTGCCGCCGACCACCTGGGGCTTGGTTGCGGCAGCGATCGTGCTGGGCTGGGCCCTGTCGTTCGTGTGGCGCTGGTTTCGCGTGCGCCGCGCGCACAAGGCGCTGGTCGCAGCCGTCTGTTCCGTCGGCTCCGACAATCTCGTGGATGTGCTCGTGCCCGACGGCATGGGCGGCAATTTCCACGTCGACTTCCTGCTCCTGACCTCGCTCGGCATCCTGGTCATCGACCTGCGCGATGTGCACGGAAACATCTTCGGCGGCGATCAGATGAGCGAGTGGACGGTGATGAACGGTGCCACCCGCACCACCTTCACCAATCCCCAGAGCGGTCTCTACGACCGCATCGCTGCGGTGAAAGCCGTGGCGGGGGAAGTGCCCGTCGAGGGGCGCGTCGTGTTCACGCGCAACGGCAAGTTTCCGAAAGGGCTGCCGAAGTGGACGCTGATGCTCGACTCGCTGCGCTCGGAGTTTCCGCCGGTGGAGCGGTTCTCGAGCACGGTGGAGCGCTTCGAAGAGGCATGGCAAGCGCTCAAGAAGGCCGTCTCGCCGAGCCAGATGAACCAGCCGCGACTCTTCTAGCCGCAGCTCGCTAGCGACATTGCTGCGCGTGATCGGCGAGCACCAGCGCCACGCAGCTCGTCAGCCGGCGCGCGTAGTCGATGTGCAGGAACTCGTTTGGGCCGTGCGCATTCGACTGCGGGCCGAGCACGCCGGTGATGAAGAACTGCGCCTTCGGGAACTGCTCGCCGAGCATGCCCATGAACGGAATCGTGCCACCGCCGCCGATGCTCACTGCGTCGCGCCCGAACACCTTACGCGACGCCGCCGAGATCGACTGTTCGAGCCAAGGCGCGAACGCCGGCGCATTCCAACCACCCGCATGCGAGCTGACGGTGAACTGTACGTGCGCGCCGTAGGGCGGATCGCGTTCGAGCGTCGCACGCACGGCAGCCGCGGCGCGCTTCGGATCGCACGTCGGCGGCAAGCGCAGGGACAGCTTCAATGCGATCTCCGGCAGCAGCACGTTTCCGGCGGACTTGATCGGCGGCAGCCCATCCGCGCCGGTGACCGCGAGCGTCGCGCGCCAGGTCGAATTGATGAGCAGCTCGACCGGATCGTTCGAGACGGGCTGCACCCCTTTGGAAAACGGGATCTTTCCCGCGATCTCGGAGCCGAGCACTGCGGCAGCCGTCGCGATCTGCGCGCGTCGGTCCGCCGGGATGGGCACTTGCAGCTCGTCGAGCAGCATGTCGCCCGTGACTGCGTTCTCGAGCCGCGCGAGCAACTGCTGCACGATGCGGAATGGCGTCGCTGCAATGCCCGTCGCCAGCCCTGAATGCACGCCTTCCTCGAGCACGCGCACGCGGAGCTCGCCGGTGAGATTGCCGCGCAGCGAGGTCGTACACCAGACCTGCTCGTAGTTGCCTGACTCGGCATCGAGACACACGACGAGCGACGGATCGCCGAGCGCGTCGCCCAGCGCTTCGAGGTGCGCGGGCAGATGAACGCTGCCGCTTTCTTCCGAGGCCTCGATCAGCACGACGCACCGAGGCATCGGCACGCGCTGCTCCTTCAGTGCCGTGATCGCGGCAAGTGAGCTGAACGCGGCGTAACCGTCGTCCGCGCCTCCGCGGCCGTAGAGCTTGCCGTCGCGGATCACTGGCTCCCAGGGCCCGAGCCCCGGCAGCCAGCCGGTGAACTCGGGTTGCTTGTCCATGTGCCCGTAGAGCAGCACGGTGCCGGGCAGCTCTCCCGGCACATCGATGAGCAGGAGCGGCGTGAGTCCCGGCACGCGGCGCACTTCCACGCGCATGCTGGGTATCGGCTGCAACCGGCACCAGTCCGCGATAAGGGTCATGCCCGCCTCGATGTGGCCGTTGCGCTCCCAGTCGGGATCGAACATCGGCGACTTCGCCGGGATGCGCACGTAGCTCTTCAGCCGCTCGACGATGCTCTCCTGCCATTGCTTGTCGATGGACGCGAAGATGCGGTGGGTGTCCATGGCATGACCTCTGCAGTTACAACGACTTACGAGCTAAACGTGAGGCGGTTTCGGGAGACGGAAGAAGCGCCGGGCCGCGGCGGTGCTCGAGGCCGCGAGCTGCTCGAAGCGCTCGCCGCGGGCGCGCGCCACGGTCGCCGCGATGTGCGGAAGATACGCCGGCTCGTTGCGTCGTGAAGCCGGCTTCGGGTTCAAGTCGCGGGGCAGCAGATACGGGCCGTCCGTCTCCACCATCAAGCGCTCGGCAGGAATCTCGCGCATGAGCGGCAACAGATGCGCGCCGCGACGCTCGTCATTGATCCAGCCGGTGATGCCGATGGCGAGTCCGAGATCCAGGTACGCCGCGAGCTCCGCAGCGGTGCCGGTGAAGCAGTGGGCAACCGCGCCGGCGGCGAGCGCGGCGCGATGCTCGCGCAAGATGGCGATGAAGTCGTCATGCGCGTCGCGCTGGTGGAGGAACACGGGCTTGCCGACACGCGCTGCGATCTCGAGCTGGCGTGCGAATGCGGCGCGCTGCACGTCACGCGGGGAGAAATCGCGGAAGTAATCGAGCCCGCATTCGCCGACCGCCACCACTGCGGGCTGGCGCGCGAGCTGCTCGAGCTGCTCGGCGACGGCGTCGGTGACCTCCGTCGCATGATGCGGATGCACGCCCGCGGTGGCGAAGAGTCGGCCCGGGTGTGCTCGCGCAAGCGCCGCCGCCTTATGTGAGCTGTCCGCGCTTGCGCCCGTGACGACCATCTGCGTCACACCCGCCGCCGCGGCGCGCGCGAGCACGGCGTCGCGGTCACTGTCATAACTGTCGTGTGTGAGGTTGATGCCGATATCGATGAGCTCGGGTGAGACGGTCGTCGCGTTGAGCGAAAAATCGGCTGTGCTAGGGTTCGTCATGCGCGGCCACATTGTACGGAACGCGGCCGCGTAAATTCAGATGCAATTGACTGCCGCCCCAGTACTGTCCCGCCTCGTCCTGCCGCTCGCCGTCGTGGTTGCGGCCAGCGGTGCGTCTCATGCGGCGAGCGACACGGCATGGCTCGATGTGGAAGGGCGCATTCAGTACGCCTTCTACACCGAGGACACTCGCGCGCTCGCCGATCTCGCTGATCAGCTCGCGAACGGCGAGGGTGAGCACGAGCCTTTGCAGTACTACTACGCCGGGCTTGCCAACTACCGGCTGGCGGCCCTCCTATCGACCCGCGACAAGGAACACGCGCGCGATGCCGTGGAGCGCTGTGTCGACAGCCTCGACGGCGCGCTGAAGGCCGAGCCGAATTTCGCGGCCGCTCTCGCGCTCCAGTCGGCGTGTCTGCGTACCGTCGCGACGCTGAAACCCTGGAAGCCGCTTGCGGGCTCGAAGAGCGCGGACAGGATGGAGCGTGCGGTGAAGCTCGCGCCGCGAGATCCACGCGTGCTGCTCTTGGAAGCGCTCGCGAAAGGTGAGGGCGGCAAGCTCGACGAGCAGTCGTTCGCAATGCTCCGTAAGGCGACCGCAGCCTTCGAGTCCGAGCGACAGGGCGTGGAGCGCGCACCCGGCTGGGGTGCGGCGGAAGCCTACACGTACCTGGGCCGCGGCTATCTCGAGCGCGGCGACGTGTTGAACGCGCGGGACGCGCTGGAGCGCGCTCTGCTCATCGCGCCGGACTTCGAGCTCGCGAAACGGTTGCTCATAAAGGTCACGACAGGCTGAGTCGCCGCGCGATCTGCCGTTCGACTCGCCGCAGCGCGGCTACTCCACGCGCCAGCGGAACGACCACGCGCCGAACGCGAGAAACGCCACCGCTGTCACCGCGAGATAGGCAAGATCGTTGCGGATCACCGCAAGCCCCGCGCCGTCGAGCATGACGGCGCGCGCCGCATCCAGCAGGTGCGTGAGCGGAAAGATCTGCGCGATCCACTGCACCCATTGTGGCGAGCCTTCCAGCGAGAACCAGACGCCCGAGAGCACCATCATCGGCCACGTCAGGAGGTTCAGCAGCCCACCGACCAGTTCCTCGCTCGAGAAGCGCGCGGCGATGGTGAGCCCGAGCGCGATCATCGACAGCGAGCCGAGGACGAGAAGCATCACCAGCAACCAAAGGCTGCCGGCGCTGTGGAAGTGGATGATCGAAGCGATGCCCACGTAAAGCACCGTCGTCACGATCACCGTCAGGGAAAGACGCGACAGCACTTGCGCGCTCAAGAACTCGAACGCGGAGAGCGGCGTTGCGTGAAGACGCTTCAAGAACCCGTTCTTGCGATAGCGCAGCACCACGTATCCGACGCCGAACAGGCAGCTGAACATCAGGTTCATGCCGAGCACGCCGGGAAACAGCCAGTCGATGTAACGCACGGCATCGCCCGTCACCGGCTGGCCGTGCGCGCTCCGATCCGCTTGGAGCAGCAGCTTCTCGACGATGTAGCCCTTCGGCGAGTTGGGGTTCACCCAGTAGCGCACGGGCTTGCGCAGATCGAGCAGCAGATCGAGGTCGTTGCGCGCCACCTTGTGAATCGCGGCACGCTCATCGGGCATGGCCACGAAATCGACGAAGCGCTCTGCGAGGAACGGATGCGACTGCGGGTCAACCTGCGCCGCGAGCACGCCCACCTTGAAGAGCGGGCGCTCCTTGCCGCCGAACACGAAGCTCATGCCGATGACCAGCGCGACGGGTAAGACCAGGGTGAAGATCAGCGTGCCGCGGTCACGCACGAATTCCAGATTGCGCGCGTGCCAGACGGCAAGCATCCGCGCGAGGCTGCCGAGGTTCATGCGCGTAGCTCCTTGCCGGTCAGCTCCAGGAACAGGTCTTCGAGATTGGGGGGACGGATGCGCAGGTCCTTGAGCGGGACGCGCGCGTTCATCAGCACGCGCAGCGTGCCGTCGAGGTCGTCCGTCGTGATCTCGACCCGATCGCTCGCTTCGATCAGGCGCAGCGGCAACTCGCGCGCGGCCGCGGGGAATTCCTGACGCGGCAGTTCGAGCAGCACTTCGGCGAAGTGCTCGCGCAGCAGCCGCCGCGGCGGGCCCTGCGCGATGATCCGGCCGCGGTCCATGATGGCGATCTCGTCGCAGAGGAGCTCGGCTTCTTCCATGTAGTGCGTCGTCAGGATGATCGTCTTCTTGCGCGCTTTGATCGATTGCACCAGCTCCCAGAAGTTGCGCCGCGCCTGGGGATCGAGGCCGGTCGTCGGCTCGTCGAGAAAGAGCAGCGCCGGGTCGTTGACCAGCGCGATGGCGAGCAGCAGGCGCTGCAGCTGGCCGCCCGAGAGCTTACGACTGTCGCGCGTCGCGAGCTTCTCGAGTGCGCAAAGCTCGATGACCTCGTCGACGCTCAGTCCCTTGGCGTACAGACCCCGGAAGAGCGCGAGGCTCTGCCGCACCGTCAGGAAGTCCTGCAGCGCAGTCTTCTGAAAAAGGATGCCGGCTTCCTCCTTGAAGCGCGGGCCGAGCGGCTCGCCGCGATAGCGCACCTCGCCCGAGGTAGCGCCGAGAATGCCTTCCATGATCTCGATGGTCGTCGTCTTGCCGGCACCGTTCGGTCCGAGCAGGCCGAAGCAGATGCCCTCGGGCACGGTGAGCGAGACGCCGTCGACGGCGGTGGTCGCGGGATACTTCTTGACGAGATTGCGAACTTCGAGCAGCGGTGCGCTCACGGGGAGCCGATCAGTCCGGTGATGGGCCGCGCGATCCTACGTTAAGATGGCCGCCCCGTGAATTACCCGCACCTGTTCGCGCCTCTCGACCTCGGCTTCGTGACGCTCCGGAATCGCATCGTCATGGGCTCGATGCACACGGGGCTCGAGGATCGCGCGCGCGACTACCCGAAGCTCGCCGCGTATTTTGCGGAGCGGGCGCGCGGCGGCACGGGGCTCATCGTCACCGGTGGCATCGCACCGAACGTCGCGGGCTGGATCGGCCCGTTCGCGGGCAAGCTGAACAGCCGCCGTGAAGTGGCGCGGCATCGGCTCGTTGCGGACGCGGTCCACGCCGAGGGCGGACGCATCTGCATGCAGATACTGCATGCAGGCCGTTATGCGTATCACCCGCTGCTCGTCGCGCCATCGCGACTGAAGGCGCCGATCAATCGCTTCACGCCGCGCGAGCTGTCCGTGCACGGCATCCAGAGTCAGATTGAAGACTTCGCCCGTTGTGCGTCGCTTGCGCGCGAGGCCGGCTACGACGGTGTGGAGATCATGGGTTCCGAGGGCTATCTCCTGAACCAGTTCGTCTCGCCGCGCACGAACAAGCGCACGGACGAGTGGGGCGGCACGCTGGAGAATCGCTGCCGCTTCCCGGTGGAGATCGTCCAGCGCGTGCGGGCCGCGGTCGGCAACGACTTCATCATCATCTACCGCATCTCGGGGCTCGATCTCGTCAGCGACGGCAACACGTTCGATGAGGCCCTGTATCTGCTGTCGCGACTCGAGAACGCCGGCGTCACGCTCTTCAACACCGGGATCGGCTGGCACGAGGCACGCGTGCCGACCATCGCGGGCATGGTGCCGCGCGCCGCCTTCGCATGGGTGACTGCGCGTCTCAAGCAGGCGACGCGCTTGCCGGTGATTGCAACGAATCGCATCAACAATCCGGCGGTGGCGGAGGAAGTACTGAAAGCGGGGACGGCCGACCTCGTGTCGATGGCGCGCCCGTTGCTCGCCGATCCGGAGTTCGCCGCGAAAGCCGCGAGCGGTCGCGAGGATGAGATCAACACGTGCATCGCCTGTAATCAGGGCTGCCTCGACCGAATTTTCTCCGGCCAGCGGGCCACGTGTCTCGTGAACCCGCGCGCGGCGTACGAGACGGAGTTGGTCCTGACGCCTGCGAAGGTTGCGAAGCGCATCGGCATCGTCGGCGCGGGTCCCGCGGGGCTCGCGTGCGCGATCGCGGCGGCCGAGCGCGGGCACGCCGTCACGCTGTACGAGCAGGAAGCGGAGATCGGCGGGCAGTTTCGCTACGCGCGCGAAGTGCCGGGCAAGGAAGAGTTCCACGAGACCCTGCGCTACTACGCAACGCGCTTGAAGAAGCTCGGCATCGATACGCGATTCGGTACGCAAGCGACGCCGGAAACGCTCGAGCGCGAAGGGTTCGATGAAATCGTGATCGCGACGGGCGTGCGGCCTCGCGTTCCCCAAATTCCGGGCATCGAGCACCCGAAGGTCATCTCCTACCCGGATCTGCTGACCGGCCGGCGGCGTGCAGGCGCGCGGGTGGCGATCGTCGGCGCCGGCGGTATCGGCTTCGACGTCGCGACGTATCTCACCGGGCACCGTGCAACGGACCGATTCGAAGCAACGCGCGCCTACTGTGCAGAGTGGGGCATCGATATGGAGCTGCGCAGTCCGGGCGGGCTGCTGCCGCGCTCGCAAATGCAATCGTCCGATCGCAAGATTTACCTCCTGCAGCGCAAGGTGTCTCGTCCCGGTGCAACGCTCGGCAAGACGACGGGCTGGGCTCATCGCGCAGCGCTCGCGGCGCACGGCGTGGAGATGCGTGGCGGCGTCGTGTACGAGCGCATCGATGATCGTGGGTTACACATCAGCGGCGCCGACGGGCCGCAGGTGCTCGAGGTGGATTCCATCGTGATTTGCGCCGGTCAAGAGTCGCAAACGGAGCTCGTGACGGGCTTGCCAACGACGCCGCGCGTGCGCGTAATTGGCGGCGCGCGGCTCGCCGCCGAGCTCGATGCCGAGCGCGCCATCCGCGAGGGCACCGAGCTTGCCGCTTCATTGTAAAAGTCGTTTTCCGAAGATGATGCTCGACGAACGTTCCGCACAGCTTCCGCTCTGGTCCGACAGCGACACTTCCGAGGGTTGGCACGTGCGCGAGAGTCGGCGCGCGCGCCGCCTGACCGTGCGCGTGTTCCACGGCGGTCGGGTCGAAGTCGTGGTGCCGGCGCGTACCTCGCGCGCCATGGTGGATCGCTTCGTGGAGCGACATCGGTCGTGGATCGAGAAGAAGCGCGCGGAGGCGCGGCGCAACGCGGTCCCCGAGGAGCCGTTCCCGCCGCAGACCATCGCGCTTGCCGGTGCGCGCGAGAGCTGGCGCGTTCACGCGGGCAGTGGTCGCGGCCGCCCGCGTGTCAACATCGCGGGACCCGGCCTGCTCCAGTTGCAGGGCGATCTCTCGAGCACCCGCGCCGTTCAGCACGCGCTGCGCGGCTGGCTCGTGAAGCGCGCGGCGGAAGTGTTCGCACCGCTGCTCGACGAGACCGCGCGCACGATGGATTTGTCCTATCGCCGGCTCGCGGTACGCCGCCAGCGCACCCGCTGGGGGAGCTGCTCCATCCGCGGGACGATCAGCCTGAACTGCTGCCTCCTGTTCCAGCGGCCGGAGGTTCTGCGCTACCTGCTGGTGCACGAGCTGGCGCATCTGAAGCACATGAACCACTCGGCCCGCTTCTGGGATCTCGTGGCCCAGTACTGTCCGGACTGCCGGCCGCTCGACCGCGAATTGCTCGACGGCTGGCGCCGTGTACCATCCTGGGTCTTTCGGGACCTTCGCGAGCCCGCATGAGCACCCGCCGCTACGACAAGACCGAACGCGTCGACCTCTCCGACGAGCCCATCCACTGGGAGCTGGGCTCCTCGCAGTCCTACGGCGAGTACCTCCAGCTCGACAAGATCCTCGACGCGCAGAAGCCGCTGACGCACGAGCACGACGAGATGATGTTCATCATCGTGCATCAGACGTCCGAGCTGTGGCTGCGCCTGTTCCTGCACGAGCTCATGGGCGTGATGAAGTGCGTGCGTAAGGACGAGCTCGACCCGTCCTTCAAGATGCTCGCGCGCATCTCGCGCGTTCAGACGCAGCTCACGGCGACATGGGACGTGCTGTCGACGATGACTCCGGCGGAGTACTCGCTGTTCCGGAATGCGCTCGGCCGGTCCTCGGGCTTCCAGTCGTTCCAGTATCGCTTGCTGGAGTTCACGCTCGGCAACAAGCATCCGGACATGATCGCCGTGCATCGGCGCGATCCGAAGGCACAGGAGGCGCTGCGCATCGCGCTCGAGGCGCCTTCCCTCTACGACGAGGTGCTGCGATTGCTGAGCCGGCGCGGCTACGGCATTCCGGAATCGCATCTGTCGCGCGACTTCACCGAGCCCTATCACGCGAGCAAGCAGGTGGCGGGGGCGTGGCTCGGCGTTTATCACAACGCCGAGAAGGACTGGGACCTTTACGAGCTCGCGGAGCGGCTGGTCGACCTCGATCAGAAATTCCAGATCTGGCGTTTCCACCATCTGAAGACGGTGGAGCGCATCATCGGCTACAAGCGGGGCACCGGCGGCACGACCGGCGTGTCGTATCTCGCGAAGGCGCTGGAGCTCAAGTTCTTTCCGGAGCTGTGGCAGATCCGGACGTCGATGTAGCGGCGGGCTTCGCCGGCTGCGCCTTGCGCATCCGGCGCACCAGCCGATAGCCCAGCAGGATCGCGAGAATGGCCGCGTAGATGAGCGGCTCCCGCACGTCGCGCTTCACCTGCCAGTAGTAGTGCACCACGCTGAGAATCGCCGCGACGTAGACCCAGCGGTGCAGCGTCTGCCAGCGCCGTCCCAATCGCCGCATCATCTTGTTGGTCGAGGTGATCGCGAGCGGGATGAGAATGACGAGCGCCGCGAACCCGACGGTGATGTACGGGCGCTTCGCGATGTCCTTCAGCAGCCCGGCGAAATCCAGCTCCTGATCCAGCACGATGTAGACCGTGAAGTGCAGCAGGGCGTAGAAGAACGCGAACAGCCCGAGCATGCGCCGGATTCGCACGACATGCGGCCAGCCCGCGAGGTGGCGCACCGGCGTCACGAGCAGCGTGATCATGATGAGGTTCAGCGCCGTCTTGCCGATCCAGTGCAGCGTGAACTTGATGGGATCCGGCCCGAGGCTCTGCCCGAATAGCCCGAAGCCGCGCGAGACGAGCAGCGCGATGGGCACGAGACACGCCGCGAACACCAGCGGCTTGTAGACCCACCGGTAGCGCTGATTCACGTCCAGCCGCACCGCCGGCAGGTCAGCTCGCACTAGCTTGAGCTCCGTGTGGCGTGGGCGCGGTCATTCATCAGAAGAACTTCGTGAGGTCCATGCCCTTGTACAGGCTGGCCACTTGGTCCGCATAGCCGTTGAACGGCAGCGTATTGATGCGCTTCGCGAAGAAGCCGCCGCCGATCCGGCGCTCCGTCGCCTGGCTCCAGCGCGGGTGGTCAACTGCCGGATTCACGTTGGCGTAGAAGCCGTACTCGTGCGGAGTGGCGACGTTCCATGCCGTGCGCGGCTGGCGCTCGACGAAGCTGATCTTCGCGATCGATTTGCAGCTCTTGAAGCCGTACTTCCACGGCACGATGAGCCGCAGCGGCGCCCCGTTCTGGTTGGGCAGCACCTTGCCGTAAACACCCACCACCATCAGGGTGAGCGGGTGCATCGCCTCGTCCATCCGCAGGCCTTCGACGTACGGCCAGTCGAGAATCGGATAGCGCTGGCCGGGCATCTGCTTCGGGTCGTACAGCGTCGTGAACTGGACGTAGCGCGCCTTGGACGTCGGCTTGAAGCGCTTCACCAGGTCCGCGAGCGGAAAGCCGAGCCAGGGCACGACCATCGACCACGCTTCCACGCAGCGGAAGCGGTAGATGCGCTCCTCGAGCGGATGCGGCTTCAGGATGTCCTCGAGCGTGAACTTGCCTTTGACCTCGGCTTCGCCGTCGACCGTCACGGTCCACGGCTCCGTGCGGAAGTCCTGGGCGTTGGCCTTCGGATCGCTCTTGTCCGTGCCGAACTCGTAGAAATTGTTGTAGCTCGAGATGTCCTCGAAGCTGTTCGGGGTCTCCTTGACCGAGTACTGCGCGTTGCGGGTGTATTGCAGTTTGCGCTCGTCCGCCTGCGCAAAGCCGACGGCGCCCGCCGCGAGCGCGCCCGCGATCACCTGGCGCCGATTGAAGAAGACTTCGGGCGGCGTGATCTCGGAAGGCTGGATTTTCGTCGACGGTCTGCGGGTCATGGACGCTTCACCTCAACGCATGATGCGGGAGTCTGCTAGCTAGTTCGCGCCGGCAGGGCACCTGGTTACTACCCAGATTCCCTGGATTACCCGCAAGTTGCAAGCCGCGCGGGCTCGCGCTTCGGCTTGCGGACGCTACTTCCAGCGCTCGCACACCACGTGGTCGAGCTGAGCCGCCTCCCGACGCGCCGCGCGGTCGCCGTTCACGAGCACGCCGCGGTCGGCGAGCCGCAAGTGGGGCAGATCGCTTGCCGCGTTCCCATACGCCACGGAGCGAACGCCCGGATGGTGCGCGCGCAGGGCCGCGAAGCGCACGGCCTTTTCCTCACCCCGGCAATTCGGGGTCGTGAGCGCGCCGTCGAGCCGATCGCCATTCCAGCGGATGCCGGTGCACGTCACCTCCGTGAACCCCAGCTCCCGCCCGATGGCCGGCACGTACAGGTCGGGGCTCGCGCTCATCAGCACGAGCGTGTCGCCGCTGCGACGGTGCGCGGCGATGCGTTCTATCGCTTCCTGAAAGACACCCTTTTCGAGCAGGCGAGGCACGAACCGGGCGGTCCACGCGTCGATCTCGGCCCGCGTACTGCCGCCAAGCGTCCAGCGAATCACCGACGCTTTGAGGGCGCCGCGGTCCGCTGCGCCGACGGCGTATTTCACCGCGGCCGGCAACGCGAGCAGAAAACCGAAGACCCGCCAGGGGCGGGTCTTCAGATAGCCGAGCACGTACTGAATCAGCGTGTCGTGCCGCGTGATCGTGCCGTCGAGATCGAAGACGGCGAGCTTCACGCGGCGCGCTGTGATCCAGCGAGCTGCCGGAGCACGTACTGCAGGATGCCGCCGTGACGGTAGTACTCGCGCTCTTTCGGCGTGTCGATACGCACGCGCGCGCTGAAGGTGATCGGCTTGCCGCCATTGGCCGGTGTCGCAGTCACCTGCACGGTCTTGGCATCGCCAGCCGTGAGACCGATGATGTCGAAGACCTCACGACCGGTGAGCCCGAGCGACTGCGCGTTCTGTCCGGGCTGGAATTGCAGCGGCAGCACGCCCATGCCGATGAGATTCGAGCGATGGATGCGCTCGAAGCTCTCCGCGATCACGGCTTTCACGCCGAGCAGCATCGTGCCCTTCGCGGCCCAGTCGCGCGAGGAGCCGGTGCCGTACTCGCGGCCCGCGATGATGACGAGCGGCTGACCTTCCTGCTTGTACTTCATGGCCGCGTCGTAGATCGACATCTGCTCGCCATCGGGCAGATGCACGGTGACGCCGCCTTCGACGCCCGGCACCATGAGGTTGCGCAGACGGATGTTCGCGAACGTCCCGCGCATCATCACTTCGTGATTGCCGCGGCGCGCGCCGTAGGAGTTGAAATCCTTCGGGTCGACACCCTGCGCCATGAGGTACTTCGCCGCCGGGCTCGTCTTCGCGATGTTGCCCGCGGGCGAGATGTGGTCCGTCGTGACCGAATCGCCGAGCAGGGCGAGCACGCGTGCGCCCTTGATGTCGCTCATCGACCCGGGCGTCATCGTCATACCCTCGAAGTAGGGCGGATGCTTCACGTACGTCGACTTCTCATCCCAGGCGTAGCGCTTGCCGGCCGGAACGTCGATGCTCGTCCAGTTCGCGTCGCCCGCGAACACGCTCGCGTAGCTCTCGCGGAACATGTTCGAGTCGATCGAGCGCAGGATCGCGTCCTGCACCTCGCGATCGCTCGGCCAGATCTCGGCGAGCATCACCGGCTTGCCGTCCTTGTCGGTGCCGAGGGGCTCCTTGGTGAGGTCGACGTCGAGCGAGCCCGCAAGCGCGTAGGCCACGACGAGCGGCGGGGAGGCAAGGAAGTTCATGCGCACTTCCGGATGCACGCGACCTTCGAAGTTGCGGTTGCCGGAGAGCACCGAGCAGGCGATGAGATCGCCCGCTTTCACGCCGGCGGAGATCTCGGGCTTCAGCGGCCCCGAGTTGCCGATGCACGTGGTGCAGCCGTAGCCGACGAGGTAGAAGCCGACCGCTGCGAGATCGTCGAGCAGCCCGGCCTTCTTGTAGTAATCCGTGACGACGCGCGAGCCGGGGGCAAGGCTCGTCTTCACCCACGGCTTCGCACGCAGCCCGCGCTCCTTCGCCTTGCGCGCGAGGAGGCCGGCCGCGAGCATGACCGACGGGTTCGACGTGTTCGTGCAGCTCGTGATCGCCGCGATCAGCACCGCGCCGTCCTTCAGCTCGAACGTCTGGCCGTCGAGAGTGACCTGCGCGGAGCCCTTCGCCGTCGGATTCTTCGCGGCACGTTCGGCTGCGGTCTTGGCGGCGCTCGTTTCGTACACGCTCTTCGCGGTGCGCAGCGGAACGCGATCCTGCGGACGGCGCGGACCCGCGAGGCTCGGCTCGACCTTTCCGAGATCCAGCTCGAGCACATCGGTGTACTGCGCGGCCGGCGCGCCCTGCGTGCGCCACAAGCCCTGCGCTTGCGCGTAGGCCCGGACGAGGTCGATGCGCTCGCGCGGACGGCCGGACAGCTCGAGGTAGCGGATCGTCTCTTCGTCGATCGGGAAGATGCCGCACGTGCTGCCGTACTCCGGCGCCATGTTCGCGATGGTCGCGCGATCGGCGAGCGGTAGGTTGGCGAGGCCGTCGCCGAAGAACTCGACGAACTTGTCGACGACGCCCTTCTTGCGAAGCATCTCGGTCACGGTGAGCACGAGGTCCGTCGCCGTCGCGCCCGGCTGCAACGTGCCGGTGAGCTTGAAGCCGATGACCTGCGGAATGAGCATCGTGACCGGCTGGCCGAGCATCGCCGCCTCGGCTTCGATGCCGCCCACGCCCCAGCCGAGCACGCCCAGGCCGTTGATCATCGTCGTGTGCGAGTCCGTGCCGACGAGGGTGTCGGGATACGCGCGACGCGTGCCGTTCTCCTCGGCATCGAAGACCACGCGGCCGAGATATTCGAGATTGACCTGGTGCACGATGCCCGTGTTCGGCGGCACGACGCTGAAGTTGCGGAACGCGGTCTGCCCCCAGCGCAGGAACGCGTAGCGCTCGCGGTTGCGCGCGAACTCGATGGCGTTGTTGGTGCTGAGCGCCTTGGGCGTGCCGTACTCATCGACCTGCACCGAGTGGTCGATCACGAGCTCCGCGGGCGCAAGCGGGTTCACTTTCTCCGGATCACCGCCGAGGCGCACGATGGCATCGCGCATCGCTGCGAGGTCCACGACGCACGGCACGCCGGTGAAGTCCTGCAGAATGACGCGCGACGGAGTGAACGCGATTTCGTAGGAGGGCACCGCCTGCGGGTCCCAGTTGAGCAGCGCTTCGATGTCGGCCTTCGTGACGTTCACGCCGTCTTCGGAGCGCAGCAGATTCTCGAGAAGGATCTTGAGCGAGTAGGGCAGCCGGGCGACCTTCTCCTGCGGCAGGGCGTCGAGACGCCAGATTTCGTACGACCGATCACCCACCTTGAGCGCCGAACGCGCTTTGAAGCTATCCGCCATGCTGCCCACTCCAACTCGAAAGAAGCGAATTATACGGAGCCGTCACGCTGCCACCCGGTTTGTCGGCGCTTGCGCGACGGATTCGATGACGGCGCCACCGAGGCAGCGCTCGCCGTCGTAGATCACTGCGAACTGACCCGGCGTCACGGCGCGCTGCGGGTCGTCGAAAACGATGCGGCACGTGCCATCGGCACGCGGCTCGAGCAGCGCCGGCTGATCCGGTTGCCGGTACCGAACCTTCACGGTGCAAGCGAACGCGCTCGAGGGTGCTGTCTTCAGCCAGTGCACCGGGCCCGTCACCAATGCGCGGCTCGTGAGCAGCGGATGGTCGTGACCCTGAACCACGATCAGCGCATTGCGCGCGTGATCCTTGACGGCGACATACCACGGCGCCTCGTCCCGACCGCGGCGTCCGCCGATCTGCAGCCCCTCGCGCTGACCGAGCGTGTAGAACGCGAGCCCGCGATGCGTGCCGAGGCGCTCGCCGTCCGGCGTTTCGATCGGCCCCGGCTCATCGCGCAGGAACTTGCCGAGGAAGTCCCGAAACGGGCGCTCGCCGATGAAGCAGATGCCGGTGCTGTCCGGCTTGTCGAAGACCGGCAGGCCGGCGCGCCGAGCACGCTCGCGCACATCGTGCTTCTGCAGCTCGCCGATCGGCATGAGCGCGCGCTCGAAGTCGCGGCGCGCGACGGCGTGCAGGAAGTACGTCTGGTCTTTCGAGCGATCCAGCGCCTTCAGCAGCTCCGGACCTTCCGGTCCGTGGCGCAGCCGCGCGTAGTGGCCGGTCGCGAAGAGATCGGCGCCGAGGCGCATCGCATAGCGCAGGGCCACGCCGAACTTGATCTCGCGGTTGCAGAGAACATCGGGGTTCGGAGTGCGGCCGGCGCGCTGCTCAGCGAGGAAGTACTCGAAGACCCGCGCGCGATAGTCGGCGGCGAAGCTCACCCGATGCAGCGGAATGCCAAGCTCGTTCGCCACGGCGCGAGCGTCCTGGAAGTCCGCGGCGGAGGTGCAGTAGACGTCGTCGTCCGCCTCGTCCCAGTTGCTCATGAAGAGCCCCTGAACCTCGTGGCCCTGCTCTTTGAGCAGCAGCGCAGAGACGGCGGAATCGACTCCGCCCGAGAGGCCGACGATCACACGGGACATGGCGCGAATTGTACGCGCCCGCGCCGCCATCGTGGGACTTACCGCAGCCTGTCGGATGACAGCGTTGCGACGGGTTCGCTACAGGTTTACCGCGCGCACCGAGCTGGCGGTGTGCAAATCGAGATAGGCGACGGAATCGAGCGGCAGACGCTTGCCGCCGAGGTAATCGTCCACGCAGCGCAGGACGAGGGGGCTGCGCAGCCGCGGTTCGCGCTCCAGCAGCTCCGCTCGCGAGAGCCAGTGCGTCGTCACGATGCCCCGGTCGAGGGGCTGCGAGGCGCGATGGTCGGAAACGGTGCCCGTGAAGGCGAAGCGCAGCGTTGATCTCCCGTTCGAGGGATTGCGCCAGAGATACGCGCCGAGCATGTGCACCGGCTCGAACAGCCAGGCCGTCTCTTCGCGCACCTCGCGGATCACGGCCTCGAGCAGCGTCTCGCCCGGCTCGACGTGACCGGCCGGCTGATTGAAGACGAGGCGTTGATTGATGCGCTCTTCGACGACGAGAAAGCGGCCGCCCCGTTCGCTCACGGCGGCCACGGTGACATCGGGCTTCAGCGGCATACGCGTGAGTATAGCGGGCGCGTGTGCAGCTTCCTGGCTCATGCCGCGGGCTCAGCCGCGCCGGGCCGCGCGCAGGCCGTGTTCAGGCGCGCTCGCGTTCCAGACGGTGTCGAACTCGGTGAGGTACAGCTTGGCGACCGGCGGATTGTTGAAGTCCGCGATGCCATCCCAGGTATCCGCGCGCATGCGGAACACGATCGCGCGGTCGTCCGCGATGAGATACGCCGAGGCGCGCTGCGGCGCGTCGCCGTTGACGTAGCGGATGTCGATGCAGCTCGAGAGGCGCCGCCCCATCGCGACGAAGCGATTGCTGTCGCGCATGACGCGCGCGGGCTCGACGAGGAGCACGCGCACCTTCGAGAAGCTTCGCGCGAGCACGAAGTGCTTGATGATCTCGAGGAAGGCGGTCTGGTCGTAGAGCTCCGGCTCGAGATCGGGCGTGTAGATCGAGATCAGACGCTGCGCGGAACCGGCGGCCTTGTTCACGGCCGCGCGCGCTTCGGCGAGCGTGGTGAGGACGGTCAGGGACTCGGCGGACTTGGCCGGTGAGGGGCTCGGGCTCGTGGACTCGGGCGCATACCGGGCGCTGGCGAGCTGGGCCAGCGCGCTGTTCGCATCCGATTCCCCGGTTGTAGTCACTTAGTCGGCGCCTGATGTCATAACCTGCGCGGCGGCAGGCCCCGCGATCTTAGAAAACCAAGCGCCGAGGCTTTGTCGACCGGGTCACGTTTTGCACGCTCGCCGAACGCGCAGATGCCTGAAATCGCGGCGTAATTCGCATTTCGGACGGCCGCGTCGCGAGGGGCAGACACGTCGCGCGGTACGCAGGGCCGCGTGCCCGTCGTCACGCGGACCGCTCGAATCAGATGTCTTTCGCGAGCCGCGCGGCAAGACCGGTGTAGTCGGCCGGTCGCAGGGCCTGCAGACGCGTCTTCTCGGACGGCGGGAGCGGCAGCGTATCAATAAAGGTTCCGAGCGCCTGGGCGGTGATTGCCTGGCCGCGCGTGAACTCCTTCAGCTTCTCGTAGCCGTTCGGCACGCCCGCTGCGCGCAGGACGGTCTGCACGGCTTCACCGAGCACTTCCCAGGCGTCGTCCATGTCTGCCGCGAGGCGCGCCGGGCTCGCCTCGATCTTGGTCAAGCCGCGATCGAGCGCGCGCCAGCCGATGAGCGCATGCGCGAGCGCGACACCGACGTTGCGCAGGACGGTGGAATCGGTGAGGTCGCGCTGCCAGCGCGAGATCGGAAGCTTGTCCGCGAAGTGACGCAGCAGGGCGTTCGCGACGCCGAGATTGCCTTCGGCGTTCTCGAAATCGATCGGGTTCACCTTGTGCGGCATCGTCGAGGAGCCGACTTCGTTTGCATTCGGCCGCTGGCGGAAGTAGCCGAGCGAGATGTAACCCCAGAAGTCGCGGCACAGGTCGATGAGGATCGTGTCGATCGCGGCGACGGCATCGCAGTACTCCGCGACCCAGTCGTGCGGCTCGATCTGCGTCGTATAGGGGTTGTACTGCAAGCCAATCGATTCGACGAACCGCTGATTGACGTGCGGCCAGTCGACTTGCGGTGCGGCCGAGACATGCGCGTTGAAGTTGCCCACCGCGCCGTTCCACTTGCCGAGGATCGCGACGCTCTGCCAGCGCCGCATGGCGCGACGCAGACGCGCGACGAAGTTGGCGACTTCCTTACCGAGCGTGGTCGGACTCGCAGGCTGCCCGTGCGTGCGAGCGAGCATGGGCAACTCGGCGTACTGGTGCGCGAGTCCCGTGAGAGCCACCGCCACCTTCTCGAGACTTTGCATCAGCACGACGCGCGCCTGCGCGAGGAGCCGCGCGTAGCTGACGTTGTTGATGTCTTCGGAGGTGAGCGCGAAGTGCACGAGTTCGAGCGTGGCCTCGGATGCGCCGGCGGCGCTCAGCTCGCCGCGCACGTAGTACTCGACCGCCTTCACGTCGTGGTTGATCTTCGACTCGATGGCCTTCACCGCCGCGGCCGCGTCGGCAGGAGGCTCGTGAGCGAGCTCGGCCGCACGCGCGCGCACGCGGTCGGGCAGCTTCGCGCCCGCGAGCTGCGGCACCGAGCCTGCAAGGTGCACGACCCAGAGCGCCTCGACGCGGATGCGCTCTCGAATCAGCCCGGCCTCGGTCAGCAGGCCGCGCAGCGGCTCGGTTGCCGCGCGATAGCGGCCGTCGACTGGGGAAAGCGCGTCGAGAGCAGGCGAGGACATGAGTTGCGACTGCAGGCGAATGTTAAGATTCGCGATCTTAACGTATCCCGACCCCGATTTAGCTTCGGAGCTTTGCATGACGACTTCTTTTCGTACCGAACGCGACAGCATGGGCGAGCTCAGGGTGCCGAGCGATGCGCTCTGGGGCGCACAGACGCAGCGCGCGGTGCAGAATTTCCCCATCAGCGGGCTCACGATGCCGCGCGCGTTCATCGGGGCGCTCGGGTTCGTGAAGCAGGCGGCGGCGCGCGCCAATACGAAGCTCGGCCTGCTCCCGGCGGAGGTGGCCGCGGCCATCGATATGGCGGCCGCCGAAGTGGCGGCCGGCAAGCACGACGCGCATTTCCCGATCGACGTGTTCCAGACGGGCTCCGGCACCAGCACCAACATGAATGCGAACGAGGTGATCGCGCGGCTCGCGAGCGCCCGGCTCGGGCGCGCCGTGCACCCGAACGACGAAGTGAACATGGGCCAGAGCAGCAACGACGTGATTCCGACGACGATTCACGTCAGCGCGGCGCTCGCGGTGAAGAACGATCTCGTGCCCGCGCTCGAGAACGCGCGCGAGGTGCTGCGTAAGAAAGAGCACGAGGTCGGCGGCATCGTGAAAACCGGCCGCACGCACTTGATGGACGCCATGCCGGTGACGTTCGGGCAGGAGCTGTCGGGCTGGCGGCAGCAGATCGAGAACGGCATCGCGCGTTTGAAGAGCGTCGAGCCGCGCTTGCTGAAGCTCGCGCAAGGCGGCACGGCGGTGGGCACCGGCATCAACGCGCACCCGGACTTCGGCAAGACCTTCGCGGCGGAGCTGGCGCAACTGACCGGCATCGACTTCGCGCCGAGCCCCAACTACTTCGAGTCGCTCTCGACGCAGGATGCCGCCGTGGAGCTTTCGGGCCAGCTGAAGACGATCGCCGTCGGCCTCATGAAGATCGCGAACGACTTGCGCTGGATGAACAGCGGTCCGCTCGCAGGCCTTGCGGAGATCGCACTCCCGGCGCTGCAGCCGGGCAGCAGCATCATGCCGGGCAAGGTGAATCCGGTCATTCCGGAAGCGGCGGCAATGGTGGCCGCGCAGGTCATCGGCAATGACACGACGGTCACGATTGCCGGCCAGTCCGGCAACTTCCAGCTGAACGTGATGCTGCCGGTGATCGCGCACAACGTGCTGGAGAGCGTCCGCTTGCTCGCCGCAGCCTTCCGCGTGCTCGCGAAGGATGCGATCGCGGGCTTCAAGGTCAATGAAGCGCGGATCGCCGAAGCGCTGGATCGCAACCCGATTCTCGTCACTGCGCTGAATTCGGTGATCGGCTACGACAAGGGCGCGGCGATCGCGAAGCAGGCCTACAAGGAGGGCAAGCCGATTCGCGAGGTGGCCGCGCAGATGACTGATCTATCGCGGGAGGAGCTGGCGCGTCTGCTCGACCCGACCGAGCTCACGCGCGGCGGCATCAAGGGCGGAACGAGTGGCGGGGGCTAGCGGCGAGCGCATCGACTGGCGCTCGCGCGTTCTCGAGCGCCTCACCGGGACCGCACCGGTGCACGACAGAGAACAATGGCTGGTGCCGGGACGCACCCTCGAGCAGAGTCGCGCGTTCATCAGCCAGTTTCCGCCGTACCCGCAACGCGCGGCCGTCCTGATCCCTCTCGTCGAGCGCGAGGATGCGCTCACGGTGCTGCTGACGCACCGAGCCACTCAGCTCAAGAATCACGCCGGCCAGATCAGCTTCCCGGGCGGGCGTCTCGAGCCCGAGGATGAGAGTCCGCGCGCCGCCGCGCTGCGCGAGGCGCGCGAGGAGATCGGCCTCGAGCCGAGCTTCGTGAACGTGATCGGCTATCTGCCCGACCACGTGATCATCAGCGGCTTTCTCGTCACGCCCGTCGTCGGCTTCGTGCGCCCCGGGTTCGAGCTGCGGCTCGATCCGCGGGAGGTCCAGAGCACGTTCGAAGCGCCGATCGACTACGTCTTCGACACGAAGAACCATCTCACCCGCAAGCGTCGCGTCGGCCCGAGTGGCATCGAGGTCGACGTGCTCGACATCCCTTTCGGCGAGCACAACATCTGGGGCGCGACCGCCGGAATGCTCATGACGCTCTATCGGATGTGCACTGATGGCTGATCCCACCCCCGCGTTGACGAAGCTGCTCGAGCTCATGGCGCGCTTGCGCGATCCGCAGCGCGGCTGTCCATGGGACCGCGAGCAGACCTTCGCGACGATCGCGCCGTACACGATCGAGGAAGCGTACGAGGTGGCAGACGCGATCGCGCGCAACGACGCGCACGATCTGCGCGATGAGCTGGGCGACCTGCTGTTCCAGGTCGTGTTTCATGCGCGCATGGCTCAGGAGCAGGGATGGTTCGATTTCAATGACGTCGCGGCCGCGATCCACGACAAGCTGGTTCGCCGGCATCCGCACGTCTTCGGCGACACGGTCTTCGAGAACCGCGCCGCGCAAACTTCGAACTGGGAAGAGCACAAGGCGCGAGAGCGGGCCGCCGCGGCGGCGAGGCGCGGCACGACCGCGAGCAGCGTGCTCGGCGATGTGCCGCAGGCCCTGCCGGCACTCATGCGCGCTGCGAAGCTCGGCAAACGCGCCGCCCGGACCGGTTTCGATTGGCCGGATGCGAGCGGCGTTCGCGAGAAATTGAACGAGGAGCTCGCGGAGCTCGACGCGGAGATCGCCCGACGCAAGACGGGCGACGCGGCGAGCGAGCCGCACGCGAAAATCGTCGAAGAGCTGGGCGATGCCCTGTTCACGCTCGTCAATCTCGGACGCCATCTGCACGTCGACGCCGAAGAGGCGCTGCGCGCGGCCAATCGCAAGTTCGAAGCTCGCTTTCGACACATGGAACAGCTTGCGCGCGCTCGCGGTCTCGCGCTCGATGCGCTCACGCCCGGACAGTGGGACGCGCTCTGGACGGAGTCGAAGGCCGCCGCGCCGGCAGTGTGACGCGCGTCGCAACGGCTCCGGTTCAGTCGGTATTCATCCTTCGAGCTATATCGTCCACGCCCACGCCGGAACGACCGGCGGAGAGCGAGGACACGATATGTCGAGCAAGGTAGTAACCGGACTGGTCTCAGCCGGATTGCTCCTGACCGGGCAAGCCGCGCTGGCGGATAGTTGGCACGGCAAGCATCATCACCACGCCCCGTACGCGGTCGTCGTCTACGATGAGCCCCAGTACGATTACGCCCGCGTGGTCAATGTCGATCCCATCGTGCGACAGGTGCGCGTCTCGTACCCGAAGCGCGAGTGCTGGACCGAGACGCGCTATGACGAAGTGCAGACCGGCGGGCCTCGTCCGACGGCGGGCTCCATGATTCTCGGCGGCATCATCGGCGCGGCGCTCGGCAACCAGATCGGTCGCGGGGACGGCCGGCGCGCCGCCACCGTGGCGGGTGCGGTGATCGGCTCTGCGATCGGACACGACGTCGGCGAGAAGCGCAATGCGAACGCCGGCCCGGTGGTGGTCGAGTCCCGACCGTATGACGTGCAGCGTTGTGAGGTGCACAACGTCGAGAGCTTTGAGGATCGCGTCGACGGCTATCGCGTGACCTACGAGTACTACGGCCGCCGCCAGACGATGGTCCTGCCGTACGATCCGGGCGACCGGGTGCGGGTGCGCGTCGATGTGCAGCCGGTTGGCTGAGCCGATCCCCGTTCAGCTCTTGTGTCATGATTGTGAAACCGCGGGCAGAGGCGACTCTGCCCGCATCGTTTTAGCCGCCAACCGTTTGCGATAGGCTTGCCCCGCGCGTATGCCCAGCTCCCGATTCATGCTCGCGATCCTCGCTGCACTGGCGGTGAGTGCCGGCACGGCTTCGGCCGGTGCCGAGCCGCCGGAGCGCACGGTCGTCGGCAACATCGTGCTCGCGGGCGGGGGCATCTCGCTCAATCAGGCGATCGCGATGGTCGAGCGCCGCTTCAAGGCACGGGTCGTACGGTCCGACGTACGCCAGGAAGGCGACCGCAAGATCTACGTGTTGCGGCTCCTGGATGACGCCGGCAACGCCCAGGTGGTGCGCGTCGATGCGGCGACCGGGGCCATTCTGTAGCCGGGATATTCCTCGATGCGCATTCTCGTGGTTGAAGATGAAGAAGCCATCAGGGACGGGCTCAAGGCGCGGCTCACCGCGGCCGGATTCAATGTCGACGTTGCGGGCGACGGGGAGGAGGGTCTCTTCGCGGGTGTCGAATACCCGATCGACATCGCGATCATCGATCTCGGTCTGCCCAAGATGTCCGGGCTCGATGTCATCCGCCGGCTGCGGGCGCAGAAGAAGGGCTATCCCATCCTCATCCTGACCGCGCGCGATCGCTGGCAGGACAAGGTCGAGGGGCTCGAGGCCGGCGCCGACGACTACGTCTCGAAGCCCTTCCATTTCGAGGAAGTGCTCGCGCGCGTGCAGGCCCTGCTGCGACGAGCGGGCGGCTGGTCGACGCCGGAGCTCATCTGCGGTCCCATCGTGCTCGATCCGCGCCGGCAGACGGTGATGGTCGGCGATCACCGCGTCGAGCTGACGACGCACGAGTTCCGCGTGCTCGAGCACCTCATGCTGCGCGCGGGCGAGGTCATCTCCAAGGAAGAGCTCTCCGAGCGCCTGTATCAGGAAGAAGTCGAGCGCGCGAGCAACGTCATCGAGGTGTTCATCGGCCGGCTGCGCCGCAAGCTCGATCCCAACGACACCTTGAAGCCTCTGGAGACCGTGCGCGGCCGCGGCTACCGCTTCGCGATCCCGCGCGGCCCGAGCTGACACGCGAGCCGTGCACTCCCTCAGCCGGCGCCTCCTGCTCTCCGTTTCGGTCTCGCTGGTCGTCTTCTTCGGCGTGACCATCTTCGTGCTCGATGCGAGCTTCCGTGATGTCTCGCAGCGCTCGCTCGAAGACCTGCTGGACGCGCAGATCGTGGCGCTCGTTGCCGCCTCCGATCCGCAACCGAACGGCGTATTCGCGCCTGCGCAGCGCGATCTCGGGAGCCGGCTCGCGACCCCGCGCTCCGGGCTCTATGCGCAGATTCGTCCGGCCAATCCCGCGGTGCCGACCTGGCGGTCGCCCTCGAACGCCGGCATCGACATCGATTTCGGACCGCTGCTGCACACCGGCGCGAGGTCGTTCGAGTACACGCGTGTGCATGGCGAGGACCTCGCGATCGCGAGCCGCGGCATCACGTTCGAGGACGAGGCGCGCATTCGGCACAACCTGACGATCAGCGTCGCGGCGAGCCTCACGCCATATCAGGAGCAGCTCTGGAGCTTTCGGCGGCAGCTCTTCGGCTGGTTCGTGGGGTTGGCCATCTTGCTGCTCGCGACCTTGGGCGTCTTGCTGCGATGGGTGCTGGCGCCGGTGCGCCGGCTCGAGCGCGAGATCCACGCGGTGGAGGAGGGCTCACTGCAAACGCTCGGCGGCGGCTATCCGCGCGAGCTGAGCGGCGTTGCGTCGAACCTCAACACGCTGCTGATCGGCGAGCGCAATCGCATGACGCGGTATCGAAACACGCTCGGCAACCTTGCGCACAGCCTGAAGACGCCGCTTGCGGTGATGCGAAGCACTTTGCCGGATGTGTCGTCCGAGAACGCTCAAGTGCTCGTGCGCGAAATCGATCGGATGTCCGCCATCGTCGATCGTCAGCTGCAACGCGCGGCATCCGGCGGCGCGCTGCTTGGGCAGGCGCCGCTCGACGTGGCGCCCATCGTCGATGAGCTGCGACTCGCCATGCTCAAGGTGTACGGCAACCGCAAAGACATGGTGCTTTCCGTCGACGTGAAACCCGGCTCGCAGTTCGTCGGCGATCGGGACGATCTCATCGAGCTGCTCGGAAACCTGCTCGACAATGCGTCCAAGTGGTGTAAGGAGCGGGTCCATATCGCCGTCGCGCCGGACCCGAGCGCGCCACCGCGGGAGCGACTGCGAATCGTGGTGGATGACGATGGACCGGGCATCGCCGAGGACGACACGTCGCGCGTGTTGGAACGCGGCGTACGGGCCGACGAGCAGGTGCCAGGGCATGGCCTCGGCCTCGCCATGGTGCGGGACACGGTGGAGCTCTATGGCGGCAGCCTGAAAATCGAACGCTCGGAGCTTGGAGGAGCACGGATTTCACTGGCTTTGCCGGGGCGGTGAGGTAGCATCCGCGCCCATATGAAGTCTCCCGTCACGACGCCCTGGCATCCGGCAGGCTGGCAAGCCAAGCCGGCTCAGCAGCAGCCGACGTACGCCGACAAAGCGGCGCTCGATCACGTCGTCGCACAGCTCGCGCGGTTGCCGCCGATCGTCGTGTCCTGGGAGGTGGAAGCGCTGCGCGAGCGCCTGGCGGCGGCCCAGCGCGGTCAGGCCTTCCTGCTGCAGGGCGGGGATTGCGCGGAGACTTATTCCGACTGCGAGTCGGACCAGATCGCGAAGAAGCTGAAGATCCTGCTGCAGATGAGCCTCGTGCTCCTGCATGGGCTCAAGAAGCCGATCATTCGCGTCGGCCGCATGGCCGGGCAGTACGCCAAGCCGCGCTCGGCCGACACGGAGACCCGCAACGGGGTCACGCTACCGAGCTATCGCGGCGATCTCGTGAATCGTCCCGAGTTCACCGCGGAAGCGCGCGAGCCCGATCCGGAGCTGCTGCTGCGCGGCTACGAGCGCGCGGCGCTCACCCTGAATTTCGTGCGCGCGCTGGTCGATGGCGGCTTCGCCGACCTGCATCACCCGGAGTACTGGGACCTGGGCTTCGTGCATCACTCCCCGCAGAGGGCGAGCTACGAGCGCATCGCCGGGTCGATCGCCGACGCGCTGGATTTCTTCGAAGGCATGAGCGGCCGGCGCGTCCACGAGGCGACACACGCCACCTTCTACGCGAGCCACGAGGGACTGCATCTCCTTTACGAGCAGGCGCAGACGCGCTTCATTCCGCGCCAGCAGCGCTGGTACAACCTGTCGACGCACATGCCGTGGATCGGCATGCGCACGGCCCACCTCGATGGTGCGCACGTCGAGTACTTCCGCGGCATCTCGAATCCGATCGCCGTGAAGATCGGCGCGGCGATGGACGACAGCTGGTTGCAGGGTCTCGTCGTCACGCTGAATCCGCAGAATCAGCCGGGCCGGCTCACGCTGATCCATCGCTTCGGCGCAAAGGACATCGAGAAGTCGCTGCCGCGGGCGATCGAGGCCGTGCGCCAGACCGGTCAGCAGGTGCTGTGGGTGTGCGATCCCATGCACGGCAACACCGAGACGAGCACCGGCGGACTGAAGACACGCCGCTTCGAGAACATCCTGCGCGAGCTCGAGCTCGCGTTTCAGATTCACTCGGAATGCGGCTCGCACCTGGGCGGCGTGCACATCGAGCTGACCGGGGAAGACGTCACCGAGTGCACCGGCGGGGCGCGCGGCCTGGCCGATGCGGACCTGCAGCGCGCGTATCGATCGCAGGTCGATCCCCGGCTGAATCACGAGCAGGCGCTCGAGCTCGCGCTGCTCATTTCCGAGAACAAGCACGCCCGACGCCCGAGCAGCCGCTGACGGCTAGCGGCCGGCAACCGCCGCCGGCTCGGAGCGCAGTCGCGCTGTCGTTGCAGTTGGGATTTGACGTCCGCCAGCCGCCCGGATGAGCGCCGGCCGAACCGGCCCACGGGACGGCACGCGGCTCGAAAAATGGTCGCAAAACTCGCCAAATGAGCGTCCGGAACGCTCGCAAGTGCTTGGCGGAAAAACACTCTTGATGGACGCCGGCGAGCGCTGCAGCTTGCCGCTCGGGTACCGCGCCGCTATCCTGCCGCGCTCTCAGGTCATCGTCACTTCGAAGAGCCCGCCGTTTTGAATACCTCGACGAGCCCGCGGCCCGAGCCGCTCTCGATCGGCGCCCCGGTGCGCGGCGAGAACCAGCCGATTCTGTCTCCTGCGGCCCTGGAGTTCGTGGCCGCGCTATCCGAACGTTTCAGCCCGCGCGTCGCCGCGCTGCTGAAGGCCCGCGAAGAGCGGCAGAAGCGGATCGATGCGGGCGAGCTGCCGGACTTCCTGCCCGAGACGAAGTCGATCCGCGAGTCCGACTGGACGGTCGCGCCGATCCCGAAGGACCTGCTCGACCGCCGCGTCGAGATCACCGGGCCGACGGACCGCAAGATGATCATCAACGCGCTCAATTCCGGCGCGAAGGTGTTCATGGCGGACTGCGAGGACTCGCTCTCGCCGACGTGGGACAACGTCGTCACAGGGCAGCTGAACCTCTATGACGCCGTTCGCCGCACCATCGAGCTCGTCGCCGACACAGGCAAGGTGTATCGGCTGAACAGCCAAACGGCCGTGCTCATCGTGCGTCCGCGCGGCTGGCACCTGTACGAGAAGCACATCACGCAGAAGGGCCAGCCGGTTCCCGGCGCCTTCGTCGACTTCGGCCTCTACCTGTTCCACAACGCGAAGGAACTGCTGTCGCGCGGCACCGGCCCGTACTTCTATCTGCCCAAGCTCGAGAGCCATCTCGAGGCGCGCCTGTGGGCCGAGGTGTTCGACTTCTCCGAGAAGTACGTGGGCTTGCCGCACGGCTGCATCAAGGCGACCGTGCTGATCGAGACGATTCTCGCGGCGTTCGAGATGGACGAGATCCTCTACGAGCTGCGCGACTACATCGTCGGGCTGAACTGCGGCCGCTGGGACTACATCTTCAGCTTCATCAAGAAATTCGCGCGCCGCCCGGACTTCCTGCTGCCCGACCGGCAGGCCGTCACGATGACGACGCACTTCCTGCGGTCGTATTCGCTCCTCTGCATCAAGACGTGCCACCGCCGCGGCGCGTTCGCGATGGGCGGCATGGCGCCGCAGATTCCGATCAAGAACGATCCGAAGGCGAACGAGATCGCGCTGAGCAAGGTGCGGGCGGACAAGCAGCGCGAGGCGAACGACGGCCACGACGGCACCTGGGTCGCGCACCCCGGGCTCGTGCCGATCGCGCGCGAAGAGTTCGATCGCGTGATGCAGTCGCCCAACCAGCTGCACAAGAAGCGCGAGGACGTGAACGTCACGGCGGCGGACTTGCTGAAGATTCCGGAAGGCGCGATCACCGACGCCGGGCTTCGCAACAACGTCAGCGTGAGTCTGCAGTACATGGCGGCATGGCTCGCCGGCAACGGCTGCGTGCCCATCAACAACCTGATGGAAGACGCGGCCACCGCCGAGATTTCGCGCGCGCAGATCTGGCAGTGGATTCGGCACCCGAAGGGGGTGCTCGACGATGGCCGGCGCGTGACGGCAGAGCTCTTCCGGTCGCTCCTTGAAGAAGAGCGCGTGCGCCTCAATGGTCCGGGTCATCCCTATTCGGGGACGGCGTACTACGACCAGGCGGCGAAGCTGCTCGATGAGATCACGACGGCCCCGGATTTCATTCCGTTCCTGACGCTCGCCGCGTATCGCAAACTCGACTGAATGCAGTACGAGCACATCAAGGTTCCGTCCGAGGGCCGCAAGATCACGATCAATCCGGACGCGTCGCTGAACGTCCCGGATCGCCCGATCATTCCCTTCATCGAAGGCGATGGCATCGGCATCGACGTGACGCCGGTCATGATCAAAGTCGTCAACGCCGCGGTGAAGAAGGCGTACGGCGACCGCCGCGCCATCGCGTGGATGGAGATCTACAGCGGCGAGAAAGCGAACGCGCTCTACGGCCAATGGTTTCCGGACGAGACACTGCACGCGCTGCGTGAGTTCGTCGTCTCGATCAAGGGCCCGCTCGGTACGCCGATCGGCGGTGGCATTCGTTCGCTGAACGTCGCCATGCGGCAGAGCCTCGATCTGTACGCGTGCGTGCGCCCGATCCGCTACTTCCCGGGCGTCGCCTCGCCGATGCTGGACGCCAGCCTCACCGACATGGTCGTGTTCCGCGAGAACACCGAGGACATCTACGCCGGCATCGAGTGGCCGGCCGCGTCCGAGGAAGTGCAGAAGCTCATCGCATTCCTGCAGCGGGAGCTGCACGTCACGGGCATTCGCTTCCCGTCGAGCTCGGGCATCGGCATCAAGCCCGTGTCGAAAGAGGGCAGCCAGCGGCTGATCCGCAAGGCCATCCAGTACGCCATCGACAACGATCGCGTCTCGGTGACCCTCGTCCACAAGGGCAACATCATGAAGTTCACGGAAGGCGCCTTCCGGAACTGGGGCTACCAGCTCGCGAAAGAGGAGTTCGGCGCGCACGAGATCGGTGGCGGACCGTGGCTCGCGTTCAAGAATCCGCTCACGGGCAAGGAGATCGTGATCAAGGACGTGATCGCGGACAATTTCCTGCAGCAGGTGCTGCTGCGGCCCGAGGAATACGACGTCATCGCGACGCTCAATCTGAACGGCGACTACATCTCCGATGCGCTCGCGGCCCAGGTGGGCGGCATCGGCATCGCGCCCGGCGGCAACATCGGCGATGGGCTCGCGGTGTTCGAGGCGACGCACGGTACGGCGCCGGGCTTTGCCGGCAAGGACCGCGTGAACCCCGGCTCGCTGATCCTCTCGGCCGAGATGATGCTGCGGTATATCAAGTGGAACGAGGCGGCGGACCTCATCATCAAGGGCGTCGCGAACACGATCGCGCACAAGGAGCTGACCTACGACCTCGCGCGGCTGCGCGAAGCGATCCGCGCGGACAAGCGCGAGCTCGCCGCGCGCAAGAACGTGGAGGAGAACCTGCAGCTCCTCATCCCTGGCGCGAAGCTCATGAGCTGCTCCGGGTTTGGCGACGCGATCATTCGCCACATGGATGACTAGCGCGGCGCGCGTCGTGAGACGGTGGGCGCACGGGGGGCGAGCGCGCCTCGGTGCAGTGGCCCTTGTCTCGTCCGACGCCGGTCGTGCGGGCCCGGCCCAGCGCGGAGGCCTCGTTGGCTAGAGGGGCGGTCGCGCAGGCGAAGCGGCCTTCGCTGTCGGGCCTCGTGGCCGACGCGACGTACGATCCCAATTGCACCCGCTGCCCCCGGCTCGCGGCCTTCCTCGCTGAGGTCCACGAGAAGTACCCGACGTACTGGTGCAGGCCCGTACCGTCCTTCGGGGTGGCGGCGCCTCGCATCGTGCTGGTGGGGCTCGCCCCCGGGCTGCACGGGGCGAACCGCACCGGGCGGCCATTCACCGGGGACTACGCGGGTGTGCTCCTGTACGAGACCCTGCACGAGCTCGGGCTCGCCACCCGGCCCACTTCGGAGTCCGCCGACGATCCGCTGAAACTCGTCAACACGCGCATCGTCAATTCCGTGAAGTGCGTGCCGCCCGAGAACAAGCCGCTTCCCGACGAAATCCGCCGCTGCAACGACTTCCTGCGAGCGGAGCTCGCGCGCCTGAAGAGCGCGCGCGTGTACGTCGCGCTCGGGCGCATCGCCCACGACGCGTTGCTGACGGCGCTCGAGCTGAAGCGCTCGCAGTTCGTCTTCGCCCATGCGGCCGAGCATGTCCTCGATGTCCGCAACGAGACGCGTCACCTCATCGACTCGTATCATTGCAGCCGCTACAACACCCAGACTCGCCGGCTCACCGCGGAGATGTTCAAGGCCGTGCTGAAACGGGCCTGCGAGCTGGCCGATCTCTAGACCGCATTTCGTTCTATGAACAGCGAGCCGGGCTGGGCCGGCCCTGAAGGCCTGAAGAGTCTCGTCGCCGCTTTGCCGCGCCGGCCGGGCGTCTACCGGATGTACGGCGCCGAAGGCGAGCTCCTGTACGTGGGCAAGGCACGCAGCCTGAAGGACCGCGTCCGCTCCTACTTCAGCCCGAGCAAGGTCGAGCCGAAGGTGCACGCGCTCGTCCAGCAGATCGCGAACATCGAAGTGACGGTCACGAACTCCGAGACCGAGGCGCTGCTGCTCGAATACAACCTCATCAAGCAGCATCGGCCGCGCTTCAACGTCGTCCTGCGCGACGACAAGAGCTTCCCGTACATCCACCTGCGGGAAGATCACGAGTTCCCACGTCTCGTGTTCTATCGCGGCGCGCGCAACGAGCCCGGGCGCTTCTTCGGGCCGTTTCCGAACGCGGGCGCGGTGAAGGAGACGCTGCAGCAGCTGCAGAAGCTCTTTCACATCCGCAACTGCCGCGACACGTTCTTTGCGAATCGCAGCCGGCCGTGCCTGCAGCACCAGATCGGCCGCTGCTCCGCGCCGTGCGTCGGCCTCATCACGCGCGAAGCCTATGCGCAGGACATGGCCTCCGCGGTGAAGGTGCTCGAGGGCCGTAGCAGCGAAGTGAACGCCGAGCTGCAAGCGCGCATGGAGCAGGCGGCGGCGCAGCTGAATTTCGAGCGGGCGGCGGAGATCCGCGATCAGCTCGCGGCGCTGAAGCGCATCCAGTCGCAGCAGATCGTCACGGCCGAGGGCGAGCGCGACGTCGACGTGTTCGCGATCATCGGCGAGCCGGGCGAGTACGCGATCAGCGCGATGCTCGTGCGCGGTGGCCGCAATCTCGGAACGACGAGCTACTTCCCGCGCGCAGCGCTCGCTGAGCCCAACGAAGCGCTCGTCTCGTTCGTAATGCAGTACTACTCGACGCAGGAGCCGCCGCCGGAAGTGCTGGTGAACTGCCCGCTCGACGAGGCGGAGGCGGAGTCGATCGCGCAGGTGCTGTCCGAGCGTGCGCATCACAAGGTGGAGGTGCGGCGCCCCGCGCGCGGCCTTCCCGCGCGGTGGATCGAGCTCACGGCCGAGAACGCGACGCAGGGGCTGCGCATGCGGCTCATGCAACGCCAGGGCGTCGAGGAGCAGCTCGCGAGCCTCGCGGCGGAGCTGGAGCTACCCGAGATTCCCCAGCGCATCGAGTGCTTCGATATCAGCCACACGGGCGGGGAGGGGACCGTCGCGTCCTGTGTGGTGTTCGGTCCCGAGGGGCCGCTCAAGAAGGAATACCGTCGCTTCAACATCACCGGCGTCACGCCGGGTGACGACTACGGGGCGCTGCGCCAGGCGCTCACGCGCCGCTACACGCGCATTCGCGACGGCGAGATCCCGGCACCCGATCTGCTGCTGATCGACGGCGGCCTTGGACAGATCGCGCAGGTTCACGACGTGCTGGTCGAGCTCGGCTTCGACGACGACATCACGCTCGTCGGCGTGGCGAAGGGGCCGGATCGCAGGCCGGGGCAGGAGCGGCTCTTCATCTACGGGGCCGCCGCGCCGCGCATTCCGGAGGCCCATTCGCCGGCCTCACGGCTGGTCCAGCGCATCCGCGACGAGGCGCATCGATTTGCGATCACGGGGCATCGCCGGAAGCGCGCCCGGCGGTACAACGAGTCCGTGCTGGAGACCGTGCCCGGGCTCGGCCCGGCGAAGCGGCGCGCGCTGCTGAAGCATTTCGGGGGATTGCAGGAGGTGATGAAGGCCGGCGTGGCCGACATCGAGAAAGTCGCGGGGATCGGCGCATCGCTCGCGCGGAACATTTATGATCACCTCCATCCCGGCGCTTAGGGTTTCCGTTGCTCTGGACCATTCCGAACACTCTGACGTGGATTCGCATCGCGGCGATCCCGCTCATCGTGGTGTTGTTCTACGCGCCGTATCGCTGGGCTGATCCGGCCGCCGGGCTGCTGTTCGCCGCCGCCGGCATCACGGATTCGCTCGATGGCTACCTGGCGCGCCGCCTGAATCAGACCTCGCGCCTCGGCGCGTTTCTCGACCCGGTGGCGGACAAGCTCATCGTGGCCGTGGCGCTCGTGCTGCTGCTGAGCAAGGACATGCCGCCCGAAGTGCCGCCGATGTTCAGCCTGTCCGCCGAGCAAATGCGGCGGGTGCTCGCGCTCACGGCCATCGTCATCATCGGGCGCGAGATCGCCATCTCGGCGCTGCGCGAATGGATGGCGGAGCTCGGGCAGCGGGGCAAGGTGGCCGTCTCGCTGCTCGGCAAGTACAAGACGATCCTGCAGATCATCGGGTTGGCGCTGATGCTGTACCGCTGGCCGCTGTTCGGCCTGCCGACGTTCGCGCTCGGCGCCGTGCTCACGGTGGCGGCGGCGGCGCTCACCCTGATCTCGATGTTCAGCTACCTGCGCGCCGCCTGGCCCGAGCTGGCGCGCCGGTAAGTTATCGAGTCGTCAGGAATTTTTATCCTGTGAGAGGGCTCCGGCGCCTTGACTTTGGGGGGCTGCCACCTACAATTCCGCCCCTGCCTGCGACGCGGGAATAGCTCAGTTGGTAGAGCACGACCTTGCCAAGGTCGGGGTCGCGAGTTCGAGTCTCGTTTCCCGCTCCAGTTTCGTTCGAAGCCTCGTGCACCGGGTGCGTGAGGCTTCTTCGTCTGGGGCCGCGCGGGTACACGCCCCCGGCTAGGTGGCAGAGTGGTCATGCAGCGGCCTGCAAAGCCGTCTACGCCGGTTCGATTCCGACCCTAGCCTCCACTTTAGCGATTGACTGCGGCGTCAAGCCTGATGATGCCGCGGGGCCATCACACGTTCACGTAAGCAGTTCTGTAGCTCGATGGGCTGCACTGCTAGGGTATGCCGGCCGTGTCGGTACTTAGTACGCCTTCCCCGTATGCCTGGAACGGAAAGGCTGTCGTCACAAGTTCACCTTCACGTGGCATTCGCGGGATCCCTTAGAACCGCTTGCGCGAGACAAACGCGATGTATCCGATGCGCCCGTCGGCCAACGTCGTCGAAGTCATCAGGGGGTCAAGTCTTCTCTTTGCTGGAAAATCTCTGACGGGATGCGACTGACACGGCTGATGCCGTGCGCTGTTTGAACTCCTGATCGAGCTCGCGCTCGATCTCCTCGAGCTGTTTCAACTCGAACTCACTGATGACGACCCGGCGCCAGCTCTGGCTCGCACGGATCAGCGCCGCATACATCAGCTTCAACACCGCACGCTCACCGAAAGCGTGCGGG
>DASTRY010000005.1:0-31173 GCA_035760965.1 Steroidobacteraceae bacterium | reverse complement strand
GGCGCGGAGCGGCCCCGGCTTACACACCTGATCCGCGGCCGCCATGATGCGCTCGGCGCGCGCGTAGTGATCCGGGTTGGATTGTTTCAGCTTGTCCAGATCCGAGAGGCCGCGCAGCCAGACGACCGGCGGCGACTGGGTCGCGGCGCCCGGCTCGTCGGCCGCAAGCGCGGATGACGCGCCGATTACCGACGCGAGGACTAGCGGGAGTAGCGAAGCCGATGTTTTGTCACGCACGGTCAGCTCCTTCGACTCACTCGATGTTCTGGACCTGCTCGCGCATCTGCTCGATCACGACTTTCATCTCGACCGCCGCACGCGTCGTCTCCAGGTCCTGGGACTTGGACGACAGTGTATTCGCCTCACGGTTCAGTTCCTGCATCAGGAAGTCGAGCCGCCGCCCGGCCGGCTCGCCCGCGTCGACGATGCGGCGGATCTCGGCGATGTGGCCGGTGAGGCGATCGAGCTCCTCGTCGACGTCCAATCGTTGCAGGAGCAGCGCCAGCTCCTGCTCGAGCCGGTCCTGATCGATCTGCGCTTTGAGCTCGGCCAGGCGATCGTTCAGGCGCTCGCGTACACGGGTGCGCACTTCCGGTAGACGGCCGCGGACTTGCGTGACCAGTGCTTCGAGGCTCGTGCAGCGCTGCTCGATCAGCTCGCGCAGACGCACGCCTTCGCGTGCCCTCGCGGCGACGAGGTCTGCGACGGCCGCCGTGAACAGCTCGCGGGCAGCATTCGTCAGCTCCTCGCCACCTGCACTGTCGTCGCGCACGACGCCCGGCCAGCGCAACACATCCATCAGATTCACCGTGTGATGCTCGGGTAGCGCGGCCGCCAGCTCGCGCACTCGGCTCAACACGCGCTCGAGCGCGGCCTGATCGATGTCGAGCGCGAGCTCGGCACCACGTCCGGCGCGGAAGCTGAGCGTGCAATCCACCTTGCCCCGCTTCAACTCGCGCGCGGCGATTTGACGAAGCTCGCTCTCGGCCGCGCGCAGGTCGTCCGGCAGCCGAAAACCGGTCTCCAGGAACCGATGGTTGACGCTGCGAATCTCGCACACGAGCGTGCCCCAGGGGCCGGTGGCCTCCCGTCGGGCAAATCCGGTCATGCTGACGATCATCTGAACTGGCTTTCCGCGCGCGCCGGTCGGCGGCTTACGCTGATCTGCTCGTGAGTGATATAAAGCGCCGCCAATCTTATCAGAGAAGCGCGAGAGCCCTCTTGCGGGTCGAGTACGCCGATATCACGCTCGTTGGGGCGCGCGAAGAAAACCAGGATCGGGTGGTCGCGGCGGTCGCCGAGCATTCGGCCCTGCTGCTCGTCGTCGATGGCATGGGCGGCCACGCCGACGGTGCGCGCGCCGCCGAGGTAACGCAAAAGACAGTGCTGGAAGCCTTCTGGCACACCCCGCAGCCGCTGTTCGATCCGCTCGGCTTCCTGCACCTGACACTAGGCCGCGCTCACGAGGAAGTCGTCCGCATCGGAATGAATCTGCCGCTCGAGCAGCGGCCGCGTGCGACGTGCGCGGTGTGTCTCGTGCAGCAGCGCGCCGCATGGTGGGGCCACATTGGGGACAGTCGCGTGTATCACATCCGGCGCGGGCAGCTGGTGCAGCGCACGCGCGATCACAGCCATGTGGAGCTGCTGCTGCGTGAAGGGCTCATCACGCCGGATCAGGCGGTGAACCATCCGATGCGCAACTTCGTCGAGTGCTGCATCGGCGGCGATCCGATCCTGCCGGACATGACGTTGTCGGGCCGCCGGCCGCTCGAGTCGGAAGACATCCTGTTCGTCTGCACGGATGGTATGTGGTCGACATTGAAGGACGAGGAAATCGCGAGCCGCCTCAGCGCGGGTGCCACGCAGCTGCGCGAGACGCTCGCGCAGCTGGGGCAGCTCGCAGTCGCGCGCGCCGGCGCGGCTAGCGACAACACGTCCGCCGCAGCGCTGCGCTGGATCGGAGATTGACATGACGAGGCCGAGCGGCAGAGCACCGGATCAGCTGCGACCGGTGCGCCTCACCAGAGGCTTCACGAAACATGCGGAAGGATCGGTGCTCGTCGAGTTCGGCGACACGCGAGTGCTGTGCACGGCCAGCGTCGAGGAGATCGTGCCGCAGTTCCTGCGCGGTAAAGGGCAGGGGTGGGTCACGGCGGAGTACGGGATGCTCCCGCGGTCGACGCACACGCGCAGCGCGCGCGAGGCGGCGAAGGGCAAGCAGAGCGGGCGGACGCAGGAGATTCAGCGTCTCATCGGACGCTCGCTGCGCGCCGTCACCGATCTGAAGGCGCTCGGCGAACGCACGATCACGATCGATTGCGATGTGCTGCAGGCGGATGGCGGGACGCGCACCGCCTCGATCACAGGCGGTTACGTCGCGCTCGCGGAGGCCTGCGAGCGGCTGGTCGAGCGCAAGTCGATCGCCGCGAGCCCGATTCATGGTCAGGTCGCGGCGATTTCGGTCGGCATCTACAACGGCGTGCCGGTGCTCGATCTCGACTACGCCGAGGATTCGTCGGCCGAGACGGACATGAACGTCGTCATGAACAACGGCGGGGGTTTCGTCGAAGTGCAGGGCACCGCGGAGGGGCATGCGTTTCGGCGGCACGAGCTGGATGCGCTGCTGAATCTCGCGGCTAGCGGCATCGGCGAGCTGTTCGCGTTGCAGGCGCAGGCGCTGGCCGGCGTGCCGTGAAGATCGTTCTGGCGAGCGGCAACGCGGGCAAGCTGCGCGAGCTGGCCGCGATTCTCGCGCCGCTGGGACACGAGCTCATCGCGCAATCCACCCTGGGGATCGAGGCGCCGCCCGAGACTGGCGCGACGTTCTTCGAGAACGCGCTGCTGAAAGCGCGCCATGCCGCCGCCCGATCGGGGTTCGCCGCGCTGGCGGACGATTCCGGCATCGAGGTCGATGCGCTCGGTGGGAAGCCGGGCGTGCATTCGGCGCGGTATGCCGGTGAGGGCGCGAGCGATCTCGCGAACCTCGAGAAGATGCTTGCGGAGCTCCGCGATGTGCCTGCGGCACGGCGTACGGCGCGGTACCAGTGCGTGATCGTGCTGGTGCGAAGCGCGGACGATCCGGCGCCACTGCGCGCTAGCGGAACGTGGGAGGGCCGAATTCTCACCGCGCCTCGGGGCACCGGTGGGTTCGGGTACGACCCGATCTTTCAGCCGGAAGGCATGACGCTCACCGCCGCCGAGCTATCGCCTGAGGAAAAGAACGCCCGCAGCCATCGCGGTCAGGCGCTGCGGGCCCTTGCCGCGCAACTCCGCGAGCAGCGGCTCTGATCGCGCCCGGCGGCGCGCCGCGGCACAGCCATCGTGGTCAGGGCGTTGCGGGCGCTTGCGGCGCAACTCCGCAAGCAGCGGACTCGGATCGCGCTCGGCGCCGTGCCGCGGCAGGAGCCACCGCGGTCAGGAGTTGCGGGCACTTGCGGTGCAGCTTCGCTAGCAGCGCCTCTGATCGCGCCCGGCGCGGCGCCCAGGCACAAGCCACTCGTGACAGGCGTTGCCAGCCCTCGCGGTGCACTTGTGCGCAGCGGCTCCCTGGTCGCGCTCGGCGCGTCGTGCCGCGGCGCTGCGATCCTCGCGCAATCCCCGCAACGCATGCGCCGCGCGCCACTTCGCGTTAACGTGCCCGCTCTCATGCGTCGCCTTGCCGCACCTCCGCTTTCGCTCTACGTCCACCTCCCGTGGTGTGTGCGAAAGTGCCCCTACTGCGACTTCAACTCGTACGCAGTGAAGGACACGCTCCCCGAGAGCGCCTATGTCGCGGCGCTCGAGCGCGACCTCGAAGCGCAGGCGCCGGACGTCGACGGCCGCGAGGTCATCACGATCTTCTTCGGCGGCGGCACACCGAGCCTGTTCTCGCCCGACGCGATCGGCCGCGTGCTCGAGACCGCGCGCCGGCATCTCGCCGTTGCGGCCGACGCGGAGGTCACGCTCGAGGCCAATCCCGGCACGATCGAGCGGGGCCGCTTCACCGGCTATCGATCCGCGGGTGTGAACCGCGTATCGCTCGGCGCGCAGAGCTTCGACGCGCGCCAGCTCGAAGCCCTCGGGCGGATCCACTCGCCGGCGGACACGGTCCGCGCAGCCGAGGAGCTGCACGCCGCCGGCCTCACGAACTTCAACATCGATCTCATGTACGCGCTGCCCGGGCAGGACGCCCGCGGTGCGGCGGACGATGTGGCGCAGGCGTTGGCGCTGGCGCCGGCGCACCTCTCGCACTACCAGCTCACCATCGAGCCGGGCACTCGCTTCGCGGCCGATCCGCCGACCCTGCCTGTAGACGACGTGGCTGCCGAGATGTTGAGCGCGTGTCACGAGCAGCTCGCCCGCGCGGGATTCGCGCGCTACGAAACCTCGGCCTATGCCGCTGCGGGCAAGCAGTGCCGCCACAACCTCAACTACTGGATGTTCGGCGACTACCTCGGAATCGGGGCCGGGGCGCACGGCAAGCTCACCGACACTCGCTCCGGCACGCTGTATCGAACGACTCAGCAGCGCGAGCCGCGCCGGTACGTGGCCCTCGCGCCGCGCGCGATCGCGCGCCAGGCGGTGGCGCCGCACGACTTGCCTTTCGAGTTCATGATGAATGCACTGCGACTCGTCGGGGGCTTCGAGCTCGCCACCTTCACGGCCCGGACCGGACTCGAGTGGGCGACCGTCGCGCCCGTTTTCGAGACCTTCCAGGCGCGCGGCCTAGTTGAAATCCAAGCCGGAACGTGCAAGCCGACGCCGCTCGGCGTCAGCTTCGTGAACGAGATGCTGCTCGACCTGTTGCCGAAAAGAGCCATTTCGACCGGGAAAGCGATGATGTCAATGGGCTCGTAACCCCGTTCTCGGACCCCGGCGACGGGCTTTATGCACAGCCCTGCGCGTCTTTACCGCAAAACTGGGAATTACGTTCAACTTTGGTTAAATCGCTCTACGAGACTGCTCCAAGTCATTGAAGCACAACGGTGAAATGCCCTGGCTATTTTTTAGCCAGAGTAACAAAACTGCAATTTGCGCCGGAAAACAGCCCGAACCCGGGGCCGGTATCCACAGAGTTATCCACAGGTTTTGTGGATAAGGAAATGACAGCGTCCAAGCTGGTAATCCGGACCCTGAGCCCCCACCCACCGGGGCTCGCGGCAGACCGCCGAAACGCTTGAGCGGGCTGGCCTCTGTCGCTAGACTTCCGCGCCTTTTTCCGGCGCGGCCCACTAGGCCAACCACCGATCGAGCGTGCCATGAAACCGTCAATCCATCCCGAGTACAAAGAGATCGCCGTCACCTGCACTTGCGGGAACAGCTTCAGGACGCGCTCGACGCTGGGCCACGACCTCCAGGTCGAAGTGTGCTCGAGCTGCCACCCGTTCTACACGGGCAAGCAGAAGATCGTCGACACCGCGGGTCGCGTCGACAAATTCCGCAAGAAGTACGCGGCTACCGGCGCTCGCTGAGCGTCTGTTCCTCCGCCCGGCGCCGCGGTTCGCCCGCGATCACGGGCCAGCTGTCGCCGCACAGTTACAAGCGCATACATTCGAAACAAACAGGCCGTCGGTTCGCACCGACGGCCTGTGCTTTGCTGGAACTCCGCTCCTTGCTGCCAATCGTAATCCTTGGTCGTTGAGGCCACGGTTTCCGCTGCCCATTGCCCGACCGCCGCTCTAGACTGAGTGCCTCTGCCTCGAGGGAGTGTTTCCCATGAAGCGTCGACTCGCTGCCATCGTCATCGCCGCGCTGACTGTGCTCGCCGCGGGTTGCGCCACCAATCCCGCGAACGGCAAGAAGAACGTCGTGCTGGGCACCCAGAAGGGTGAGATCGAGCAGTCCCGCCGCTATTACCAGCAGATCATCCAGGCCTACGGCCTCTATGAAGACCAGGCCGTGCAGGACTACGTGAGCAAGGTCGGCAACAAGGTCGCGCGTCACAGCGATCTGCCGGACTGGGAATATCACTTCACGGTGCTCGACGACGAGTCGATCAACGCGTTCACGACGGGCGGCGGCTACGTCTACGTTCACCGCGGGCTGCTCGCCTACATGACCTCCGAAGCGCAGCTCGCCGCGGTGCTCGGCCATGAGATCGGCCACATCACGGCGCGCCATCCCGCGCGCCAGCAGACGCGCGGCGTGCTCGCGTCCATCGGTGCGATCGGCGCAGCCATCATGACCGGCAACGGGGCGATCGCGCAGCTCGCGAACATCGGCGCCCAGGCGTGGATGCAGGGCTACGGCCGCGAGAACGAGATGGAGGCGGATCGTCTCGGGCTCGTGTACGCGACCAAGAGCGGCTACGACCCCCTCGCGATGGGCGAGGTCTTCAAGGTGTTCAAGGCGCAGGAAGGCTTCGAGCTGAAGCGCGCGAAGGATGAAGGCCGTGAGCCGAACCTGTATCACGGCGTGTTCTCGTCGCACCCCTCGCCGGATGATCGCGCGATTCAGGCCGCGAAGGGCGCTGCGAACATCACGGACACGCCGGAAGGCGGCTGGATCGAAGGCCGCGACGAATACATGAAGGCGATCGATGGTCTGCCTTACGGCTCGAGCCGCGCGCAGGGCATCGTGCGGGACAACCGCTTTTACCACGCCGACATGGGCATCACGCTCGCATTCCCGCGCGGCTGGCACGTCGACAACGAGCGCGATCGCATTCTCGCGTATACGAAGAACAAGGACGCGATCATGCAGATCACCACCGCGCCGCGCGATCCGAAGAAGACGCCGCGCGAGTTCCTGATCAGCCAGCTGCGAGGCGCTTCGTTCTCGAAGGGTGAGGAGCTGCGCGTGAACGGCATGGAGGGTTACACCGTCGTCACGAGCCACGGCTCGCCGCTCGATGGCGGCGAAGGCCCGGTGCGTTGGGCCGTGTTGTACCGTGACAAGACCGCCTTTCTCGTCGGCGGCGCGAGCCGCGCGTCCGGCGCGGGTCGGCCGGCGGATGACGGGCTCTTCGTCTCGTCGATTTCGACGCTGCGTAACCTGAAGCCCTCGGAGTATCCGCTGGCGCAGCCGTATCGGCTGAAGGTCATCAAGGCCGACGCGAATACCAAGCTCGACGACTACGCGAAGCAGGTGCCGGTCGAGAAGTACCAGAAGGAAGAGCTCGAGATGCTGAACGGGCTCTATCCGAACGGCAAAATCCAGCCAGGGCAGTACCTCAAGGTCATCGAATGAGACGTGCGCGGCGGGCGCAGCTTGCGCTCGCCGCGTGCCGTCGCGCAGCTCGCGGTGTTGTGGCGCGCGGCGCGGCCGCGCCTTGATTTCGGCGCGCTAGACATGTAACCCTCGCTCGCGGCTCGCGTGCTCTCGCTGACGGCGCGCGTGCCGCCCTCCGAGCAACTTGCGCGAATGAGCCCCTCTTCATGAGCGATTCGAAATTTGAGTTGCTGGACCCCGCGTCCGGCAAGAAAACCCTTCTGCCCGTGCGTCACGGCACGATCGGCCCCTCCGTGGTCGATATCGCATCGATCAACAAGGACCTCGGCGTCTTCACCTACGACCCGGGCTTCGGGCTTACCGCTTCCTGTGATAGTCGTATCACTTATATCGATGGCGACGCCGGCGTGCTTCTGTATCGCGGCTACCCCATCGAGCAGCTCGCCGAGAAGAGCAGCTTCATGGAAGTGTCGTATCTCCTGCTCCACGGCGAGCTCCCGAACCAGAAACAGCTCGAAGAGTTCATCGGCAGCATCCGTCATCACACGATGATCAATGAGACGCTGCTGCGGTTCTTCAACGGCTTTCACCACAACGCGCATCCGATGGCGATGGTCTCGGCCGTGGTGGCGTCGATGTCGGCGTTCTATCACGACACGATGGACATCTATAACCCGCGGCAGCGCGAGATCTTCTCGCACCGGATCGTCGCGAAGATCCCGACCATCGCCGCCGCCGCTCACAAGCACTCGCTCGGTCAGCCGTTCATCTATCCGCGCAACGATCTCGATTACTGCAGCAACATGCTGCACATGTTCTTCGCCGTGCCGTGCGAGCCGTACGAGATCGATCCGGTCGCGGCACAGGCGCTCGACCTGCTGTTCGTGCTGCACGCGGATCACGAGCAGAACGCCAGCACCTCGACGGTGCGCCTCGCCGGCAGCACGGGCGCGAATCCGTATGCCGCAATTTCCGCGGGCGTCTCGGCGCTGTGGGGGCCGGCGCACGGCGGTGCAAACGAGGCCGTGCTCGCGATGCTCGAGCAGATCGGCACCGTCGAGAACATTCCGAAGTACCTCGCGATGGCGAAGGACAAGTCGAGTCACTTCCGCCTCATGGGCTTCGGGCACCGCGTCTACAAGAACTTCGACCCGCGCGCGAAGATCATCCGCGCGATGTGCCACAAGGTGCTGCAGCAGCTGGGGAGCTCCAACAACCCGCTGTTCGAGCTGGCGCTGCGCCTCGAGGAGATCGCGCTGAAGGACGAGTACTTCATCGCGCGCAAGCTCTATCCGAACGTCGATTTCTACTCCGGCATCATCTACAGCGCGCTCGGCATTCCACGCTCGATGTTCACGGTGATGTTCGCCATCGCCCGCACCGTCGGCTGGGTGGCGCACTGGCAGGAGATGATCTCGGACCCGGCGATGCGCATCGGCCGACCGCGCCAGCTGTACACGGGTCCGAAGCGCCGCGACTATGTAGAAATCTCGCAGCGGGGCTAAATCGAGCCACCCTGCTGACATATTCCCCGCATACGGCTACGCTCGCGCCTCGCGAGACTGTGACGCACCTCGCAAGAGTGCGGCGATGAAATTGGGTCTTTCTTGATGTGTTACACGAACGGCCGAGAGGCCGTCGTGTAACGTTTGCGGCGTTCGTGCATCTGCAACTCGCAGGTGTGCACCGGCGTGCCCCCCCTCACCAGGTGTCATGCAGGGAACGCATGACACAGAAGGTCAGTGCATCGTGAAAACCCACGCGGGGTTCACTCTGGTCGAGTTGCTCGCGACGATCGCGGTGGCGACGATCCTGCTCGGGATCGCTACGCCGAGCTTCATCGAATTTTCCCGCAAGACCCGGATCACCACCTACACGAACGATTTCATCGCGACGATGAACTTCGCACGCAGCGAGGCGATTCGGCGCGGTGCGACGGTGACGATCTGTCACACCGATGACGAGACGACGTGTTCGGGCACGTGGAGCGACGGCTGGCTCGTCTTCACCGACAAGAACGGCAATGGCACCATCGACACGACCGACAAGGACGAGATCCTGCGTACGCACGAGCGCTTTTCGAGCGGCTATTCACTCGGGACGAACGCCACGTTCGCGAACAACATCATTTACGGGCCCGATGGCGCGGCCAACGACATCGGCGTTTTCGCCGTGTGTCACGACAGCGAGACCAAGGGCGCGCGCGCGATCATCGTGACGCGGCTGCGTCCGCGCACGGCGACCGATACGGACGGCGACGGTATCCCGAACAAGGACAGCGGGAACATCGCGAGTTGCACGAACCCATGAGGAATTGCGGCATGCAGCGCGCGGCAGGCTTCACTCTTCTCGAAGTGCTCGTATCCGTCGTCATCCTCTCGGTCGCGCTGCTGGGCACGGCGGCGCTGACGGCGAGCAGCCTGAAGACCACCAATTCTTCTTACTACCTCAGCCAGTCGACCGTTCTGGCGGATGACATCCTCGATCGGATGCGCGCCAACATCGAGAAGGCGCGCAGCGGCGACTACGACATCGATCCGGACACAGACTGCGCAGACGAGAGCACGATGGCCGGGTTCGATTGCAAGGAGTGGAAGGACGGCCTCGCTGCCGCGCTGCCGGGCGGCACGGGCTCGGTCGAGTACAACGCCGCCGATGGCACGGCGACGATCGTGATCTCGTGGGACGGCGGTGCGGACTCGTTCACGACGATCTCGCAGCTATGAGCATCGCCACCACACCTCGCGTGTCACGCGCGGCGAAGCCGATGCGCCTGCGGATGCGCGGCTTGAGCCTGATCGAGCTGATGATCGCCATGACCATCAGCCTCATCGTGCTGGCCGCGGTGGGCTGGGTGTATCAAGGCACCGTGCAGACCTACCGCAATCACGACGCGCTGTCGCGAATGCAGGAAGGCGCGCGCTATGCCTTCGAGCTCATCAGCAAGGACCTGCGCATGGCCGGCACCACGGGTTGCCCGTTCCAGACGAGCGCGAATGTCCTGAACGGCGCCGAGGATGATTGGTACAAGAACCTCTTCGGTCAGCCCATCGTCAATCTCGACAAGAACGGCACCGCCGACACGGTGACCGAGCTCAGTGACGCGCTGAGCATCCTGCGCGCGGACATCAGCAACGAATACATCGTGTCCAGTCACGACAGCGCGGGCGCGGTGTTCACGCTCACGAAAGAGCACGACATTCCGCAGGGCGCATTGCTCGTTGCGACGGACTGCAATAACGCGGCGGTGTTTCAAGCGAGTGCCGTCAGCGCAACCACGGTGACACACGCCGCCGGTGCGGGTACCCCGGGTAACTCCACCGTCAATCTCGGAAACGGCGGCGGCGCCATCACGTATCCCGCCGGCAGCAGGCTCTATCGCTTGAATGCGGTGACGTACTACGTCGGCAAGAATGCTGCGGGCGAGCCGTCGTTGTTTCGACTCACGCCCAAGGGAGCGGACGCGACACCGACGCCGGAAGAGCTGGTCGAAGGCGTCGAAGACCTGCAGGTCACGTTTGGTGTCGACACCTCCACGCCGAGGGACGGCATTGTGGACATGGCGGTCGCCGGTGCGCCGTACGTAACGGCGAGCTGGATAGACGATCCCGCTCAGGCGGCGGCGCTGGGTGCCACTGCAAAGGAGCGCTGGGATCGGGTCGTGAGCGTGCGGGTCAGCATGCTGATGCGCACGGTCGAGGATCGCGTCATCCCCGTCAAACAGAAGTACAGCTTCAATGGCACGAACGGCATCGACCCAGGCGATCGACGCTTACGCAAGGTGTTCACGCACGTCATCCAGGTGAGGAACCGATGAAGACCGGCGTAGTGCGGCACGCGAGGGGCGAGCGCGGTGCGAGTCTCATCGTCGCGCTGATCTTCCTCGTCATCATGGCCATGCTGGGCGTCACGGTGGCCAGTGTGACGGGCCTGGAGCAACGCATGGCCAGCAACACGCGCGACCGCGATCTCGCGCTGCAAGCGGCCGAAGCGGCACTTCACGATGCGCAGGAGCGGCTCAAAGACGCCGCGCTGCGCGGCGACGCCGTGACTTTCGACAAGACGCGTGAGAACAGCGCGAGCTTCTGGGACGCCTGCTTTGCGAACGGGACCACGCCCTGCACCAAGACGCACGAACCCGCGCACAAGCTCGTGAATTTCGGTCCGGGCGCCGTTGCGGCCCAACCGCTGTTCGTCGTCGAGAAGAAAGATCCGATCGGAACGACCGAAATCTACCTGGTCACTGCTCGAGCCGTCGGCGGCACCGCGGATACCGTCGTCATCTTGCAGGCGGAATACGCCTTCACCCCTGTACCCGCACCCTGAACCGGAAAACAAGCCATGGTCAGTCCTGCGCGTTACTTCACCAAGGCCGCATCCGTCATGTGCGGTGTGCTGCTCGCGAGCGTAACTGCGCCGCCGGCACACTCCGAGATCCCGCTGGCGGAAACCCCGCTGTTCCTCGAGGTCTCGGTGCCGCCGAACATCACGCTGACGCTGGACGACTCGGGCAGTATGAGTCGCGGCTGGGTGCCCGAAGACAACTGCCCCAACAGCGGCTCGGACATCAACGGTTGCACGGCGCAGGCGAATCGCTACGAGAAGTCTGCGACGCGCAACCTGATCATGTACAACCCGAACGTGAAATATCCGGTGCCGAAGGACGCGAGCGGCAACCCGCTGAGCACCTCTTTCGCGGCGGCATATGTGAATGGGTTCGATACGACGCAAGGCACGGTCAACCTCTCCACCGACTATGTGCCGACGGCCAGCATTCACGTTCGCAACGGCTTGTTCAGAGAAGTGTTCATGCCGCACTACTTCGACGGCAAGAACGACAGCAGCTCGGTGGGCGATTTCCGCTGCAACACGAGCATTAGCCGCTGCGAATACCGCCAAAACGGATCGTGGACGACGACGACGAAGAGATGCTCGTCCGGCGATCTCACAACGCGCAACAACGCCTGCACCGGCACATTCAGCGCAAGCATGAACAACAATGCCGGCGGCAACGGCGTCGCGCCTGCGGGTATGCCGGCGTACTACTACAACTTCGACAAGACCATCAGCGGCTGCAACACCGCGAGCGCGGTGACGAACAACGCCTGTTACCGGATCGTCTTCGTGAGCTCCACTTCGGGCCCCGGCACGATCGATCTCGACGGCAACGGCAGGACTGGCGACGCCACCGATAAGGACGAGCGCCAGAACTTCGCGAACTGGTATTCGTTCGCGCGCACCCGCAATCTCGCCACCATGACCGGTGCGGCGCTGGCGTTCGCCGATCTCTCGGACAGCGCGCGTGTCGCGTGGCAGGCGTTGAACAGCTGCCGCGCCAGCACCGACTCGCTCCCGACTCCGCAGTGCAAGGGCTGGAAGAGCAGCCCGTCAGTCAGCAACGCGATCAAGCCCTTCTCGGACAGCCATCGCAGCGACTTCTACACGTGGCTCGGGCAGTTGCCGACGGACGGCGGCACCCCGCTGCCGCAAGCGATGCAGCGCGTCGGCGCGTACTACAGCACGAAGGGAGAAAACAGCCCGTACGACAACGATTTCACCAGGACGAACTCGGGGGAATATTCGTGCCGTCGCAACTACCACATCATGATGACGGACGGCATCTGGAACAACAAAATCAGCACGCTGAATCGGGATGGCCTCTCGACCGCGCTGCCCGAGGCCATGCCGGACGTCGTCCCGCAGAACAAGCAATACGATCCGATCGCACCTTACAAGGACGACACTGCGGATACGCTGGCCGACGTCGCCTTCAAGTACTGGATCACCGATCTGCGCACGGACCTGAAGAACAACCTGCTGCCGCGCTGGGTCGAGCGCAGCGGTGGCGATACGCCGAAAGTGCAGGACCGGATCAACGACTACTGGAACGCGAAGAACGATCCGGCCCAGTGGCAGCACATGGTGAACTACACCATCGGACTCGGACTCAGCGGCTTCCTGAGCCAGACCACGCCGGTGCTGACCTACGATCCGGCGAATCCTACGTACGGCGGCAGCTACCCGCAGCTCAGTGCCGGCACTCTGAAATGGCCGGCGGCCGGCGCGAGTGGCACGGCGGCGAACGTGGCCGATTTGTGGCACGCGGCGCTGAACAGCCGTGGGCTCTTCTTCAGCGCCGACAATCCTGCGGCGCTGAGTGAGGCGTTCCAGCAAGTCATCACCCAGATCTCCGCGACGTCCGGTTCCGCCTCGTCGCTGTCTGCGAACTCGACCAGCGTTCAGCCCGAGGGCAAAACGCTCGTCTACCAGGCGAAGTTCAACGAGGACTGGAGCGGCGACCTCCTCGCCTATCCGGTCGGCTCGAGCGGCGTCGGCGCAGCCATTTGGAGCGCCAGCGCGAAGATTCCGGCTCCCGGGAGCCGTCACATGTACACGTATGCCGCGGGCCGCGGCATCGAGTTCAAGCAGTGCTCGGCCCTCACCGCGGCCCAGCAGCTCGTCCTCAACACGGATCCGGATGCGGGCGATCCTTCTGCGGCGCTCGACAACCGCTGTCAGGACCGCCTGGACTGGCTGCGGGGCGATACCTCCAAGGAGAAGCGGTTCCCCAACGGCGTGTTTCGCAACCGCACGAGGGGAGTGATGGGCGACATCATCAACTCCGATCCGGCATACGTGCAGGCGGTCGATTACAAGTACAGCACCCTGCCCTCGAGGCTGCCGGAACAAGCGTCCTATGCGCAGTTCGTAGCGGACAATTCGAAACGCACGCCGATGGTGTACGTCGGATCCAACGACGGCCATCTGTACGCAATCGACGGCAGCAACGACTCGACGGACGGCGGCACGGAGAAGTTCACCTACATTCCGGCGGCGGCGTTCGACAATCTCAATCGCCTGACGAGCCCTTCCTACACGCACCAGTACTACGTCGACGGCGCGATCACGGCCCACGACGCGTATGTGGATGGGCGCTGGAAGACGATCATCGTCGCCGGTTTGAACGGCGGCGGCAAAGGCATCTACGCGCTCGACGTGACCGACCCCGACAACTTCAATGCCGGCCAGGTGATGTGGGAGTACACCGATCCGCCACGGAAGGATCCCACGCAGCCGCCCTCGGCGAGCGATCCGCCGCAGACGCTGGGATACACGTTCAGTCAGCCGCAGATCGGCGTTCTCCAGAACGGAAAGTGGGTTGCCGTCTTCGGCAACGGCTACAGCAGCGAAAGCGGCGGCGCCTATCTCTACGTCGTGGACCTCGGGACGGGCGCGCTCATCAAGCGCATCCTGATCGAGGATGAGAAGAGCGGCGGAAACCCCTACGACGAGAACAATGGGCTTTCGACGCCACTGCTCTACGACTCCGACAAGGATCAGCTCATCGACACCGTGTATGCCGGCGACTTGCACGGCAACCTCTGGAAGATCGACTTGAGCGGCGATACGGCGGACTGGGGCGTCGCGCTCTCCGGTGCCCCGCTCTTCACGGCGACCGACGATGACGGCAATGCGCAACCGATCACTTCGCAGCCCAAGGCCGGCGGCCTGGCCGTCGGCGGGACCATCGTCGTGTTCGGTACCGGCCGCTATCTGGCCGACGACGACATCACGGACACGAGCAAGCAGACGTTCTATGGCGTGCGGGACAACGGAATGGCCGTCAGGGACCGGAGCGCGCTCGTGCAGCAGACGATTACCGAGAAATTCCTGGTGCAGTCGAAACTGACGGTGCGTAACGTCAGCGAAAACACGGTCGACTGGTCGAGGCAGTCCGGCTGGTACATGGACCTGCCGGACTCGGGCGAGCGTACCGTCTCGGCACCTGTCATCAAACGAATCGTCGAAACGGACGGCACCGTCGCGGACCGCGTCATCTGGGTCACCATCACGCCCACGAGCGACGTCTGCACGCCAGGCGGCACGAGCTGGCTGATGGAGGCGCAGCTTTCGAACGGCGGTGGGTTCACCAAGCAGATTCTCGACACGAACCTCGACGGCAAGATCGACGAGAAGGACGAAATCGTGAACGGCGAGCGGCTCGACGAGCTGGGTATCAGTAAGACCCCCGTGCTCCTCGATAACCCGCCGGGCTTCGACAAGCTCCTGACCGGCACCACGGGCAAGATCCAGGTGGTGCACAACGACGCGCCTCCGCCCCCGGACGGCAGTGTCAAACGTCGTTCATGGATTCAGATTCGCTGAGGAAAAGGCGGCACGGCAATGAGTCATCGCAGGCAAAGCGGCTTCACGTTGGTCGAGCTGATGACGGTGGTCGTCATCGTCGCGGTGCTGGCCAGCCTGGCCATCCCGTCGTACCGCGAATACATGCGGCGCGCGAGTCGTTCGGAAGCGAAGGCCGTGCTGCTCGAGGACGTGCAGTTCCTCGAGCGCATTCGCACCGTGAGCAACGCCTACAGCGTGAATGGCTCCGGCGACGCCATCACCGCGGATAGTCTGCCGGTGAAGCAATCTCCGAAGGAGGGCACGGCGCGCTACAACATCAAGTTCGTCGAGGACAGCCTCACGCCGACGACGTTCACGCTGATCGCGGAGCCCATCGACCCCGGTCCCATGGCCGGTGACAAATGCGGCACGTTCACCGTGAACGAGCTCGGAACGAAGGGCGTCACCGGCGCGGCCAGCGGCGTGACGGCGGCGGACTGCTGGAACAAGTAGAGCCTTACTCGACGGCCGGGCGGAGAAGAACAACGTCGAGGCGCGCACACGCGTCCTCCGCGCGTGCGCGCTCCGATGCGCCTCAGCTGTTCAGCAGCTGCTCGACCTCGTTGACGTTGGCGCGCTTCATCGGCTTGCCGTCGACGGGGCTGACGGGCGCCTGCCGGATCGCATCCATCGGAAACACCGTCGCCTCGATCGGCTGATCGTCGATCTCGAACGAGAGACCGGGGTAGGCGACCACCCGCTCCGCGTTCATCTTCACCCGCCGCTCGGTGACGTCGTGCGGGATGCCCTGATCCATCAGCCGGATCGCGACGCTCTCCGCGCGATCCGCAAAGAGGTGGATCTGCACCTCGGAGTGCGGCGTGGCGGTGCCGCTCAGTACCGCGCCGACGAGCCGCGGCTCGAACTCCTGCAGGCGGCGCATCGCTTCGAGCGCCACCTGGCGCTGCGCGTAGAGGGTCTCGACGTGCTCGTCGCCGCCGAACAGCCGCTGGTACTCCGCAAGCGCATCCTCGATCTCCGTGTTCTTGGGGAGCACGGCGTTGTCCGTCACACCGAAGCGCTCGGCGGCCTTGCGTTTGGCGAACAGGAAATCGCGGATGCCGTGCTCGGCCATGACTCGTGCAGCCTCCTGCGCCAGTGCCCGCCGCAGGTTCTCGGTTCGGGGAGGAAATTTCTTTGGCATCGTCCCGCTCGCTTGCATGTTCGTTCTCGTATTGGCCCGTCAGAATATCGGCTCGCCCGCCGATGAATCTCCTGCAGTGGTCGTGTTCGGATTGCCGCCCTCCACGCCGCCCGGCGCGGTGCCGGTCGGCAGATGGTCCGTCATGAACGTCTCGAGTATCGCATCCGGATTCTCGCCGCTCGCAAGCATGCCCGTATCCGGCTGAATGCGCAGCGTCACGAGACCGTCCGGCATCGGACGATGCACCTGCGGCACGCCCTTCAGCGCTTCTCGCATGAAGTGCATCCAGATGGGAAGGGCGGTCCTCGCACCTTCCTCCGCTTCGCCGAGCGAGCGCTCCTGGTCGAAGCCGACCCACACGGTCGCGACGAGGTTGTCCGTGAAGCCGTTGAACCACGTGTCCTTGGCCTCGTTCGTGGTGCCGGTCTTGCCCGCGATGTCCGAGCGCCCGAGCGCGAGCGCGCGTCGGCCCGTGCCGCGCTTGATGACGTCGCTCATCATGTCGGTCATGAGCCAGGCGTTCTGCGGCGAGATCACGCGCTCCGCGAGCTGCTCAGGCGGCAGGGCGCCGCGGCCGCCGCGCAACGAGTCCGCGGCCGTGATGCGGTCCATGCCCGAGGCGGAGCCGGCGAGATCGTGCAGATCGACCGGGCGCTCGCACACGTCGCACGCGATGCGCGGCGCCGCCCGGTACACGACCTCGCCTGCCGCGTTCTCGATGCGATCGATGTAGTACGGCTGCACGCGGTAGCCGCCGTTCGCGAACACGGCGTAGCCCGCCGCGAGCTGCAGCGGCGTCACCTGCACCGTGCCGAGCGCGAGCGTCAGGTTGTTCGGCAGGTCCTTCTTGTCGAAGCCGAAGCGCGTGATGTAGTCCATCGCCGGGCCCGTGCCCATCGTCCGCAACAGCCGGATCGATACGAGGTTACGCGAGCGATACAGCGCTTCGCGCAGCCGCGTCGGCCCGCGGAACTGACCGCCGTCGTTCTCGGGTCGCCACGAGGTTTCCATGCCGTCGCCCTCGAGCACGATCGGCGCATCGAGCAGAACGGAGGCCGGCGTGAAGCCGTTCTCGAGCGCGGCCGAGTACAGGAACGGCTTGAATCCCGAGCCCGGAAGTCGCCGCGCCTGCGTGACGCGGTTGTACTTGTTGGAGAAGTAGTCGAAGCCGCCGACGAGCGCGACGATGCCGCCATCGCGCGGATCGAGCGCCACGAGCGCGCTCTGCGCCTCGGGCACCTGCGCAATCTGCGCGGTCCCGCGCCCGTCCGTCACGACGTACACGACGTCTCCTGGTACCACCACGTCGCTCGTCGATTTCGGTGCGGGGCCGCCCTCTTTCTGCGCCCAGCCGATGCCCTCCCAGCCCACCTGCGCGAACCCGTGTGACTTCACGAACACGCGTGCCGTCTTCTCGGTGGTCGCGACGACGATTGCGGGCGTCAGCAGGCCGACGGTGGAGTACTCGTCGAGCAACGCCTCGTATTTCTCGTCTTCCTTCGAAGCCGGCAGCTCTGCGTGACCGAGCGGGCCGCGCCAGCCGTGGCGCCGGTCGTACTCGATGAGGCCGAGCCGCACGGCGCGATTCGCAGCCGTCTGCAGCCTGCCGTCAATGGTGGTGTACACCTTGTAGCCGGCGCTCTCGGCGGCGGCGCCGAAGCGCGCGCGCAGATCGAGACGTGCCATCTCCGCTATATAGGGCGCATCGACTGAGTAGAGCGGACCATGCGCGCGCGCACGGACGGGTTCGCTCTGCGCGGCAGCGTACGTCGCATCGTCGATGTATCCGAGCTTGTGCATGCGCCCGAGCACATACCCGCGCCGCGCCTGCGCGAGCTCGGGATTGGTGATCGGGTTGTACCGCGACGGCGCTTGCGGCAAGCCCGCGAGCGTCGCCGCTTCGGACACGGTGAGCTGGTCGAGCGGCTTGCCGAAGAACGTCTCGGCCGCAGCCGCCACGCCGTAGGCGCGCTGCCCGAAGAAAATGACGTTCAAGTAGAGGCCGAGAATTTCCTGCTTCGTGAATGCGCTCTCCATGCGTAGCGTGACGAAGAGCTCCGAGAGCTTGCGCCGCCACGTCTTGTCGAGCGTGAGGAACATGTTGCGCGCGGCCTGCTGCGTGATCGTGCTCGCGCCCTGCGATTTCTCGGCGGTCAGCAGGTTCACGAACACCGCGCGCAGCACGCCGCCGAAGTCGATGCCGCGGTGGTGGAAGAACTCGTCGTCCTCGGCCGCGAGGAACGCCTCGCGCACGAGCGGCGGGATCTGGTCATATGTCACAGGGATGCGCCGCTGCTCGCCGATCTGCGCAATAAGTTCATTGCTCGCGGTGTAAACGCGCAACGGCACCTGGAATTCCACTTTCCGCATCGCTTCCACCGAGGGAAGGGATGGCGCCACGTACACGAAGCTGCAGGCGAGCGCGTAGGCGCCGGCAAGTGTGAGCAGGATCACACCCGCCGCTCCGAACCCCATCAGTCGAATGTATTTCCGTTTCACAGATTGCCACTCTGCCTGCTTGCGCTACTTCCTACCGCTATGCATAGTAGCCCGCGTTTCAGGGCAAACTCACCGAAAGGTGAGGACGCAAAGCCTCCGGTCTAAGGGCGCGAGTGCCTACGACAGCGGGGTTGCCGGCGCAAGACGTTAGACCATCTGTGTCCGCAGGAAAATGTGGGCAAGTAACGTCACTGCGACCGTCCTCCTCACGCTGTGGCGCATTCGCAGCTCCTCTGGATCCACGTTGTTTGACCGTATTCCGGATTTTCCAGAAGCGGTCCTCGTAAGCTGCGGCGTCGTTGATCACTGAATGTCGAGAGTACGTACGTGCGAGCAACTACAGATCGGGCGGCGTGCGCCGCTAAAGCAGCGGTTCCATGAGCGTTCTCACGTTCAATTTAACTTTGCGCTGTTATATAGTGGCTTCCAAATTCAAGCTTGGCGGGCGCTTTCGAGCGTAACCTTCTGATAAGGATACAAATAAATGTTCCTGCTCAAGCGTAAATACCGTCCACTTCTCGGTCTCGATATCACGACATCGTCGGTGAAGCTCATCGAGCTCGCCGAGTCCGGCGGTCAGTATCGCGTCGAGGCGTACGCGGCGGAGCCCACACCGCAGAACGCGATCAATGAAAAAGCCGTCGTCGACGCGGAAGCGGTCGGCGAGGCCATCCGCCGCGCCGTGAAGCGCGCCGGCGCGAAGAGCAGCGAAGTGGCCGTGGCCATCAGCGGAGACGCGGCGATCACCAAGGTGATCCAGATGCCGCGCACCTTGCGCGCGGGCGATCTCGAAGCGCAGGTCGAGCTGCAGGCCGATCAGTACATCCCCTTCCCGATGGACGAAGTGAGCTACGACTTCGAAGTGCTCGGTCCGTCCGAGAAGGATCCCGAAACGAACGACGTGCTGCTCGTCGCGACGCGCACCGAGAACGTCGAGCAGCGTCAGGCCGCCGTGAAGGCCGCGGGTCTCACCGCCAAGATCGTCGACGTCGAAGCGTTCGCGCTCGAGAACGCGTGCAAGCTGATGACGCACCAGATGCCAGACGGGGGTATCGACCGCACGATCGCGGTGGTGGACTTCGGCGCGAGCAGCACGACCTTCAGCGTGCTGCGCAATCTGAAAGTCGTGTACACGCGCGACTTCGCCTTCGGCGGGCAGCAGCTCACCGAAGAGATCATGCGCACGTACGGCCTCTCCATGGAGGAAGCGGGCCGCGCGAAGAAGGAAGGCGGGTTGCCGGGCAACTATCAGTCCGAGGTGCTCGATCCGTTCATCGACGACATGACGCAGCAAGTGAGCCGCTCGCTGCAGTTCTATCTCGCATCGGGCTCCGGGCGCGAGCAGCCGGAGAAGATTCTCGTGTGCGGCGGCTGCGCGAACATTCCGGGCGTCGCCGACGTCATCGCGAGCCGCGTCGGTATTTCCGCGGAGCGCGGCGATCCGCTCGGCCAGATGAAACTGTCTTCTCGCGCCAAGGCGCAAGCCGTGCAGCGCGATGCCACGGCTCTCCTGACCGCTTGCGGTCTCGCTCTGCGGAGCTTCGACTGACATGCCACGCATAAACCTACTTCCCTGGCGTGAAGAGCAGCGCAAGGAGCGCAAGCTCGCCTTCGGAGTTGCGATCGGCGGGGCGACGCTCGCCGCGCTCGTCGCGATGGGCGGCACCTACATGATGTTCGGCTCGATGATCGACGCGCAGGATGCGCGCAACGAGCGCCTGCGCGAGGAGATCAAGATCCTCGACAAGCAGATCGAGGAGATCAACAACCTCGAGAGCGCGAAGCAGAAGTTCATCGCGCGCATGGAGATCATCGAAAAGCTGCAGCGCTCGCGGCCGGAGATCGTGCACCTGTTCGACGAGATCGTGCGGCAGCTGCCGGAGGGCGTGTATCTCACCTCCGTGAAGCAGACGGACAAGCGGCTGAAGTTCGAAGGCATCGCGCAGTCGAGCACGCGCGTGTCGACCTTCATGCGCAACATCGACGGCTCGGAGTGGCTGAAGAATCCCGAGCTCGAGGTCGTGCAGGTGCAGACCGGTCAGGCCGTATCGGGCTCGAGCTTCACGCTGTTCGCCGATCAGGTAAGCAATGTCGGCAATGACGCCGATACGAAGAAAATGCCCGGCAAGCTCGCCAGCAGGGGGACGCCGTGAATCTGCTCGAAGAGCTGCGTTCGCTAGATCCGCAGGACCCGGGCCGTTGGCCGCTGCCGTTCCGCATCGGCGCGGTGGCCATCTGGTTCGTGGTGCTCGCGATCGCCCTGTCGTACTTCCTCGTGTGGCAGAACCAAAAGCCCGAGCTCGAGCGGCGTGAGGCCGACGAGCGCGCGCTGCGCGATGAATTCAAGACGAAGCACGCGAAGGCCGTGAACCTCGAGGTCTACAAGCAGCAGCTGAAGGACATCGAGCGCTCGTTCGGCGCGTTGCTGCGCCAGCTGCCCGGCAAGACCGAAGTGCCGAATCTCCTCGTCGACATCTCGCAGACCGGTCTCGCCGCGGGTCTCGAGGAGAAGCTGTTCCAGCCGGCGCAGGAGCAGAAGCGCGACTTCTATGCCGAGCTACCCATCAAGATTCGCCTGACCGGCAGCTATCACGAGTTCGGTGAATTCGTGAGCGGCATCGCCGCGCTGCCGCGCATCGTGACGCTGCACGACATCGAGATCAAACCGGTGGACGCGAAGGGAGCGTACGACAACTTGACGCTCGACCTCACGGCGAAGACGTACCGCTACCTCGACGAAGAGGAGATCGCGGCCGCCGAAGCGGAGAAGAAACAGCAGGGCGCCGCGCGCCGGCCGTCGAGCTGACGCACAGCTTTCCACCGGGTGGGTCTACCGAATGCACGCCAATAACAGCACTCGTCTCGCTCTCTGCGCCGCGCTCGGCTGCGCGCTGCTTGCCTCGTTGGCGGCGTGCTCGAGTGCGGACGACGAGCTGACGCGCTTCATCGAGGACACCAAGAAGGAGCCGGGCGGCCGCGTCGAGCCGCTGCCGGAAGTGAAGCCCTACGACGCGTTCATCTATTCCGCGGCCTCGCTGCGCTCGCCTTTCCAGCCCGGCAGCCCGGGCGGTCCCGGCAGCGCCGGCGTGCGGCCCGACGTGAAGCGCAATCGCGAGTTCCTCGAGCAGTTCTCGCTCGACACGCTGAAGATGGTCGGCACCTTGAAGCTCGGCGGCCACTACTACGGCCTGGTGCAAACGAAGGACAACCTCGTGCACCGCGTCGTCGTCGGCAACTATCTCGGACAGTCCGACGGACGCATCACCGAGATCACGCCCTCGAAGATCAGTCTTATCGAAATCGTTCCCGACGGCCTTGGCGGCTATATCGAGCGCCCCGCAGCGCTCGGCCTGACCGAGTAGTCGTTTCGAGAGCAGGGAGTCCCAGAACATGCAACGCCCGATGAATCGGATCCTGAGTGCGGCCAAGTGGTTCGCCGCTACGCTCGTGCTCGGTGCCCTGTTCGGCACCGCCACCGCGGCGGACACCACGAAGCTGCAAGCGATCGACGTGCAGACGCTGCCGGGCAATCAGCTCCAGCTCACCATGCGCCTGTCGGGGCCGGCGGCCGAACCGCTCTCCTTCACCATCGACAACCCGGCGCGCATCTCCTTCGATCTGCCGAACACGACGCTCGCGCTGCCCTCGCGGCGTATCGAAGTGAAGGCGGCGGGCCTCGACACGATTCTCGCGGCCGAAGCGAAGGATCGCACGCGCCTCGTGCTGAACCTCGATCGGCTGCTGCCGTATGACACGCGCGTCGACGGCAACAACATCATCGTCACGCTCGGCTCGGGTGCGCCGCAGACTGCGGCGGCCGCCGCGGTCGCACGCACCGCTCAGCCGCAGGGCGCCGGTGCGAGCACTGCCAGCGTGCGCGCGATTCGTTCGATCGACTTCCGCCGTGGCACCGACGGTGCCGGCCGCGTGATCGTGAAGCTCACGGACCCGCGGACCCCGATCAACCAGCGCCAGCTCGGGAACCAGATCGTCATCGACTTCTCCGGCACCGAGCTGCCGAACAACCTCATGCGCCGCTACGACGCGACGGACTTCGGCACGCCCGTGTCCTCGTTCGACGTGGTCCGCACGGGCAACGATGCGCGCATCGTCGTGAACGCGACGGGCGACTTCCAGCATCTCGCGTATCAGTCGGACGACCAGTACGTCGTCGAGGTGAGCCCGCAGCGCAAGGCGCAGGTCGCGCAGGAAGACAAGCCGGTCTACACCGGCGAGCGCCTCACGCTGAACTTCCAGGACATCGAGACGCGCGCGGTGCTGCAGCTGCTCGCCGATGCGAGCGGCCAGAACATCGTCGTGAGCGACTCGGTGACGGGCAGCGTCACGCTGCGCTTGCAGAACGTACCCTGGGATCAGGCGCTCGACATCGTTCTGAAGACGAAGGGCCTCGACAAGCGCAAGCAGGACAACGTCATCATCGTGGCGCCGGCGGATGAGCTGGCGTCGCGCGAGAAGGCGGAGCTCGCCGCGCGCAAGGACATTCAGGAGCTCGCGCCGCTGCGCTCCGAGTTCGTGCAGGTGAACTACGCGAAGGCGCAGGACATGGCGGACCTCATCAAGTCGCAGGGCGGCTCGCTGCTGTCGCCGCGCGGCGCGGTGGCCGTGGACGAGCGCACGAACACCCTGCTGCTGCAGGACACGTCTGATCGGCTCGCCGATATCCGGCGGCTGGTCGCGACGCTGGACATTCCGATCCGCCAGGTGCTGATCGAAGCGCGCATCGTCATCGTCAACGACGACTTCTCGCGCGAGCTCGGCGTGCGCGCCGGTCTCACGAACATCCAGAAGAATGGCGACGACGGTGCGGTCATCGTCGGCGGCAGTGCGCAGGGCGTGGATACGAGCCTCAGCTCCGCGCTCGACAACCTGCAGAACAACGGCACGATCTCGCCGGTGCAGGTGCCGACGGGCGGCAACGCGACCGATCGCTACAACGTGAACCTGCCGGTCACGAGCGCAGCGGGCAAGCTCGCTCTCGCGGTGCTCGGCTCGAACTACATCGTCGATCTCGAGCTCTCGGCCATGCAGGCGGAGGGTCGCGGCGAGATCAAGTCGTCCCCGCACGTGATCACCGCCAACCAGAAGGAGGCGAGCATCGAGCAGGGCGTCGAGATCCCGTATCAGCAGGCCGCGTCGAGCGGCGCCACCACCGTCGAATTCAAGAAGGCGGTGCTGTCGCTGAAAGTGACCCCGCAGATCACGCCGGACAATCGCATCATTCTCGACTTGAACGTGAAAAAGGACAGCGTCGGCTCCGTCATCGTCACGAGCGGCGGCGTCGGCGTGCCGTCCATCGACACGCGCGAGATTTCCACGCAGGTGCTCGTCAACGACGGTCAGACCGTCGTGCTCGGCGGCATCCTGGAGACCGAAGAACGCAGGGACGAAACGAAGGTGCCCTACCTCGGCGACGTGCCGGTTCTGGGGCGACTCTTCAAAACTACGCGCCGGACCAACAACAAAGACGAACTCTTGATCTTCGTCACGCCGAAGATCCTGCACGAAGGGGTAAACGTCTACTGAGGATTTGACAATCCGCGGCGCGCGCCGGGGAACGCGCGCCGAGTGTTGATGTGGTACGGGCTCTAAACGGGTAGGGATCATGCGCAAAGTTGGCTTTGTCGCGGTCGCCATTGCGATCGCCGGTGTACTTGCAGCCTGCGGCGGCGGCGGCGATAGCGACAGTAAGTTCAAGGATCCCGGGTCCACCGGCGGCAGTGGCGGTAACGGCGGTGGCGCCGGCGCCGGCAACGGGAGCAACACCACCGTCTCCCTCGGTAACCCCGCCGGGACGAGCTTCAACCCCGGCACCATGGGCATCACCAGCGCAACGCTGTCCGCAGGCGGCAGCACGGGTCTGCAGGTCGTCCTGCAGCAGTCCGATGGTGTGCTCTACACGGAATCTACGAGCGTCACGTTCAATTCCCCGTGTATCGCGCAGGGCAAGGCGACCGTGACGTCGCCGGTCGTGACCACGACCGGTATTGCGAGCACGACGTACGTCGCGTCGGGCTGCAGCGGGACGGACGTGATCACCGCCACCGCGAACATCGGCGGCAAGCAGCTCTCCGCCACGGGCACCGTCGATGTCGCAGCCGGTTCGATCGGCTCGATCGCCTTCGTGTCGGCAACGCCTTCTCAGATCGCGCTGCAGGGCACGGGTGGTGCGGGTCGGCAGGAAACCTCCACCGTCATCTTCGAAGTGAAGGATTCTTCGGGAGCTCCGCGTGCCGACGCGGATGTGACCTTCTCGCTCGATACGAACGTGGGCGGCATCACGCTGACGCCGACCACCGCGAAGAGCGATGCGCAGGGTCGCGTGCAGACGATCGTCAACGCGGGCACCATCCACACGACGGCAACCGTGACGGCGAAGATCGCCTCGCCCGCGATCTCGACGCAGTCGAGCCAGCTGACGATTTCGAGCGGCTTGCCGGACGCGGACAGCTTCTCGCTCGCCGTGCAATGCAACAACGTGGAGGCGTGGAACTACGACGGCGTCGTGGTGCCCGTCACCGCGCGTCTCTCCGATCGCTTCAACAACCCGCCGCCGGATGGCACGGCGGTGACGTTCACGGCGGAAGGCGGCAGCATCCTGAGCGAGTGCCCCGGCGGCACGGTCGCGACGGCCGGCGAAGGCGGCGTGTGCGCCACCAACTGGCGCAGCTCCAATCCGCGGCCCACGGATGGTCGCGTGACGCTGCTGGCCACCGCGACGGGCGAGGAGTCGTTCAACGACGTGAACGGCGATGGCATCTTCACGAGCGTCGATCTGTTCGACGCCGACCCGCTCCAGCCGCAGGATCTCGGCGAGCCGTTCCGCGACGACAACGAGGACGGCATCCGCCAGTCCAACGAGCCCTTCCTCGACTTCTACAACCAGGGCGCCGATCTCGGGGTCTGGAACGGTCCGGACGGCAAGTTCAACGGCCTGCTCTGCCAGGACCCCGCGCGCTGCGACCCCGCCAAGAAGACGGCCGGTATCGGCGCGTCGAACCTGATCATCATGTCCGGCAGCACGCCGGTCGTGACGGTGTACGACTCCAGCATGAATCCGGTCGGCGGAACGATCTCGGTGCCGGCCGACACGAGCAAGACGTTCTATTTCCACGTGCGCGATGCGCGCGGCAACGTCATGCCCGGCAAGACGACGGTCAGTCTCGCGGTCGCGGGCACCGGCTGGAGCGTCCTCGCGCCCAACACGTTCGAGGTGCCGTGCACGGGGCAGAAGGCGGATCTCTTGGTTCCCGGCACGACGCTCTTCGCGTTCACGATCTCGGGGGCAGGCACCGTCGGGCCGGCCAATGGCACGTTCACGCTGACCGTGGCGACCAAAGGGCCCGGTGTCAGCAACATCGCGGGAACCACGACTCTGAGCACCGGGACGCTCACGCCCTGACCGGCGAGTCTCGGCAGTAGCCATCACGCGGCCGCCTTCGGGCGGCCGCTTTCTTTTGGGTGCGCGTCCCCCGCTCGGCCGGCGCAATGGGTATGCTGATGCGCGCGTATGCAAGGCAAGCGCAACCTCTTCCTCATCGGCCCCATGGGCTCCGGCAAGACCGCGGTCGGTAAGTACCTCGCGCGGCTGCTGAACGCGCCGTTCTACGACAGCGATGCGGAGATCGAGAAGCGCACCGGCGTCGACATCCCCTACATCTTCGAGAAGGAAGGCGAGGCGGGTTTTCGCGAGCGTGAACGCGAGGCGCTCGAAGCGTTGACGATGACCGAGCCGATGGTGCTGGCGACCGGCGGCGGTGCGATTCTGCTGCCGGCGAACCGCGCGTGCCTGGCCTCGCGCGGGTTCGTCGCGTACCTGGAAACCTCGGTGGCGCAGCAGGTGCACCGGGTTCGGCACGCACGGAACCGGCCGCTGCTCAACAACGTGGATCCTGCCGTGAGGCTGGAGGAGCTGATGCGCGTGCGCGCTCCGCTCTACAGCGAGATTGCAGACGTGACCGTGCCCACCGACGGGCGGCGCGTGCGCAGCGTTGCCGAGGAAATTCTGCGGGCGTTCAAGGACAGCAAGTTGCCTCGCGTCGGCTGACGGCCCGTCGACCATCCCCGTATATACTGCCCGCGTCGCGCGGCTTGGCCCTGCGCGCCGCGAAACGATGCACGTGAGCCCATTGAGAGTCGAACTTGGCAGTCGCAGCTACCCCATCGTGATCGGGAGCGGCCTGCTCGCGCGCGCCGAGACGCTGGCCCAGCACGTGCCGGGGCGAGATGTGCTGCTCGTGACGAATACGACGGTGGGGCCGCTGTACGGCGCCGCTGTGAAGCGCGGCCTGGGCGAGCGTCGGCTCGTCGAAGTGACGCTGCCGGATGGCGAATCCCACAAGACGCTCGCGACCGTGTCGCGCATCTTGGACGTGCTTGTCGCCAACCGTTTTGCGCGCGATTGCACGGTGCTCGCGCTCGGCGGCGGGGTCGTTGGGGACATGGCGGGCTTCGCCGCAGCCTGCTATCAGCGTGGCGTTGCGTACGTCCAGGTACCGACCACCTTGCTCGCACAGGTGGACTCGTCGGTGGGCGGCAAGACGGGCGTGAATCATCCGGGCGGGAAGAATCTGATCGGCGCGTTCCACCAGCCCGTCGCGGTGATCGCGGATACGGACACGCTGCGAACCCTGCCCGCGCGCGAGCTGCGCGCCGGGCTGGCCGAGGTCATCAAGTACGGCCTCATCAGCGATGCCGCGCTGTTCGCCTGGCTCGAGCAGAATATCGACAAGCTGCTGGCGCACGATGCGGACGCGCTGGCGCACGTGATCCGCCGCTCGTGCGAGATCAAGGCCAGCATCGTCGGGCGCGACGAGCGCGAGACGGGCGACCGCGCGCTGCTGAATCTCGGGCACACGTTCGGCCACGCGCTCGAATCCGCCACCGCCTACACCAAATGGCTGCACGGCGAAGCGGTCGGCGCGGGCTTGCTGATGGCCGCCACGATGTCGCGCGAGGCCGGGTTGATCGATGGCGATGTCGTCGAGCGGCTGCGCAAGCTGCTCGTGCGCGCCGGCCTACCGACTGAAGAGCGCGACGTGCCCGCGGCGACCGCGCTCGAGCACATGCGTATCGATAAGAAGGTGAAGAGCGGACGGATCCGGCTCGTGTTGCTGCGTTCCATCGGCGACTCGTTCGTCACCGCCGAGTATCCGGACGCCGCCCTGAAACGAACGTTAGAGGCCCATCTCGGATAGCGCCGTGGACATCGTCGACAGAGGCCCGGATTTGCTCGCGCCCTTCGCCGCCCACGATGCGTTGTCCCGCGGCCGCCGCTACCCGGAGCCGCCGCCGGAATATCGAACGGAGTTCCAGCGGGATCGCGACCGCATCATCCATTCGAATGCGTTCCGGCGCCTCGCGTACAAGACGCAGGTGTTCGTGAATCACGAAGGCGATCTGTATCGCACGCGCGTCACGCATTCGATGGAGGTGGCGCAGATCGCACGCACGATCGCGCGGGCGTTGCGGTTGAACGAGACGCTCGTGGAAGCAATCAGCCTTGCGCACGACCTGGGGCACACGCCGTTCGGTCACGCGGGGCAAGAGGCGCTGAATCACTGCATGCGCGAGTACGGCGGGTTCGAGCACAACCTGCAGTCGCTGCGCGTGGTGGATACGCTCGAAGAGCGATACGCGGAGTTTCCGGGGCTGAACCTCACGTTCGAGTGCCGCGAGGGAATCCTGAAGCACTGTTCCGCGCGCAACGCGCGTGCGCTCGGCGAGATCGGCGAGCGGTTCCTGAAGCGCCGGCAACCGGGGCTCGAAGCGCAGATCGCGAACATCGCGGACGAGATTGCGTACAACCATCACGACGTGGACGACGGGCTGCGCGCGCAGCTCATCGAGGTGGCGGAGCTGCAGGAGGTGCGCATGTTCCGCCGCCAGTACGAGGCCGTCACGCGCAAATATCCGCACCTCGGCGAACGGCGGCTGGTGCACGAAGTCTTACGCCGCATGATCAACTACGTGGTCGTCGACCTCATTCGCACGACGCAGGCGCGCCTCGATGACGCCGCGCCGGCCTCCATCGAAGACGTGCGCCGCCGCGCCAAGCCGCTCGTCGGCATGAGCGACGAGGTGCGCGCCGAGCATCTCGAGCTGAAGAAGTTCCTGAACGAGCACGTCTACCGGCACTACAAGGTGCTGCGGATGACGGCCAAGTCACGACGCGTGCTAACGGACCTCTTCAATGCCTTCATGAACGACGTGAACCTGATGCCCACTGAGCATCGCGACGCTGCGCATCGCGCGAAGCAATCGAGCGGCGACGCCGGCCGCGCCCGCATCGTCGCCGACTACATCGCGGGGATGACGGACCGGTACGCAATCCTGGAGCACGGGCGCATTTTTGATGCGGGGGAACGGGTGTGAACGCGCCTTAAGTGCGCGCTTCGGCAATCCCTGACTCTTTTTCGGGATATCCGTCTTTTCATCCCGTCAAGGACACAAATCACACTAGTTGGAATTCATTCTGAGGGCCGGGACCCGCGACTTTAGTCGGTTCTGCGCAACCCAAGTCGTTGTTTTGATTAGTCTAAGCTACCGGACTGAGGGAAGCCCCTAGGTAGTTTCGTTCCACAACGTTGACATAAGTCATTGACCCGCCTACGGTTATGTCAAAGGACGAAGCGGGGAGTTGTGGGCGCATCACCAAAAGAAGCCGTGCTGAACGTGTTCTCAGCACTCATAAGGCCACTGATGCGTGTGGCTTTTGAGTACGGCATCACAGCAAGCGAGATCTCAGGTGTAGTACGGCGCACCTACATCGAATCACTCGAGGCTCGCCTCAAGCAGCAAAACCGCCCCACTACCGACGCACGCCTTGCCGTCGTTGCGGGGCTAAATCGATCCGATGTTGTGGCGCTGAGAGAAGCCCTTCGTGCGGGGGCACCGCACAGCATGCGCGCCGGCGTCAGCCTCGATCAGATCACAAACCTTCTGACGGTCTGGCACACCCACTCCAGCTTCTCGGGCGCGTACGGCTTGCCCATGGATCTCGACCTTGTCGACATTCCGGACTCGCCTCGGCGCCCATTCGACGAGCTCGTTCGGATCGCATGTCCCGAGGCGGACCGAGATGCGTTGCTCGACGAGCTCATCGCCGCGGGATCTTGCGAAGTCATTGATCAAAGCACAGTGCGTTGCTTGTCGCGCGCATACGTGCCGCGCGGCGCCGATGTCACGCGTATCGAACGAATGGGGCGTTTTCTCGGTGTGGTCACCGCGAACTTCGTCCACAACCTTCTGCGACCTGAAACAGACCCTGGATATTTTGAGCGCGCGGTCGTCTCGGACGACGCATTGACCGAGCGCGGCAGAGATCAATTTCTTGCGGTGGCAGGAGAGCGAGGGCAGGAGCTGCTCGTCGAGCTCGACACTTTTCTGACGGGCTTGCCCGCGTCGGAAAAGCTGCCGAGCGGCAAAAGGTATGGAGTGGGTGTTTATTTCTTTGAAGACGAATCGGTTCAGAGTCCATCGGAGCGCGGGAAGTCTGTTGAGCAAAAAGGCGAGCGCGCCAAAGCTCCGCCGCAAGAGATTGATGTGCTTGCGGCGGTGGCCAGAAAAGAATGACGAGGAGAATTCGATGAAGGGCCGTTACTTGTGGGGAGTGGTCGCTGCGATTGCTTTCGCGGCGAGCGACCCGACGATCGCGGGGATCAGCGGAGGAGCGTTTGCACGTTCGACCGATGCCCCGTTGGTATTGTTGGGTCCGGTCGAAGCAATAAATCAGCGGGAAGGCGTCGTCGTGGTGCTCGGGCAGAGGCTGCCGGCACGCGTTGTGGGTCATGTGGAGGTTGGGCAGACAGTTGCGGTCTTCGGAACATTTGATTCGCGTGGTGTCATCAACGTCCTTGGCGTTCAGCGCCAAGGGCTGTACGTACCCGGCGCCACGAGCATCGTGCTCACGGGGGTGGTTCAGAAGGTTGTCCCGGCGCTGGGACGCGCCACGGTAGGGGGTGTCAACGTCGATCTAGTCTCTCTCGTACCGCTCGAACAATCAGAAGGGATCGCGGTCGGGTCGCTCGTGCAAGTGGCGGGTATCCAGCCGGTCGCGGGTGGACTGATTCTCGTACAGGGAATTAGCGGTGGCGCGACGAGCGGCATCAGTGGTGGTGCGACAAGCGGCATCAGCGGCGGTGCAACGAGCGGCATTAGCGGTGGCGCGACGAGCG
>DASTRY010000004.1:0-42909 GCA_035760965.1 Steroidobacteraceae bacterium | reverse complement strand
CCGAGAACTCCCCGCTCGCATTGAGCGTGGCATTCGCCTGCGCAATCACGTACTGGCTTTCTTCGATCGCGGACAGATAGTCGATCTGGTCGGTAACCTTGCCATTGTTGACTTTGCGATACGGCGTTTCGAGGAAGCCGTAGTCGTTGGTGCGCGCATACACGGACAGCGAGTTGATCAACCCGATGTTCGGACCTTCCGGCGTTTCGATCGGGCACACGCGGCCGTAGTGCGTCGGATGCACGTCACGCACTTCGAAGCCCGCGCGCTCGCGCGTCAGACCGCCGGGTCCGAGCGCCGAGACGCGACGCTTGTGCGTCACTTCCGAGAGCGGATTGTTCTGGTCCATGAACTGCGACAACTGCGATGAGCCGAAGAATTCCTTCACGGCAGCGGCAACAGGCTTCGCGTTGATCATTTCCTGAGGCATCAGGCCTTCAGATTCGGCAAGCGTCAGACGCTCCTTGACCGCACGCTCCACGCGTACCAGGCCGATGCGGAAGGCGTTCTCCGCCATCTCGCCGACCGAGCGCACGCGACGGTTGCCCAGATGATCGATGTCGTCGACCTGGCCGTTGCCGTTGCGGATATCGCACAGCTCCTTGATCACGGAGATGATGTCCGAGCTTTCGCCCAGCTCCTGCACGAGCTGCTTCGAAAACTCGTCCGTGCGCTTCGCGAAGTGCGCATGATCGTAAAGAATGCCCGGGCCCAGAATTTCCTCGCGGTGCACGCGACGGTTGAACTTCATGCGGCCGACCGCCGACAGGTCATAGCGCTCGGGATTGAAGAACAGGTTCTGGAACAGGTTTTCGGCGGCATCCTTCGTCGGCGGCTCGCCCGGACGCATCATGCGATAGATCTCGACTAGCGCCTCCAGACGCGTACGTGTCGGATCGATGCGCAGGGTGTCGGAAATGTACGGGCCGCGGTCCAGATCGTTCACGTACAGAACCTTGACCTGCTCGATACCGGCTTCGATCAGTTTGTCGACCACGGCAACGGTCAGGATCTCGTTCGCCTTCGCGAGGATCTCGCCCGTCTCGGTATTGAATACGTCGTGCGCCAACACTTTGCCGGTCAGGTACTCCTTCGGCACTTCCAGAGTAGACACGCCCTTCTGTTCGAGCTGACGTACGTGACGTGCGGTCACGCGGCGGCCTTCTTCGACTATGACTTCGTCGCCGACCTTGATGGTGAATGTCGCCGTCTCACCACGCAGGCGAGCCGGGACGAGTTCGAATTCGATCCTGGTCTTCGAGAGGCGATACGTGATCTTCTCGAAGAACATGTCGAGCATCTGTTCCTCGGTGTAACCGAGGGCGCGCAGAATGATCGTGACCGGCAATTTGCGCCGACGATCGATACGCGCGAACACGCAATCCTTCGGGTCGAACTCGAAATCGAGCCATGAACCGCGGTAGGGAATGATGCGTGCCGAAAACAGCAACTTGCCGGAGCTGTGCGTCTTGCCGCGATCGTGGTCGAAGAACACACCGGGCGAACGATGCAGCTGGGAGACGATGACGCGCTCAGTACCGTTCACGACGAAGGTACCGTTGTCGGTCATCAGAGGCATTTCACCCAGATAGACTTCCTGCTCGCGAATGTCCTTGACCGTCTTCTTGGTCGGAGTCGAGGTCTCTTTGTCATAGACGATGAGACGAACCTTGACCCGCAGCGGCGCCGCATAGGTCAGACCGCGCAGCTGACATTCCTTGACGTCGAACACCGGCGTACCGAGCCGGTAGCTGACGTACTCGAGAATGGCGTTGCCGGAATAGCTCGTGATAGGGAACACGCTCTTGAATGCAGCGTGCAGACCCTGTTCCTTGCGGTTGTCCTCTGCAGCATCTTCCTGCAGGAACTTGCGGTAGGAGTCGAGCTGGATCGCGAGCAGGTAGGGCACCTCAAGGATGCTCTCACGCTTGCCGAAATCCTTGCGGATACGCTTCTTCTCGGTGAACGAATAGGCCATCTGGATCACCCTCTGGGTACGGGGCCGAACTTCAATGCAAATCTTCCGACGAACCGGCGCTCAGCAATGAAGCCGGTTCGGAAACACAAATACGGAAGGCGACAGACAGGATTGCTCCTGCTGCCGCTTTCCGTTTTCACAAGCTTCCGCAAGCGAAGTGAACATGGGGACGAATCCCCATATTTCACTTGATCTCCGCAGCGGCGCCTGCTTCTTCCAGCTTCTTCTTGATCGCGTCCGCGTCGGCCTTCGAGACGCCTTCCTTGACGGAAGACGGAACGCCTTCGACCAGGTCCTTGGCTTCCTTGAGGCCCAGGCCGGTGATTTCGCGGATGACCTTGATGACGCCGACCTTGTTGGCGCCGAAGCTGGTCATGGTCACGTTGAACTCGGTCTTCTCTTCAGCGGCCGGAGCAGCAGCAGCGGCAGGACCCGCGGCAGCCACAGCAACCGGAGCAGCGGCGCTGACGCCCCACTTCTCTTCGAGCGACTTGATCAGTTCAACGACGTCGAGAACCTTCAGGTTCGAGAGGGCTTCGACGAGTTCTTCCTTAGTAACAGCCATTGTCATAACTCCAAACAGTATGTGTTAACCCAGTTGAGCGAAGCGCGGCGGTCAGGCCGACGCTCCCAGCTTGTCTTTCTGCGCGGCGAGTACGCGAGCCACCTGCGTGTGAGGTTCGGCCAGCGTGCGCACGAGCTTGCCGTACGGCGCCTGGAAGGCACCGAGCAGCGTCGCACGGGCGATCTCCAGGGTCGGCAGACTTGCCACCTTGTCGAGATCCTTCGCCGACAACGCCGTCCCGCCCAGCGACACTACGGTCGGAACGAGCTTGTCGTTGTCCTTGGCGAAGGTCTTGACCAGGCGCGCTGCCGCACCGGGATCGTCCTTCGAGAACGCGAGAATCAGCGGACCTTTGAGCTGCTTGCTGACGCACTCGAACGGAGTGCCTGCAATTGCCCTGCGGGCCAGCGTGTTCTTCACGACTCGCAGATAGACATTGGAGCTACGGGCCTTGGAACGCAGAGAAGTCATCTGCGATACCGTCAGGCCGCGATACTCCGCGGCGACCACGGATTGCGCTTTCGCAGCAACCTCGGCCACCTCGGCGACGAGCGCCTTCTTGTCATCGAGTCTGAGCGCCATCTTTTCCTCCTGGCGTGAAGAGCTAAAACGTCGAACGCATGTCCTTGCGCGTTCACCTGTTAGCCAACCAGCGCGCTGGCCCTGTATGCCGGCCGGAGATTTCCCTCCTGCCGGCTACCGGTCCAGCGCCCAATCGGCTCGCCGCTTGCGCGGCGTGACGGCGCCCTTCAGCCGGATCTGTTGCGACAACTCGCTCTCAGCTCCGAATCGGGTAACACCATCTGCGCTGGCAATCATTAAGAGGGCAGTTGGCAATCCGGCTGGTCGCTGGCCGGAACTCACGTTCCGGTCAGCAGCCGTCAACGGCTTGCTCTCCCTCGCCTGCGGTCTTCGATGATGGTCGGCTTCAACTCATCGACCGAAATCGACTGGTTTCCACCGACCCTGCATCAATCAAAAATCCATCTACCGGTCCGCTCACTCACCGATCAGAAAGAGGATTCTCCTGATCAGCGGCTACAAACCCGCTACGAGCCGTTCGCTTACAGCGAAAGGCTCGACTGCTCCACCGGCACGCCGGGCCCCATCGTGGAAGACACAGAAATCTTCCTCAGATAGATGCCCTTCGACGCGGCGGGCTTGGCCTTCTGAAGGTCCTGAAGCAGTGCCTGCAGATTCTCTCTGAGCTTCGGCAACTCGAAGTCGGCCTTGCCAATCGTGCAGTGAACGACACCAGCCTTGTCCGAGCGGTAACGCACCTGACCGGCCTTGGCGTTCTTGACGGCATCTGCAACGTTCGGGGTCACCGTGCCCACTTTGGGGTTCGGCATCAGGCCACGCGGACCGAGAATCTGACCGAGCTGACCGACGACGCGCATCGCGTCCGGACTTGCGACGACCACGTCGAAATCCATCTGGCCCGCCTTCACTTTCTCAGCGAGATCTTCCATGCCGACGATATCGGCACCTGCCGCTCGCGCGGCATCCTGGTTCTTGCCAGAAGTGAACACGGCGACGCGGACCGTCTTGCCGATACCGTGCGGCATCACGGTCGAGCCACGAACCTGCTGGTCGGACTTGGACGCGTCAATGCCGAGATTGACTGCAACGTCCACGGACTCGCGGAACTTCGCCTTGGAGAATTCCTGTACGAGGCTCAGCGCCTCATCGATCGGATACTGCTTGCCTGGCTTGATCTTCTCGCCCCAGACCTTCATACGCTTTGCTACGAATGGCATGTCACACGCCCTCCACGTCAACGCCCATGCTGCGCGCACTGCCCGCGATCGTGCGGACGGCGGCTTCCAGATCTGCAGCCGTCAGGTCTGGCTGCTTGATCTTGGCGACGTCTTCGAGCTGCTTGCGACTGATACGCCCAACCTTGCTCGTATTGGGTGTACCGCTGCCCTTTTCAATGCCGATCGCCTTGCGGATCAGCACCGACGCGGGCGGCGTCTTCAGAATGAAGGTGAAGCTGCGATCGCTGTAGACGGTGATCACAACTGGGGTCGGCAACCCCTTTTCCAAGCTCTGCGTCTGCGCATTGAACGCCTTGCAGAACTCCATGATGTTGACGCCCTGCTGACCGAGCGCCGGACCCACGGGAGGGCTCGGATTCGCCTGACCTGCAGGAATCTGCAGTTTGATATAGCCAGTTACTTTCTTGGCCATTGATTTACTCCTTGGGTGTTAACGCCGCGAGGCTCCCCAGTACATCCCTGTGAATGAAGCCTTCGCTCTCCGAGCGCAGGCTTGGACCGCGGGGCACCTTGTGCGCCCGGCAATCCTGCTTCAGGCCTTGTCCACCTGACTGAAATCGAGCTCCACCGGTGTGGAGCGGCCGAGAATCTGCACTGCAACCTGCAGGCGGTTCTTCTCGTAGTTCACCGACTCCACGACGCCGTTGAAATCATTGAACGGTCCGTCGATGACACGCACCACTTCGCCCGGCTCGAACAGCACCTTGGGCTTGGGCTTGTCCACGCCCTCCTCGACCCGACGCAGGATGCTCATCGCTTCCTTCTCGGTAATCGGAGCAGGCTTTTCCGGAGTCCCACCGATGAAACCCAGCACCTTCGGCACTTCTTTCACCAGATGCCACGTGCTTTCGTCCATCTCCATCTGCACGAGAACGTAGCCCGGGAAGAACTTGCGATCGCTCTTGCGCTTCTGACCCTCGCGCATTTCGACCACTTCTTCGGTCGGCACGAGAATCTCGCCGAACTTGTCCTGCAAGCCTTCGCGCTTGATGCGGTCCTTCAGCGCTTCGGCAACCCGATGCTCGAAGTTTGAATAGGCATGCACAACGTACCAACGCAAAGCCATTTCACTCTCCGTAGCCCGTAAGCCAACGCGTCAACAGGCCCAGCAGCGAATCCAGACCCCAGAAAAACAATGCAAGGACGATCACCATGACGAATACGACAATGGTGACCTGAACTGTCTCCTGCCGATTCGGCCATACGACTTTGCGCAGTTCGATGCGCGAAGCCTGCACGAACGACCAGAAGGTCTTGCCCTGATAGGACTGCAGCCCTACCAATGCACCCACCACGATGCTTGCCAGCACCAAGATCCAGCGCAACCAGATGGGCTGCGCCGACAGCAGATAGAAGCCAGTGATACCGGCGGCCACGATGGCCACACCGGCGACGAGCTTCACCGTGTCCAGCGCGCCCGCGCTTTGCTGCTCTACCTGTTCAGTCATACATCGGGAAGAGGCGACGCGATGACGGCGTGATGAGGACTCCAGGCGCCCTCAACCTTCGCCATCAGATCACTTCGCCACTTCGTCACCTCGGTTAGTGGCAGGCCAGGAGGGAATCGAACCCCCAACCTGCGGTTTTGGAGACCGCCGCTCTGCCAATTGAGCTACTGGCCTAGAAATCGAAGTGACGAGGGTGACGAAGGGTGAGAGTGAGGAGGCGCTGACCTCATCACTCTCAATCTCATCGTGACTCTCGTCGCTTGTCTGTCATTACTTCAGGATTTTCGCGACCACGCCCGCACCGACCGTCTTGCCGCCTTCGCGAATCGCAAAGCGCAGACCGTCCTCCATCGCAATCGGGCTGATCAGCTCCACCGTCATCTTCACGTTGTCCCCAGGCATCACCATCTCAACGCCCTCAGGCAACTCCACCGCCCCCGTCACATCCGTCGTGCGGAAGTAAAACTGCGGACGGTATCCCTTGAAGAACGGCGTATGACGACCGCCCTCTTCCTTCGTCAGCACGTAAATCTCTGCCTCGAACTTCGTGTGCGGGGTGATCGAACCGGGCTTCGCCAGCACCTGACCACGCTCGACTTCTTCGCGCTTCGTGCCACGCAGCAGCACGCCCACGTTGTCGCCCGCCTGCCCCTGATCCAGCAGCTTGCGGAACATCTCAACGCCCGTGCAGGTCGTCTTCGTCGTCGCATTGATGCCAACAATTTCCACTTCGTCGTTCACCTTGATGATCCCGCGCTCAATACGGCCCGTGACCACCGTGCCGCGACCGGAGATCGAGAACACATCTTCCACCGGCATCAGAAACGCCCCGTCCACCGCACGCTCCGGCACCGGAATGTACTTGTCCATCTCCGCCACCAGCTGCAGCACCGCCGGCACGCCAATCGGGCTCTGATCGCCTTCCAGCGCCTTGAGCGCCGAACCCTTCACGATCGGCGTGTCATCGCCAGGGAATTCGTACTTCGACAGCAGCTCGCGAACTTCCATCTCCACCAGCTCCAGCAACTCAGCGTCATCCACCATGTCCGCCTTGTTCAGAAACACCACGATGTACGGCACACCCACCTGACGGGCCAGCAGAATGTGCTCGCGCGTCTGCGGCATCGGGCCGTCAGCCGCCGACACCACCAGAATCGCTCCGTCCATCTGCGCCGCCCCCGTGATCATGTTCTTCACGTAGTCGGCGTGCCCAGGGCAGTCCACGTGCGCGTAGTGACGCTCATCCGAGGTGTACTCCACGTGCGCCGTCGCAATCGTGATACCACGAGCTCGCTCCTCAGGCGCCTTGTCAATCTGGTCGTACGCCTTGAACTCACCACCGTGCTTCTCCGCCATCACCTTCGTCAGCGCCGCCGTCAGCGTCGTCTTGCCGTGGTCCACGTGACCAATCGTGCCTACGTTCACATGCGGCTTCGTGCGTTCAAACTTCTCTTTGGCCACAGCGGCTGTCCTCTAAATACGGTTAAAGCGGAAGTACAAATTATCGATGATGCAGTGATGGGGTGATGACGCAGGAGCAATGTCCGTTCTCTACGCCATCACCTCATCACTCCATCACCTCAACAATTGAAGAACATCAAATACTGGAGCCCACGACCGGGATTGAACCGGTGACCTCGTCCTTACCAAGGACGTGCTCTACCAACTGAGCTACGTCAGCAGGCAACACTGTTGTGGAGCGGGTGATGGGAATCGAACCCACGTCATCAGCTTGGAAGGCTGAGGTTCTACCATTGAACTACACCCGCTGAAGCCGACGCGCGCCCGAAGAAACTGCCCAACTCGCTCCGTGAATCCGACGGTGGCGTTCGAGCCTCGAACCCGCCCACACGAATGGTGGTGGGGGAAGGATTCGAACCTTCGAAGGCCGAAGCCGACAGATTTACAGTCTGTTCCCGTTGACCGCTTGGGTACCCCACCGGGAAAAACGAGCCGCGTATTCTGATTTCGCACCCGAAGGGTGTCAATGCATCTTGGCGCGCGTTTTGCTAGGTCGGAGCGGTTTTTTCAGCTCGGCGGGTCGGCCCTCAGACGCCCTGGAGTTGGGGCGCGCCCGGGGACTGCAACCTCGAGCCCCGCCTTGGCTCCTGCGGCCCTGCAGTGGGCTCGTGCCACCTGAACCCGACCGCGAGCTCGTGCAACCTCGGCTCGTCGTGGCTTGCGCAACCTCGTTCCCGCCGTGACTCGTGCGACCTCGTCGAGCCTGCCGTGGCTTCTCGAGCCTGCCGCGGCTTCTGCGATCCCGGCCCGCGGTGGCTCTTGCGGATCTCGGCCCGCTGCGTGAGCTCGCGCGTGCGGCCGTGCCCCTGCCTCCCTGCGCGGGGCGCGGTGGTACGTGTCCCCTCTATATAAAGGAGCGGCGGCCGCGGCTGGCCGCGGCGACTCCCTGCACCGTCTCGATGGGGATCAAGCGCCATCGGCCCATGGGCAGGTCGGGCGGAAGCTCGACCGGACCATAGCGCGTGCGGGTGAGCCGGGCGACCTCATGTCCGACCGCCTGCCACATCCGCCGGACCTCGCGATTGCGCCCTTCACGCAAGACCACCTTGAACGTGGCGTCCGCCGCGGCGCCCGCGACGGGCTCGATCCGATCGAAGCGCGCCGGCCCGTCCTCGAGCATCACGCCTTCGCGCAGCCGCCGCAGCGCCTCGGGCGTGGGCTTGCCGCGCACCGTCACCCGGTACTCGCGTTCGACCTCGCCGGAGGGATGCATCAGCCGGTGCGCCAGCTCCCCGTCCGTCGTGAAGAGCAGCAGGCCGGAAGTATTCACGTCGAGCCGTCCAATCGAAATCCAGCGACCGGCGACCGTGGGCGGCAGGCTCTCGAATACCGTGCGCCGGCCCTGCGGATCGCTGCGCGTCGTCACCTCGTCGAGCGGCTTGTTGTAGATGAGGAGCTGATGAGGCGCTGCCCCCGCCGCGGGCACAGCGATGGGCTTGCCATCCACCCGGACATCGTCCCCCGGCTCGGCCCGATCCCCGAGCTGCGCGGTGCGCCCGTTCACCGAGATGCGCCCGGCGCGAATCCAGTCCTCGATGGTGCGCCGCGATCCGAGCCCGGCCCCGGCCAGCAGTTTCTGCAGCCGGGTCATGCGCGGCGCCCGCGATCTGCAAAGGCTCGCCGCGAGCCGCTACGAACACCGGCGCAGGCCGCGCCGACCGAGCACATACCGAATCCACACCTAGTCATGCCGCGATGATCTTAGCGCTCACCGCGCGAGGCTTCGCGACGGCACGCGAAGCCCGTAGAGTAGCGGCCCCCGACCGCCGTACAGCAGAGGGCGCTCATGATCTACGACAACATTCTCGCCACGATCGGCCGCACTCCCATCGTCCGGATCAATCGGCTCGCCCCGCCGAATGTCACGATGTATGTGAAGTGCGAGTTCTTCAATCCCGCGGCGTCAGTCAAGGACCGTCTCGCCATCGCGATAATCGAAGACGCGGAGCGTCGCGGCACGCTGAAGCCGGGCCAGACGGTGGTCGAAGCGACCTCGGGCAACACCGGCATTGCGCTCGCCATGGTGTGCGCGGCCAAGGGTTATCCGTTCGTCGCGACGATGGCCGAGTCGTTCTCGGTGGAGCGGCGCAAGATCATGCGCATGCTCGGCGCGAAGGTGATCCTCACGCCGGCGGCCGAGCGCGGCACGGGCATGGTGCGCAAGGCCGAAGAGCTCGCGAAGAAGCACGGCTGGTTCCTCGCGCGGCAATTCGAGAACGAGGCGAACCCCGCCTACCACCGTCAGACCACCGGCCCCGAGATCCTGAGCGACTTCGCCGGCAAGCGCCTCGACTTCTTCGTCACGGGCTGGGGCACGGGCGGCACGCTCACCGGCGCGGGCGAGATGATCCGCAAGGCGCGGCCGGAGACGCAGGTCATCGTGGCGGAGCCGGCCGCGGCGGCGCTGCTCTCGGGCAAGCCGTTCACGCCGCACAAGATCCAGGGCTGGACGCCGGACTTCATCCCGGCGGTGCTGAACAAAGAGGTCGCCAACCGCATTCTCCAGGTGACGGATGCGGAGGCCATCGAGTCCGCGCGCTCGCTCGCGCAGCGTGAGGGCATCTTCTGCGGCATTTCCTCGGGCGCGACGTTCGCCGCCGCGCGCAAGGTCGCGGCGGAAGCGCCGGCCGGCTCGGTCGTGCTCGCCATGCTGCCGGACACGGGCGAGCGCTATCTGTCGACGGCGCTGTTCGAAGGCATCCCGGAAGGCAGCGACCCGGAGCCCTGAAGGCTTCGCGGCACGTCCATGAACGCCGAGCGACGCACCTCACCGGCGCGATCCGCGGATTCGTCCGGAGTGCCCGGAGGGCCGCGCAAGATGGACGCGCGGCACTTCGCCGCGCTGCCCGACCCGTTTCCGATGTATCGCGGCGGCGAGCTGCACGGCGCGCGCATCGCCTACGAGACGTGGGGTACGCTGAACACAGCGCGCGACAACGCGGTGCTGCTGTTCACGGGCCTCTCGCCCTCCGCGCACGCGAAATCCTCGCCGCGGGACACGAGCGAGGGCTGGTGGGAAGGGATGATCGGGCCGGGCTTCGCCATCGACACCGACCGGTTCTTCGTCATCTGCGTGAACTCGCTCGGCAGCTGCTTCGGCTCGACCGGACCGGCGTCGATCAATCCGGCGACGGGCGCGCCGTACCGGATGAGCTTTCCGGACCTGTCGGTCGAGGACATCGCGCGCGGCGGCTACGAGACGCTGCGCGCGCTCGGCATCGAGCGCGCGAACGCGGTCGTCGGGCCCTCGCTCGGCGGCATGGTCGTGCTCGCGTTCGCCGCGATGTTTCCGGGGGCGACGCGGCGCGTCGTGAGCATCTCGGGCACGGCGGCGGCCTCGCCTTTCGCGATCGCGCTCCGCTCGATTCAGCGCGAGGCGATCCTGCGCGATCCGGATTGGCGCGACGGCGCCTACACGGAGGAGCGACCGCCCGCCACCGGCATGCGCATCGCGCGCAAGCTCGGCATGATGACGTACCGATCCGCAGCCGAGTGGGTGCAGCGCTTCGGACGCGACCCCGTGCCGAACGACCTTCGCGAGGAAGGGCCGTTCGCGCCGGAGTTCGCAATTCAGAGCTATCTCGAAGCGCACGCGCGGCGCTTCGTGCGCGCGTTCGATCCGAACTGCTACCTCTACATCTCGCGCGGCATGGATCGCTTCGATCTCGCGAAGCACGGGACGTCCAACGCCGAGGTGCTCGCGCGCTCGGGTGTCGAGCAGGCTCTGGTGATCGGCGTCGAGTCGGACATGCTCTTCGCCATCGCGGAGCAGCGTGCGCTGGCGGAAGACTTCAAGAAGGCGGGCGTCGCAACGACCTACGCGCCGCTCGACTGTGTCGAGGGACACGACTCCTTCCTGATCGACATCGATCGCTTCGGCGCCGAGATCCGCGCCTTCCTCGATCGCGACTAAGCGACCGCGTCCGGCAGCAGCGTCGGCAGCGGACAGTGGAGCGTCGCGCAAACCGTGCGCAGCAGCTCTGCTTCCGAAACGTTCAGCAGCTCGTCGTGCGCGATCGTCTTCACGAGCCCTTCGATCACCGCTTTCTTCGCGTAGGGATGCAGCTTCTCGAGGCGGAGCAGCGCTTCGCTCAGGCGTCGCGGCCAATCCTCCGGCGCTTGATAGGGAGGCCGGTGCATCGGCAGCACGCATTGCATGCCCGCTTCGTAGGCCATACGCGCGGCGTGCGCATCGTTCGCGCCGAAGCTGGCGAGCACGGCGAAGAGCACTTGGAGGTCGTCCGCAGCGTCTGCGAGCGAGAGGTTGCCGTGAGGCACGCGGGCTTCGATCTCGTCGCGCAGTAGCGTGCCAAGAAGGCGTGCCAGGCAGAACTCGAAGACGTCGATGCGCGCATCGGCACGGATCAGGTTCTCGGCGAGCCGCGCGAGGGCCTGGCGTTGAGTAATCGGAAGGCGCCGCAGCGCCGGGAATGCCTGTAGCAGCGCCGGTAGGCGGAGCATCGGCGCCAACTCGGCGGCAAGAGGCATCGCGTCGCGGACCGCGCCGAAATCGGCGGCCGGCAGATTCTTGCGAAGCATTACGAGCTGACGTTCGGCTACCGCCGGATCGCGACTCACGAGCAGCGCGAGCACGATGGCGCGCGCCTGACCATCGACCTCGACGAACTCGCGGAGGTCCGGCGGCAGCGCGAGGCGGAGTGCCTTCGCTTGCTCGATCTGCAAAGTGTCGAGAGCGCCCACTTGCGAGGAGATCTGCTGCGGCTTCGCCGCCACCGCGTTGGCGGCAGGATGCGGACCCGTCGGCACGAGCAGCGCGTCCGCCACTGCGCCGCCGCTCTTTGCCGTGCGCATCGCGACTTCGCGGGGCAACTCCGCCCCGGGAGCGCTGGCCTCGTCGGGCTGCCAACCGGGACCGGCCGCGACGCGCGCGACTCGGGCCTGCTCCAGCTCCGCGGCATCGAACGCCGGCACGGCGGCCAGCGCCTGCGCCGCCGCGCGCGGCAGCTGCTTCACGTCGAAATGGGGATCGAGCGCGCGGATGCGCTCCGCAAGCGGTGGATGCGTCGCGAAGAAGCGCGACAGGCCCGGCGCGAACAACATGTGGGCCGCCTGCTCGGGATCGGCCTCGACGATCCGCGAGCCCTGCGCGACGCCCGCGATCTTCACGAGCGCGCCCTTCAGTCCCTCGGGATTGCGCGTGAATTGCACACTCGATGCGTCCGCAAGCCGCTCGCGCTGCCGGCTCACCGCGGCCTGCAGGAGCCGCCCGAAGAAGAGCCCGAGATAACCGAGCACCATCACCCCGAGCGCGGCGACGAAGAGCCAGCCGCCGTTGCGCCGGCCGCGCGGCGCATAGCGCAGCATCGTCCGCCCGATCAACGCGACCACGAAGAGACCGAAGAGCCAGCCCATGAGCTGCACGTTCAAGCGCATGTCGCCGTTCAGCACGTGGCTGAACTCGTGCGCGATCACCCCCTGCAGCTCGTCGCGGCTCAGCGTGTCGAGCGCGCCCTGCGTGACGGCGATGGCTGCGTTCGCGGGGCTGTGCCCGGCGGCGAACGCATTGATGCCGGTCTCGTGCTCGAGAACGTACACCTCCGGCATGGGCACGCCGGAGGCGATCGCCATTTCCTCGACCACGTTGTGCAGGCGCTTGCGCTTCAGGTCCTGCGTATCGCGAGCAACCAGCACGCCGCCCAGCGACCGCGCCACGACACCGCCGCCCTCGCGCAGCTGGATCGCTTTGAACAGGCTCGAGAGTCCGATGACGCCGAGCACGAGCACGGAGCAGAAGAACGCCGCACCGGGATTGCGCTGCGCGTACGCGAACGGCGCGAATGCATCGCGCGGCTCGCCGCGCACGCCGAGCAGCGTGAAGAACAACACATCGAGCGCGAGGACGACGAGGACCACGGCGACGATGAACGCAAGGAGCAGCCACCGCGTCTGGCGGCGGGCATCGATCTGGCGGGTGTAGAAGTCCACGATGCGCGGCGCGCCGCAGGGCCTCGCCCGGGGCCCTCGCAGCCGTATCCCTTCTTAAGTGAAACTGACCTTCGGGGCTTCCCGCGCCTCGGGCTTCGCGATGTCCAGCAGCTGCGCCGGCGCGAAATTGAACATGTTCGCCACGATGCTGCTCGGAAAGACTTCGCGCGCGTTGTTGTAGCTCATCACGGCGTCGTTGTAGGCCTGCCGTGCGAACGCCACCTTGTTCTCCGTCGAGGTGAGCTCCTCCGAGAGCTGCATCATGTTCTGGTTCGCCTTCAGGTCCGGGTACGCCTCGGCGAGCGCGAACAGCCGCCCGAGCGCGCCGCCGAGCTGGGCTTCCGCGCCGGAGAGCTGCGCGACGGCGGCCGCGTCGCCGGGGTTCGACGAGGCGGCTTTCAGGCCGGCGAGCGCCGTGTTGCGCGCCTGGATGACCGCCTCCAGCGTCTCGCGCTCGTGCTTCATGTAGCCCTTGGCGGTCTCGACGAGGTTCGGGATCAGGTCGTAGCGCCGCGTGAGCTGCACGTCGATCTGCGCGAACGCATTCCGGAACGCATTCCGGGCCGTGACGAGGCGGTTGTACTGGCCAATGAAAAAGAATGCGACCAGCACGATGACGATGAGGACGATCAAGGCAGCCATTCGATTTGACTCCGTAGCCGCTGAACCCGCGCCCGAAGGATGACGCACCCGGCGCTCGCGCGCCACTCCGCGGTCGCCGGCGGCGAGTGAGCCGCTGCGCGGACGGCGCCGCATAAGTCAAGCGGCGATCGTGATCGAATTCAAATCAATACACCGATAGTCCCGACAAACCTGCCGCTCATCGGCAACTGCCGTGACGAGGCGAAGTGTTCATTACGATTCCGGCCCCATGAAACACGCCACCCGCGGATTCACGCTGATCGAGCTGATGACCGCCATTCTGGTGCTCGGCATCCTGCTCGGCTTCGCGGTGCCGAGCTACCGCGAGATGACGCGCAACAATCGCATCGCCGCCGCGCAGAACGATTTCGTCGCGGCGCTCGCGTTGGCCCGCAGCGAAGCCCTGCGTCGCGGTCGCACGGTCTCGATCTGCCCCTCGACGGATGGCACGGGCTGCGCGACCGCGGCCGACTGGAAGAGCGGCTGGATCGTGTTCGAGGACGCCGACGGCACGCTGGGCACCGTCGACACGAAGGACGTCGTGCTCCAGAAGTGGGGCGCGCTCGCGGGCGAGACGACCTTCACCACGACGGCGACGTCGCTGACGTACGCGCCCACCGGAATGCAGACGCCGATCGGCACGAAGACGTTCAAGGTCTCCGCCGCGAGCTGTATCGGCTCGAAAGCCCGTCTCGTGAGCGTCGGGCCGATCGGCTCGGTCACGACCACCGCAGCCACCTGTCCCTGAGCATTGCCATGACGAAACTCCGCAGGAAACGTGCGTCCGGCTTCACCCTCGTCGAGGTTCTGGTCGCGCTCGTCGTGCTCTCCATCGGCTTGCTGGGCATTGCGTCCTTGCAGCTCTCGAGTCTGCGCTGGAATCACGGCGCATCGAAGCGTTCGCAGGCGACGCTGCTCGCGTACGACATTCTCGACCGCATGCGCGCGAACCCCACGGCCGCGCGCCAAGGCGAATACAGCACCGGCGGCACGCCGGGCACGGTGGCCACCGCGGATCTCGCCGCGTGGCGCAACAACATCACGGCATCGCTCGGACCGGATGCAACCGGCACGGTGAGCGCGCCGGATGCCACGGGCACGACGGCGCGGTTCGGCATCACGATCACCTGGGACGATTCGAAGGGTCAGGAGGACCCGCTCTCGTTCACTCTGAGGAGTCAGCTGTGAGTCGCACCTCGATTCGCGGCTTCAGCCTCGTCGAGCTGATGGTCGCCATGACGATCGGGCTCATCCTGCTCGGCGGCGCCATCTCGGTGCTGTACAGCTCGAAGCTGACGTACAACGAGAACGAGCGCGTCGCCCGACTGCAGGAGAGCGGGCGCGCCGCAGTGGAGGTGATGCTCCGCGATCTGCGCGCGGGCGGTTACAAGGGCTGCAACGAGTTCATCGCGTCGGACACGATGACGAACGCGCTGGCAAGCCCGACCAGCCTCATGTCGAACTTCAGCGCGCAGGTCCAGGGCTACGAGTCGACGGGCACGGGCACGTGGTCGCCTGCCGTCGATGCGGCGATCGTGTCGCCCCGCAGTGGCAGCGACATCCTGGTCGTGCGCACGACTCCGAGCAACGCACCGACGTTCATCACCAACGCGGCGATGGCGAGCGCGACTGCCGACATCTCCGTCGACAATCCGCTCGGGCGCACGATCGTCAACAACTCCTACGCCATCATCAGCGATTGCCAGAACGCCGCGGTGTTCAAGATGAACAGTCTCACCGCGGGCACGATCGCGACGGGCGGCGCCAATCTGGGATTGGCGTTCCGCCAGGGCTCGCGCGTCGTGCCGGTCGACACGGTCGTGTACTACATCCGGGACAGCGCGACCGTGCGCAACGGCGTGCGCAACCCCTCGCTCTGGCGAGTCACGGTCGCCGAGGGCGCGCAGGAGCTGGTCGAAGGCGTCGAGCAGATGCAGGTGCTGTACGGCGTCGCCTCCGCGAGCAACCCGCTGGTCGTGGCCTCCTACGAGAAGGCGTCGGCGGTGACCAACTGGAATCGCGTGATCAGCGTGAGCATCGCGCTGCTCATCCGCTCCGTCGAGCCGACTTCGCCGGTGGATGAGTCCCGCACGTACAACCTGCTCGGCACGGATGTCGTGACGCCCAACGACCGCTATCAACGCACGCTCTACACCACGACGGTGGCGTTGCGTAACACCACACAATGAATCGGGGATACACGAACATGATCACCAACCGGCGTCAGCGCGGCACGGCCCTCGTCACGAGCCTGTTGCTGCTGCTCGTCCTCACCGTCATCGGCATCACCGCGATGCAGGTCACTCGCATGCAGGAGCGCATGGCGGGCAACACGCGTGACCTCAACATGGCGTTCCAGGGCGCCGAGGCGGCGCTGCGCAACGGCGAAGACATGATCGCCGCGCAGCCGTTCGCACCGAATCCCGCGGGCGGTGTCTGCACCGCCGCGCCGTGCAAGTTCTGGGATGCGAATGCGAGCGCGGTCGCGAACCCCGAGAGTCGCGACGATGCGTGGTGGCAGGGCACGACGCCGACGCAGTACGAAGCGAGCGGCGATCACTCCGGCACGCCGACGCAGGACATGCCCGACCTGGCGCACGATCCCGCGTTCGTCGTCGAGTACGTGACCGAAGTGCCGGACACCTTTTCGATCGGCAGCGGCGACGGCCCGCCGTCATCGCGCTTCTTCTATCAGGTCACCGCAGGCTCGCCCGGCGCCACCGGCAACGCGATCACGGTTCTGCAATCCACGTATGCGCGGCGTTGAGCACGCGCACGGAAACCCCCGCAAGTGAGTACCGCAATGAAGCCCGCATTCCGCCCGAAACGGTTCAGTGTGCTGTGCTGCTCGGCATTGCTGTCGTTGCTCGCGTTTTCCGCGGCACAGGCGGCGCCACTGAGCCTCGCCGATACGCCGCTCTTCCTGAACGGCACCGTCGCGCCGCTCAACTTGCTGGTGATCGGCCGCGATCACAAGCTGTACTACGAGGCCTACAACGATCACTCGGACCTCGACGGCGACGGCGTTCCCGATGTGGGCTACAAGCCCGACAAGATCACGTACTACGGCTACTTCGACTCGTTCAAGTGCTACACGTACAACAGCGGCAGCAACCGCTTCGAGCCGAAATCGACCACGGCGAACAAGAAGTGCGACGGCAGCACCTGGAGCGGCGACTGGCTGAACTACGTCACGACGAGCCGCATCGACGCGCTGCGCAAGGTGCTCTACGGCGGGCTGCGGCGCACCGACAACGACACGGAGACGGTGCTCGAGCGCGCCTATATTCCGCAGGACGCGCATAGCTGGGGCAAGTCGTACGAGAGCATCGCCAAGGACGGCTACGACATCCACGAGTACACGCCGCTCAACGTGCCGAGCGCCAACTCGAGCCACCTGTTCGCCAACACGACGCTGCGCTCGGATGCGAACAATTACCCGCTGTTGCGCGTGCTGCAGAATCAGCAGGACTCGAACGGCAACCCGCTGAAGGTCTGGAACTGGCTCAGCATCGAGCGGCCGGTCGCGGGCTCGGCCATCGTGGTCGGCACCTCGAACGGCGCCGAAGTGCGCAAGACCGTCAGCTCGATCACCGACTACCGGGTGCGCGTGAAGGTCTGCGATCCGAGCGTCGGCACGGAATCGAACTGCCGGGCGTACACGAACGGCAGCGGCGGTACCAATTTCAAGCCGACGGGCCTGCTGCAGGATTTCGGCGAGCAGGACCTGATGAAATTCGGCCTGATCACCGGCTCGTATGCCAAGAACACCGACGGCGGCGTGCTGCGCCGGGCGATGGGCTCCATCAAGAACGAGATCAACTCCGACGGCACCATCAACACGAGCGTGACCGGCATCATCCGCACCCTGGACGGGCTGCGCACGACCGGCTTCAACACCGATTATTCGTACAAGTGCGGCTGGAAGGTCTCCGGTCCGATCGCGCCGGGCGAGTGCCAGATGTGGGGCAATCCCATCGCCGAGATGATGTACGAAGGCATCCGCTACTTCGCCGGCAAGAAGAAGGCGACGCCCGAATATGCGGTCGCCTTCGGCCAGGGCGAGGAAAGCGAGCTTCCTGGCGGCGGCCTGCCCGTTGCGACATGGGACGACCCGTACGCGAACGCGCCGAGCTGCGCGAAGCCGTTCGAGACGGTCATCAGCGACATCAATCCGTCCTATGACAGCGACAAGCTGCCGGGCACGGCGTTCGGCTCGTTCTCCGGCGACATCAGCGATCTCGACGTCGCCGCGCTCGGGCAGACGATCTGGGACAACGAGATCGGAGGCAGCAAGAAGTACTACATCGGGCGCTCGCTGAGCGATGCCGCCAACGACGACAAGGCGCCGACGCCGAAGACGGTCACGAGCTTCGGCAACATCCGCGGACTCGCGCCCGAGGAGCCGACGAAAGAAGGCAGCTACTACGCGGCGAGCGTCGCGTACTACGGCCTCACGCACGACGTGAACGGCAAGACGGGCAACCAGAACGTGTCGACGTTCGCCGTCGCGCTCGCCTCGCCGCTGCCGCGCATCGAAATTCCGGTGGGCGACAAGAAGATCACGCTGGTGCCGTTCGCGAAGACCGTCGGCGGCAGCGTCAACGGCTCCAACGTCTCGGCGTCGAGCACGGGCTTTCAGCCGACGAACCAGATCGTGGACTTCTACGTCGACACGCTGGAGAAGAACTACGGCAAGTTCCGCGTCAACTACGAGGACGTCGAGCAGGGCGCCGATCACGACATGGACGCGATCGTGCAGTACGAATACACCGTGAAGGACGACGGCACGGTCGACATCACGCTCACGTCCCAGTACGCCGCGGGCAGTCTCATTCAGCACATCGGCTACGTCATCTCGGGCACGACGCACGACGGCATCTACTTCGACGTGCGCGACACGGACACCGCGGCCAACAGCGATCCGGACTACTACCTCGACACGCCGCCGGGATTCACGGGCACTCCGCCCGCGCCGGGTAAAGGCCAGAGCGGTACGTGGAACGATGGCACCGCGCTGCCGCTCGTGAGCACGCGCACGTTCACGCCCGGCGCGACGAGCGGTGCCGACCTTCTCAAGGATCCGCTGTGGTACGCAGCCAAGTGGGGCGGCTTCAAGGACCAGGACAAGAACGGTGTGCCGAACCTGCAGGACGAGTGGGACGAGAACCACACCGGCGATCCGAGCAACTACTTCCTGGTGACGAACGCGCTGACCCTGCCTGCGCAGCTCTCGAAGGCCTTCAACGAGATCATCGTGCGCACGAGCGCGGCGGCGTCCGCGTCGGTGAACTCGGGATCGGTGTCGAGCGATACGCGCGTCTATCAGGCGAAGTTCAGCAGCGGCGACTGGAGCGGACAGCTGCTGTCGTTCCCGCTGAACACGGACGGCACGCTGAAACCCTTCGAGTGGGACGCGGCGACCAAATTGCCCGCGCCCACCGACCGCACGATCATCACCACCGACAGCTCGAAGAATCCCGTCGCGTTCCGCTGGTCCGCGATCGGCTCGAACCGCCAGAAGCAGCTCGATCCGGCAGCGGGCACGCTCGGCTCCGACCGGCTCGACTATCTGCGTGGCGACGACTCCAAGGAAGCGTCGAAGCCGAACGGCATCTTCCGCAAGCGCGTGACCAAGCTCGGCGACATCGTGAATTCCGCGCCGATCTTCGTCGGCGCGCCTCCATTCCGCTATTCCGATGCCTCGTATGCCACGTTCCGCACCACTTGGGCGGACCGTCCCAAGATGGTGTACGTCGGCGCGAACGACGGCATGCTGCATGGTTTCGACGCGACGAGCGGCGTCGAGCGTCTGGCATTCATTCCGGGTCCGGTATTCGGGAACCTCGCGCAGCTCACGAGCAACGGCTACGCGCATCGCTTTTACGTCGACGGCACGCCCAGCATGGCCGATGTCTACTACAACGGCGCGTGGCACACCGTGCTGGTCGGCGGTCTGAACAACGGCGGTCAGGGCATCTACGCGCTCGATGTGACCGATCCTGCGAAGTTCAGCGAAGCCAACGCGGCCAGCATCTACAAGTGGGAGTTCACGGACGCCGACGATGCCGATCTCGGCTACACCTACAGCCGCCCGGCCATCGCGCAATTCCGCTCGCCGACGGGCACCCAGTGGCTCGCCGTGTTCGGCAACGGCTACAACAGCACCTTCGACGACACGGCCAAGGGCGGCAAGAAGAGCGCGACCGGCAATGCGGTCCTGTTCTTCGTGGACATCGAGACCGGCAAGCTGGTCGCCAAGATCGACACCAAGATGGGCATGGGTCAGGACCCGAGCGGCAACTCGCGCCCGAACGGCCTTGCGACGCCGACGCTCGTCGACATCAACGGCGACAACGTGGTCGATTACGTGTTCGCCGGCGACCTGTTCGGTGAGATGTGGAAGTTCGACGTGACGGCGGCCGACCCGACGTCGTGGAACATCGCCTTCGGCGGCGTGCCGCTCTTCGTGGCGAAGGACGCCGGCGGCAAGAATCAGCCGATCACGACGCGCGCCGAAGTGGGCCGCGGCCCGGGCGGCAAGGGCATGGTCGTCCTGTTCGGCACGGGCAAGTTCCTCGAGCCCTCGGACAAGGTGCTCGCGAACCTGAGCACGCAGAGCTTCTACGGTCTCTTCGACCCGAACACGCCGTCGACCACCCCGATCAACAGCAACCGTTCGACGCTGACGAAGCAGGCGATCACGTTCGAGGGCACGAACAATGTGAACGGCAAGGACATCCCGCTCCGCGGCCTCACGCAGAACGCGGTCGCCGCCAACAGCCGCGGCTGGTATCTCGACTTCATCTCGCCGGCGCCGGGTGTGCCGACGGGCTCGATCGGCTTCAAAGGTGAGATGCAGGTGTCGGATCCGATCCTGCGCAACGGCCGAGTGATCTTCTCGACGATCATCCCCAACACCGACCCGTGCACGTTCGGCGGCACGAGCTGGTTGATGTCGCTCGATGCGCTCTCCGGCGGGCGCTTGAGCTATCCGCCCTTCGATCTCGACAACGACCACCTGTTCACCGACACGGACTTCATCACGCTGCCCGACGGCACCAAGATCCCGGCGTCCGGCATGCAGTGGACCGAGGGCATGGTCGGCAAGCCCGGCGTCGTCGCGGGCCAGAACGAGGACTTCGGCTACGGTTCGGGCTCGAGCGGCAACGATCCGGAGAAGAAGAATCTCAACACCGGACCGGGCGATCGCGGCAGACAGTCGTGGCGGCAATTGCGATGAGCAGGCTGCAAGGAGAACCACTCGTGCGACACAAGCAGATCGGCGTGACGTTGATGGAGCTGCTGACGGTGCTCGTCATCATCAGCATTCTCTCGGCCATAGCGATTCCGAGCTATCGGCAGTACACGATCCGAGCGAACCGCACGGACGCCAAGACCGGGCTGCTCTTCTACGCGGGTGCGCTCGAGCGCTGCTACACGCGCTACAACAGCTACGTGTACAACGCCGATCCCGCCGCGGGCTGCAACGTCCTGGGAGCGGCGCAGCTCACGGAGAACGGCCGTTACCTGATCAGCATCTCGAACCGCACCGCGACGACGTTCCTGCTCACGGCGACTCCGCAGGGTAAGCAAGCCGACGATACGGGCTGCGGCAACTTCACGCTCGACCAGGTCAACACGCGCAGCGTCTCCGGGTCGAAGCCCGTTGCCGAATGCTGGGGCAAGTAGCTACTTCACAGTTCTCGTCTGCTTTTGGCGACATGTGTTGAATTTCGTGCGCCACCACACAGTGCGAACACGCTAAGTCAAACCGCGCGTGTGATGCGCTTCACACTCCGCGACCGGTGATCCTCTGATCGCGGCCGCTCATCGGCTCGCACCGTCCGGCTCTGGGAAACGCCGGATGATGCGGGCCCATGAAAAGCGCGACGCGTGGCTTCTCTCTGTTCGAGCTGATGATCGTGATCGCTCTGGCCGCGGTGATCCTCGGCCTCGGTGCTCCGAGCTTCAGCGAGTTCCGGCGCAACAATCGGCTGACTGGCGCCAGCAACGACTTCCTGAGCGCGCTGCTGCTCGCGCGTACGGAAGCGATCAAACGCCAGCAACCCGTCTCACTCTGCGCATCGGACAATCCGCAGGCTGTCGCGCCCGCGTGCTCGAAGGGTGCGTACACCGGGTGGATCGTTTTCGAGGATCGCAACAGCGACTGCGTGCTCGATGCCGCGCCCGAAGTGCTGCTGCGTAGTGACGGGCCTCTCGAAGCGGCCGTCAAGACGGCCGCCACCGGCACATGCATGCCGTTCATGCCGACGGGATTCCTGAAGCCGCAGGACGACGAGCCGGAGGATCACGTGCAGCGCGTGCTGTTCTGCGACGAGCGCGGCACCAACCCCATCGATGGCGCGAGCCTCTCGGCGGCGCGCGGCGTCTTCGTCACCCCGACCGGCCGCGCGCGCATCTCGCGCGACGTCGGTACGGAAACTGAGACGGATCTCAAGAAGTGGGCCATGACATGTCCCTGAACCGCTCCACGCGTACCCAGCGCGGCATTACGCTCATCGAGGTGCTGGTTGCCCTCGTGATCATGTCCATCGGCATGCTCGGCATCTCCAGCCTGTATCTCGAGACCTTGCGCGCCAATCGCACGGCGCAGCTGCGCGGACAGGCGGTCGACCTCGTGAACGACATCGCGGATCGCATCCGCGCCAATCGTCGCGGCCGCGAGGCCTACGTGAAGGCGGTCACCGATACCATCGGCGCCGGCGGGTGCACGATCGCGACGCCCTACACGCCCGCAGACCTCGCGAAGGACGACGTGAAGTGCTGGGTCAACACGGTGAACAGCCGGCTGCCCGCGGATGAGAGCGGCAAGCCTCCGCAGACCTCTATCGATTTCGTGCCCGGCAGCGGCGCAACGCTCGATCGCTACACCGTGCGCGTGCAGTGGAGCGAGCCGTCGCAGCCCGAGCCGCTTTCATACCAGCTCGTCTTCGATGTCATGCCGCCGACGTGAGAGGTCGCTGCTAATGCCGCGCATTCGCCATTCTCGGATGACCGGTCTCAGCCTGATCGAGCTGATGATCTCGCTCGCGATCGGCTCGGTCCTCATCGCGGGCGCGGTGCTCGTGTACTCGCAGAGCCGCAACACGTACTCCGTCAACGAAAGCGTCGCGCGCTTGCAGGAGCAGGCGCGCTACGTGTTCTCGATCATGGAGCCGGACATCCAGCTCGCCGGCTACTACGGCTATTCGAACGCGCCGCAGGACTTTTCTTTCTGGGACGCGGGCACGCTCACGCCGGCGTCGCAGCTCCAGCAGCTCGCCGCAGACCCGGAGCTCGCCGCCCTGCCGACGGCGGCGCGCGCGTGCGGCAAGAATTTCGCGGTCGACCTGCTCGCGACGGTGGAGGGCTCGAACGGCACGCTGTCCCTCCCGGCCACGTGCGGAAATGCCGCAACCGCCTATCGCGCCAACACGGACACATTGACCATCCGGCGCGCGTCGGTCGACGACGCGGACGTCACGGGCGCGAAGATTCAGCTGCTCGTGAATCGCACGAAGCGCTCCAACGAACGCATCTTCATCTCCGACACTACGCCGGAAGCGGTCGATGCGGACGTGAACGCGGTGCGCGACCTCATCGTGCGGACCTACTACGTCGCCAATGGGCCGAACAACTTGCCGGAGCTGCGCGTGATCTCGCTCGGCAAGGGCCCGGCGTTCCAGGACACCACCGTGATGCAGGGTGTGCAGGACATGCAGGTCCAGTTCGGCCTCGACACGGGTGACTACGACGGCGACGGCACGATCGATGCCGCGCAGGACCTGAACAACGACGGCATACCGGATGCGCCGAACGGCATCGCGACGCGCTACGTCGATCCGCAAGCCGCGAGCTCACCGGCCTTCGCCGGCTTGCAGGTGGTGTCGGTGCGCATCTGGCTGCTCCTGCGCGCGGATCGTGGCGAGCCGGGTTACACGAACACCAACGAGTACAAGTACGCCGGGATCACCTACAAGCCGGCCGACAACATCCGCCGCCTCCTGGTGTCGCGGACCATCCAACTGCGCAACGCGCGCACGCTGTGAGCGCCTCATGAAAAGAGCTGCACATCGCAAGCAACAGGGCGCAGCACTCGTCATCGGGCTGGTGCTGCTCACGATTCTGACGCTGCTCGCCATCACCGGGATGAACACCTCCACGACGGAGCTGATCATGGCCGGCAATGAGCAATTCCGGCAGAACGCCTTTCAGGCAGCCGAGACCGGCCGCGAGAACGCGCTGCGAGCGCTGCCTCTGGTGAACACGAACGGCACGCCTGAAACCGTCCCGGTAACGCCGGTCGTCGCGGGCTCGACCGACACGTACACGACCACCTCGACGTGGCTCGCGGAGGACCAGGACATCGCGGGCTACAAGGCCGGCGCTTTCGTGGGCAACCACTACGTCATCACCAGCACCGGCCGGTCCGCGCGCAACGCGCTCGCGGAGCACGAGCAGGGTGCGTTCGTGCTGAACGGCGGCGGCGGCAACAACGATCCCGGCAATCCTGGCGCGCCGCTGGTCGGCGCCGACCCACTGTGAGCCGACGACTACGCGCGGTGCGCAGCGCGCGCCGCACTTGGGAGACTAGTCATGCATAGAGCGAAGCCTTGGACGTGCCTCGTGATGGTGGCGATCGCCTCTCTCGCCGCCCTGCCCGCGTTCGCAAAACGCAATGCCGTGGAGACCTCGTTGAACGACGTCGTCCTGCCCTCGACTGCGGGCGGCACGCTGGTTCTGCGCCCGTGCGAGACGTGTGCACCCACTTCCATTCGCGTCACGTCGCAATCGCGCTACTTCATCGGCGGCAACGAAGTGACCCTGCAGGAGCTCGTTGCAGAGTCGCAGCGGCGCGCGATGTCGCTGGTCGTGAGCTACGACACGCGGACGCTCGAGCTGCTGACCATCAAGGTGTGGCTGTGAGAACCCGAGAGGAGAGATCGATGTTGCGCACACACAGTCGCGTTCTCGACCTGCTCGCGGGCACGCTGCTGGCCCTCTCCTGCGGCGCGCCGGCCATGGCCGACGACACCGAGATCTTCGTGAGCAACAGCCTCGCGAGCGGCGTCCGGCCGAACATCCTGTTCATCATGGACACCTCGGGCTCGATGGACGAGGACGATGTTGTCCTCGACCGCGTGCCCTACGATAGAAGCGTGTCGTACGGCGGCTCGTGCAGCGAGGATCGCGTGTACTTCTCGCGCGGCACGGCCGGGGTTCCCGATTGCAGCACGGCCAACTGGGTGAACCTGAGTGCGGTGAAGTGCGCCGCCGCCATCACCGGCATGAACGGCATCGCCGGATTCTGGACGGGACGCACCGGCCAATGGAACCCGGACTTCAACGCGTGGAAGGACATGCGCGCGGACGCGCCGAATGATGTGGTCGAGTGCTACACGGACGCCGGCGTGCACGGCGAAACCGACGCGTCGGCGGAGAAGTACGCACGCAATGGCGACCCGGCGCACAAATGGACGTCCGACGTGTCGAAGCAGCTCGATTGGGCCGCGATTGCGACGCACACCCTCTACAGCGGCCGCTATCTCAACTGGAAGTACTCGACCGACCCGAGCGTCAAGAAGACGTACAACGCGAAGCGCATTACGGTCGTGCAGCGCGCGCTCACCGAGCTCGCAAGCTCGGTGGACGATGTGAACATGGGGCTCATGCGCTTCAGCGACAATTGCAGCGAGGGAGGCAGCTGCAGTGCCGAGCAGTCCGCCGAGGGCGGCATGGTCATCAAGAAGGTCGACAACCTCACGGCCTCGCGCGCCGATCTGATCGCGAAGGCGAATTTGCAGCTCCCGGGCGGCAACACGCCGCTCTCGGAAACGATGTACGAAGCCGGCCAGTACTGGGCAGGCAAGAGCGTCGATTACGGCTTGAACTCGATGGGACGCGAAAGCCCCAGCACCTCGCGCAAGCCGCAGCCGAGCGTCGACGAATCCCGCACGTCGCCGGGCGGCGCAACGTACGCCTCGCCGATCCAGTATCAGTGCCAGAAGAACTACAACATCCTGCTGACGGACGGACTGCCGACGCGCGACAAGAGCGCGAACCCGAAGATCAAGGCGCTGCGAGACGTGCGCGGCCGCGGGTTCGTCGATCTCACCGGCAATCCCACGGCGGCATGCACGGGGGAAGACGCGAACGGCGCCTGCCTCGACGACATGACCGCCTACCTCGCCAATGCCGACCTCGTCGATCTCTCGACGGCAGGCAATCCGGACACGCAGGAGCAGCACGTCTTCACCTACGCCATCGGCTTCGGCAACGACGTCGGCGACCTCACGTTCCTCAACGTGGCCGCGCAGCGCGGCGGCACGAATGCGGCCTACAAGGCCGACAACCTCGACGACCTCGTCGAGGCGCTACGCAACATCGTCACGAAGATCGGCGACGAGGGCGCGACGTTCGTCACCCCGTCCGTATCGATCAACTCGTTCAACCGCAACCAGACGCTGAACGACCTGTACATCTCGGTGTTCCAGCCGACACAAACAGAGCACTGGCCCGGCAACCTGAAGAAGTATCGGCTGAAGAACGGCAAGATCGTCGATGCGAACGGCAAGGAGGCGGTCGGCGCCGACGGATTCTTCGTGAAGGGCGCGCAGAGCGTCTGGTCCGCGACCCCCGACGAGGAGAGGGTGGACCAGGGCGGCGCTGCGCATCTCATCCCGCAGCCGCGCACGGTTTACACGCACTTCAGTGGCGACGCGCTCGATACCGCGGAGAACCGGCTCGACGCGAGCAACCCGAACCTCACGGACGCGGCGCTGGGCACGAGCACGAACCCGACGAAAGCCGAGCTGCTGAGCTGGATCCACGACCAGGATCCCGCGACCGGCGCATCGCGTTTTGCGATGGGTGATCCGCTCCACTCGGTTCCCGCTGTCGTGACGTACGGCGGTTCATCGGCATCGCCGAACGCGTACGACACTGTCGTGTATGTCACGACCAACGACGGCTACTTGCACGCGATCACGGGATCGACGGGCCAAGACGCGAGCACCAAAGATTCCATCGGCGGCGGGAAGGAGCTGTGGTCGTTCGTGCCGCAAGAGCTGCTCGGCCGCCTCGTCAATCTCTATCGCGACAGCCCCGTTGCGAATCGCACGTATGGTCTCGACAGCGACATCCGCGTGCTGAAGTACGACGTCAATCAGAACGGCATCATCGAGAGCGGCGATCGCGTGATCCTGTATTTCGGCATGCGGCGCGGCGGGCGCTACTACTACGCGCTGGATGTCACGGATCGCACTCAGCCGAAGCTGCTGTGGAAAGACGGTCCGAGCGTGCTGCCGGGCGTCGGCGAAACGTGGTCTCCGCCGATCATCACGCGCGTGAAGATCAAGAATCCGCGGAGCCCGCAGAACTCACAGTTCCTCGTGCTGCTGTTCGGCGGTGGATACGACGATGGCGAGGAGAACTACTCGTACGTCACGGACGATTCTGGACATCGCATCTACATGGTCGATGCCATCACCGGCGCGCTGCTGTGGTACGCGGGTGGCCCGGGCGGCAATGGCACGCCGGATCTGCTGCTCGATACGAGTAAGACGAACGGCACGATGAACAATGCCATCCCCGGTCAGCTCACCGTGCTCGATACCAATGGCGATCGGTTCGCCGACCGCATCTACGCCGCGGACCTCGGCGGCCGCATCTGGCGCTTCGACATCTTCAACGACAAGAACACGGCCGACCTCGTCACGGGCGGCGTCATCGCGCGGCTCGGCGCCGGAGATGCGCCGTCGAGCCCGGCGCCGACCATGGCGGACACGCGCCGGTTCTACGGCCAGCCGGACGTCGCGTTGATCCAGCGACGCGGCGCCGACCCGTACTACAACATCGCGATCGGCTCCGGGTATCGCGGGCATCCCAAGCAGACGAGCGCCACACCGGGCGGCGCCACGGCCGATCGGTTCTATTCGATCCGCGACAAGGCGCCGTTCATGCCGTTCACGCAGGCCGACTACAAGGCGTACACGCCGGTGACCGATGGCGCGCTGGTCGACATCACGGACACCATCACCTCGACGGTGGTGCCGCCCTCGCAACCGGGCTGGAAGCTCGACCTGCGGCTGAATGGCACGGGCGTCGGCGAGAAGGTGCTCGGTTCCTCGACGACGGCGAACAACGTGATCCTGTTCCCGACCTACACGCCGGCCGATCCGACGGCCATGAATCCGTGCAAGCCGATGGGCGTCAACCGCGTCTACGCGCTGAGCGTCGACAACGGCCGGCCGGCGCTCGACTTCACCGGCGACCAGCGCATCGATGCGAGCGATGCCTTCACACAGCTCAATCAGGATGGCATCGTGGACCAGGTCAATGTCGCCGTGATTCGCCCCACCCCCGGCGGGGATGGGCCGCCGCCGACCGATCCGGACACGAAGTGCATCGCGGGTGTCGAGATTCTGAACCAGTGCGTGAAGGTCGGCGGCACCGTGCGCACCTATTGGAAACGGAAGAACTGAGGCAGACCATGCGCAAGCACTCACGCGGCGTGACGCTGATCGAGCTGATGACGGTCATGGTGATCGCCGCCATCCTGGCATCGATTGCCGTGCCGACCTATCGCAGCTACGTCTTGCGGACGCATCGCACGACGGCCACCGCGGCGCTGCTGCGCGTCCAGCAGGCGCAGGAGAAATTTTTCCTCTCGAAGAACGTCTACTCGACGAATCTCACCGCTGCCGTCGCGGACGGCGGGCTCGGCATTCCGGCCGTCACCGACAACGGCGAGTTCTATGATCTGACGCTCGATCCCGCGACCCCCACCGCGTATACGGTGCACGCGAAGGCGCGGGCGGTCACCAAACAGACGGACGACACGCGGTGCGCAGAATTCACCATCAATCAGGACGGCAAGCGTACCGCGACGAGCTCCACGGGAACCGATACCACCGCCGAGTGCTGGCGCTGATCGGCGCGGCCGCGCCTGCGCTGCGTGGGCTCGCGCTGCGTTTTGGACTCATCTGCTGGGCGCTCGCGAGTGTCGGCGCGAGCGCCCCGGAAGCACCGCGCAACGCGACTCTGAAGATCGCCACGTGGAACCTCGAGTGGCTGATCGCACCGACCACTTTCAAGCCATTGAAGAGCTCGTGCGTGCCGCGCGGCACGCAAGCATTCGCCAACGAACGGCGGCTGCCGTGTGATGTCGCGCAGCGGCTCGAGCGTTCGTCGCGCGATTTCGCGACGCTGGCACGCTACGCGCGAACGCTCGACGCCGATGTGATCGCGCTTCAGGAGGTTGACGGTCCGGAGGCTGCGCGGCTGGTGTTCCCCGGCTACGAGTTCTGCTTCACGGGCAGCCGTCACCTGCAGAACACCGGGTTCGCCATTCGCGCCGGTCTGCCCAAGCGCTGCGGACCGGACTTCGAGCCGCTGTCGCTGAACGACACGCTTCGGCGTGGCGCGGAGCTGGTGCTGTTCCCCGGGCAGCCGCGGGAAATCCATCTGCTCAGCGTTCATCTCAAGTCCGGCTGTAGCGACAAGCCCCTGGCCGGAGGCGGCGGCAAGGCGTGCGACACCCTCGCGCGGCAAGTGCCGGCGCTCGAGCGCTGGATCGATGAACAGGCCCGCGCCGGCCATCGGTTCGCGGTGCTCGGGGACTTCAATCGCGAGCTCCTGCGCGAGCGCGGGCCGGCGCCGATGTGGCCGGAGATCTCGGATGGCGATCCGCCCGGGGCGCATCTGCTGAACGTCGCGCAGGGGCAGCCGTTTCGTAACTGCGTGCCGGGACAGGCCCATTCGGCCTTCATCGATCACATCGTGCTCGGCCGAGCGCTCGCGGGCGCGCTGGTGCCGGGATCGTTCGAGCGCGTGACCTTCAGCGCGGCGGATGCGCGCCACGCACGCCTTTCCGACCACTGTCCCGTGGCCGTGCGGCTCGCGATTGGACAGATTGCGCGGACCGAGTCGCGCTGAAGCCCTCGCTGGCTTGACGCCAACACGCGGCGGTCGCAGGATTTCGGCGTGAGTGCAGTGCCGCGATAAGTTGAGTCGCGCCCGTGCGCTCACGGGAACGAAGGCATAATCCGATCCGTTGATCCCGACGCCGATAGAAATATAAGAGGCCACGACCCGTGGAACGTCGACTGCATACCCGGCACCGCGCCCGAACGACCGTTTACATCAACATCCCCGGCGGCCGCAGGAAGCTGTGTCGCGCGGTGAATCTCAGCGCCACCGGTGTGTTCATCGAGACCACGAATCTGGGTTTGCGCAAGGGACAGCAGGTCGAGCTCGCCTTCGCCATCAATCTCGGCGCCATCACCAAGCTCCATCGCCGCACCGCCGTCGTCGCGCACGTCTCGCGCGGTGGCACGGGGCTGTTGATGGAAGCGTACAGCGCTCGCCCGCCCGCCACCGCTCACGCGAGCTGATTCGCGCAGCGGGAGGCGTTCCCCTGAAGTGAATGATAGCGGCGCGGTGTGTGCGCCGCTTCGCAGGCGCTCGGCCGGCGGATTCTCGCGACGGCGACGGTGATTGGTGCCGGCTGCAGGGATCGAACCCGCGACATCCAGTTTACAAAACTGGCGCTCTACCAACTGAGCTAAGCCGGCGCCGAGGTGCCAAAGTTGCGGGCGGGATTTTACGGGAAATCGCAGACCCGGGCGATGGCGCGGTCGAGATCGGGACCCGGCGGGAGCGTGAGCCCGAAGACGTCCGTCAGGACGCCGCGAACCTCGGCCACGCTCGTGAGCGTGCGCTTCTCCGTGCCGCCCTCGACGTGGTGGGTCGCGAGCTGATTGTTCAGCAGCCCGTGGCGCAAGCCCGGCAGCGCGCGCGCGACGCGCAGCGTCGTGCGGAATTGCGAAGCGGGATGTGTCGCCAGGAAATGGCTGATGACCTCGTAGTCGACAGGGAACTGCGGCTGCAGATCGAAGCGGTACAGAGACCGCCACTCTCCACCGATGAGCGCCTGCAGCTTGTATTCATCCCCGTGCGTGCGAACGAAGCGGAAATCCTCGTGGGGCGTGGACTGCGCGACGTCGAACAGCAACCGGATGGGCCCGGTCAGCGTCTGACCGCCAAAGCCAACGTCGGCGATGAACGGCTCGCCATCCACCATCACTCGCAGCACCATGTGACTGCGGCGAGTCACGGCCTCTTCGTCGAGACCCCACAGCACACGCGCCGCGAGATCCGTGACCGTGAATCCGAAAGCGCGCAAGGCCTGACTGAAGAGCAGATTCTGCTCGAAGCACCAGCCGCCGCGGCCGCCGCGCACGATCTTGTCCTGCACGGCATCGACATCGATCGGCACCGGCCAGCCCATCAGCGCATTCAGGTTCTCGAACGTGATCGCTTGGGTGTGACGCGCGTGCAGAGCACGCAGCACCTCGAGCGTCGGTGTGCGCGGGCCGTCGTAATCGATGCGGCGGAGATAAGCCTCGAGGTCGAACACAGCGATAGATTACGCGAAATCCGGCGAGCTCAGCCCGGGCGCGGCGTTCCTGCGTCGGCGGTGGTGGCAGCCGGACGCGCATCGCGCGGCAGAGGTCCGGGCTTCGGTGCGGTCGGGGCCGGCTCGCTGCCGGGACACACGCGGATCTCGAGTCGCGCGCCGGCGTCGTCTTCCGACAGCAGGCCTTCGGTTGGAACCGTGCGATCGTTCGCGCCCAGTTGGAGGTCCACCCAGTACACCGTGGCCGGCTGCTTGCGCTCGACGATCTCGGTCGTGTAGCCGAGACGCTTCACGGCGGCGGCGCGCTTTTCGGCGCGCTCCTTCTCGGTGAACAGGCCGACGGACACGCGGCGGCCGGCGTCGCCCTCGGGCATCGCGTGCGCGTCGTTGATGCCGGCGCGCTCGAGCGTCTTCACCACTTTCGCTTCTTCGGCCGCGGACTTCAGGCCGCCGACGTACACCCAGAACCCAGCCCACATCTCGCCGGGCTCGGCGCGCTGCTTCGGAGCGAAGCCGCGGTCGCGCAACAGGGCCGCACCGCGCGCGGCGCGCGCAAGGTCCGAGAACGGCCCGACGGAAACGCAGCGCGTGCTCGGCGCCGGGCTGAGCGGGAGATCGTTGCTGGCCAGCGCCGCAAGCCGCTGCGCAGTGGGCGCCTCGGACGGCGCGAATTGCGTCTGATCGGAGGGGCCGGACTCGGATGCGAGTTGCAGCACGGGTAGCGCCGCCCCGGGCTTCGCGACGACGGCCGGCGCGTCCGGCACGTCGATCCATCCAGCCCAAGCCAGATAGATGAGGTTCGCCGCCAGCAGGACGAAGAACGCGATGCGCACCCCGCGATTCTAGGAGTGTCGCCAATCAATGACTATGGGGCGCGCGCCGTTGTTACGAGCGCGTCTCGGAATCCTCGGCGACGACCGCGAGGCCTTGCAGGACCAGGTCCGGCACGAACGTGTGGCGGCTGCGGATGAGCGGCCGCAAGGCGGGCGCACCACCCCCCGTCAGCAACACGAGGGGCGCACGCCCGATGACGTTGCGCGCTTCGCCCACGGCACGATCGACCACGGCCGCGGCCGCGTAGCGCGCCCCCTGTTCGATGGCGGAGCGCGTACTGCGGGCGAAAAGGCTCGCGCCCATCAAACCGCCTTGCGCGCGGCGGCGGATTCCGTTCGTCTTGCTCAGCAGGCTGTCTTTCATGAGAGCCGGGGCGGGAACGATCGCGCCTCCACGATGATGGCCGCGCTCGTCCACCAGATCGAGCGTCAACGCCGTGCCGACGGCGACGACACAGACTGCGCGACCGCGTGCCAGGCGGTGCGCCCCGATCGCACCGACCAGGCGGTCGGCGCCCAGGCGCCAGGGCTCATCGTATTGTGTGGTCACACCGCCGGCGCGGCGCTGTGACGTGAAGACCTCCGGCTCGATTCCGGTACGAGCGCGCGCCGCCGCCGCAAACGCGCGCTCGGCGCGCGGGCCGGCGACGCTCACGACGAGAATGCGATCGATCCGCGCATCGCGGGCGCCCGAGCGCTGCTTGCCGAAGATCGCGCGAGCAAAATCGTCGCTCGTCCAATCGGTGTGCGCGGCCGCGTGCTGTCGGCCGAGCTTGCCGCCGACGAGGCGGGCCCATTTCACGCGTGTGTTTCCGATATCCACCAGCAGAGTACTGCGGCGCGTGCGTGCGTCGTTCACTCCGGCCTCACCGTGACTTCCCCCGAAAAAAACTTCTTCAGCCCATGCGGCGTCTCGATGAGCAGCGCGCCCGCGAGATCGATGCTCCGGGCCAGGCCGCGCGCCGTTTCTTCGCCGGCCTGCACCGTCACGGGGCGGCCTCGCAGCGCGTCCGCATGGCGCCACTCGTCGATGAAGGGTCGCAGCCCATCCTGCTCGAACTCTAGCAAGCCGCGCACGCACGATTCGATGAGGCTTGCGGTCAGCGCGTTGCGCGAGCCGGCCTCGCGAGTGACCGAAGCGAGATCGGTTGCCGGCAACCCGAGCGCGGCGATCTTCTGCAGAAGATCCGCACCGAGCGCGACATTGAGTCCGATGCCCACGACTGCGCACGCCGGCCCGTCTGATTCGGCGCGCAGCTCGATCAGAATCCCACCGAGCTTGCGGTCGGCAACGAGCACGTCGTTCGGCCATTTCAGCCGCACGTCCGGCACATTGAAGGGCTCGAGCGCGCGCAGAACGCATACACCGACGGCGAGACCGAGCGCCCCGGCATCGCGTGGCATGTCGGGGAACGTCCAGCTCAGCGAGAGACACACCGCGCCGCCCGGTGGCGCGAACCACGCCCGGCCGCGGCGGCCCCGTCCGGCCGTCTGAAACTCCGCGAGCAGCACTTCCGTGCGGCCGAGCGGAGGATTGGGACGCGAGACGAGCTCTGTATTCGTCGAAGCGAGCGACCAGGCCACATCGAGGCGCTCGATCCGCTCGCGCACCGTGCGTGAGAGCTGATCGCGAATACGCGTGGCAGCGAGCGGCTCGCTCGCCGTGACGAGTCGATAGCCGCGGTTCCGGATCGCCTCCATCGGCGTGCCGAGATCGCGCAAGGCGTTCGCCGCTTTCCACACGGCGCTGCGCGTCACGCCAAGCGTGCGTGCGAGCTCTTCGCCGGAATGAAACTCACCGTCGCTCAGCTTTGCGAACACGCGTGCGACCAGGGGCGCGGCATCATGCGCGGCGGCTCGGCGCGTCATGGATCGTCTCTCCTTACGCCCGGCCACGGCCGAAGAGCCACAAGCGCCTGGCGCGCGGCTCGCTGCCGCTGCGCATGCGCGCGATGTTCGATCGGTGAGTGAAGATCACGAGCAGGGCCGCTGCGATACCGAAGGTGAGCAGCGGGATGCGGGGCTGCATGCCGGAAACCGCGACGAATACGGGTACCGAAGCCGCCGCCGCCATCGAGGCGAGCCCCACGAATCCGGACAGCACCGCCACGACGAGCCAGATCAGCAGCACGCCGAGCAGCAGCAACAGGTCGAGCCCGAAGAGCACACCGACCAGCGTCGCGACTCCTTTTCCGCCGCGAAAGCCGTGCCACACGGGATAAACATGTCCGACAATGGCGGCGAACCCGCACGCGACGGGCAGCCATTCGCCCCAGACCGGAGCGCCCGCGCTCGCCACGCCGAGCTGCGACATGGGCAGCGGCGCGATCAGACGCGTGGCGACGATGCCCTTGCCGATGTCGATGACCATCACCCAGAACGCGAACGCTTTGCCCTGGGTGCGCAGCGCATTCGTCCCGCCCGCGTTGCCGCTCCCGAGCGTGCGGATATCCACGCCGCCACGCAGGCGCCCGACGATGAGGCTGCCGATGAGCGAACCGAGCAGATAGCTCACGACGACTTTGATCAGCAGCTCGGTCACGACGGCAAGAACACTTCGGCGAGCATGCAGCGCACGCTGCCGCCTCCGAGCGTTTCGATGGTCGGGATGGGCGCCGCGAGCACCGCATCCGTGCAAGCGCTCAGCCGCGCGAACGCCTCCGGCGGCAGCGCGCGGCGCGCGCTCGCCGACATGACGAGCACGCGGCAATCGCCGAGCGCTTCGTCCCAGCTCGCGAGCTCGAGCATGTTGCCGGCAAAGCGTTCGACCTCGCTCAGCGCGATCTCGACGACTTCGCGACCGCTGCCGCGCAGCCGTTCCAGCACGCGCGCACGATCCGCCGGAACAATGGTCTCCGTTCCGACGACGACGGCGCGCTCGCCGATGCAGAGCATGACGTTCGTGTGATAAATCGGCTTGCCCGCGCGATCCAGTGACGTGAAGGTCACGGGCTCGTAGCCGAGCTCGCGCGACCACTCGCTCACCACGTCGGGATGCGTGCGCGGTGAGATGCTGGCGTACGCCACGCGATTCACGTGGTCGAGCACGAGGCTGCCGGTGCCTTCGAGGTAGCGGCCCTCCTGCTCGTGATCCGTCAGGTCGACAATTCGTGTGACCTGGAATCCCGTGCGCTCCGCGACCTGGTCCAGCACTTCGCTCCGCCGCTCGTGCCGGCGATTGTGGGCGTGCATCGGATAGAGCACGACCGTGCCGTCCGCGTGGAAGCTGACCCAGTTGTTCGGGAAGATCGCGTCCGGCTTCGGCGGTTCCGCAGTATCGTCGACGGCGCAGACATAGACGCCTTCGCTCTCCAAGGCGCGCACGAGCTGCTCGAATTCGGCACGGGCACGCCCGTTGCCCGACGCGGGGCTCTCCGGCGTGCGCTGTTGCATCGAATTCGTCGCCGCCGTCTGCGGGTTGTAATCGAACGCCGCCGGCCTAATCATCAGTACGGCGCTCGCGCACTGCTCAGTCAACGCAATCCCCTCATGCCTTCGGATTCCGCACCGCTCGTGGTCGGCACCGACCGCGGTCTCTACTGCCCGGCAGGCGATTTCTACATCGACCCCTGGCAGCCGGTGCAGACCGCGGTCATCACGCATGCGCACGGCGATCATCTCCGCCACGGCAGCGCGCGCTACATTCTCGCACGTCCTGGCCTGCCCATCGCGCAGCACCGGCTCGGCAGCGGCAATACGGTGACTGCTTTCGATTACGGCACCCCGTTCTCGATCGGCGCGGCGCGCGTCTCGCTCCATCCGGCCGGGCACATCCTCGGGGCCGCGCAGGTGCGCATCGAGCACGGCGGCCAGGTCTGGGTCGTTTCGGGGGACTACAAGCGGCAACCGGACCCGACCTGCGCCGCGTTCGAGCAGCTCGAGTGCGATGTCTTCATCAGCGAGGCGACGTTCGCGCTACCCGTCTATCAGTGGACGCCGACGCCGCGCGTGATCGAGGAAATCGTGCGCTGGTGGCGCACCAATCGCGACCGCGGCATCGCGTCGGCGCTCTTCTGTTACGCGCTCGGCAAATCGCAGCGGGTGATGGCGGAGCTGCTGGCCTTCACGAACGAGCCGGTATACCTGCACGGCGCGGTCGCCGCGCTCACGGACCTCTACCGGCGCGCCGGGATCGAGATGGTCCCGGCGCTCACCGCAACGACCGAGAAGAAGACGGATTATCGAGGCGCGCTGATCATCGCCCCGCCGAGCGCTGCGGGCACTCCGTGGATGAGGCGTTTCGGGGAGCATGCGAGCGGCTTCTGCTCCGGCTGGATGCGCGTGCGTGGCGATCGCCGCCGCCGCGGCTACGACCGCGGCTTCGTGATCTCGGACCATGCCGATTGGCCGGCGCTGCTCGACACCTGCCTCGCGACGCGCGCCCGACGTGTGCTGCTGACGCACGGCTATTCGGATGCGCTCGCGCGTTTTCTGAACGAGCGGGGCGTCTCCGCCGGCGCGCTGAGCACGGCCTTCGGAGCCGAAGAGTAGTGCGCGACTTCGCGGAGCTCTACGACGAGATCGACACGACCACGTCGACGAATCTCAAGGTCGCGGCCATGGTGCGCTACTTCCGCACGGCGCCGCCGGCGGACGCGGCCTGGGCGGCTTACATCCTCTCGGGGCGCCGGCTGAAGCGCTTCATCGGTCCCACGCTGCTGTCGCGATGGCTGATCGAAGCGTCGGGACTCCCGGAGTGGCTGGTCTCCGAGTCGTATTCCGCTGTCGGCGATATGGCGGAGACCATCGCGCTGCTCATTTCGTCCGAGTCCGCTGCGAGCGCGACGGACGTGCCGCTCGCGGATTGGATCGAAGGACGCCTGCTCCCTCTACGAGACGCGGAGGAGCACGAACAGCGTGATGCGATCGTCGCGTGGTGGCGCGCGCTTCCGTATCGCGAGTGTTTTCTGCTCAACAAGCTGCTCACCGGCGAGCTGCGAGTCGGAGTTTCTGAGCTGCTCGTGACGCGCGCCCTTTCGGAAGCGCTCGACGTGCCGCGAGCGGATGTCGCGCGTCGCATGATGGGCGAGTGGCGGCCGAGCGCCGCGTTCTGGCAAGGGCTGCGATCGGGCGAGCTGCCGGCGAGCGATCCGGCGGCTCCCTATCCGTTCTTTCTCGCCTCACCGCTCGAAGGCGAGGTGGAGGCGCTGGGCTCACCCGCGGACTGGCAGGTCGAATGGAAATGGGACGGGATTCGCGGGCAGCTGATCCGGCGAGACGGGCGGTGTTTCATCTGGTCGCGCGGCGAGGACGTCGTGACGGAGCGGTTCCCGGAAGTCGTCGCCGCAGCGGCATCGTTGCCGGACGGCGTGGTGCTCGACGGCGAGCTCGTCGCCTGGCGCGACGGGGTGGTGCGACCGTTCGCCGATCTTCAGCAGCGCATCGGGCGGAAGAAGCTCACGCCGGCGATCCTCGAGAGCGTGCCCGTGCGATTCCTGGCGTACGACCTGCTCGAGCAGAACGGTCAGGACATTCGCCGCCTGCCCTTGAGCGAGCGACGCGTGCGGCTCGAGACGCTGCTCGCGAGCGCGCCCGAGGTGCTGTCGCTCTCTCCGATCGTGAGCGGCGGCAGCTGGGACGCGTTGGCCGCGATACGCGATGAGTCGCGCGAGCGCAGCGTCGAGGGCTTGATGCTCAAGGCGCGCGGCTCGCCTTATGGAGCCGGCCGGCTGCGCGGCGCATGGTGGAAATGGAAGATTGCGCCGTACTCGTTCGACGCCGTGATGATCTACGCGCAGCCGGGGCACGGGCGGCGCTCGAATCTCTACACCGACTATACGTTCGGCGTGTGGCGCGAGGAGGAGCTGGTGCCGGTCGCGAAGGCGTATTCAGGGCTCAGCAACAGCGAGATCGGCGAGCTCGACCGGTGGATTCGCGCGCACACGATCGAGAAGTTCGGGCCGGTGCGGGCGGTCGAGCCGACACAGGTGTTCGAGCTTGCGTACGAAGGCATCGCCGAATCGACGCGTCACAAATCCGGCATTGCGCTGCGCTTTCCGCGGATCCTGCGCTGGCGGAAGGACAAGCCGCCGCGCGAAGCCGATACGCTCGATGGTCTGCGGGCGGTGCTGAACGCTCAGCGCCCGTAGCTGCCGGTCGCATCGAGCGGCTCGAGCAGGTCCTCCGTGAGGTCGAGGGGGACGCCGCTCAGGAAGCGGCGGCATTGCGAGGGGGGCGTCGGCTTCGCAAACAGGAAACCCTGCGCCAGATTGCAGTGGAGCTGCCGCAGCTTCTCGAGCTGCTGCCAGCCTTCGATCCCCTCCGCGACGACCTGGATGTTCAAGTGGCGCGCCATCGCGATGATGGCGCCGACGATCGCGAGGTCGCTCATGTCGGTGACCAGATCGCGCACGAAGCTGCGGTCGATCTTCACGTAATCGACGCGCCAGCGCTTCAGATACGAGAGGCTCGAGTAGCCCGTGCCGAAGTCGTCGATGGCGATGCGCACGCCGAGCTCGCGCAAGTGCGCAATCGCATCCTCGCTCGACTCGCCGGTGCGCGAGTCGCGATGCTCGAACACCGCGCTCTCCGTGAGCTCCACCTGCAACATGCTCGTCTTCAGGCCGTGGAGCTGCGTCAGGCGGCGAATGGTCGCCGGCAGATCGGAGCGCTGGAGCTGGACGGCCGAGATGTTGACCGCGACCGGCACGGGCGACCAGCCCATCTCGCGCCAGCGTGCGGCATCTTCCATGACGCGTTCGAGCACGAACTCGCCGATCGGCACGATGAGCCCGGTCTCCTCGGCGACGCCGATGAAGCGGCCCGGCGCGACGAAGCCGTGCAGCGGATGTCTCCAGCGCAGCAGCGCTTCGAGCCCCATCACGCGATGGGACTCGATGTCGATGATGGGCTGGTAGTGCACGTCGAGCTGCTTCTGCCCGATCGCCGAGCGCAGGCTGGCCTCGACGGCGATGCGCTCTTTCAGCTTGCGGTCCATCACCGGACTGAAGAGCTGGAAATTGTTGCGGCCGCGATCCTTCGCCTGATACATCGCGGTGTCGGAGTGACGCAGCAGCTCGCCGACGTCGACGCCGTCACGCGGGTACATGCTGACGCCGATGCTCACCGTGGTCACGAGCGGACGACCGTCCACGATGACGGGCTCGCCGAGCGCCGCGTTGATGCGACTGGCGGTTTCGTTGACGAACGTCGCGCCCTTCACGTTCTTCAGCACGACGATGAACTCATCGCCGCCCATGCGAATGACATCGTCTTCCTCGCGCACCGTCGCACGGATGCGCTGCGCGACGCTCTTCAGCAGCTTGTCGCCGACCTCGTGGCCGCGTGAATCGTTGATGTGCTTGAAGCGATCCAGATCGAGGAAGAGCACCGCGAGCAGAGAGCCGGTGCGCTTCGCCTCGGCGATCGCTTCGGGGAGGTGCGCGGCGAGATAGAGACGGTTGGGCAGACCCGTGAGCTGATCGTGATGCGCCAGATGATCCAGATGCTGCTGCTTCTCGAGCAGCTGGCTCTCGATCTTGCGCCGCAGGGTGACGTCGTTACTGTGCAGCGCCAGCAGCGCGCGGCCGCGTGATTCGAAGACATGCCCGGCGATTTCGATGTCGGCGAGCGTGCCGTCTTTGCAGCGCTGGCGCACGCAGAACGGCGTGCGTGGATTGGCACTGCGCAGCTTCGCGCGCAGCGACTCGGCGTCGCCACTCTCGTCGAGAAGCACTTGCGAGAGTGTGAGTCCGCGGATCTCGTCGAGTGTGTAGCCCAGGCTGCGCAGCGCGGCTGCGTTTGCCGCGAGGATGCGATGGCCGCCGGCCTCTGCGATCAGAACGCCGTTCGGCGACTGCTCGGTCGCATCGAAGAAATGACTGTTCGCGGCGCGCCGTGCTGATGACCCACGGCGGGCTGCGGCGAGTGCCAACGCCAGCAACGCACCGAGCACGAACGCTGCGCCGACGGACTCGAGATTGAGCGAGCTCCCTTGCATAGGATTGATACCGGCGCGCCGCCGCGCACGCCGTCGGACGCAGATGCGACCTGGTTCACACTCCTTCTGAACGACTCCGCGGCAGTCTGTCTTACCGCACTGCGGCGCGAACGTGCGCCGCGCACACTTCCGCCTCCGACCAAAGTCTGTTGCACCGTCTCGGAGCGAAGTTGTCCGTTTCGTGGAACAGCTTTTTCAGGCGTTTCGGACCACTTCGCAGGTGTCGCCGATCGACAACGTCGCGCCCACGCCGGCCGCGATCACGGCGTTCTCGCCGAAGGTCACGCCCATGAGCTCGCGATCGAAGCGGAAGGACCGCAGCGCCGGCAGCGGATTGGTCGAGCGTTCGCCGGTGCGCTGATCGGTCGACGTGATCACGCAGCGCGTGCACGGCTTCACGAGCCGCAGCGTGACGTTGCCGAATTCGAGACGGTCAATGTGGTCTTCCGCGAACGGCTCGAGGCCATCGAGCACGATGTTCGGACGGAAGCGTTCGAGCGGCACGGGCTCGGGCATCCGCCTGTTCAGCTCATCCAGCGACGCGAGATTGACGACGAGAAGCGGGAAGCCGTCGGCGAAAGACACGGGCGCGCGCGTCGGGCCGGCGTACTTGGCATTCGCGTGCCGGTCCAGAATCGGCGAGGTACGCAGCAGACGCGCGTTCGTGCCCACGGCCTGCGTGAGCCAGCGCGCCGCGTCGTCGCCTTGATCGAGCGCTGTGATCGCGCTTTTCCATACTTCCGCGGGGCGCGTCTCGCCCTCCGGTCGCAGAGGCACGGTGAGTGGTGCTTGCTCCGGCACGCGTAGCGTCAGAAGGTCTGCACCGATTTCGGTCGTGATGCGCGCGAGGCGGGGCTGCGTGCGCTGGCTCATGAACACGCCATCGGGACTCGCCGCCATCCAGTGACGATCCCATTCGAAACCGGTCGCGGCGAGACGCGCCTGCGTCTGCGGAATCGCGCGCGTCGACTTGACGGGATAGATGAAGAGATGACGGATGACGGCCTTCACGCACGCGCTCGCTTCAGAATGAATTCCAGATCGACGGTCTTCCCCACCGGGAAGCCGTACTCGCCGCACTTCACGAATCCATATCGCGCATAGAGTCGCTGCGCGCCGTAGTTCTCGGACCAGACGCCGACATAAAGCGGGTCGCGGCCGCTCGTGACGAGCCAGTCGAGCGCAGTGTCGAGCAGACGCGAGCCGATGCGAAGGTTCTGATGCTTCGCGTACACGTAGAGCTGCCGGATTTCGCCCGCAGTCGGCTCGAGGTTCTGGACCGGAAGCTTGCAGCCGCCGGCGACAATGAAGCCGGCGGGCTCCTCGCCCAGCATGGCGAACCATATTCCGATGGCTTGATCCGCGAGCTGCTTGCGAGAGCGTTCGGCCGCGTAGCTCGTCGCGAGATACGCCTGCAGGTCCTCGGGCGGATAGAGGTGACCGAAGGTTTCGACGAACGTCTCCGCTGCAATTTTGCTGAGCGCGGCGGCGTCGTCGACGGTGGCTCGACGAATGACGGGGGACGGAGCGGCTGGTTGCGTCATGGCGCTAGCGTAACCGGACTCCCGGCCCGTTCGCGTCCCTTCCGGCACCGCCGCCGGATCAGCTGTGAATGTAGCTCTCGAGCTGCTCGATGGTGTACTTCTGATCCTCGATCACGGCCTTCACGAGATCGCCGATCGAAATCATGCCGACCACGCGACCGTGCTCGACGACGGGCAGGTGGCGGACACGGCGCTCGGTCATGAGGCGCATGCAGTCGTCGACGGAGTGGTCGAGCGACACCGTATGGACCGGCGTGCTCATGATCTGAGAGACCGGCGTCTCGCGTGAGGACCGGCCGAGCAGAATGACCTTACGGGCGTAGTCGCGCTCCGAGACGATGCCAACCAGCTCGTCGCCCTTCATGACCAGCAGCGCGCCGACGCGCCGCTCGGCCATCTGCCGGATCGCCTCGAACACCGGGTCGTCGGGAGCGACGCAGTAGAGCGCATTGCCCTTGCGGTCGAGAAGCTGTTTCACGCTCGCCATGGGGTCGACCTCCTCGCGGGACAGCTGAGGTCAGATTACCCCTCGCGGGCGGCAGGCCCAAAATGAAAAGCCCCTGAAGTCTTGCGACCTCAGGGGCTTCTCGGGATGAAGCCTGGCAGTGACCTACTCTGGCATGCCCGAAGGGCACACTACCATCGGCGCAGAGCGTTTTCACTTCCGAGTTCGGAATGGGATCGGGTGGTTCCCGCTCGCTATTGCCACCAGGCAAACTTTTCGGCTTTCGCGGGCCGTGCTCGCGCACGGCCCGCTCGCCTGAATCCGGTCAGTCTTTGTTTCGACGCTCGTCGCGTTCACGAGTATGTGAAGGATCACTCCACTCGCATCACTCAAGCCGTCAAACTGCTTGAGGTTATATGGTCAAGCCTCACGGGCAATTAGTACTGGTTAGCTGAAGCCATTACTGACCTTACACACCCAGCCTATCAACCAAGTCGTCTACTTGGGCCCTTCAGGGGAGTCGAGCTCCCAGGGAGATCTAATCTTGGGGGGGGCTTCCCGCTTAGATGCTTTCAGCGGTTATCCCGTCCGCACATAGCTACCCGGCAGTGCCACTGGCGTGACAACCGGAACACCAGAGGTGCGTCCATCCCGGTCCTCTCGTACTAAGGACAGCTCACCCTCAAATCTCCAACGGCTACGGAAGATAGGGACCAAACTGTCTCACGACGTTTTGAACCCAGCTCGCGTACCACTTTAATCGGCGAACAGCCGAACCCTTGGGACCTGCTACAGCCCCAGGATGTGATGAGCCGACATCGAGGTGCCAAACTCCTCCGTCGATG
>DASTRY010000003.1:0-38932 GCA_035760965.1 Steroidobacteraceae bacterium | reverse complement strand
TATCGACCCGTGGCCGTGCACCCTGAGCAGCGCCGTTGAACCCCTTCGCACAGCTTGCCGTCACGCCGCCCATCGAGCCCATGCTCGCGAAGCTTGCCGACGAGGTGCCCAGCGGGCCGTATCTCTACGAACCGAAGTGGGACGGCTTCCGCGCGATCGTGTTCCGCGGCAGCGATGATGTCTTCATCCAGAGCCGCGACTCGCGCCCGCTCGATCGCTATTTCCCCGAGTTGCACGAGGCACTGCTCGAGCGCTTGCCCAAGAACTGCGTCGTTGACGGCGAGATCGTCATCGCAACGGCGCATGGCCTGGACTTCGACGCGCTCCAGCTCCGCCTGCACCCCGCCGCTTCGCGCGTGGCGAAGCTCGCAAAGGAAACGCCCTCCTCGTTCGTCGCCTTCGACGTGCTCGCGATCGGCAAGCGCGATCTCATGAGCACGCGCCAGGACGCGCGCCGCGCGGCGCTCGAAGACTTGCTCGCGGACGTGCAACGCCCCGTCCATCTCACCCCGGTCACGCGCGATCGCGCGGTCGCGCTCGATTGGCTGACGCGCTTCGAAGGCGCCGGGCTCGACGGTGTCGTCGCGAAGCTCGAGTCCGGCACCTATCAGCCCGGCAAGCGCGCCATGATCAAAGTGAAGCACGCGCGCACCGCGGACTGCGTCGTCGCCGGTTTCCGCTGGCACAAGAGCGGCAAGGATGCGGTGGGCTCGCTGTTGCTCGGCCTCTACGACGATGCCGGCGTGCTCCAGCACGTCGGCGTCACCTCGTCGTTCACGATGACCATGCGCAGACAGCTCGTGAAGGAGCTCGCTCCGCTTCGCCAGAACGCGATGGACGATCACCCCTGGCGCGAGTGGGCCGGTGCCGCTGCCGAATCGAGCCGCATGCCGGGCGCGCAGAGTCGCTGGAGCGCCGGCAAGGATCTGTCGTGGGAGCCGCTTCGCATCGAGCGCGTCTGCGAGGTGAAATACGACCACATGCAGGGCGATCGCTTCCGCCACGCGGCGTTGTTCCTGCGCTGGCGACCCGACAAGCGTCCGCAGGATTGCCGCTACGACCAGCTCGAAGTCACGAAGCCCTACGAGCTCGAGCGAATCTTTTCGTCGGGATCGAGCGGTTCCTGAGCCGGCCGCAGCGCTTCGGGCACGTGCTGCAGATTCACGCGAATACGCGTCCACGTGCTGTAACGACCCCGCATAGAGTCCACCAGGATGTCCGGCGGCTCGAGATACGCGGCGGCCTGCGGATGGCGCGCTTTCCACCGTTCGAGACCGGCGAGTGCATCCTGCTGGTGGCGCGCCCGACCGATCTCGATCAGTGGATGCTTGCGCTTCGAGGGTTGCACGCGCGGCGGTTCCGCGGTCTGTTTGCGATAGTGCGGCGGCCACGGCGCATCGCCCAGACCCTGGCGCTCGAAGAGCTCGAGCAACGCCTCGATCGAGCCCGCATGCTCGTCGATGCCCGCGTGCAGATCGCCGAGCTTTGCAAAGCGGGCCGGCATCGACGCCAGCGTGAAATCCGCCGGATCGCACTCCGCCACTTCGTCCCACGCGAGCGGTGCCGAGACGCGCGCATCCGGGCGCGGCCGCACGGAGTACGCGGCGGCGACGGTGCGATCCTTGGCGTTCTGGTTATAGTCGACGAACACACCGTGCCGCTCTTCCTTCCACCACTTGCTGGTGGCGAGTTGCGGCGCGCGACTCTCGACCTCGCGCGCGAGCGCCAGCGCCGCGCGGCGCACTTCGTCGAAGCTCCAGCGCTTGTGAATTCGCACGCACACGTGCATGCCGCGCGAGCCCGATGTCTTGGGCCAGCCGACGAGCCCGACGTCCTGCAGGACGGCGTGCGTCACCAGCGTGACCTCCTGCACCTGCTTCCAGGTCACGCCGGGCACAGGATCGAGGTCGACGCGCAGCTCATCCGGATGATCGAGGTCCTCGGCGCGCACCGGATGCGGATGCAGCTCGAGACACGCGAGATTCGCGAGCCATGCCAGCGCCGCCGCATCGCGCGGAACGACTTCCTCCGCGCCGCGGCCCGACGGGAAGCGCAGCTCGACCACTTCGATCCACGAGGGACGGCTCTTCGGGGCGCGTTTCTGATAGAAGTGCTCGCCCTCGATCCCGTCGGGATACCGCACGAGCATGTTCGGCCGGCCGCCTGCACCGCGCAGCGCGCCGTCGGCAACCGCAATGTAGTAGCGCGCGAGATCGAGCTTCGTGTGCTTCGGCTGGGGAAAGAGCACCTTGTCGGGGTGCGAGATCGTCACCTCGCGCCCCGCGACCTTCAGGACCTCGCCTTGGCTCGCGCGCGCGGGCACGGCGTCATCCGAACGGTCGGATCGGGTCGTCGCCGCGCCAGTCGACAGACGCCCGCCAGTAGCGCGTGAACATGTCGTCCATTCCGGGCGTCGCGGGGATCAGCTCGATGAAGCCCGGCTCGTTGCGGCCGTCGTCCATGTAGTACACCGCGCCGCCGCTCGGCACCGGCGCGCGAAATGCCACCTGATAGTTGCGCCGCTCGTAGGCGGCGCACTCCGCTTCCACATCGTCGACCGCGATGCCGACGTGATGAAAGCCATAGCCGCGCTTGTCGATGATTTCCTTGTACACGGACGGATGCTCGTCCTTCGGCTGGATGAGCTCGATCTGCATGTGGCCGGCGAATGCCATCGCGATGCTCACGTCCGCGCGCGAGGGGCCGCCGCGATAGCGCTGCTCCGGACCCGTGAAGCTATCGAGCAGGAACCACGGACCGGTGCGGCAATCCCGAATCCACCAGTCGATCGCGGCACGAATGTCTTGCACCACATACGCCATCTGCACGATCTGGCCAGTGCGCTGTCCGAAGCCTAGCGTTCTCATGAAGTGCCCTCCCGCGAGTGATCCCCAGTGTAGCCGCGCAGCACGCGCATGACGACCGCGGCCGCAACTCCGGCGCCGTCCTCGCGCTGAACTTGTTCCCCCACCTTCGCGCTCGCGTCCGCATAGCCAGGCTCGCCGAGCAACTTCGCCAGCTCGCCAATCAGGTGCTGCTTGCGATAGCGGCGACGGAGGATGACTCGCGCGACGCCCAGCCGTTCGGCGCGCGCGCCGTTGTCGAGCTGGTCTCCATGAAACGGCACGACGATCTGCGGGCGCCCGGCGCGTAGAGCCTGCGCCAGAGTGCCGATGCCCCCTTGATGAACCACCGCCGCAGCGCTCGGAAAAAACCTCGAATACGGCGCGTAGCGACAGACGAGCACGTTCGCAGACCGCTGTGCGCCCTCGCCGGCTGCCGCACCCGCAACGAGTACCGCACGCCGACCGCTCGCCTCGGCGACCTCGCGACTGACCTCGAAGAAATCGTCCGCAGCGACGTGCGCGGAGCTGCCGAGCACGAAGGCGATCGGTGGCGGCCCCTCGCCCAGGAACTCAGCCAGCGCGGCTCGGGTCGCGGGATCGTCCTCCGGATCGTCGTCATAGAACGTGAATCCCGTGATCACCGCGCCAGGGGGATGGTCCGGCTGTAAACCGCCGAGCAGGGGCGAATACATCGCAAGCACGCCATCGCGCGAATACTGCCCCTCGAAAATGGGATTACGCGGATCGGGCGGCAGCCCGAGCTCGCGGCGAAACTTTTTGACCGGTGCGACCCAGTGCGCGGTCATTTTGTTCAGAAGTCGCACGGCAGGCCGCGTCACACGCGGCCCCAAGCTCCGCATGAATGCCGAATAGCGCGGAGCGTTCACCACGAGCGGCGGGTCATACCCCGATTGGAGCAGGCTCGGCTGTAGCACGACGCCGATCTGCGGGATGCCCAGCTTCTCGGCGGCAAGGCGTGTGGAGAATGCGAGAGAGCTGGTCAGCACCAGCGCCGCGCCCGGCAACGCGCCCAGGATGTCCTCGTAGGACACCCGCAAGTACGGCATGCTGATATCGCGAAAGACGAACGCCGGATCGGCCATGGCGCGCCGGAACAGCGCGCGCTCATCGAGCTTCAGGTCGGCGCGCACCTGGGCGAGCGAGGGACGGACGGCATGGAACGCGAGGCCGGCGGCCGACACCTTCGCCTCGTAGTCCGGCCAAGCGGCAATGAGCGGATCGAGCCCGAGATCCCGCAACCGCAGCCCGAGCGAAATGAACGGATTCACGTCGCCATGCGTGCCGAAGGTCGCCAGGACGATGCGCTTCGCGGTCATCCATCAAGCTTAGCAATGGCGCCCGACGGGCACAGCGCTTGCCGGGACGCTTTCCATTTCGGCCGACATCGCGGCGATGTCGGCGGCAGTCACCCAAGCTCCGGCTGAGGCACCCCCAAGGAGTCGACGATTTGATGAAGTGGCTCGCTCTCGCATGGCTCGCGCTCTGCTCGACGGCGCTCGCTCAGAACGAAGTCTCGCGCAGCACGTTGCCGAACGGCCTGCGGGTCGTGATCGTGCGCAACTCGCTCGCACCGGTCGTCTCGATCTCCGTGAACTATGGGGTCGGCTCGGATGAAGCGCCGGAAGGGTTCCCCGGCATGGCACACGCGCAGGAACACATGATGTTCCGCGGCAGCCCCGGGCTCACGGCCGATCAGCTCGCCGATATCGGCAGCGTGATCGGCGGCAACTTCAACGCGAACACGCGCGAGTCGCTCACGCAGTATCTCTTCACGGTGCCGGCCGCGGATCTCGAGGTGGCGCTTCACATCGAAGCCGTGCGCATGCGCAGCGTGCTGGACGCGCAGAAGGACTGGGACACGGAACGAGGCGCGATCGAGCAGGAAGTCGCGCAGGACCTCTCCGAGCCGGACTACGTGCTTTACTCCAAGCTGCGCGAGGCGATGTTCGCGGGCACGCCGTACGCGCACGATGCGCTCGGAACGCGCCAGTCGTTCGAGAAGACCACGGCCGCGATGCTGAAGCGGTTTCACGACGCGTGGTATGCGCCGAACAACGCGCTCATCGTCATCGCAGGCGACGTCGATCCGAAAACGACGCTGCAGTCGATCGAGCGCCTCTTCGGCGACATCAAGGCCAAGCGGCTGCCGCCGCGGCCAAAGGTGAACCTGCGCCCAGTGAAGCCGGCCGCGTTGCACGTCGACACGGATCGGCCCAACGGAACGCTCATGCTCGCCATGCGCACCCCAGGCCCGACGAGCAGCGACTTCGCGGCGCTCGAGGTGCTGGCGGATGTCCTCAGCAGCCATCGGTTCGATCTCTACGGGCTCGTGCCCGCAGGCAAGGCGCTCGACGCGGACTTCGGGCTCGAGCCGCTTCCGCAAGCGGGCGTCGCGTATGCCACCGTCGAATTCACCACGGGACAGGATCCGCGAGCGCTCGAAACCGAGATCCGCGCCATCCTCTCGAAGGTCGCGCGCGAGGGCGTGCCGGCCGATCTCGTCGCGGCGGCCAAAGTTCACGAGCGCAGCAGCGCTCAGTTCCAGCGAAACTCGATCGAGGGTCTTGCCTCGGTCTGGTCCGATGCGCTCATGCTGTATGGGTTGGAGTCGCCCGATGAGGACCTCGCGCGCATCGAGCGGGTGACCGTCGCGGACGTCAATCGGGTTGCGCGCACCTATCTCGACCTGGATCACGCGGTCTCGGGCGTCATGCTGCCGCACGTCTCGGGCAAACCCGTGACGGCGAGCGGTGGCGGGTTCGGGGGTCAGGAATCCATCTCGCTCGGCGAAGCGAAGCCGACGCAGCTTCCGCCGTGGGCGGAGTCCGCACTCCGTAGGCTCGTCGTGCCGCCCTCGACCGTGCATCCCGTCGTGGAGAAGTTACCGAACGGACTCACGCTCATCGTGCAGCCGGAGAACGTGAGCGATACCGTGAGTGTCTTCGGCCACATCCGCAACCGCCCCGAGACGCAAGAGCCGAAGGGACAGGAAGGCGTGGCGCAGCTGCTCCACGCGTTGCTTCCTTACGGCACCGAGCGACTCGACCGGCTCGCATTCGAGCGAGCGCTCGATGACATCGGCGCGCGCGAGCGCGCGGGCACCGATTTTTCCATCGGCGTGCTCGCGGAGCACTTCGATCGAGCGGTCGAGTTGCTCGCCGAGCACGAGCTGCACCCGGCCCTGCCACAGCAGGCGCTGAGCGTCATCAAAGGGGAGATCGCTCAAGGGATCGCGGCACGCAACCGCAGCCCGCGCTTCCTCGCCCAGCATTCTCTGCGGCGCGCGCTGTTCAGCGCGAGTGATCCCAGCGTGCGGATGGCGACGCCGGAGTCGGTCAACGCGTTGACGCTCGATGCCGTGCGCTCGTATCACCGCGCCGTGTTCCGGCCGGACCTGACGACGATCGTCGTCATCGGCAAAGTCGCTCCGCGCGAGGCGCGTGCCACGATCGAGAAATATTTCGGCGCATGGCGCGCGAGCGGACCACCACCCGTCATCGATCTGCCGCCCGCGCGGCCGAACGGACCGGATACGATCGTGGTGCCCAACGCCAGCCGCGTTCAGGACGTCGTGATCCTGGCCGAGGACCTTGCGCTCACCCGCTCGGACCCTGACTACTACCCGCTCGCGCTCGGCAATGCCGTGCTCGGCGGAGGCTTCTACTCGACGCGACTCAGCATCGATCTGCGCAAGAATTCCGGGCTGGTGTACTCCGTCGGGTCGATGTTGGAAGCCGGCCGTACCCGCAGCATCTACGCGGTCCAGTATGCGAGCGATCCGCAGAACGTGAGCAAGGCCGCGGGCATCGTCACGCGCGAGATCGAAGCGCTGCAGAAGTCGCCGCCGACCGCCGAGGAGCTCGCGCGCGTCAAAGCGTCGCTCGTGCGGCAGATTCCGCTGAGCGAAGCGAGCATCGGAGACATCGCGGGAGGACTGCTCGGGCGCATCGATCTCGGGCTGCCGCTCGATGAACCGACCATTGCGGCGCGCCGGTACGTCGCACTGAGCGGCGCAGACGTCCAGGCCGCGTTCCGCAAGTGGATGCGGCCGCACGACTTCGTGCGCGTGAGCGAGGGCCCGCCGCCGCAGTGAGCGCGCGGAATGCTCGCGAATTGGCACGCAAGCGCCACCGCGGGCTCGAGAGCACCGAGAGACGCGGCGAGGGCCCATTCTTCGGGCCGTACGCGAGGCGTACGATCGTTGACTGCGGGACGCTCGATGCTCGACTGGAGGACCCGCCTCATGGCAACGCGCATCGTTCGGAACTGGCTGATTCTGCTCGGCGTCGTCGTCGTGCTCGTCGGTGGCTACGCCGCGGCCGGATTCCTCGGTGTACCCTGGCTCGTGCGCAAGCAGGTGCTCTCCTTCGTGACGGAGCACTACGGCCGGCAGGCCTCGCTGGGCCCGGTGCGCTTCAATCCCTTCACGTTCACGTTCGAGGCACGGGATTTCTCCATGCCCGATGTCGACAAGCAGCGCCTGCTCTCCTTCGAACGACTGTACTTCGATCTGGACGTGAAGTCGGTGTGGCGGCGCGCGCCGAGCTTCACGCTCATTCAGGTGGAGCGCCCCTATGCTCGCGCGCTCATTCGCAAGAACGGCGACGTCAATCTCGCGGACCTCGCGCAGCCATTCGAGGCGAAGGCGCCGCCGACGAAAGAGGAGAAGCCGACGCGCCTCTTCATCGATCGACTGCGCGTAACGGAAGGTCAAGTCTCGTTCGAGGACCTTTCGCGTCCTGCGCCCTTTCGCACACAGCTCCGGCCCATCAACTGTGATGTTGTCGATTTCAGTACGACCGGCCATACCGGGAATCGCTACACGCTGCGCGGCGCCACCACGCTGGGTGAACGCTTCTCGTGGGACGGCACGTTCAAGGTCGCGCCGCTCACCTCGCGCGGGCAATTCGAAGTCGCCAACCTGCAGGCGCGGACGGTCTGGTCGTACTTGCGCGATGCGCTCGATTTCGAGCTGGCGCACGGCGCGATCGGGCTCGCGGGCGAGTACGACCTCGCTGCGCAGAAGGAGCTCGCCCTCACGGTTGCCCTTCGCAGCGCCGACGTTGCGGAGCTGGCGATTCGGCCGAAGGGTCGTACGACCGACTATATGCAGCACGCGAATGTGCACGTCGACGATGCGCGCGTCGACCTGGCGCGCGAGCGCGTCGAAGTCGGAAAGATGCGGCTCACGGGGGGCACGGTGCACGCCTGGCGAGACACCGACGGCACGATCAACCTGATGGAGCTGCTGGCGCCGCCGACTAAGACATCGAAATCGCCGCGAGCAACGGACGCGGCGTCCGCGCCGACCGCCATCCCGACAGCCGACACGTCGCCCACGGCTTCCGCTGCCGATGCGTCAGCAGCCGATGTGTCGGCGATCCATGGCTCCGGCGCCCCGGGTTCCGCGGCCGACGCGTCCGCGACCGATGACTCGGCCACGGAGAGCTCCGGGGCGGACGCGTCGTCGGGCGCAAAGCACTCGCCGCCGGCGAAGTCGTCTTGGACGATCGCCGCGCCGGACATTGCCGTGGAAAACCTGCGCGTCGAGCTGGAAGACCGCTTGGTGAAACCCAAGGTCACCTTCACTCTGGCGCCCATCGCCATCAATGTGCAGGGCTACGACTCGGCGTCCGACGGCGCGCTCGATGTCGACGGGAAGCTGGCCATCAATGACACCGCGCACCTTGCTGCGCACGGAAAGCTCGAGCCCGACACCGGCGCCGTCTCCGGGCACATCGACCTCGACGGCTTCGATCTCGCCACACTACAGCCCTACGTCAATACCTACACGCAGATCTCCCTGCTCAGCGGCTCGCTGAAATCGGGCCTGGATTTCACGCTCGGGGCGGACGGCGCGGTCACGGTCAAGGGTGACGGCGACGTCATCCGATTCCACACCATCGACAACGCGCTTCGTCAGGATCTCGTCAAGTGGGACCAGTTGCGCGTCACCGGCATCGAATATCAATCCACGCCCGCGAGTCTGCGCATCGCCCGCATCGATGCCCGCAAACCTTACGCGCGCGTGATCATCGCGCCGGATCAGTCGCTCAACATCACCGAGCTCTTGACGCCCACGCCCGGAAGCGCACCGCCCGCGGCCGTGCAGACGATCAAGACATCGCAAGGCGCGACGAAGGCGCCGGGCGGCAACCCGGGCGCCATGCAGCTCCGCGTGGGCAACGTGAAGATCACCAACGGCTCGGCGAACTTCGCGGACTTCTGGATCCAGCCGAACTACGCGGTGAGCATTCAGGGCCTGCACGGCACCGTCGTCGGCCTCTCGTCCGCTGCGCAATCGCGCGCGAAGGTCGACCTGAGCGGCAAAGTGGACCGCTACGCGCCCGCGGAGATCCACGGCGACATCAATCTGCTGTCGGCGGCCCTGTTCACCAACATGAAGGTGAGCTTCAAGGGCGTCGAGATGAGCTCCGTGACCCCCTACGCGGGACGCTTCGCGGGCTACAAGATCGAGAAAGGAAAGCTCTCCATCGACGTCGCGTACCGCGTGGAGAATCGGCAGCTGACGGCCGAGCAGCGCTTCGTCATCGATCAGCTGCAGCTCGGCGAGCGCGTCGCGAGCCCGGACGCCGTGCGCCTGCCGGTGCGACTCGCCGTCGCGCTGCTGAAGGATCGCAACGGCGTCATCGACGTCGACCTGCCGATCAGCGGCAGCCTCGACGATCCGCAGTTCCGCATCGGCCCGATCATCTGGAAGGCGGTGCTCAACCTGCTGACCAAAGTCGTCACGGCGCCTTTTGCGCTCCTCGGCAAGATGTTCGGCGGCGGCGAGGAGATGAACCAGATCGATTTCGAGCCGGGAAGTGCCACGCTCGATGCCACCGCGCAGGAGCGCGTCACCTCGATCGCGAAGGCCTTGCAGGAGCGCCCGCAGCTGAAGCTCGATATACCGGTGAGCTATTCGCGCGAGCTCGATGCCGCCGAGATCGCCAAGCGCACGCTCGATGAGAAGCTGAGCGCCGTGCCCGAGCCGGCACAGCGCTTCGACATGCTCATGGAAGAGTACAAGTCGCTCTACGGCGCCGACACGCCGCCGCCCCAGAACGCCGCGAATGTGCTTGCGCTCCCGAAGAAGAAGCGCCCGCCGGAGTCTTATGATGCGGCGAACGAGGAGCTGACGCGGGCCATCGTCGAGAAGCAGCCGGCATCGGACAGCGACCTCGAGCAGCTCGCGCAAGCGCGCGCACACGCGATTCAGGATGCGCTGCTCGGTTCTGGAGAGCTCGATCCCTCGCGAGTGTTCATCCTCGGCACAAACGCCACGGAACCCGCGGACGGGAAGATACGCCTGGCGCTCGCACTCAAGTGAGCAGCGGTATCCGCTGCGGCGACGGGCGACTCTGGCTGCTTCGCCAGCAAGCCTATGGGCTCGCCGGCGCAGCGACCGCTTCAGGATGCCGTCTGCGCGCGATCCAGCGGCACACGACGTAGAACATCGGCGTGAACAGGAGCCCGAACACAGTGACGCCGATCATGCCGAAGAACACCGCGATGCCGAGCGCCTGCCTCATTTCCGAGCCGGCGCCCGAACCGAATGCCAGCGGCGCCACGCCCGCGATGAACGCGACCGAGGTCATGATGATGGGCCGCAAGCGCGTCCGCGCCGCGTGCGCCGCCGCCTCGGCGGCTTTCATCCCGAGCTGCTCTTCCGCCTGACGCGCAAATTCGACGATCAGAATGGCGTTCTTCGCCGCGAGCCCGATGAGCACGACCATCCCGATCTGCGTGAGGATGTTGTTGTCCGTGCCTCGTAGATTCACGCCGAGCATCGCCGCCAACAGGCACATCGGCACGATCAGGATCACGGCCAGCGGCAATGTCAGACTTTCGTACAACGCGGCGAGGAAGATGAAGACGAATACCACCGCCAGTACAAAGCTCAATGCACCGGCATTGCCCGCGAGCTGCTGCTGGTATGCGATGTCCGTCCACTCGAACGTGAAGCCCGCCGGCAGACGCGCACGCGCAATCCGCTCCATCGCCGCCATCGCCTGCCCCGTCGAGGCGCCCGCCCGCGTTTCGCCCTGGACATCCGCGGCCGGATACAGGTTGTAGCGAAAGACCTTGTACGGACCCACTGCCGGCTCGAATGTGGCCACGGAGCTGAGAGGCACCATTGCGCCGGATGCCGAGCGCGTCTTGAGCGTACCCACCCACGCCGCGTCCTGCCGGAAAGGCGCGTCGGCCATCGCGATCACCTGGAACGTGTGGCCGATGAGGTTGATGTTGTTGACGTAGGTGCCGGCGAGATACGTCTGCATCGCCGCGAAGACGTTCGCGGCTGGAACACCCAGCATCTCGGCCTTGTCGCGATCCACCCGCGCATTCAGTCGCGGGCTGCGGCTGTTGAACCCCACATAGGTATTGGTCACGGCGGGGTCCTTGCTCGCCGCCTCCGCGATGTCGCGCGCGACCGCCTCCAGCTGCGCATAGCCGTGTCCGCCGCGGTCCTCGATCATCATGCGGAACCCGCCGGCCGAGCCGAGGCCCATCACGGGCGCGGGCTGGCTGATGCGGATGTCCGCGCCGGTGATCACCCCGAGACGCCGCTTGAGATCCGCCGTGATCTTGGCCGCGGTCAAACCCCGCTTCAGACGCTCTTCCCACGGATCGAAAATGGCCCACATCTGCGTCGAGCTCGACTGCACGTTGAAGCCGTTGCCGTCGATGCCGGCGTACGTCGAGGTAGCCCACACACCCGGCGTTTTCAGAGTGATGTCGATCACCTGCTGCGTGAGGGCATCCGTGCGCGCGAGCGTTGCGCCCACCGGCAGCTGCACGGACATGGAGACCGAGCCCTGATCCTGCGCCGGAATGAATCCGCGCGGCGTGTCGAGAAGACGCCAGCCCGCAAGCGCGAGCAGGCCCGCGTACAGGATCAACATGATCGCGCTCGCGCGGATGGTCCGGCGCGTGAGCAGTCCGTACCGATCGCTGAACGCGTCGAATGCACGCGCCGCCCGGTCGCCCAGCGTGCCGATCCACATCCGATGCGGTAACCCGAAGTGCGGCTTGAGGATGATGGCGCACAGGGCCGGCGTCAGACTCAGCGAGACGACGAGTGAAATCAGCGTTGCGCTCGCAATGGTGAGCGCGAACTGCTTGTAGAACTGCCCCGCGATGCCGCCCATGAATGCCGTGGGCACGAACACCGCGACCAGCACGAGCGCGATACCGATCAGCGCGCCTCCGACTTCGTCCATCGTGACGTGCGCCGCCTGCCGCGCGGTCATGCCGGCGCGCATGTGTCGCTCGACGTTCTCGACGACGACGATGGCATCGTCGATCACGATGCCGATGGAGAGCACGAGCCCGAACATCGACAGGTTGTTCAGTGAAAAGCCGAACAGCCCGAGCACCGCGCAGGTGCCGATGATGGAAACCGGAATCGCGAGCAGCGGGATGAGCGCCGTGCGCCAGCTCTGCAGGAAGAGGATCACGACGATCACGACGAGGATCGTCGCGTCGAGCAGTGTCCGCTGCACCTCGACCACCGAGGCGCGGATGTATTCGCTCGGGTTGTAGATGATCTCGTACGCGATGCCCGCCGGAAAATCCGCCTGCATCGAGCGCATCGTGGCCTGCACCGCGTCCGCCACTTCGAGCGCATTGCTGCCCGGCGCCTGCGTCACGCTGAGCGCGACCGCGCGCTCACGGTTCTTGAACGCGTTGATGCCATAGTTCTGCGCGCCGAGCTCGACACGGCCGATGTCCGCGACGCGCGTGATGCGCCCTTCGCTGTCGCGCTTGACGATCACCCGCGCGAACTCGTCCGCCGTCTTCAGCTTCGCGGCCGTCTGCACGATGAGCTGCGAGGCGGCCGGAGTGTCCGTGAACGGCGGCGCGCCGATTGCGCCGGCCGCCACCTGCACGTTGTTGCTCCGGAGCGCATCGACGATCTCCTGAACGGTGAGATTGCGTGCGGCCGCACGGTCCGGATCGATCCAGACGCGCATCGCATAGTCGCGCGCGGCGTTGACGCCGACGTCGCCGACTCCCGGCACGCGCAGCAGGCGCTCGCGCACCTGGAGGCTTGCGTAGTTCGCCAGGAATTTGCGATCCATCGCGGGGTCGGTGGCCGTCATGTGCACGATCAGGAGCGTGTCGCCCGCCCCTTTGCGCACGCTGACGCCGAGGTTCTGCACCTCCTGCGGCAGCTGCGGCAACGCCGTCTGCACGCGGTTCTGCACCTTCACCTGCGCGAGATCGACGTCCGTACCGAGCCGGAAGGTGACCGTGATCGAGACGCGGCCCTCGCCTATCGACTGCGAGGACATGTACAGCATGTCGTCCACGCCGTTGATCTGCTGCTCGAGCGGTGCGGCCACGTTGTCCGCCATCACCTCCGCCGACGCGCCGGGGTAGCTTGCGGACACCGTCACGGTCGGCGGCGCGATGCGCGGGTACTGGTCCACCGCGAGCCGCGGCAGCGTGATCGCGCCGAGGAGCGTGATGATCACCGACACGGCGCACGCGAAGATCGGCCGGTCGATGAAGAAGTGAGCGAGCTTCATTGGACGCTGCCGGATGGCATGTCCAGCCGACTGTTCTCGCCGCGCGCGATGCCAGAGGGGAACGCGCTCATCTGCCCGGGCTGCGCATTCACCTTGCGACCCGGCCGCGCCCGCTGCACACCGCTGATGATCACCCGATCGCTGGGGGCGAGGCCCGAACGGATGACGCGCATGTCGTCGATCAGCCGTCCGAGCTCCACCGAGCGCTGCTGCACGACGTCATCGGAACCGACGACATAGGCGACCTGGCGCGTCTCATCGTTCACGACGCTCTCGTCCGGAATGAGCATCGCCCGCACCGGCTGCGCGTCGAACCGGCGCATGTGGCCGAACATGCCCGGCGTCAGAAAGCCCGTCGGGTTGCGCACGAGCGCCCGCGCGCGAATGGTGCCGGAGCCGGCATCCAGGGCGTTGTCGACGAACTCGATGCGGCCCTTCCAGCGGAACTCGGTCTCATCCTGCAGGCGGATGTCCACCTCGTTGCCGAGCGCATCGCTGCCCTGCGCGCGCTTGTACTTCAGGAGCGCCGCCTCCGGTGCATCGAATACGAAACGGATGGGATCGAGCGTCACGATGGTCGTGAGCAGCGTCACGCCGGCCTCGACGAGATTGCCGGGCGCGAGCCGATGCCGCGAGATCTGGCCATCGAGCGGCGCGACGACGCGCGTGAACTCGAGGTTCAGCGCGTTGGCTTTCACGTTCGCGGCCGCCGCCGCGACATCCGCCGCCGCCTGCTGATGAGCCGCCGCGAGCACCTCGAGGTCTGCCTCGCTGATGATGTGCGTCTCGCTCAGCGACATGCCGCGCCGGTATGCCGCGTCGGCATTCACCTGCGCCGCCTTGGCGCGCTCGAGCTGGGCCTGGGACTGCGCGAGCTGCGCCTCGATCGGCCGCGGGTCGATCGTGAAGAGAAGCTGCCCCTTCTTGACGGTCTGCCCGTCGCGGAAGTGCACCGCCTGCAGCATGCCCGAGACGCGCGGACGCACCTCGACCGATTCGACCGCCTCGAAGCGTCCGGCGTAGTCGTCCCAGTCGCGAACCTCCCGCACGAGTGGCTGGGCAACCAGCACAGTCGGCGGCGGCTCCTCCGGCGGTGCCTTCTTGCCGCAGCCGGCGACGAGTGCGCCGGCCACGAGGGTCATCGTGAGAAGCAGCCGTGTTGACGCCCCGTTCATTCGCGCATAGTCGCGCGAAACGAAGCCGGGAACACGTTCTTACCGTGGCGCTGCCGCTCGTCGGACTATCCGGCAGGCAACCCGGCTCGCGCGGACCTGACGGCACGAGCCCGCAGCGTCGTCACGAGCTGCCGGCCACCTCGTGCTCCGCCTGCGCGAAGCCGTGGGTCGGCACGATCTCCTCGGCACGGTCGCCGATCTCGTCCCAGAGCGCGATCACCCGCTCGGCGGCGTCAGGCCCGCCGCCGACGTACCGACCTTGGGTGAGCGTCACGTGCGCCCGCTCGAAGTGCCCCGCACCCGCGCAGAGAATCGCGCGCGTGGGGGCGTCTTCGCGCACGAGCGCGAGCAAACCCGGGCTCACGAGGCTCGGATCGAGCTTCGCGAGCGTCTCTTGCCCGAGAACCCCCTGCGTCATCTGCGTGGCCGCGCTCGGTGCGAGCGCATTGACCCGGATGTTGTACTTGGCGCCCTCGAGGGCCAGCGTCTGCATGAGGCCGACGAGCCCCATCTTGGCGGCGCTGTAGTTGGACTGCCCGAAGTTGCCGTAGAGGCCGGACGACGAGGTCGTCATCACCACTCGGCCGTACTGCTGCCGCCGCATGATCTCCCACACGGCCTTGGTGCAGATCACCGCGCCCATCAAATGCACTTCGAGGACGAGCCGGAAGTCCGCGAGGCTCATCTTGGCGAACGTCTTGTCCCGCAGAATGCCCGCATTGTTGATGAGGATGTCGATGCGCCCCCACGCGTTCATCGCGTGCTCGACCATCGCCCCGACCCGCGCCTCATCGGTCACGGATGCGGCAAACGGCAGCGCCGCCCCGCCCGCCGCGACGATCTCGTCCGCGACGCGCGCCGCGACGGACTCGTCGAGATCGTTCACCACCACCTTCGCACCGTAACGCGCGAGCAGCAGCGCGTGGGCGCGGCCGAGACCGCCGCCCGCTCCCGTGACGATCGCGACACGCTCTTTCAGCATCATTTGTTCGCTCCACAGATGGTCAGAAATCCGCCCGCCATGAACGCCGCCATGCGTTTCTTCACCGCCGCGAAATCCTCCGACTTGCACCGCCCCCCGGAGAGCTTGTCGATGCGGCCGGTGCGCGCGAGCGTGAGGAGCAGCGCGCCGCTCACGAAGTGATAGCCCCAGAAAATGTCCTCGTCGCTGCAATTCGGCAGCGCGCGCTTCAGCAGGTCGATGAGGCGCAGCACCACCGGATCGAAATGCTTGTCCATCAGCTCGGCACCCCACTCCGGGGTGTTCGACACCTGCGCGCTGAGCGCGCCGTAGTTCTTCCACGGCTTGCCGCCCTCGATGTACAGATCGAGGTCGGTATCGAGGAAGGCGCGCAGCGCCCCCTCGACCGTCGGCTTGCCGCCGCACGCCGCCTCGTAGTCGTCCAGCGCCTTCATGCGGCGCGTGCTCGTGACCACCGCGCGGCGCGCGAACACGGCGTCGAAGAGCTTCTTCTTGTCCTTGAAGTAGTAGTTCAAGAGCGTGTGATGGACTCCGGTGCGCTTCGCAACATCCTTCAGCGTCACGCCGTACAGGCCGTGCGCGGAGAATTGCTCCTCGGCGACATCGAGAATCTGCTCCATGGTGGCGGCGCGCTGTTCGGCCTTGGTCGGACGCTTGCGGCGCGACTTCGACCGGGCGACACGCCGGCGCACAGTTTTCACGGGTTCGGGCACGAATGAGTCTCCCTTCGTCTCGTCTCGGCGCGGTCCGAGCACGAGCGCTCGAGGGTGCTCAGCCGCCGCCGTATTCTGACCTCAGACGCATTTTGTCGATCTTTCCGGTAGATGCCAGCGGCATGTGCTCGAGGCGGATGATCGTGTCCGGCATCCACCAGGGCGGCACCTGGCCCTGCAGCGGCGCGAGCAGCGCTTCGTCGCTGATCGGGCGCTGCGCGTGCAGCTCGACGACGAGGATGGGCCGCTCGCCCCACTTCGCGTCCGTGCGGCCGATGACCGCGGCCAGCGAGACCTCGGGCAGCCCGCCGACCAGCGCCTCGATTTCGGCCGGGTTGATCCACTCGCCGCCCGACTTGATGAGGTCCTTCGCGCGGCCCGTGATGATGAGATTGCCGTCCGTGTCGATGCGCGCGAGGTCGCCCGTGTCGAACCAGCCGTCAGAATCGGTCGCGGGGGACTGCTCGCCGAAGTAGCGCTCGATCACGCTGGCCCCGCGCACGCGCAGATGTCCCTCGACGTTGCGCTGCTCGGGGAGCGGCCGGCCCGCGGGATCCGTGAGCAGCAGATCGACGCCCACCGCCGGACGACCCGAGAGCGCCGCCGCGCGCCGCGGATCGTGCGGCGGGGTCGTCGTGCCGAGGGGCGAGAGCTCGGTCATGCCCCAGCTCGTCTGCACGGCGGCGCCGAGGCGCCGTTCGATGCGCTCCATGAGCGCCGGGGCGAGCGGTGCGCCGCCGACGATGATCCGCCTCAGCGACGGCAGCTCGATGCCGCTCGCCTGCACGTGCTCCAGCAGTCCGAGCCAGACGGTCGGCACGCCCACGCCGAGCGTCACCTCCTCGGCCGCGATCAGCCGGGCAAGGCTCGCGCCGTCCACGTGGCGCCCGGGCAGAACGAGCTTCGCGCCGACGGCCGGGACGGCGAACGGCAAGCCCCACGCGTTCGCATGGAACATCGGCACGACCGTCAGAACGTTGTCGTTGCCCGTGATGCCCATGACATCCGCCTGCAGACACCGCAGCGTGTGCAGGAAGCTCGATCGGTGCGTGTACGTGACGCCCTTCGGCGCACCGGTCGTTCCGGAGGTGAAGCACAGCCCGCACGGCGAGCGCTCGTCGAACCCGCCCCACGTGACGGGTGCACTGATATCGGAGCGCAGCGCGTCTTCGAGCGCGACGGCGATCTTGCGCGTGCCCTTCCACGCCTCGAGTGAGCCATCGATGATGAGCACGCGCGTGACCGTCGAGCAGCGCTCGAGCACGTGCTGGGCGAGCGCCGCGAGATCCGCGCTGGCGACGAGGACGCGGCTGGCGGACTGCGTGACCATCGCGGCGAGCTGCGCCGGCGTCAGACGCGGATTGAGCGTGTGGCACACGGCGCCCATGCCCATGATCGCGTACCACGTCTCGACGTGGGCCTGCGTATTCCACGCGAGCGTCGCGACGCAATCGCCGAAGCCGACTCCGAGCGCGCGCAGCAGCCCGGAGATGCGCTGGCTGCGCGCCTTCAGGTCGGCGTAGCTCACGCGATCGATCCGGCCGCCTTCTCGGGCGGTCACGACTTCCGCGCGGGGATGCCACTTCGCGGCGTGTTCCAGGAACTTGTCGAGCGTCAGCGCGAACTCCTGCATCGACCCGTCGATCATCGGCAGGAGTCCTCGCGGGGCGGCAGCACGGGCGCGACGATGCCGACGTTCCAGTTCCAGGGCTGCATGCCGCTCGCACGGCGCCGGCAGACGACCTGGTCGACCAACTCGTACATGCCCGGCATGAGATGCGTGTCAGCGCGCGGCGTGTCCGCAAAAGCCATGTACGCACGGGTCTCGCCGTAGGCCGGCCACTGCGGCTGGCCTGTCGCACGCGGTTCGCCAGAGCGCGCGAAGCTCGTCCAGTACTCGATCATTGCCGCGGAGAGCGCCGACTCGGCCTGCGTCGCGGGCACTTTCGGCCAGAACGCGGGCGTGCGGTCCGCCGTGCCGAACACATACGGCAGCTCCGAGGCATGGAAGCCGTGCAGCCCGGCCGCTTCGGCTGCCGGATAGCTGTGATCGAAGATGTAGAAGAAGGAGCGCTTGCCGAGCGCCTCCTGCTTCCTGACGAGGCGCTCCGCCGTCCAGCCGTACATCGCGTCACGCGTGATCGCGAGCATGCTCTCCTCGAGGTGAGTGCTCGGATAGCGCTTCAAGAACTCCTCGGCGAGATCGCCATAGCGGGCGCGAATCGCGTTTTCGTACGTCGCGGCATCGGTGGGAATCGGCGGCAGGAGGAAACGCAGCGAGCGAATCTCGCCGCTGTTGAAGCCGGCGAGGATCGGCACCGGCGCCTGCTCGCCCCGATCGAACACCTCGACGAGCTGGCGCGGCAGCACGCGACCGTCGATGGTGCCGAACGGGATGTAGCCGGATTTACCGGCGATCTCCAGCAGCTTCGCGGCGTCGATCGCGCGCAAGGCGGCGAGATCCTGCGTGCCGAGCGCGGCGGCGAGGCGCGAGCCAAGCGTCTCCGCCGCTTCCTCGCCGAAGCGCGCCTGCTTCAGCTCGGGCGTCGAGATCATGTACGCGCTCTGCGCGATCGCCTTCGCGAAGAGCCCGCGCGCGAGCGGCGAGGCCATGAGATACATGACGCTGAGACCACCGGCCGACTCGCCCGCGATCGTCACGTTCGCGGGATCGCCGCCGAACGCCGCGATGTTGCGCTTCACCCAGCGCAGCGCCTCGATCTGATCGAGCAGGCCGTAGTTACCGGAGATGCCCTCGGGCGATTCGGCGCTGAGCTGCGGCAGGGCCAGATAGCCGAGCGCGCCGAGCCGATAGTTGATCGACACGAACACCACGCCGCGCTCGGCGATCTTCTGACCATCGTACAGGGACTCGCTGCTTCCGCCCGTCGTGAGCGACCCACCGTGGATCCATACGAAGACCGGCGCCTTGCGCGCGCCCTTGGGCGTCCAGACGTTGAGCGAGAGGCAGTCCTCGCTCATTGCCTCGTATTCGTCCGCGTAGATGCTCCCGGGCCGCGATTTCGGTTGCACGCAGGCCGGCCCGAACTTTTGCGCCTGGCGCACGCCGCGCCACGCGGGCATTGCGACCGGCGGCTTCCACCGCGCGTCTCCGACGGGTGGCAATGCATAGGGCAGCCCCTTGAACACGAGCACGGATCCATTCGCAGCTCCTTCCACTGCGCCCGCAGGCGCATGCACGACGGGATTCTTGGCCATGACCGGAGTGGCGAACACGACGATGGCAAGGGCACGCAGAAGACACGACATCACGATTGATCTCCGAGCTTCCTGCTCAACAGAAGGAACAGCAGCGCCGCCAGCAGATAGAACGGCGCCAGCGTGTAGAACGCGAGCTGCAGGGAATGGGTGGGATGGCTCGCGTGCAGCCAGTCGCTCATCGCTCCGAGATACGTCGGACCGAGACCGAGGCCGATGAAATTCATCACGAGCAGCAACAGCGCACCTGCGAGCACACGCTCCTCCGGACGCACTTCCTCCTGCACGAGCGCGACGGCGGGCGAGAGATAGAAATAGTTGAAGAAGGTGGGTCCGATGAGGAACAGCATCGCGAGCGGCCACGTCGGCGCCCAGACGAACCCGACGAAGAACGGGATGGCCAGCACCAGGGCCGCCGCCGGGACGAGCGCGTACGCCTTCTTCGAGCGCGGCGCGAACCGGTCGACCAGACGTCCCGAGACGTACATGCCGGCGCTGACGCCGATGCCGATCAGAAGCGCGTAGTAGACCGCGATTTCATCGAGCGTCATGCCCTTCTCGCGCATCAGAAAGAGCGTCGTGAAGTTCAGCGAGGCGTAGGTGACGAACTGAGTGGCCGCCGTCGCGAGCGATACGAGCAGCAGCACGGGGCGCGTGAAGAACATCACGACGGTTGCGCGAAAGCCGGGCGACGCGGCGTGTGCCGGCGTCGCGACCGGGGCTGGATCGAGGCCACCGCGTACCGGTTCGCGCACCAGCGTGTACACCATCAGAGCCGCGATCACGCCCACCGCGCCCAGCACGACAAACGCGTCCCGCCAGCTGTACGCCGCCGCGATCGATGCGCCGAAGGCAACGCCGAGCGCCTGCCCGACCGGCGGTCCGAAGTTGTAAAGCCCGAGCGCCGTGCCGCGAGTGCCCGGTGGAAAATAGTCGGAGATGATCGCGTACGACGGCGGGACACCGCCCGCCTCGCCCACTCCCACCGTCATGCGCGCCAGAACGAGCTGCGGATAGGTCGCCGCGAATCCGCACGCCATGGTGGCCGCGCTCCAGAGCGCGCACGCGAACGACAACACGCGCACGCGATTCGTGCGATCCGCGAGCCACGCGACCGGAATCGCAATGAAGCAGTAGAACAGTGCGAAGTACAGCCCGCTGATGCGGCCGAGCTGACCGTCGGTGACCTGCAAGTCGTCCTGAATCGGCTTGGCGAGGATCGACAGCAGCTGCCGGTCCAGAAAATTCAGCACGTACACGAAGCACAGAATGCCGAGCACGAACCAGGCTCGTGCGTCGGGCCGGACGCGTTCGACTACTGTCGCCAAAGCAGTCTGCTTAGAGGTCGTAATAGAAGCGCAGCCCGACCGTTCGCGGACGCATCGTCCCGAAGCGACTGGCGAGGAACGCCTCGGGGTGGATGTACGTAACGGAATCGTCGTCGAACAAGTTTTCGACATAGGCGGTTGCCGTCAGCCGGCGGAAAGTCGCGCCGAGCGTGAGGTTCACGTTGTTGTAGCTGTCCGTGTAGCCGTAGGTCGGGCTCACGGTGTTCGGCGCGCCGGGCACGCGCGGGAACGAGCTCGGGAACGAATCGACGTGCTGCACGGCGAGCGTCGCCGAGCCCACGGTGCTCGCCCAGAGCGGAAAGCCGTACGACACGTACGCTGCGCCCTGGAACTTCGGGCCTGCGAGCCGCGCGCCGGGCACCGCGCCCGAGATGGCCGCCTCCGTGGGCGACAGCTCCGTCACGTGCGCGTCGTTGAACGACCCGCTCACGCCGAGCAGCAGATCGCGCACCGGCGTGTACGAGACCTCGTACTCGAACCCCTTGCTGCGCGCGGCCCCGATGTTCGTCGCGAACTGCACCGAATCCGATACCCGGTTCGCCTGCACCTGGATGTCGCGCCAGTCGATCCAGTAGAGCGCGAGATTCGTCGAGAGGCGGCCGTCGAACCAGCGGCCCTTGGCGCCGAGCTCGTAGTTCTTCAGCTTGTCGGAGTTGGCGCCGAGCGGAATGATGAGGTCGTTCGGATTCACGACGCTCCCGCGGCCCGCGAACGCATTGACGACCGGCGCGCGAAACCCGGTGGAGAACGTCGCGTACGTCGTGAGCGCGGGCATCGGCTGAAAGGACGCGCTCAGCTTGTACGAAGGCCGGCGTCCTTCCGCCTTCAGCCCCACTGCGGGCGGAATCGTCGTGACGGTCAGCGGCCCGGGAATCCCGAACAGCGCGTTGGCGAGATAGTTGCTGTTGTAGCCGCCCTCGGTGAATGCCTGCGCATCGAGTCGTCCGTAGCGCATGCCACCGGTCAGCCACACGCGATCGGTGATGTGGTACGTGAGCTCGCCGAAGCCGGCCTGCTCGTGCGATTTGGAATGCGTGTACTGCCGCTGGTAATACTCGTCCGGCAGACCCGTGATGCCGTGGCTCGCAAGGAATTGGGGCGACGAGCGATAGAAGAAGTCGACGTCGTGACGTCGGCCGAGGTAGAAGCCGCCGATCACCCAGTCGAAGCGACCGCCGGTATTCGAGGCGAGCCGCAGCTCCTCGACGAAAGTCTTCTGATAGCCGTAGGCATCGAGCCCGAACGCGATCGCCTGATTGAAGGTGCCGGCGAGATCGACGAAGAACTTCTGATCGAAGCGCGAGTACGTCGAGGAGCTCGTGAGCTCCGCGCCGTCGAAGCGGTAGCTGACGGTGGTGTTGAAGTTCGTGAGCCTGCCGACGAACAGGTCCGGCCGGTCCGAATTGCGCTTCTCGCGGCCGAGCGTCGGGTTCGTCAGCGCGGAATCCTCGGGATTGCTGTGCTCGTGCGAGACGAGCAGCTTCACCGAGAGGCGCTCGACCGGTTGCCACAGCAAGCTCGCGCGCCCGCCGTGATCGACGAGCGTGTTCGCGTTGTGGCGCCCGGTGCCGACGTTGTCCAGATAGCCTTCCTCGTGGCGATAGAAGCCGACCGCGCGCAGCGCGAGCTTGTCCTCGATCAGCGGCACGTTGACCATCGCGTTGTACCGCTGGCGCAGCGAGTCACTGCCCGTCTGGCCGAAGTCGACGAGGCCCGCGGCGTCGAACTGCTTCAGATCCGGGCTTTTCGTGATGATGCGGAGCGCGCCGGACAGCGAACCGGAGCCGAAGAGCGTGCCCTGCGGGCCACGGAGGAACTCGATGTGGTCCAGATCGAAGAGATTCGGATCCAGCACGGTCGTGTTGCCGATGGTGGAGATCGGTAGCTCGTCGATGTAGATCGCCACCGTGCTCTGCAGATTGGCCCCGTAGCCGTTCGTGGCGATGCCGCGAGCGGTGAAGTTGTTGAAGTTGGCCGTCGGCTTGTTGAGCACCACGCCGGGAGTCTCACGCGCCAGTCCTTCATATCCGACGATCCCCTTCGTCGTGAGCTGCTCTTGGGAGAAGGCCGTGATGCTCAAGGGCACATCCTGCAGCGGCTCGGCGCGACGGGTCGCGGTCACGAGCACTTCCTCGAGTTGCTGAGCGTCGGTAGCCGCCTGTGCGAGCGCCGCTCCCGGCGCGATGACGCTGGCCGCCACGATCCCTGGTACGAGATAGCTGCGCCTCATTCCGATCCCCCCTCGAACGGCGCCGGTGCCGAGCCCGACTGTGGCTCGATCATGCAGTCGCCGCCGCCGTCCGTCAATACTCACTCACTTGCTTGTGAATATCTTGAGGTATCTTTGCAGGCTCTGCCCACTGGAAGGATTGCCCATGACCGACGCCCTGATCCTCTCGACGGCCCGCACGCCGATCGGCCGCGCATTTCGCGGCTCCCTGAACAACGTCAAATCGCCGACGCTCGCGGGCCACGCGATCCGCCATGCCGTGGCGCGCGCCGGGCTCACGGGCGAGGAGATCGACGATGTGGTCATCGGCACCGCTCTGCCGGCCGGCACCGCGGGCATGAATCTGGGCCGGCTCGCGGCGCTCACCGCCGGGCTCGGCGAGCGCGTCCCGGGGCAGACCATCGACCGCCAGTGCGCCTCGGGATTGATGGCGATCGCCATCGCCGCGAAGCAAGTGATCGTCGATGGGATGGACGCAGTGGTCGGCGGCGGCCAGGAGAACATCTCCGCACTCAACACGCCGTTCATCGAATGGGTGCAGCGCGAGCAGGATCCGAATCTCATCTCGCGCAGCGCGCACGCCTACATGGCCATGCTCGATACGGCCGAGCTGGTCGCCAAGCGCTACGGCATCGATCGCGAGGCGCAGGATCGCTACGCCCTCGCCTCGCAGCAGCGCACCGCGGCCGCGCAAGCCGCGGGCCGTTTCGATGCGGAGATCGTGCCGATCACGGCGCAACAGGCGCTCACGGACAAAGAGACGGGGGCGGTCTCGTATCGCGAGGTCACGTTGAGCCGCGACGAAGGCAACCGTCCGGATACGACCCTTGCGGGACTGCAGGCACTCAAGCCCGTGCGCGAAGGCGGCGTAATCACCGCCGGCAACGCGAGCCAGCTCTCGGACGGCGCATCGGCATGCGTCGTCGCATCCGAGAAGCTCGCCTCACGTCGCAACCTGCGGCCGATCGGTCGCTATCTCGGCATCGCGGTCGCCGGTTGCGCACCGGAGGAAATGGGCATCGGGCCGGTGTTCGCCGTGCCGAAGCTGCTCGCGCAGCATGGTCTGCGGATCAGCGACATCGGCCTGTGGGAGCTCAACGAGGCGTTCGCAGTGCAGGCGCTCTACTGTCGCGACAAGCTCGGCATCGATCCCGAGATCTACAACGTCAACGGCGGCGGCATCTCGATCGGCCATCCGTACGGGATGAGCGGTGCCCGTCTCGTCGGCCACGCGCTGCTCGAAGGCAGGCGCCGCGGCGTCAAGCATGTCGTCGTGACGATGTGCGTCGGCGGCGGCATGGGCGCCGCGGGACTGTTCGAAGTGCTCTAGCTCGAGGCCGACACGCCGACATACTCGAGCCCTTCCTGCGCTCGGCTTGTCGCCCGCGCCCCGAGGCGACATGCCGAGCATGCTCTGCAATCAGACCTAAGTGCCATACCCTTTGGCCGCGCGCATCGCTCGAATGCATTGCGAACGTCGGCGTGAGCACAGATTGCCGCGCCACCGATCGCGACCTACCTCTTAAGTGGCTTGTTCCACTGCCCGGCGCGGGTCGACGATCGACGCACGTAGTTCCGGGAATTCGCTATGAGTCTCGATGCACCCATCGTATTCATGATCGACGGTAATCCCTCGGTGCGCGCGGCGCTCGGCGCTCTCGCTCGTGCCGCCGGATGGCAGTCGCGTGCGGCGGCCTCGGCTGAAGAATTCCTCGCGTGGCCGCGAACGACGAGCCCGAGCTGCCTGCTCCTCGAGCTGCATCTGCCCGGCATGAGCGGCTTGGAGCTGCAGCGCCGCGTCTCCGAGCGCACCGAGATGCCGATCATCTTCATCAGCGGGCGCGCCGATGTGCCCACGACCGTCGCGGCCATGAAGGCCGGCGCGTTCGAGTTCTTGACGAAGCCCCTCGCCCCCGACCTGTTGCTGAGCACGATCGAGAGCGCCATCGAGCTCAGCCGTGCCGCCTTGCGCCGCGCGGCCGAGATCCGTGCCTTGCAGCAGCGCTACGAATCGCTCAGCCGGCGCGAACGCGAGGTGATGAACCTCGTCGTCTCCGGGCGCCTGAACAAGCAGATCGGCGGCGAGCTCGGCATCTCCGAGATCACCGTGAAAGCGCATCGCGGCAAGATGATGCGCAAGATGCGGGCGTGCTCCTTCGCGGAGCTGGTCACGATGGCGGCGAGCCTCGAGAGAGACCTGCTCGCGAGCCGCGCGGAACCCTACTCTTCCTCGACCGTCTCCGGGCGTACCTTGGTGTCGAGGTACACCCACAGCAGGGTGACGCCGACGAACCAGAGCGCGCCGACGATACCGACGGCGACCCATCCGGCCGGATCGGCCGTGAACAACCGGTAGCTGTCGCCGACACAAATGAGGAAGAAACCGAGGATCAGTGCGGCGCACGCCCACACGATCCGCTGCGCGTTACGGGACGAGAGATACGGAAACATGGTGCGCGACCTTACACGAAAGCGCCGCGCGCTCCTCGTCGACTTTGCGCAAAACGTCAGAGACTTTCGAAGACGCGGCACTCGGTGAGCAGCGGATCGTCGAAGCGCGCCAGCTCACCGGCCTTCCGGCCCGGGACGGGGAACAGCCGCGCCGACAACGGCTTGCGCAAGCGCGCGGACAGTGCGCCCATATCGCCCACGATGCGCGCCAGCGCGTCCACGCTGACATCTCCCGGCAGCGGAACGACATCCAGCCCGGTGCCGCAGACCGTGGAGTACAACAGCAGCTCCTGCAAGCCGTAGCGTCCCTCGGTGGCCCGCTTCGCGAGCACCGGATCTTCGAGTACCGGCAGCATCAGTCCGGCGTAGCCGCACGTCCGTACGCTCAAGCTCTTCAGCGCCGCGGTGATCACCGCGCACGCTTGAAGGGTCGACGCCTGACCGAACGGCACGCGCGTCAACCTCTCGATGGCCGCGCCGATGCTGCGATCCATGCCGGGCGCGGGCGATGGATCGATTCCGAGAAAGTGGACATCCTCGTCGGCCGCTAGCTGCTCGCCGAGACGCTCGATCCGCTGCAGCTCCGAGTCGAGCGTGTCGCGAAGGCGGCGCTCAGCGTCCTCCGCGTCGGTCGCGCCGGCGAACGAGCTCTCCACGAGCCCGGCCGCTTCGAGTCCGAGGGCAAGCGAGTCCGGCCCCTGATGGTGGGCGACGGGAAAGAACGGCGTGCCCGCCGGGATCCCCGCCGCGGCGGCGAACCGAAAATTCGCGACGCCGGAAGCGTCGACGCGCGCGAGGTCTGCGATCACCTGGGCGGCCGTGCGCACGGCACCTCGTTGCAGACCGCGTTCGGCGGAAGTGACACTCACACTGAAGCTGATGCGCTTGGCACGTTTCGCCAGCTCGGCGCCCCATTGGCCGAGCTCCGGCGCGAAGCGATCCGCGGTCAGGATCGGCCCGATGCTGAGGACCGCCCCTGCGGCGGCCGCGGCCGCATCGATCTTCTCGAGTGCCGGCAGTGCGCTCGCGCGCTGCGCGTCATCGAGCGGCGCAATGATCGGATTGGTGGCGACGCGCACCGTCTGCACTTCGTAGCCCGCTTCTTCGACGCGCTTGCGCGCCCGCGTGACGCGCGCCAACGCGCGCTCGACCGCCGCCAGATCCTGCACGCTCGCCAGCTCGACGCCGGCGGTGATCGTGCGCACTCGCAATGGATGCAATGTCCTCTCCTCGGTGCCGCGTCCGCGCCCGCGGCCAGACTCGCCCCGATCAGGGCAAGCAGCTCACGACGCGACACGTCGGTCATGAGCCACAGCCTGCCCGATGCGGCGGTGTTAGGAAAGACTCGTAGCGCGGGGCGAGACGGCCCGCAGCTCGCGGCCGCGGCCGACCTCGGGACGGCGCATGAGCGTGCTCTTGCCGAACAGCGACTCGACCAGGTCCACCGCGAGCACAGCGGTCTTGTTGCGCACGTCGAATGCGGGATTGAGCTCCATGACGTCGAGCGAGGCGAGCCGGCCGGTGTCGGCAATCATCTCCATGCAGAGCTGCGCCTCGCGATACGACGGACCGCCCGGCACGGTGGTGCCGACGCCTGGCGCGATCTCCGGGTCGAGGAAATCGACGTCGAAGCTCACGTGTAGGTGCGTGTCCGCATCGATGTCGGCCAGCGCCTCGACCATCGTGGCACGCACGCCGACCTCGTCGATGTAGCGCATGTCGAACACTTCGAGTCCCTGCTCGTGCACGAAGCGCTTCTCGCCCGGATCGACACTGCGGATGCCGATCTGCCGGATCCATCGCGGACTGATCGCGGGTCCCTGCCCGCCCATCCGCACGAGCTCCGGCGGCCCGAAGCCGCACAGGCATGCGACGGGCATGCCGTGCAGATTGCCGCTCGGCGACAGCTCCGGCGTGTTGAAGTCCGCGTGCGCGTCGAGCCAGAGCACGCGCAGCTTCTTACCGGTCTCTCTGCAGTGACGCGCGACGGCGCTGATCGAGCCCACACCGAGGCAGTGGTCGCCGCCGAGCACGATCGGCAGGCGACCCTCGCTGAGCTCCGCGTACACGGCGTCGTACAGCAAGCGGTTCCATTGCACGACTTCGTTCAGATGACGGTAGCCGTCTTTCGGCGGCTGCCATGGGTTGCGCGGCCCGTTCAGGTTCCCGCAGTCGCGCACGATGAGCCCGCGATTCACGAGCGCCTGATGGATGCCGGCGACGCGCAGCGCTTCCGGTCCCATGGACGCGCCGCGCTCGCTCGCGCCGCAGTCCGTGGGCGCGCCGATGAGGCTCGCCTCGCGACGCGCTGCCGCGCTCATGCCGAGGCCACCTCTCGCACGCGACGCGCGGTTTCCGCGCTTCGCGCCGCGACCACGCGCGATGCGATGCCCGCGAACAAGTTCTTCGGATCGGGCAGGTCCGGAACGAGATCGATGCGCGTGCGCTCCGGCGCGCGCGCCCGATGCAGCCGATGCAGATACCGCAGCGTCGAGAAATCCTCGAGCGCGAAACCGACGGAATCGAAGATCGTCACCTCATCGGCGGCGCGCCGCCCGGGCGCCCTGCCCGAGAGCACCGCGCTCAGCTCGGTGACCGGAAACGTCGGCTCGAGCTGCTGGATCTCGCCCTCGATGCGCGACTGCGGCTCGTACTCGACGAACACGCGCGCATCCGCGCGCCGCAGGATGTCCGCATGCAGCTCGGTCTTGCCCGGGCAATCGCCGCCGAGCGCGTTGAGATGCATGCCCGGCCGAATCATGTCGGGCGTGAGGATGACCGCGTTGCGCTTGTCCGCCGTGCACGTCGTGACGATGTCCGCGCCGCGCGCGGCTTCCGCAGCAGAGCTACAGCGCACGACGCGCAGACCCGGCAGCTGCAGCAGCGCGAGGTTGCGATCGAGCTTGGACGTCGCCTTCGAATCGACGTCGTACACGCGCAGCTCGCGGATGCCGAGCAGCGCGTGGAATGCGATGGCCTGGAACTCGCTCTGCGCGCCGTTCCCGATGAGCGCCATGACGCGGCAATCGGGCCGCGCCAGCCGCCGCGCGGCGACCACGGAGGTGGCCGCGGTGCGCAGCGCCGTCGCATAAGTCATCTCGGAGAGCAGCAGCGGATAACCTGTATCCACATCCGCGAGCATGCCGAACGCCGTCACGGTGAGGAGCCCCTCCGCCGTGTTCTTCGGGTGTCCGTTGACGTACTTGAACGCGTACTGCCGACCGTCACATGTCGGCATCAACTCGATGACGCCGACGCTCGAATGCGTTGCATGGCGAGGCGTCTTTTCGAACTCGTTCCAGCGCTTGAAATCGCGCTCGATCTCGTCCGCCAGGCCCTCGATGAAGCGCGCGGCGCCGACCTGCGCGACCAGCTCCTGGATCCGCTCGGTACCGATGTAGTCGATCATGGTGTCCCTCTGAAAACCGGCTTCATGGCCTAAGTGTTGGCGCCGACTCGGCCATTGAGTAGCCAACAAAGTGCCCAGAGCGCGCGGCCGATTGAGCAGAATGCCAACCCGAACTGGCGTTTCGACTAAGATGCGGGCATGGACGAGATCGACCAGAAGCTGATCGCGCTCCTGCGCGAAAACGCCCGAACGCCGATCGCCACGCTCGCCAAGAAGCTGCGGGTTGCGCGCGGCACGGTACAGAACCGCATCGCCCGGCTCGAGCGCGAGGGCACGATTCTCGGCTACACCGTACGGTTGCGGCCGCAAGTGGAAGAGCAGCACATCCGCGCGCTGATGACGGTTGCGGTCGAAGGCAATCGCACGGAAGCGGTCATTCGTTCCCTGCGCGGCGACCCGGCAGTCGCAGCCCTGTACACGACCAACGGGCGCTGGGACATCGTCGTGGAGCTGCGCGCCGACAGCCTCGAGGCGTTCGATCGGGTGCTCGCGCGCATTCGACTCGTCGAGGGCATCTCGAACACCGAAACGAGCTTGCTCCTTTCTACGCACAAGCTTTGAGCCGCACGGCCCGGCGACATCGCGGCATGGACCTTGCTCCGCGCCCGCGTGTCGCATCCCCGGGTGCCGGCCTGCCGTATAGACGAAGTCAATGGCGCGGCCGAACGCTTGCGGACGCGCCGTGCAATGCGCATTCCCACGCAGCGGGCTCGCCCCGCCCTTGGTCTGCGGCGCGTGCCGGCATGCCATTTGCGCCGAGCTCGAAAATGACGGCAGGCCTACCGGGGAGTAGTCGTGTCCTCGACGAGATACGCCGAAGAGACCTTCACGCGCGCCGATGAAGACTGGCTGGCTTCGCTCCCCCATGGAGGCGAGGCCGCGCATCTCGTGCGGACGTACGACTGGGCTGCGACGCCGCTCGGACCGCCGTCGGAGTGGTCCGCGAGCTTGCGCATGATCGTGCGCTTCCTGCTCGCCAACCGCTTTCCCATGCTGCTGTGGTGGGGCCCCGAATACATCCAGATGTACAACGACTCGTACATTCCGGTGCTCGGGACCAAGCATCCCCATCGGTCCATGGGCAAGCCGCTGCGGGAGTGCTGGCACGAGGTCTACCACGTCATCGGTTCGCTGGTCGATACACCCTTCAACGGGGGCCCAGCCACCTGGATGGAGGATCTCGAGCTCATCGTCCGGCGACACGGCTTTCCCGAGGAAAGCCACTTCACGATCGCCTACAGCCCCGTGCCCGACGACACCGCGCCGCGCGGCATCGGCGGCGTGCTCGCGACGGTACACGAGATCACGCAGAAGGTGATCGGCGAGCGGCGCGTGAACATCCTGAGCGATCTCGGCGCGCGCGTCGCCGAGGCGAAGACCGACGAGGAAGCGTGCGAGCGGGCGATCGACATTCTGGCCCAGCACCCGAAGGATGTGCCATTCGCGCTGCTCTATCTGCTCGATGAGCCGCGCCGCACGCTGCGGCTCATCAGCTCGAGCGGCATCGCACCCGAGAGCGCAGGTCCCACGACGCTCGATGTCGACACGCCGATGAGCGAAGTCGCATGGCCGCTCGCCGAGGCGCTGCGGACGGAAACCATGCAGGTGCGCGAGGGACTCGCGGCGCTCTTGCCGGTGATTCCGCCCGGCCCGTGGCCGGATCCGCCCAACTCGGTGGCGGTGGTGCCCATCAAGTCGAACATCGCGTCGCGGCCGGCCGGCGCGCTCGTCATCGGCATCAGCGCCTACATGCGACTCGACGGCCAGTACATCACCTTTCTCGAATTCGTCGGCTCGCAGGTGGCGACGGCCGTTGCGAATGCGCGGGCCTACGAGGAAGAGCGTCGCCGCGCCGAAGCGCTCGCCGAAATCGACCGGGTGAAGACGGCGTTCTTCTCGAACGTGAGCCACGAGTTCCGCACGCCCCTCACGCTGATGCTCGGACCGCTCGACGACGCCTTGTCGATGCCGGCAACGCCCGCGTCCGTACGCACCCATCTCGAAGTGGCTCAGCGCAATGCGCAGCGGCTTCTGAAGCTCGTGAACTCGCTGCTCGATTTCGCGCGCATCGAAGCGCGCCGCGTGCAGGCGTCGTTCGCGCCGACGGACTTGTCTGCGCTCACCGCGAACTTGTGCAGCACGTTCCGCTCGGCCATGCAACGCGCGAAGCTCGACTACGCAGTCGAGTGCGACGCGCTCGACGAGCCGGTCTATGTCGACCGGCAGATGTGGGAGAAGATCGTACTCAATCTGCTGTCGAACGCTTTCAAGTTCACGTTGCAGGGCGGCGTGCGCGTACGCCTGACGCGCGATGGGGATGACGCGCTGCTGGAAGTTGCGGATACCGGCGTCGGTGTGCCGGAGCACGAGATCCCGCGGCTGTTCGATCGCTTTCATCGCGTCGAGGGAACGCACGCGCGCACGCACGAGGGATCCGGCATCGGCCTCGCGCTCCTGCAGGAGCTCATCCGTCTGCATGGCGGCTCGGTCGAGGTGACCAGCACGCTCGGTGTGGGCACGACTTTCAAAGTGCGCATTCCGCTCGGCACCGCGCACATTCCGCCGGACCGCCTGCAGCAGGCGGCGCACGCGGCGCCGGCAGAAACGACCGGTGCGCAGGCCTATGTACAGGAAGCCCTCCGCTGGCTGCCCGACGAGTCGGAAGAGCACATCGAAACACCGCTCGCGGTGGCGGACGGCATCGCCGAAAAGCACGACCTGCGTTTCGCGTCGACGTTCGGGGCACGCGTGCTGCTCGCCGACGACAACGCGGATATGAGGACCTACTTGCGCGAGCTGCTCGGCCCGCTCTACGAGCTCGAAGCGGTAGCCGACGGTGCGCAGGCCTTGGAAGCGGCGCGCCGCCGCCGGCCCGACCTGATTCTCTGCGACGTGATGATGCCGCGGCTCGACGGCTTCGGCCTGCTCCAATCGCTGCGCGCGGACTCAAGCCTGCGCGACATCCCGGTGATCATGCTCTCCGCGCGCGCGGGCGAAGAGGCCCGGATCGAAGGCCTCGGCGCGGGGGCCGACGACTACGTCGTCAAGCCATTCCACGCGCGCGAGTTGCTCGCGCGCGTAGGTGCACTCCTCGAGCTGACGCATGCGCGCCGCGAGAACGAAGCGCAGTTTCGCGCGTTCGTGCAAGCGACCTCCGAGGTCATGTACCGGATGAGCCCCGACTGGAGCGAGCTGCGCCACCTGCAGGGCCGCGATTACATCGCCGATCAGAGCGCGCCGACGCGCGCCTGGCTGGCGAAGTACATCCCGGAGTCCGACCGAGCGGAGGTCATGGCCGCAGTCCAGGAGGCAATTCGCACGAGGAGCGTGTTCGAGCTCGAGCATCGCGTCATCCGCAAGAACGGCTCGGTCGGCTGGATGTTCTCCCGGGCCATCCCGCTGCTCGATGCGAACGGCGAAGTCGTCGAATGGTTCGGCGCGGCGAGCGATGTGAGCGAACGGCGCGAAACGCAGGAAGCGCTCGAACGCCAGCGGGTTCAGCTCGAGGAAGCGGATCGGCAAAAGAACGAGTTCCTCGCCATGCTCGCCCACGAGCTGCGCAATCCGCTCGCACCGATTCGCAATGCCGGCGAGCTGCTGCGGCTGACCCTGCCGCCCGAGTCGGCGGCGCGCGCTGCGCTCGTCACCATCGACCGGCAGCTCGCGCACTTGACGCGACTCGTCGACGATCTGCTCGACATCTCGCGCATCACGCAGGGGCGGATCGAGCTGCGGCGCGCGCCGGTACGAGTCAAACAGATTCTCACCAATGCGATCGAAGCGGTGGATGCGCTCGTTCGCGAGAAGAAGCATCGCCTTACCGTCGTTTCGAGCCGCGAGCCGCTGACGGTGGACGCCGATCTCGAGCGGCTGGTCCAGTGTATCGGCAACGTGCTGACGAACGCCGCCAAGTACACCCCGCCCGGCGGCGAGATCCGCATCGAAGCGTGCGAGCGCGACGGCCAAGCGAGCATCACCATCAGCGACGACGGCGCCGGCATCCCGCCGGAGCTGCTACCGAGGGTGTTCGACTTGTTCGTGCAGGGCGAGCGTACGCTCGATCGCTCGCAAGGCGGGCTCGGCGTCGGGCTCACGATCGTGAAGCGACTCGTCGAGATGCACGGCGGTTCGGTTTCCGTGCGCAGCGAGGGAGTGAACAGGGGCGCGACCTTCGAGGTCCGCCTGCCTCTGGTCCGGGCGGCGCAGCTTCCGGCCGCGGCGATTCCTGAGACGAAATGTACGTCGCGCCGCGTGCTGGTCGTCGACGACAACGACGACGGCGCACAGATGCTTGCGGCGCTCCTGCAACTCGACGGACACGAAGTGCGGATCGCCAAGTCCGGTCACGAGGCCCTGGACTGCGTCGAAGCGTTCGCGCCGGAGGTCGCACTGCTCGACATCGGCCTTCCCGGCCTCGACGGCTACGAGGTCGCGCGCCGCATCCGCGCGAGCGGGCGCGACGACGTTCACCTCATCGCGATCACGGGCTACGGGCGTGAGGAAGATCGGCAATCGACGAAGGCCGCCGGATTCGCGACACACCTCGTGAAGCCGGTCGGGTTCTCGGAGCTGCAGCGGGCGATCGCGGCGGCGGCGCATGCGCGCGGCTGAGCTTGCTCCTGGCCGCTTCGGGCGATCCGCGCAGGACCCTTCTACTGCACTCATCGAAATCACGGGTCGCGGCGATCGCTTGCAGGACACCCGCTGCGCGGGCTCGACTTCTGCGCAGCCAACGACATCCCTGTCGAAGCTTGCAACGTCCGGTGGACGCGCTGATCAGAAGCGCACGTCCACGCCGAGCACGAAGCGCCGCCCGAGCACGTCGTACAGGGCCGAATTCACTTGACTCGGCGCGGCGACCGCTGCGCTGAACACGGGATTGAGCGGCGGATCGCGATCGAACAGGTTGGTGCCGCTCGCGTAGAGCTCGACGGCGCTGTCGCTCACCTTCATGTCCCACGAGACGCGGGCGTCCACGTAGGTGATGGAGCCGATCGAGTTGTCCGCGACGATCCAGTTGTTCGTGCCGATGCCGTTCTGCGTGTCGTACACGCCGCTGCCGATGTAGCGGAGCTGCACGAAGCTGCGGAACGGCCCGCGGCTGTAGCTGACGTTCGCCGTGGCCTTCCAGTGCGGCAGCGCGAAGGCGATCGGGGCGCCGCCGACCTGGCCCGCGCGATCCGTCTTGATGCCGGTCGAGCTCGTCGTCGAGTTCTCCTCGAGATAGCTCGCGAAGAGGCGCGCGCTCAGCCGTTCGCCGCCGCCGAAGAGCTCGATCGGGCGCGCATAGCCCATCTCGAAATCGATGCCGCTGATCTTCGCCTGCGAGACGTTCTGGTAGGTCTGGTTGATGAGGCTGAGCTCGCCGGTCGTGGGGTCGAGCGTGATGTTCTTGCACTGGTCCTGATCGTTGCGGATGTAGCAGGCGTTCACGATGTCCTGCGCGAGGAACTGCTCGATCGAGCCCTTCACGTTCACGCTCAGCCAGTCGACGGAGACGTCAAACCCTTCGAGCCACTGCGGCCGGTACACGATCCCCGCCGTGTACGTGTCCGCCTTCTCCGGATCGACCTCCGGATTTCCACCCTGCAGCAGCGTCACGGGCACGTTCGGCGCCGATGAGGGCTTGCGCGGATCGCGCACGGCCGCCGCGCCGCCCGTGCGATCGAAGCGCTCGCCGAGATTGGCCGCGCGCACGTCGCGCGAGTAGGTGCCGCGCACCCGGAAGGAATCCGTGAAGCTCGAATCCAGACCGGCCTTGTAGGTCCAGATCGTGCCGCTCCCGCCATAGTCCGCCCAACGCGCGGCGCCGTTGAAGCTCAGCTGCTTCAACCAACTCGCGCCCCTGACGAGCGGGACCAGCCCTTCGGCGAACAGCTCCTTGATGTCGTACGAGCCGCGCGCAAAGGGCACCTTCGAGAACTGCGTCTCCACCGAGTTGTTGCGCGCGCCGGCGGGAACGCCACGGATGTTCAGCGCCGGATCGTTCCCCGGCACGACGTTGAAGTCCAGCGGATCGGCCGAGGGGTTGCCCTGCGAGGCCTGCACTTTCTGATCGAGGCTCTCCTTGCGGTAGTGGGCGCCGAATGCCGCCGAGATCGGACCGGCCCAGCCTTCGGCGACGCGGCCGCTCGCGGAAACCTCCGCCACGTCCTGCTCGATGTCGATGAGCCGATGCTTGAACGCATCGCCGATGTAGCTGTAGGTCTCCGGTGGATAGCCGGGCAGATAGGGCGTGGTCGTCACCTGCACGCCGGGATCGAAGCCCGTCACCCAGTCGATCGCATCCTTCGAGGCATGTCCGCGCCCGAACAGGTTGAGCGGCTTGCAATCGCGATACGCACTGTTCGGCACGAGCGCGGCGTTGCACACGATGTTGCCCGTCGCCGGATCGACGACGGCATCGAGCGCGAGGAAGATGCGATCGAGGCGGATGCCGCCTTCCTGCGCCGCGTCGAGCTCGGTCTTCCCGAACTGGTAGTAGCCCTCGACTTTCCAGTCCCTGAAGAAGCCGTCCGAAGCGATCGTCGACTTGAATCCGAGCGTGCCGGAGCGGGTGTGGCCGGTGTTGCGCGTGTACGCGTCGGCCGCAAGATCGGAGCTGTGTCCGACGCGCCCCATCGAGAACGAGGCGATGCCGTTGGCGACCATCTGCGCGCGCAAGCTCGCCGGCAGGAACGCGTTGTCCGCGAAGATCGTGATGCCCTGGTTGCCCTGGCAGCCGACCGACGCCGGACAGAACAGGCCGCCGAGATTCGGCGCGACCAGCTCCTGCTTGGAATAGATGCCCTGCGCGTAGACGTTGAAGTTGTCGGTGATGTCGTAGTCGAGGTACGCGAATCCGTTCGTGTATTTCGAGCCGGCGACGAGGTCGGGGCGATCGGAGTTGTTGTCCGTGCCGCTCGCACCGCCCACGCTCGACTGCGCGCGATTGCCCGTCGCGACCGGATTGCCGAACACGAACGGCGTAAGCGAGCCGTCGCTGTTGAAGATGGAGGGACCGAAGCCCGGTACGTTCACGGGCTGCCCCGCCGCGTTGTTCCAGGAGAGGACCACGCCGTCGTACGACGCCGCCGTCGACACGAGGTTGCGCGCCGGTACGAGGCGCGGATCGGATGGGCTCGTGCCACCGCCGAGCTGCAACATGCCCCAGCCGTTGTACCAGTCGCGCCCCGCGAACGTCTGAATCGGATCCTGACGAGAACGCTCGGCGGAAAGCAGCAAGTGGGCCCGCTGCCCGAGCTTCGTTCCGAACGCCAGCGAGTACTCGGAGTTGTCGCCGTCGCCGCGCGCGGTCTGGCCGGACTGCGCGTGCCCGTCGAAGCCCTCGAAATCGGTGTTCAGCACGTAGTTCACGACGCCGGATACGGCGTCGGTTCCGTAGGCCGCACTCGCTCCGCCCGTGACCGTTTCGACGGACTTCAGCATTGCCGTCGGGAACGAGTTGATGTCCGGGCCGCCGTAGATCGTCGCGGACACGACGCGGCGTCCGTCGAGCAGCGTCAGCGTGCGCTTCTGACCGATGCCGCGCAGGTTCAGACTGCCGCCGCCCGGTGAATTGAAGAACCCGTTGTTCAGGCTGTTGAAGCCCGACGCCGTCGAGCTGGCATAGAACTGCGGGAGCTGTGTCAGCGCGTCGGTGATCGAGCCGGGCGCCATGCTGGTGATTTCATCGACGGATAGAGCGGCCACCGGTGTCGGTGTCTCCATTCCGGACGTCTGCCGGATGCGCGTGCCGGTGACCAGCACCTCTGCTGGCACGCCCTCGTCGCCGCCCGCCGACTGCGCGAGCGCGGCGCTGCTCAACGCCAATGCGACCGCGGCCGCAATGATCGACGTGCCGGAGTGTGATTCGGAATGCGGGCGCGCCCAAGCGGCGACCCTCTGCGTGTACGCAGCCATCGTAAAGATCCCCCCTGTCCTCTTCTCGGGGGATCGTAAAGATGGCGAGGCACGGCAAGCATTAGGGTGCCGAGCTATCTCCACCCATCATTTATTCGTGATGACCGAGCGACTCAGCGCACGCGTGACGAAGCTCGCGAGCGCCGTGGCGCTCGCGGCCTCCACGCGCGGATTGATGTACAGCCGCCGCTCCCACGGCGTCATCGGAAAGAGCAGCTTCAGTTGTGCGCCCCGATCGTGACTCTCGATCACGCTCTGCACCGAGAACGTCACGCCCTGACCGCGGCACACGAGACTGATGCGCACGTCGTGGTACGGGCAGAACGCAACGACTCGCGCCGGGACCACGCCGTGCTTTTCGAGCTCCCGCAGCATCGACGCGGTGAGCTGCGTGCCGGCGGCCGGCAGAAAGAACGGCAGTGCGGCGATCGTCTCCGCCGTGAAGGGGCCGCGGAAGTTGCGCGCGCCATAAACCCCGGCGGTGACCGTGCCGATGAGCAGCGAGCCGGGCGGCCGCTCGTCCGGCGCCACGGTCATCACCGCGACGTCGATCTTGCCCGTCTGGATGTCCTGCAGAATCTGATCGCGGCTGCGCTCGGGCAGAAAGTTCATCTGCAGCTGCGGATGCTCTTCGTAGAACTCCGGCAGCATCGGCCGTACGAAATCCTCGAGCAGATGACCGCCGATGAACACGCGCAGCGAGCGCGGCCGCCGGCGGCCGGGCCGCGCGGCGCGCGACAGCGCCTCGCACTGGGACACGAAGTGCTGCGCCGAATCCCGAAACGCCATGCCTTCACGCGTGAGCACGCACGATGCGCCCCGCCGGCGCTCGAACAGCTCCACGCCGAGCTGCGCTTCGAGCGTGCGAATGACGTTGCTGATCGCAGGCTGCGAGACGTTCAACTGCCCTGCCGCCCCGCTGAAATTGCCGGCGCGGCAGATCTGCAGGAACACCTCGATCTGGCGGAAGGTGAAGGAGTACATGGCGTGCCTCGGAGTCTACCCCGAGCTTACCCATCATCAGAGTGTTATGGGAGGTGGCAGGCTCCGCATTGTTGCTATCCCGGCGCGGCAAATCCGAACATACGCCCCTCATCGTTGGAGCTTGTCGAATGATCAGAGTGAGTCTGCCCGCGCTCGTCGTTGCCATCGCCGTCGGCGCTACCCATGCACAGTCCGATGGCGTGCCCTCCCCCGCTTCCGCGCCTGTCACGCGGCTGATCACACTCGGCACCGCCGGCGGGCCGCGAGGGTCGGCCGAGCGTGCGCAGCCTGCCAACGTGATTCTCGTGCGGGACACTCCTTACCTCGTGGATGCGGGGAATGGCGTGATCCGGCAGCTCGACCTCGCCGGCGTGTCGTTCACGAAGATCCGCAACATCTTCATCACACACAATCACGACGACCACAACGCCGACTGGGGCACGCTCATGGGTCGGGCGTGGACGTCGGGTCAATACGAGCCCATGACCGTGTATGGCCCGCGCGGCACGGAATCGATGCGCAAGGGCTTCTTACAGTACTTCGCGCCCAACGCCGCCGCGCACTACCTCGAAGGCGCGGAGAACGTGCCGCCGGAGAAGGTCATCCTGGCGCGGGACATTCGCGGGCCGGGGCTCGTTTTCGAGGATGCGAACGTTCGCGTCACCGCCGTAGAGAACTGCCACTATCACTTCTCGAAGGGCAGCCCCGGTTACAAGTGGCAGCAGTCGTTTGCCTTGCGCTTCCAGACACCCGATCGCTCGATCGTGTTCAGTGGCGACACAGGACCGTGCGGCAGCGTGCTGTCGGACTTTGCGAAGGGCGCGGACATTCTCGTGCACGAGGTCATCGATCTGCCCGCACTCGACTCGGTCGAACCGGCACGGCGCGACGGGGCGTATTCCCGCCCGGGGCAGCGTGAGGCATTGCTGACCCACCTGCGCACGGAGCACACCTCGCCTGAAGAAGTCGGGCGCGTGGCCCACGAGGCGGGCGTGAAGATGGTGGTGCTGACCCACCTCGTGACAGGCGGGCGGAGCGGTCAGGACGCAAAGTACATCGCGGCGGTCAAGGAGCACTACTCAGGTCCGGTGGTCGTGGCTCACGACCTGATGG
>DASTRY010000002.1:0-4249 GCA_035760965.1 Steroidobacteraceae bacterium | reverse complement strand
CGAGAGCACCGTTCGAACTTCCACCTTCACCGTGTCGACAGTGCCGTGAAACAGCTCCTCGTACCCGATGAACCGCCGGCGCGCGTCGAGCAGCATCACGGCGAACACTTCGTCGTCCCGGTCGCCGATCTTCAAGCTCAGGAACTCCATCACTTGAGCCGTGGACGTGACGAACGACGCCCTCGGCCGGAAATCCGCTGCAATCAGCTGTTGCGCGCGCTCAATGACGAGCGCATCCGGCGCGCGCTCGTAGGACGCGCCCACCTTCACGTACAGCGGCGGGATCCAGTCGTCGTCGGGTGTGCGGAGCGGCAGCACCAGTTGCGGAGCTGCGTTTCGATTCGGACGCGCAGGCGTCGTAATATCGGCGGTAGCCATTTGAGTGCCCCTCCTACGGGCGTTCGGATGGTTAGGCGCCTGTCGGTGCTCGTAACACCGGCAGGTGCCGCATCGAATTAATAAAGAGTGAATCGGTCGATCAGAGTCCTTTCCGCGACATGGACGAGTGAACGACGGTTCCATGTCGTGTGCGCGGAATGTGCCTTGTTGTGGGGACGAGGTCAACGCGCGCGTGCGCCGTGATTGGGCTGGATTTCAGTGCTGGGCCGACGGTCGCAAGCAACGGCAGCGTGCGAGTGACGCCGGTCTCTTGAATGGCGCGGCGCACCTTCGATACAAGTTCCCCGGCTCGCCAAGCGTCAAATCACACAGCGCATCGCCAACGCAGATATGCGTTGTGCCGCGCGTGAGGTGCGCCGTGCCGGGCGCGTGATGTACGTCGTGCCGCGGGCGTGGCGGCGCCGTTCCGGGTCCGTGACGTGCGCCGTGCGGCAGGCGTGGCGTGCGTCGTGTTGCGCATGGCGTGCGCCGTGCCGGACGCGTGAGGTGCGGCATGTTGGGTGCCTGATGTGCGCCGTGCCGCAGCCATGGCCTGCGTCGTGCCGGGCGCCTGGGGTGCATCGTGCCAGTCGCGTGGCGCGCGCGTGGTGAGAAGAAACGGCCAACGCGCGCGTTCGTGAGGTCCCGCTTCACGCTCGCACATCGCCGCCGCGGCCTGCGCGATCTCCGCTGCGGAAGCCGCTTCGCGCTCCCGTAGCGAACCGCTATCGCAGTCTACGCGCTAGAACGGGCGTCTAGAGGAAACCGATCCACAACGCGTCTACCGTCAGAATGAACGATAAAGATAAGAAGCCCCCAACGATTCAGCTCGCCATCCAAGGGGGCGGCGCGAAGGTCGTGGGCCTCATCGCCGCTCTGGAGGTCGTCCAGGAGCTCGAGCGCAAGAACGCGCTGCGAGTGACCCGAATCGCCGCCACCTCCGCCGGCGCCATCGCGGGAGCGCTCTACGCCGCCGGCGTCAGCATGACCGCGGTGAAGCAGCATCTGAAGAACCTCGACGTCAGTCCCTTTGCCGCACCGTCGAGGATCGCGGCAGCCTGGCGCCTGCTGTGGAACAAGCCGATCTTCGATCCCAAGCTCATCCGCAAGTGCCTCGGCGAGCTGTTCGACGACGCGCACGTGGCGCGGATGACGCTCAGTGAGTTCGCGCCGAAATTCATCCCGCTCCACATCACGTCCACGGACGTGACCAACTCGAGGCCCTACACACTCGGGCCGGGTGACCACAAGAATGTCATCGACGCCGTGCTGGACTCCGCGGCGGTGCCGTTCCTGTTCCGCATGCCGTCCAAACACGACAGCGGCGCCAACATGGCGGACGGCGGCGTTTGTGAGAACTTGCCGGTTGCGCCTTTGAAGGAGCATGAAGCCACGGACGGGCCGATCGTCGCGATTTCCTTTGCGCTGCCCGAAGCGCCGCCCGAGCCGCCCACGAATCTCCTGAGCTACGCCGCCGCGCTGGCGTCCGCCGCCATCGACAACTCGGTGGCCAAGGCCAAACGCGATCTCGAATGGATTCTCGAGTTGAAGCTCGATGTGCCGTCCTTCGAATTCGAGTCGTCGTTGCGCGCGGGACTGGAGAAATACGCGCTGCTGAAGGAACAGACTGCCGCGTTCTTCGGCAAGGTGCTCGAGGAGTACGGTCGCAAGAAGATCCGCACGGACCCGTGGAGCGCCTCGAGCGCGGCGGACAATCAGTGGGAGAAGGACCTCGGCGAGACGATGAAGCAGATCGGCTGGATGTACCACGTGCATCACTTGCCCAACATTCCGCGGATCGCGCGCAGCCAGCTCATCGTGATTGCCCACTCTCTGGAAAGGACCGGCGCGGCGGATAGCGTGACGAACATCGTGGAGCTCCATGCGATGAGCGCTCCGGTCTCCTGCTATCGCTTCGCGCTCACGGGCGCATCGGATCGCACGGACCTGTTGCGCGCAGAAGTGGAAGTGATGGACTCCGCGGGCAATGCGGTGAAATTCGCGAACCTGCCGATGCTGGACTACTGCGCAGATGCAGCAACCAAGGCCCGATCGTTGCTCGTGGTCTTCCAGACGCCGCTGGATCAGAAGAACGGCCCGTACACCGTCCGCCTGACCGAGCAGGTCAAGGGATTCGTGGCGGGCCTGCTGGATCCCCGGAGGAATGAAGACGAGGCCTATATTGCGACGAAGCGGGCCACACTCGAGTCGGCGCTGATCATCGTGCATTGGCCGAAGTCGTTCGGCGACCTTACTGATCGAGGCGAGGTGCGGGCGCTGGGCGAGGCCAAGTCCGAGATTATGTTGGACTGCGGCTGTCGGAAGCTGACGCGCGCGCAGCTCGGAAATGGCTACGCGCCGCCCGGGAAGGGCTATCACACGGCCGGGTGGACCTGCGACGCGGTTCCCGCACCGGCGAAGTTTAGTGTGCGGCTGTTCGGGCCTTGATGTAGTATGTTTTTCGGTGCAGCGGTGAGGCTGCGTAAGTGGCGGAAAGTCATGACGAACTTCATCATCGGCGGCGTCGGTAACTAACCCGACTCGAGGCGGGGTTTCCCACCCGAACCGCCTCCGTCCTCAGCCGGCTCTTCGATTCTCTCGAGCCGCCTCCCTGCTGCCGTCGCCCCTTGCTGGCGTGGCCAGCGCCAGCAAGGAGCTCTCACATCGAATCACCAAGTTGTATCGGCGCGCTGTGAGTCGCGCCTTGCCTCCTTGCATTTGGCGAACGGGTTTCTGATCAAGCCCGCGCCGGCGCGGATCGGCCCGGGCGACTGCGCAAATCAATCCGTGCGTGGTGCGCGGGTCGACCTGAGCCTGCTGCGCGGATCGACCCGAGCGCTGGACGCGGACCAACCCTAGCGCGGTGCGCGGGGCAACCTGGCATCCTGCACCGGTCAACCCGCTGCACTGCGCGCATCAACGCCCGCGTGCTGTGCGCAGTCAACCCGGCGTCCGTCGCGGATCTTTTCCGTACGTCCATTCCCTCTGAATCTCCCCATCGCGGCGATGCACGCGCACCTCTCCGAGTGCCCCGCGCATCGCGAGCTCCTTCGCACGCCGAACGGCATCCACCTTCAGCGCATGAATGCTGTCGGCCCGCCTCGCGCGGATGCGCTGCACGCGCCACGCGTCCCCGCTCGGCGTCACGTGATACACCCTGCGGCACAAGGCTCATCGGAGAGGGAGATCCGTCATGCGCATCCTCGTTATCGAAGACGAAGCCTCACTCCGCGAATCGCTCGCGCGCCGCCTCGCAGAGGCCGGATACAGCGTGGACACGGCCGCGGAGGGCGAAGAGGGCCTCTACGCCGCCATCGAGCACCCACTGGACGCGGCCATCGTTGACCTCGGGCTACCCAAGCTTTCCGGCTTCGACGTGATTCGCACGTTGCGGAGCAGGCGCAGCACGCTCCCGGTGCTCGTGCTCACCGCGCGCAAGCACTGGTCGGACACGGTGCAGGCGCTGCAGGCGGGCGCGGACGACTACATGCACAAGCCGTGCAACTTCCACGAGCTGGTGGCGCGCATCCAGGCGCTGATGCGGCGCCATGGCGGGTGGGCCTCGTCGGAGCTCGTGTGCGAGCCCATTGCGTTGAACCTGGCGGAGCGGAGCGTACGCGTGGCCGGCGTGCCGGTCGACCTGACCACCTTCGAGTACAACGTGCTCGAGTACCTCATGCTGCATGCCGGGCAGATCGTCACGAAAAGCGAGCTCCGTGACCGCCTCTACGACGGCGACGAGGGGAGCGAGGGGAACGTGCTCGACGTGCTCATCTTGCGATTGCGCCGGAAGCTGGATCCCGACGGCCGCATCGATCCAATCCAGACGGTGCGCGGCATGGGCTATCGATGGCGGTTGCCGCGGACGGGA
>DASTRY010000001.1:0-92780 GCA_035760965.1 Steroidobacteraceae bacterium | reverse complement strand
GCACTTGGCGACGGAGTTGAAGAGCACGTCGACGGACGGCTTGTGCCGATTGACGGGCGCGCCGTCGTCGAGGCGGCACACGTACCGCGCGCCGTCGCGGACCAGATAGAGATGCCGATCGCCCGGCGCGATGTAGACGTGGCCGGCCAGCACGTGCTGCCCGTCCTGCGCCTCGGTCACCGTCATGGCGCAACACTCGTCCATGCGTTTCGCGAAGGAGGTGCTGAACGCCTTCGGGATGTGCTGCGTGATCAGGATCCCCGGCGCGTCGGCGGGCATCTCGATCAGCACGCGCTTGATCGCCTCGGTGCCGCCGGTCGAGGCGCCGATCGCGATGATGCGATCCGTGGTGCGCATCTTGCGAGCCGCGATGCGCGCGACGGGCAGAACGTCGGTCGCGACCGGATTCAGGGTCTTCGGGCGCGTCGCCGCGGCGCGTGTCGGATCGAGCGCCAGCACGCGCGCACTCGCCGCGAGCTTGATCTTGCCGATCAGCTCCTCGCAGTACTCGGGGAGCTTCGCCGCAATGTCGATCTTCGGCTTCGCGAGGAAATCGACCGCGCCCATGGCCAGCGCATCGAGCGTCGTCTCGGCGCCTTTCTCCGTCATGGACGACACCATGACCACCGGCATCGGGCGCAGGCGCATGAGGTTGTGGAGGAACGTGAGCCCGTCCATCTTCGGCATCTCGACGTCGAGCGTCAGCACGTCCGGATTCAGCTTCTTGATCTTCTCGCGCGCGATGTGCGCATCGCTCGCCGTGCCGACGACTTCGATGGCCGGATCGCGCGCGAGCACTTCCGACAGGATGCTGCGGACGAGCGCCGAGTCGTCGACGATCAGCACCCGGATCTTCTTGGCGCCGCTCATGTGAAGAGCTCGATGTCGCCGCCGTCCTCCTTGGCGCGCAGGCTATCCATGTACAGCCGCTCGCGGTCGCTGATCCCGCGGTTCTCGATGGGCCGCAGCTTGCGCACTTTCACCTTGCCGTCGCTCGGGAAATAGATGACCTTGCGCGGCTGCTCGCCGCCGACGTCCTGCGCATCGATCGGCAGCCGCTCGAGCGCGAGATAGCTCTTCACGAACTCGATGTTGCGCGCGCCGATGTCGGTCATCGCCGCAAGCACGCGCCCGCCGCCGAAGATCTTGATCTCGAGCCGGCCGCGCCGGGCCCCGAGCTTCAGCAGATCGTTGATCAGGCTTTCCATGGCATGCGAGCCGTATCGCGTGGCGAGCACGGGCGGCTCCTTGCTGCCCGGCGCGCGCACCGCGTTGTCCTCGGGGAGCATGAAGTGATTCATGCCGCCGACGTTCACCACCGGGTCGCGAATGCAGGCGGAGATGCACGAGCCGAGCACGGTGGTGATGGCCTCGTCGGCGCGCGTCACGTAGTACTCGCCCGGCAGGATCTTCACGGTCCAGCGCTGCGTGTCCGGCTCCCAGAAGCGCTGCAGCTGCTCGAAGCCGCGCACCATCGGCGGCGGCTCCGGTCGGTCGAAATGGCTGGCAAATTCCTGCATGCGAAGGCTTTCAGCTGCGGCGGTAGATGGTGCGACCGATCAGGGTGTAGTCCGTGGAGACCTTGAACAGCGTTTCCGAATGCCCGAGGAACAGCAGGTCCCCCGGTCGCTGCAGGCGCGAGATGCGCGCGACGAGGTCGCGCTGCGTGTCCTTGTCGAAGTAGATGACGACGTTCCGGCAGAAGATGACGTCGAGCGGGCCCTTCATCGGAAACGCGTGCATCAGATTCAGCTGCTTCACCGTGAGCAGTCGCGCCACTTCCGGACGCACCTTGTACGAGGGCTCCTTGGCGCCGGGATACGGCTCGAAGAAGCGCTCGCGGCGCTCGGCGGAGAGTGTCTGCAGCCGCTCGGCGCTGTACACGCCGCGCCGCGCCTTCTCGAGGACGTCCGAGTCGAGATCGGTCGCGAGAATGCGGATGTCCCAGCGCTCGAGATCGGGCACCGCCTCGAGCACGCTCATTGCGATGCTGTAGGGCTCTTCGCCCGTCGAGCATCCCGCGGACCAGATCCGCACGCGACGGCCCGGAGGCGGGTTCTTCAGCATCGGGCCGAGCACCTCCTGCTTCAGGTGCTCGAAGTGGTGCGGCTCGCGGAAGAACGCGGTGAGGTTCGTCGTGATGGCGTTGCAGAACTGTACGAGCTCGGTGCCGTCGTCCTGCGATAGCAGCGCACGATAGTCGCGGAAGCTCTTCAGGTTCAGCGCGCGCAGGCGCCGTGCCAGCCGTCCGTAGACGAGCTCGCGTTTCTGCTCGGAGAGACTGATGCCGGTGACTTGGCGGACGAGCGCGCGCAGCGCCTGGAAATCGTCCTCGCCGAACTCGAACTCGCGCAGCTTCAGCGTGAGTGAGGTGGTCGAGGTGTCCACGTCGGCAGCTCGATCGGTGTGTCGCGTGCGGTGGCGCAGGTCACTTCAATACCTTGGCCACGGTCGCGAGGAGCCTGTCCGGATTGAAGGGCTTGACGATCCAGCCCGTGGCGCCGGCCTCGCGCCCCTCCATCTTGCGCTCTGCGGTGGCTTCGGTCGTGAGCACGAGGAGCGGGGTATGGCGGTAGCTCGGCATGCCGCGCAGCTCGCGCACCAGAGTGAGCCCGTCCATCTCGGGCATGTTCACGTCCGTGATCACGAGATCGAACGTGTCCTTCCCGGCGAGAGTCACGGCTTCGCGGCCGTCGCACGCCTGCGCGACCTCGTAGCCGGCGCTCGTCAAGGTGACCTCGACCATCTGCCGCATCGCTGCGGAATCGTCCACGGTGAGAATGCGGGCCAAAGCGGTGGCCTCCAATCAATGTCTGCAAGGAAGAGCGTACGTCGTGGCAAGCGGCACGACGTACGCGTGGCGTCTCAAAATGGAATTCTCAGAATTCCTGCCAGTCGGTATCGGAGTTGCTGGCTTGTTTGCGGGCCGCCACCGCGGCAACGGCATGACCGGCGCTGCCGTTCGTCGCGGCCGCTGCGGGCGCGCGCTTGCCCGACCACGGACGATTCTTCGAGCGCCGCTCGACCGCCGGGGCGTTGGTCGCCGCCGGCGCCGCGGCAGGGGCGGGCGCGGCCGCATGCTCGCTGGCCGGGGGCGAGAGCAGCTCGCTCGAGCTCACCCGGTAGCGGCTCATCATCTCGTTCAGCTCGCGCGCCTGATCCGCCATCGCCTGCGACGATGCCGTCGCCTGCTCGACGAGCGCGGCGTTCTGCTGCGTGAGCTCGTCCATCTGCATGACGGCGCGATTCACCTGCTCGATGCCCGAGGACTGCTCACGCGAGGCCGCGGCGATCTCGGCGACGATGTCCGAGACCTTCTTGACCGAGGCGACGATCTGCTCGAGCGTCTGGCCGGACTGCGTGACGAGCACCGACCCGTCCTGCACCTTGCGCACGCTGTCCTGAATGAGGTCCTTGATCTCCTTCGCCGCCGTCGCGGAGCGGCCCGCGAGACTGCGCACTTCGCTCGCGACCACCGCGAAACCGCGGCCCTGCTCACCGGCACGCGCGGCTTCGACCGCCGCGTTCAGGGCGAGGAGGTTGGTCTGGAACGCGATCTCGTCGATCACGCCGATGATGTCGGCGATGCGGCGCGAGGCGTCGTTGATGTCCGCCATGGCGCGCACCGCCTGCGCAACCACCGCGCCGCCTTTTTCCGCTTGATCGCGCGCGGCGACGGCAAGCTGGTTCGCCTGGCCGGCGTTGTCCGCGTTCTGCTTGACGGTCGAGGTCATCTCTTCCATCGACGAGGCGGTCTCCTCGAGCGAGGACGACTGCTCCTCCGTACGCTGCGAGAGATTCGCGTTGCCGGCCGAGATCTCCTCGGCGCCGCGATAGACTTCGCTCGCCGCGGCCTTCACGCGCCGCACGACTTCCGCCATGTTGTCGGCGAGATGATTGACGCCGCGACTCATCGCCTCGAAGAAGCCCTGCTTGCCCTCGAGCACGATGCGCTTCTCGAGGTCGCCGGCGAGCACCGAGGACAGCATGCTCTGCATTTCCGCCTCGACGCCGACTTCCTGCGTCCGATCGGTCCACTCGAACACCGTGCCGGCGCGCGCCCCGTTCGCATCGACGACCGGGTTCGCAACGACGCGGAACGTGCGGCTGCCGAGCGTCACCTCTTGCGTGTGCGTGCCGCGCAGGTCCATCAGCATGCGCCGCTCGTGCGACGGATTCTTGGAGAGCACATCGACGCTCGCGCCCAGCACGTGCGCCGCGCTGAACTGCGGAAGGTCGCGGCGGATGTCGGCTTCCGCGGCAGCCATGAGCGAGCGCGCAGCCGGGTTGAGGTAGATGAAGTTGTAGTGCTGGTCGGCGACCATCACGTTCGACGAAACGTTGTCGAGTGCCGCACGCACGCGGGCGTTCTCCTCCGCCTGCTTGCGCTCCGACTCGATCTGTGCGCGTAGCTTGCTCTGCATGTCGCCGAGCGCGCGCAGAACCTGCGCGGCTTCATCGGCGCCGTCCGCCTCGATCTGGTTGTCGTAGTGACCCGCCGAGATCGAATTGAAAATGGTGATCGCCTGGGCCATCGGCTTGGTCAGGGCGCGTGTGATGAGCCAGCTCAGCGCCATCGAGAGGGCGATGACGAGCGCCACCGTCAGCACGGTGACATTGCGCGTCGCCGATTCGGTCGCGGCGCGCTTCTCGATCTCCGCGAGCATCACATCGTACGAGGCGTTCGCGAGCGCGCTGAACGCGTCGATCGAGCTCGACGCCGCATCGAGCATCTCCGGACCCTTGACGGTCACTTCCTGCGCCTTGAGCAGCTTCTGCTCGACGAAGCTCGAGTAGCTCGAGAACGCGTCGCGGGCGCGCTGGAACGAGGGGGCGACGCTCGCGCGCACGGCCGGCGCGGAGTCGCTGATGGAATCCAGCTGGCGATCGATCTGACCGAGAAGGCCGGTCACGTCCTGGCGCGCCATGTCGATGGTCACGCGATCGCCTTCGCTCAGGTAGCCGCGCAGCACGCCGGCGGTGGCGCGATCGCGGACGACGCCGGCGCGGTTCACCGCCTCGGGCATGCGGCCCGTCGCGAGCCCAACGAGCGTCGAGGCGACGAGGTCCGAGTCGCGCGCCATGCCCGAGGTCATCGCGACGCTGGTACCGAAATCGAGAATCTTGCGGACGAGGTCGTTGTGCTGCGCGAGCGAGTCGTCGGGCGGCAGCGTGAGCGTGCGCGCCTTCAGGGAGCTCCACTCGTTCTTGATGGCGGCCCAGTCGCCGCTCGCACCGAGCTCCTTGCCGAGCTCGGCATCGACCGCGTCGAGCGCGGCGGCCGATTTGTCGGCCGCCGCCTGCGCATCGAGCACGGCACTCTTGGCGCCGGCTTCGCCGTTCAGCACGACGTTCGCCATGGCGCGGTGCTTGATCACGTCGTACAGGAACGTATCGACCGCGCGCGTGTAACGCGCCCCGGCCAGCTCGGCATGAGCCATGCGCACCGTCTGATTCGCGTTCTTCAGATAGAAGACCGCGAGGAGCGCGGACGGAACCAGAAGCGCCACTACGACGAGCAGCAACTTCTGCCACAAGACCAACCTGCCGAGAAACTTCATGGGTCGCAACTCCGCTCCCGCTACGCCTGTTCGACGAGCTCTGATCAGCCTGACTTAGCTTTGAACACGCGCACCTGCTCGTTGAACTTCGCCGCGATCTGCGTCAGCGAGTCCATCGCCGCGTTGTGCCGCCGCGCTTGTTCCTCGCGCGACAGACGGTTCTGCTTCGCCTCGAACTCGAGGCACTTCACGTAGGTGTTCACGTCCGTGTCGTACTGCTTCAGCGTCTTCATCGCCGCCACCATTTCCGCCTCCGCGGCGGTCGACCCGTCCGGCACCTTGGTGGGCGCAACGGGCGCCGTGCATTCCGCCATCGCGGGCAGCGCAAAGCAGCCTGCGATCAGCGCAAAGCACATGTTTCTGGCACGGTTCATTTCCCTCGTCCTCCTCGTCGTCTGCTCGTCATCGGTCATCGTATGGGCGGTACGCACATCGCTCGCGCAATGCAGCACCGAGTGGCAAATTCGGCCTACGCACATAATTCTTGAGGCGTGGCCGCTGCTTCCGTGAGCCAGGTCTCGCCGGTCAGTGCGTCGACATCGAACCGAGCAGCCCTTCGCTCACCAGACGGTCGATGTCGAGCAGGATCACCATGCGGTTGTCCACCGTGGCGAGCCCTTTGACGAAATCTGTCTTGATTCCGGAGCCGAAGTCGGGCGCCGGTTTGCGCGCATCCGCACCCACGCTGCACACCTCGGAGACGGCGTCGACGACGAGCCCGAGCGTGCGCTCGCCGCGGTTGTCCTGCGTGACCCGCACGACGATCACCACGGTGGTCGGGCCGAACTCCGCCGCGGGCATGCCGAAGCGGCGGCGCAGATCCACGATCGGCACGATCGCGCCGCGCAGATTGATGACGCCGAGGATGTACTCGGGCGTGTTCGGAATCGGCGTGACGCGATCCCAGCCCTGGATGCCCTGCACCTGCAGGATGGTGACGCCGTACTCTTCACCGCCCAGCACGAAGGTCAGGAACTGCTCGGCGCCGGAAGACGGCTCGGTGGAAACGACTTGGTTCATGCTAGTTGGCCCTCACGCCGGCACCGGCGCGACGAATGATTCCTGGCAGATCGAGGATCAAGGCGACCGAGCCATCGCCGAGGATGGTCGCGCCGGAGACACCGTCGATGTGGCCGTAGTTGGTCTCGAGCGACTTGATGACGACTTGCTGCTGACCGAGAAGATCGTCGACGAAGAGCCCGACGCGACGGCCATCGCCCTCGACGATGACGATGAGGCCTTCGTCGAGCTCGCGCGCCCGCGGCTCGACGCCGAAGAGCTCGTGCAGGCGGATGACGGGCACGTAGTCGCCGCGGAACGCGAAGACCTCGCCGCGTCCGGCGATGCGATTCAGCGAGCCCTGCTTGATCTGCAACGACTCGATGATGCTGATGAGCGGCACGATGTAGTTCTGCTTGCCGACCGCGATCGACTGGCCGTCGACGATCGCGAGCGTGAGCGGCAGCGTGATGATGAAGCGCGCGCCCTGGCCCGGTGAATTGCGGATGTCGATCGAGCCGCCGAGCTCCTTCACGTTGCGGCGGACGACATCGAGGCCGACGCCGCGGCCGGAGACATCCGTCGTCTGCTCGGCGGTGGAGAAGCCCGGCATGAAGATGAGCTCGACCGCCTGATCGTCGCTCAGCGTCTCGTTCGGGCCGATCAGGCCGCGCGCGCGGGCCTTCGCCATGATCTTCTGCGGGTCCAGGCCGGCGCCGTCGTCGTGCACTTCGACGCAGATGTTGCCGCCGCGGTGGCAGGCGTCGAGACGCAAGTGTCCCACCGGCGTCTTGCCGCGCTGGACGCGCACCTCCGGCTTCTCGATGCCGTGATCGATGCTGTTGCGTATGAGATGGACGAGGGGATCGCCGATCTTCTCGAGCACCGTCTTGTCGAGCTCGGTCTGCTCACCCGTCATGGTGAGCTCGATCTGCTTGCCGAGGCGCTGCGCGAGGTCGCGCACCATGCGCGGAAAGCGGCTGAAGACGAAGCTGATGGGCAGCATGCGCACGCGCATGACGCTGTCCTGCAGCTCGCGCATGTTGCGCTCGAGCTCGGCGAGCCCGAGGCGGAACTGCTCCGAGGCGGGACCTTCGAGATTGCGCCCGAGCTGGCTCAACATCGATTGCGTGATCACGAGCTCGCCGACGGTGTTCATGAGCTCGTCGATCTTCTCGACGCTCACGCGGATCGAGCCGCTGTCGCCGATGCCGCTCGCGGCGGCCGTCTCCGATTTCGAGACCCTCTCCGGCGCATGCGCCGGCTCGGTGCTGCCGGTCGGCTCGGCTTTGGCCGAGCCTTCCGCGGCGGCTGCAGGGCTTGCGGCAGCAGGTGCGGGGCTCGCGGCTGGCGCCATCGCAGCAGGCGCGGGCGCTGCTGCCGTCGGCTGCACGGGCTCATACTTCGGTGCCGCATCGGCGGCCATCATCGCGTCGAACTCGGCGATGAGATCGTAGTTCGTCAGGTCTTCGGCCGGCGGACTGTCGGTCGTCGCTGTCTCTTCGGCGATGACGAGATCGCAGTCGCCTTCGGCCCAGTCGAACACTTGCCGAATGGCGGCTTCGTCGACGTTGCCCGAGAGCTCGAGATTCCAGGCGAGATAGCAGCTCTGCGTGTCCAGCTCGGCAAACGACGGCAGGCCATCGAGGATGGCCTCGACGCGTAGCGAGCCGAGCTCGTGCAGCTCGCGCAACATGCGCAGCGGGTCGTTCCCGCGCGCGAACAGCTCCGGATACGGCCGGAACGAAATCTTCCAGCGCCGCTCGGAGGCCGGTGCCGAAGCCGAAGAGGGCGCACCGCTCTGAGCCGAAGGCCCGGCGATGCCGGCATTCGCGAGCGGCGCATTCGCTTGCGCAGCCGAGGAAGGCGAGGCCGCCGCGGACGTGCTGCCGCCCGACGCAGCGGACAGCGAACCCTGGGCCGCGCTCGCTCGCGCGGGTGAAGCTCCCGACGCTCCGTTCACCGCGGTGTGCCGCTGCGCCAGCAGCTGCTCGGTCTCGAATTGCAGATCGGCGACTCGCTGCGAATCGATCGGCTTCTTTGCCTGTACCGCGCGCAACATGTCGCGCATCGCATCCACCGACTTCAAAAGTAAGTCGGAAGTCGCCTCCGTCACCTGCAATCGATTCGCTCGCAGCTCATCGAGCAGCGTCTCCAGCGAGTGCGTAAAGGACGCAATCTCGCTGAACCCGAACGTCGCGCTGCCGCCCTTGATCGAATGCGCGACGCGAAAGATCGTGTTGATCAGCTCGGCATCCGGCGCGCCGAGATCGAGCTTCAGGAGCGCGGACTCCATCGAGTCGAGCGCCTCGAAGCTCTCCTCGAAGAAGGCGTCGTGGAACTGTGTGAGATCGAGCGTCATGCGTTGCCAACCGCGCCTTCAGCGAACCGGTCGTCCGTGACCGGGCTGAACAGCGCACCTAGACCCAGAACATCGGCCGTCGCGAGGAACGCGTCGGAGGCGCCGCGGCATTCGACGTCGCGACCCGCCCCGCGTCGCTCGCGGATGAAAGCGGTGAGCACCTGCAGAGCCGCTGTGTCGGTGCGGCGGACGGCGGAGAGATCCAGCGTGACGGCGGCCGGTGTTGCGAGCATGCGCTCGAGGTCCGCCTTCATGTCGGCGGCCTGAGCGATCGTGCAGTCGGTCGGAAGTGTGGCGAGAGAGACGCTGTCGTCCGCGGCCGCACGGCTCTTGGGCGCGCTGACCTGCGCGGCAGCGAGCTTGGCGCCGCCCGACTTCGCGGCGGACTTCGCCGCGTCGTGCCGGGTCGCGCGCGACTTCGCGCCGACCGATTTCGAGGCAGCCGTCTTGGCGGTCACGCGTGCGCGCGCGGCAGCCGCCTTCTTTGCAGGCGCGGATTTTCTCCCGGACTTGCCGGGCTTGCGCCTCGTGGTCATCTCGACAACATCCTTCTGCAGCACACGTGAAGCGAATGGGGTCCTGCGCCAACGCTATCGGCGTTGCGCACAGTGGCTTGAGCAGCGCAACAAACAAGAGTGACGCGCGTCTCGCTCGGCGCGCGGGCCGAATCAGGGCGCCGCCGCCGGCGTCCGCGGGCTCTCAGCTCACTGCGGCGAGGCGTGCGCCGCGCGCGGGCGCGTGCAGCCGCAATACCAGCTCGGCCTCCTGGCGCGTCAATCCGCAGCTCGCCATGAGCTCATCGCGCGTGGCGCCGCTACGGGCCATCCGAATCGCAATCTGGTAACTCGGCGCGGCGGCCGCGCCGGGCACGGCCCGGCGGCTCTCGCCGTCCTTCTGCTCACCGAGCGCGTCGAGCTTGCGATGCGCCTCGGCGAGGCTCTCTTCCATCTTCGCAAGTTGCGCGAGCAGTGCTGTGTTCTGTTCCGCGAAACGCTCGGCGGTGCCCTCCGCCACGCGGCGCCAGCGCGTGAATGCGACCGCGGCGAGGATGAACCCGAGCACGAGAAACACTGCGCGCCCGACGATCAGCGCCACCTCGAGCGAGATGTATGGAAGTTGTGGCATGTCGAGTGTCCTGTGATTTGCGTCACGCAGTGACGGCTTTTCGCCGCCGGCGCGACCCAGGACGAAGGTGCAGGAAGCGTGCCATCGCGGCTTGCCGGCACGGGTCGAGCGACCGTCAGAAGAGCTCCACGCTGCCTTCGGCTTCCTGCATGTTGCAGTGACCCGCCACGTCGACGATGCCCGTCCGCAGGAGCAGGTTGAACAGGTGGTGCTGAGAGTCCTCGCTCAGCCGCTCGCGCAGCATCTTCAGCATCTCTTCCCAGCGGTGCGCGCCGAACCCGCTGAGATCGAGCGGCCGGTCGCTCACGACACTCGCGAGCAAGCCGCGCACGGCGGCGAGTTGCTGAATCAACCGATCGTGAAACTGCAGGCTTTCGATGCACACTGCGACATCCCGCGCGAGGGCAGGGCTCGCCGTGCGCGCGATGCGGCTGAGCGCCTCGCAGAGGTCCGCGACCGGGCGCTCCGTGTCGCGCATCGCGAGGCTCAGCAGCACGGCCGCCGCCTCCATCGACACTTCCATCTCGCTGGGTTTCACGCCGCGTCCCTGAAGCGCACCGGGAATGTCAGACAAGGACCTTTTGGATGGTCGCAAGCAGCCTGTCGGGGTTGAACGGCTTCACGAGCCAGCCGGTCGCGCCCGCGTTCTTGCCCTGGAGCTTGCGCTCGGAGGTCGCCTCGGTGGTGAGGATGAGCAGCGGCACGAACTTGTAGTTCGGCTTGCCGCGCAGCTCGCGCACGAGGGTGATGCCGTCCATGTTCGGCATGTTCACGTCGGTGATGACGAGATCGAAACGCTGCTTCCCCGCAAGCGCCAACGCCTGCACGCCGTCTTCCGCCTGCTCCACCTCGTAGCCGGCGCCGGTGAGCGTGGCGCTGACCATCTGCCGCATCGAGGGCGAGTCATCTACGGCGAGGATCCGAGGCATCGTCAGGTCTCCGGGTCGTGCTCCACGCTGATGCTATCGGTGCGAGGCGCCAAATGCTGAAGCCACGGGCGAGATAGCGTGACGGGGCTCTCAAAAGAGCTCGACGCTGCCTTCGGGCGGCATGAATCCGCTCGCTTGCTCGGCATCGCTCGGGTTCGAGCCCATGAGACGCCGCACGGCCGTGAGCTGCTGGATGAGCCGGTCGTGGAACTGCAAGCTCTCGATGCAGATCGCGATGTCCCGTTTGAGATGCGCGCAGCCGCAGGGATTCGCGTCGCTTGCCGCCGCGGCTCGTCCGAGCGCGTGGCTGATGCGTGTGAGCGCCCCTGCCATTTGCATGACCGGCGCTTCGGTATCGCGCATCGCCGTGCCGAGCAGCTCGGCGGCGCGGTGTGCCGCAAAAGAGTCCTGCATGTCGTTCATGATGCTCGAAACTAGCGCGAAGACGTTATCGCCGGGCGGAACTGCTTCGAAGTGCGGAAATCCGCAGTCGCATGTGACCGCCTGCCGAAAAGGCACAACGGACGGGGCCGAAGAAGGCCGGAAGTGCTCGCCGCACGCGGCGCCTCGCCCGTCTCGAAATGAGCGCTAGCGCGCCGGCTGCGCGAGAAAGGAGGGCGCGCCGCGCGGAATCGCCGGAGTCGCATCGGGAGCCGCCGGCACTTCGGGAGAGACGGCCGGTGGCAGTGGGGCTGCGAGCGTCTCACGTGCCAGGCTCGATGCAGTCGTCCTCGCTTCGGACGCGATGGGAGCTGGCGCAGCCGTGTCGTGCGGTAGTGGGGCCGCGAGCGTTTCGGCTTTGGCCCCCGATGTCGTCGATTCCGCGTTGGATGAGGCGGGCGCACGCTCCGCCACGGCGGGTGGCAATGGGGCCGCGGGCGTTTCGCCCGGGGCGCTCGATGCCGTCGATGCCGCCTCGGATGCGCCGGGAGCAGGTGCTGTCTGCACGGTTGCCGGGGCGTCCGCGGGCGGCACATCGCTCGTCGCCGGTAACTCTCTCAGCGCGGCGTCGGTCGAGAGAATCACGATGACGACGCGCCGATTGGCGTTGCGCCCTTCCTCGGTGTCGTTCGAGTGCGTCGGCCGATGCTCGCCGTACCCGATCACCGCGAGGCGTTCGGGCGCGACACCGCGACCTTCCAGCACGCGCACCACGCTTCCGGCGCGCGCCGCCGACAGCTCCCAGTTCGAGAAGAACGCAATCGTCCTGATCGGCCGATTGTCCGTGTGACCCTCGACGCGTATCGAATTCGGAAAGGGGGCGAGCGCCGTGCCGAGGCGCTCGATGACGCCCACGGCGCTCGGCGAGAGCTGCGCGCTGGCGCTCGGAAACAGAATGTCCGTGCGGATCTCGACCTCGATCCAGAAATCGTTGCGCCGGACCAGCACGAGATTCGCCTTCACGAGATCGTCCATCGCGCGCTCGACCTGATCGGCGACGCGCTGCAAGGCCTGCGCGCGCTTCAGCTGCGCGGCCGTGAGTTCGCCCTCGTGCGCAGGGCGCGTCGGCATACCGGTCTTCACGGGAATCGGCGCGAGCAGCGAGCGCGGCTGGCCTTCGAGCATGGATTGCTCGACGAGCGTCGTCTTCACGTCGGCCCCCGAGCCGCTCTGCTTCTCGCCGACCTGGATCGGCTCCATCGTGCGCGGCGTACCGCGGAACGCGGCGAACAGCGAGTCGGAGAGCACGCGGTACTTGCCTTCGTTCACCGACGAGATGGCGTACATGACGACGAAGAACGCGAGCAGCAGCGTGATGAGATCGCCGTAGGGGATCGCCCACGCCTCGTGGTTCAGGTGCTCCTCGTGCTTCTTCTTGCGCGCCATGTCAGTGCAGGTATCCCTGCAGCTTCGATTCGATGCTGCGCGGGTTCTCACCCTGCGCGATCGAGAGCATTCCCTCGATCACCATCTCGCGCACCTGGCTCTGCGAGGCGATCGCGCCTTTCAGCTTGGCGGCGACCGGCAGAAAGAAGAGATTCGCAAGGCCGATGCCGTACACCGTCGCGGTGAAGGCGGCCGCGATGCCGTGCCCGAGCTTGCTCGGATCCGCGAGGTTCTGCATGACGGCCATGAGGCCGAGCACCGCGCCGATGATGCCGAGCGTCGGGCAGTACACGCCCATGCCCTCGAACACCTTCGCTGCGCGCGTATCCGCTTCCTCGCGCGTGTTGAGCTCCACTTCCATCACGGCGCGGATCGTCTCCGGCTCGCTGCCGTCCACGACGAGCTGCAGCGCCTTGCGCACGAACGGATCGCTCTCGCGATTGAGCACGGGCTCGAGGCCGAGGAGGCCCTGCTTGCGCGCGACGTTGCTCCACTCGACCATCTTCTTGATCAGCAGCTCGCCGTTCAGCGGCGGCGGCTTCATCACCCACGGGAAGATGCGCAGCGCGTGCCGCATCACCCCGAGCGGGGTCTGCACGCAGATGGCCGCGACCGTTCCGACCACGACGATCATGAACGCCGCAGCCGAGATGAGCCCATGTAGACCGGCGCCCTTCAGCACCGCGCCGGCCATCACGGCGGCGAGGCCGAGGAACAATCCGGTGATGCTGAGAATGTCCGTAAGCGGATCCTCCGAAAACCCCGGTCGGCACGCGCCTCGGCGCTAGATGCCGAGATCGGACAGCAGGGCGTCGATGTCCGTCTGTCCGGCAACCACGCCGGCCGCATCGTCGACACCGGGCACCGCCGGGCCGTGGCCGCGCTGCGAATCGCTGCCGGCGCGCGCTTCGAGTCCCTCCTCGCGCCCGGCGAGGCGCGTCAGGTCGACCAGCACGACCTCGACTTCCGCGACGAGCTTCATGACGCCGCGAATGATCTGGCCCGTCAGGTCCTGAAAGCCCTGCGCGAGCAGCACCTCCGCGAGATTGGCGCGCACCGTCTCCGAATCGGTACGCGCCGTGACGAGAAATCGATCGATGCGGCCGATGAGATCCAGGTACTCGGCCACCGAGATCTTGCCCGAGCGGAAGCGCTCCCACGGCGCGGTGAGCGCGGCCGCTTCGCGCGCCGTGCGCTCGGCCGGCGGGCCGGATTTCTCGACCAGATCGAGCGTGCGATGCGCCGCCTGATCGGTGAGGGTCAGCACGTGATTCAGGCGCTGGCGCGCATCCGGCACCTCCTTGTCCGCGAGCGCGATCAGCCGCGAGTCATTGCGGAAACGATCGAGCGCGGTGCGCAGGTTGCTCGTGAGACTCGCCAGCTGCGCGAGCAGGTCCGGCTCGTGCTCGTGCGGTATCACCTTGTGAGCGGCGGCAGAGTCGGGCATCGCGATGCGCTCCGTCAGGCAGGGACCGCCCGACTCTCCAGAATCTTGTCGATCTTCTCCTTCAGCGTCTGCGCCGTGAAGGGCTTGATGACGTAGCCCGACACGCCGGCCTGCGCGGCTTCGACGATCTGCTCGCGCTTGGCTTCGGCGGTCAGCATGAGCACCGGCAGCTTCTTCAGCTTCTCGTTGGCGCGCACCGCCTTCAGCAGATCGAGGCCGGCCATGCCCGGCATGTTCCAGTCCGTGATCAGGAAGTCGAAGTTGCCATTCTGCAGCAGCGGCAGGGCGGTGTTGCCGTCGTCGGCCTCGGTGACGTTCGCGTACCCGAGATCGTGCAGCAGATTCTTGATGATCCGCCGCATGGTCGAGTAGTCGTCGACCACCAGAAACTTCATGTCTTTGCTCACTTCTTCACTCCTCCGCCGCGTCGTCCCGCCACTCGGTGAGACGCGCTTTCAATCGCACGAGCGCCTGACCGTGCAGCTGGCACACGCGCGACTCGGTCACTTTCAGCACCGCCCCGATCTCTTTCAGATTCAACCCGTCGCTGTAGTACAGCGACATCACGAGCCGCTCGCGTTCCGGAAGCGACTCGATGGACTGCGCCAGCGCAGCCCGAAACCCCTCGTCCGCCACCTCGCGGAACGGATCGGCGCCCTCGTCCGGCGTCGCGATCGTCGCCGCCGCATCGTCCAGGCTCGCGAGGCGGCAGCTCGCCGCGTCCTGCACGATGGCGTGGTACTCCTCCAGCCCGATGCCCAGACGCTCCGCGATCTCGCTGTCGCGCGCGTCGCGTCCCGTCTCCCTTTCGATGTCACGCATCGCCGCCGCGACCGCCCGCGCCTTGCGATGCACCGAGCGCGGTGCCCAGTCGAGCTTGCGCAGGGCGTCGATCATCGCGCCGCGTATGCGGATGCCCGCATACGTCTCGAAGCTCGCGCCGCGGTTCGCCGCGTAGTTCGCCGCCGCCTCGAGCAGGCCCAGCATGCCGGCCTGAATCAAGTCCGCCACATCGACCGACGGCGGCAGCCGTCCCGCGAGATGGTAGGCAATGCGCTTCACCAACTCCGCGTGGCGCGTCACGAGCGCGTCCGCGTCGGAACGCGTCCGGCCCGAGGCGGCGTAGGCCCCTGCCGCATTCACGTCACGACCTCCAGTCGCGCCGCCGGGCGCCGGACGAGCCGTTCCACGAAGAACTCGAGGTTCCCGCGCGGACCTTCCGGTACCGGCCATGTATCGGCGCAGGCGGCCAATTTCTTGAATGCGCGCCCGGCAGGACTGCCCGGATACGCGTCCAGCACGGGCCGTTGCACCCGGACCGCGCGCCGCACGTGCTCGTCGTCCGGCACGCTGCCTGCATACTCGAGCAACACATCGAGAAAGCGTCCCGTCACTCTCTCCAATTTTTTGAACAGCGTCTCACCTTCCCCGGCCGCGCGTGCCATGTTGGCCACGACTCGGAATCGGTTCACCCCGTAGTCGCGGCTCAGCACCTTGATGAGGGCGTAAGCATCCGTCAGCGAGGTGGGCTCGTCCGTGACGACGACCAGCACGTGCTGGGCCGCTTGTGAGAACTGGAGCACACCTGGGGCGATCCCCGCGGCGGTGTCGACGATGAGCGCGTCGATGCGCGTCGCGAGCCCGCTGAACGCCTGCACGAGCGCCAGGTGGCCGGCGCTGCCGAGCGCGGCGAGATCGGCGGCGCCCGAGGCGGCCGGCACGATCTTGAACCCTTGTTTGGCCTCGATGAGGATTTCATCGAGCGTGCGCTCGCCCGAGAGCACGTGCGCGAGCGTGTAGCGCGGGGTGAGGCCGAGCAGCACATCGACGTTCGCGAGACCGAGATCGCCGTCGAGCAGCACGACGCGCCGGCCCGCGGCCGCGAGCCCCGTCGCGAGATTGACCGACACGCTCGTTTTACCGACGCCGCCCTTGCCGCCGGTCACCGCGATGACGCGCACCGGCTGCCACAGCCCCGTGAGCTTGGTGTTGTTGATCACGTGCATCTCACGCGAGCGCATGCGCTACTTCTCCATATCGTCGTCTCAGCAAGTCTTCGTCTGCGGCCGCGCCGCTCGCCTTGGCGAGCTGCACGGCAGTGGACACGAGCTCGAGCGCGCGCGCCGGACGCAGGTCCTCCGGCACGCGCTGGCCCTCGCTCACGTAGGAAATCGGCAATTCGGCGCGCGTCAGCACCGAGAGCACGCCGCCGAGGCTTGCAGCCTCGTCCACTTTGGTCAGGAGGCAGCTCACGGGGCGCGCTTCCGCGTAACGGGTGACGGTCTCCGCGATGGCGCCCGCCTGCGTGCACGCGCTAAGCACGAGCGCCGTCTCGATATCGGAACCGGCCGACGCGAGCTGCGCGAGGCGCGCCGACAGCTGCGCGTCGCGCTGGCTGAAGCCGGGGGTGTCGAGCAGCACGAAGCGCTTCTGCCCGAGCGATTCGAGCATCTTCGGGATTTCGGCGAAGTTGTCGGCCGTATATACCGGCACGTCGAGCATCTGCCCGAGCGCCTGGATTTGGTCGTGCGCACCGATGCGCACGCTGTCCGCGGAGATGAGCGCGAGGCCGCGCGTGCCGTGACGGAGCACCCAGCGCACGGCGAGCTTCGCGAGGGCAGTGGTCTTGCCGACGCCTGTCGGACCGACGAGCGCCACGCGACCGCCCTTGTCGAGCCAGCGGTCGCCCGTGACGGGCAGCCGCTCCGCGACCAGCGAGATCGCGAGCCGGCGCGCGCGAATCATGTCGCTCCCCGCCGGAAGCTGCGCGACGATTTGCGAAGCGAATTCCTGCGAGAGACCGACTTCGGTCAGCTCGCGCAGCACCTGCGTGTGAATCGGCGCACGCCGCGAGAGATCGTTCCACGCGAGTGAGGCGAGCTGCGTTTCCAGAATGCGGCGCAGATTGCGCAGCTCCGCGCTCATCTCCTCGTTTGCGGCGGCGAGTGCGGCGGACGCGGGATCGCGCGGCGCCGCTCCACTTGTCGCGGCCTGCACGGCCGCCTGCGCGCGCGCGAAGGAGTCCTCGCCGAGCTGATCGGCGATCGTATAGGGGTCGAGATCGGGCACCGGCCGTTCCATGGGCGCCGGCGCGAATTCCTCCGGCTCGAACTCCTGCACCTCGGCCGGCGGCGCCGGTGCGCGCGTCTGCTCCTCGCGCTCGACCTCGAAGTCGATCGCTGCGGTGACTTCGACGCCGCCCTTCACGCGTCGCGAAGACATGATGACGGCGTCGGGGCCGAGCTGCTCGCGCACCATGCGAAGCGCGGCTCGCATGTCGCATGCCGTATGTTTCGAGATCTTCATCGCTTAACTCCGTCCCACGGCCGTGACCAGGCGGACTTTTCGGTTGTCGGGAATCTCGTTCCACGCCAGCACGTGCATGTTCGGCACGCTGGCTCGAATGAAGCGCGCAAGCGCGTTGCGCAGAGCGGGCGCGACGAGCAGCACCGCCGGTTCGCCGGCCATCTCCTGGCGCTGCGCGGACTCGCTCAAGCGCATCTGCAGGCGCTCGGCCAAGCCGGGCTCGAGCCCGGGGCTCTGGGTTTGACCGGTAGTCGTGAGCGAGCCCTGGAGCAGGCGTTCGAGATCCGGCTCGAGCGTGATGACCGGCAGCTCGCCGGAGATGCCCGCGATGTCCTGCACGATCTGCCGCCCGAGCGCGACGCGCACCAGGTTCTGGAGCACTGCCGGGTCCGGCGTGCGCGGCGCGTGCTCGGCGAGCGTCTCGACGATGGTGCGGATGTTCTTGATCGGCACGCGTTCGGCGAGCAGGCCTTGCAGCACGCGCACGACGCCCGCGAGCGGCAGCGCCTTCGGCACGAGGTCCTCGACGAGCTTCGGTGCGCTCTTGGCGAGCTGGTTGAGCAGATGCTGGACTTCCTCGTGTCCCAGCAGCTCGTGCGCGTGCGTCTGGATGATGTGGCTCAAGTGAGTGGCGACGACGGTGCTCGCGTCGACGACGGTGTAGCCGAGTGTCTGGGCGTGCTCGCGCGTCGAGGGCTCGATCCACACCGCTTCCATGCCGAACGCGGGATCGCGCGTCGCGATACCTTTCAGCTGCCCGAAGACGCGGCCCGGATTGATGGCCATCTCGCGCTCCGGATACACCTGGCCTTCGCCGACCGGCACGCCCCCGAGATTGATGCGATAGCCGTTCGGGCTGAGATCCAGGTTGTCGCGAATGTGGACCGCGGGGACGAGGAAGCCGAGCTCCTGCGACAGCTTGCGACGCACGCCGCGGATGCGCGCGAGCAGGTCGCCGTTCTGACTCTTGTTCACGAGCGAAACGAGGCGGTAGCCCACTTCGAGGCCGAGCAGATCGACGGGCTGCACGTCTTCCCACGAGAGCTCGCGCTGCTCGGGGGTCGGTGTCGGTGGTGCGGCAGGCGCGGTCGGCGCGGCGGCCGCAGCCGCATCGCGCTTCTTCTTGATGAGGTACGCGCCGTAGCCCGCGAGTATCGCCATCGTGAGGAACGCGAAGTTCGGCATGCCGGGGATGAGGCCCATGACGCCGAGCAGGCCGGCGGCGACGCCGAGCGCCTTCGGGGAGCGGAACAGCTGCCGGCCCATCTCGCCGCTCATGTCCTGCGAACCGGACATGCGCGTGACGATGATCGCGACCGCGGTCGAGAGGAGCAGTGCGGGGATCTGCGTGACGAGACCGTCACCGATCGTCAACAGCGTGTACGTACGCCCGGCGGTGGCGAGCGGCAGGCCGTGCCCCATCATGCCGATGGCGAGGCCGCCGATGATGTTGATGAAGAGAATCAGGATGCCTGCGATGGCGTCGCCGCGCACGAACTTGCTGGCACCGTCCATGGAGCCGTAGAAGTCCGCTTCGGCGCGCACTTCGGCGCGCCGCTCGCGCGCCTGATCCTGGGTGATGAGGCCCGCGTTCAGATCGGCGTCGATCGCCATCTGCTTGCCGGGCATGGCGTCCAACGTGAAGCGCGCGCTCACTTCCGAGATGCGCCCCGAGCCCTTCGTCACGACCACGAAGTTGATGATCGTGAGGATGATGAACACGACGACGCCGACGGCGAAGTTGCCGCCGATCACGAATTGCCCGAACGACTCGATGACCTTGCCCGCCGCGTGCGAGCCGGTATGGCCGTTCAGCAGCACGACGCGCGTCGAGGCGACGTTCAGCGCGAGGCGCAGCAACGTCGCGAGCAGCAGAATCGTCGGAAACACGCCGAATTCCACCGGCCGCGACACGTAGAACACGGACATCACGATCACGATGGAGAGCGCGATGTTGAACGTGAAGAGCGCGTCGAGCGCGATCGGCGGCAGCGGCAACACCACCATGGCCAGTACGCCGAGCACGCCGAGCGGCACGCCGATGCCTGCCTTCAGCAGCGCGCGCAGCGAGAAACCGGCGTTGTTCGCGAGCGTTTCGGCCATGGATTAATGCTTCGTCTCTTCGACCGGCGGGTCGATCGTCGGCGGCGTGGGCGGCACGGCGCCGCTCTGGCGCGCAGCCTTCAGCTGATAGACGTACGTCAGAACCTGCGCGACCGCGACATAGAGGTTCGCCGGCACTTCCTGATTCAGATCGACGCTGCGGAACAACGCGCGCGCAAGCGGCGGCGCTTCGAAAATCGGCACGTTGTGCTCGGTCGCGAGCTCGCGAATGCGCGCCGCCACGAGGTCCGCGCCCTTGGCGACGACGATGGGCGCACGCATGCGCTTGTCGTCATAGCGCAGCGCCACCGCGAAGTGCGTCGGGTTCGTGACCACGACATCGGCCTTCGGCACTTCGGACATCATGCGGCGGCGGGCGAGCTCCTGCTGCATCTGCCGGATCCGGCCTTTGACCTCCGGGTTGCCCTCGGCTTCCTTCAGCTCGTCGCGGATTTCCTGGCGCGTCATGCGCAGCTGCTTCATGTGCTGGAAGAGCTGCCAAGGCACGTCGACGGCCGCGATGAGCGCCAGCGACGCGGCGAGCGACAGCAAGGCCTGACCGGTCAGCGTCAAGGCATGGCCGATGGCGGCGCGCGGCGGCTCCGCGCCCAGCGCGAGAATCTCCGCGCGCTTCATCCACAGCAGGATGACGGCGATCGTCGCGATCAGCGCAAACTTCGCGAAGGCCTTCGCGAGCTCGACGAGACCGCGGACGGAAAACATGCGGCCGAAGCCCTTCATGGGGGAGAGGCGCGTGAAGTCCGGCGCGAGCACGCCGAAGCTCAGATTCCAGCCGCCGAGCGCCATCGGCGCGAGGAGCGCCGCGACCAGCGTGAGGCCGAAGATCGGCGCGCACGCGAGCATCGCGTGCAGCGCGGACGCCGCGAACATCCCGACCGCCTGCGATTCGTCGAGCGCTTGCGCGCGTGGCAGGGACAGGTTCGCGCGCATCATGTCAAAGAGGCTCGAGCCGAGCGCGCTGCCCATGAAGTGCAGGCCGGCCCCGGCGATCAGCACGACGGCGGCGGTGTTGAGCTCGGTCGAGCGCGGGACCTGACCCTTCTTGCGCGCCTCTTCGAGGCGCTTCGGTGTCGGTCTTTCGGTCCGTTCCATTTCCTCGCCGGCCATGGGTCACGCACCTCCGAGCAGGGCGCGGACGAGTAGAAAACCCTGTCCGAGCAGCCGAATGAACGCGGACTGGAGCGCCGGCAGGCCGATCACGACGATGACCAGACCGAACACGAGCGCGATCGGGAAGCCGACCGCGAAGAGATTCAGCGAGGGCGCCGCACGGCTCATGACGCCGAAGGCGATGTTCACGATGAGGAGCGCAGTCACGCCGGGGAGGGCGACCGCGAGCGCGCCCGAGAAGATCTGCGTGCCCCAGCTGACGATGCTCCAGTAGCCGTCGTTGCCGAGGCCGGTGGTGCCGATGGGCAGCGTGCGGAAGCCGTCGACCAGCACTTCGATCAGCGCGAGATGGCCGTCGAGCGCGAGGAACGTGAGCATGACGAGCAGCGCATAGAGCTGGCCGAGGGCCGGCGTGCCGGTGCCGCGCATCGGGTCGACATTGAAGGCGAACGACAGGCCCATGCTGTTCGCGAGCAGTTGGCCGCCCATCGCGACCGAGTCGAACAGCACCTGCAGCGCGAATCCGAGCGCCACGCCGATGATCACCTGCTGCACGGTGATGATGATGCCGCCGACCGAGAGCGGCGTAACACCGGAGGGAATCGTGACGAGCGGCGCGACCAACAGTGCCACTGCGCCGGCCAGCACGATCCGTACGCGCGCGGGCACGAACAGCGCACCGAACGCAGGCGCCACCATGAAGCAGGCGCCAATGCGAACGAACGGCCAGAACAACTGGCCGATCCATCCTTCGAGCTGACCTGTCGTGAGCGTGATCACTTCAGTTGATGAGCAGCGGGATGCTTTGGATGAGCTCGCGCGTGTAACCGACCAGCAGCTTCAGCATCCAGGGGCCGGCGATCACGAGCGTCGTCGCAGTGGCGAGCAGCTTCGGAATGAACGAGAGCGTCATCTCGTTGATCTGCGTCGCCGCCTGGAACGCGCCGACCATGAGGCCGGTGATGAGCGCAACGAGGAGGAGCGGAGCGGCGAGCAGCAGCGTCATTTCCAGCGCGCGCTGGCCGATGGTCATTACGGTTTCGGGTGACATGGTTATGAGTAGAAGCTTGCGGCGAGGGTGCCCATGACGAGCGACCAGCCGTCGACGAGGACGAACAACATCAATTTGAACGGCAACGAAATCAGCACGGGCGAGAGCATCATCATGCCCATCGACATGAGGACGCTCGCGACCACGAGGTCGATGATCACGAACGGAATGAAGATCAGGAATCCGATCAGGAACGCGGTTTTCAGCTCGCTCGTGACGAACGCGGGCACGAGCACGCTGAGCGGCACATCCTGCGGGGTGGCGTAGCCCTTGCCGCCGGCGATGCGCACGAACGTGGCGATGTCGCTCTCGCGCGTCTGATCGAGCATGAATTTCTTCAGCGGGCCGGTCGCCTTCTGGAGTGCGGTGACCGCGTCCATCGTGCCGGCCATGTAGGGCTGCACCGATTCGGTGTTGATCTTGTCGATCACCGGGGACATGACGAAGAAGGTGAGAAACAGCGACAGCCCGATCAGCACCTGATTGGGCGGCGTCTGTCCGGCGCCGAGCGCCTGCCGCAGGATGCCGAGCACGATCACGATGCGCGTGAACGCCGTCATCATGAGCACGATGGCCGGCAGCAGCGTCAGCGCCGTCATCAAGAAGAGAATCTGCAGCGTCAGCGAGTACGTCTGACCGCCGCCGGCCGCCGTCGAGACGGTCACCGCTGTGATGCCGGGGTCGATCATTTGCCGAGACTCTTCAGGAGCAGCGCCTTGAAGGACGGCTTCTCGGCGGAGGCCGGGCCCGCGGGCGTCGGCGTCGTGATGTCGACGGGCTCGGCGAGCACGTGCAGGGCGGTGACCCGGCCGGGCGCGACGCCCAGGAGAATCTGCTGCTTGCCGACCCGGACGAGCACGGCGCGTTCCTTCTGGCCGAGCGGCAAGGTGGCGATGACGTCGAGCGCGTCCGTGCTCGCGCGATTCAATCCGCGCATGCGCCGCGCGAGCCACGCGACGGCGAAGATCAGCGCCAGCACGAGGCCGAGCGACAGAGTGACCTGGCCGAGGCTGCCGACGCCCGGCGGAGTGGCACCGTCCATCGCAGCCGGCGCCGCGAACGGGCGCGTGCTGTCTGCGGCGGAGGCACCCGCACCGAGGAGGAGCGCGGCCAATGTGAAGACGAATCGCGTCATCAGCGTCGCAACGTTCGCCGGCTATTTCAGCTTGCGGATGCGTTCAGCCGGGCTGATCACATCGGTGAGGCGGATGCCGAACTTCTCGTTCACCACCACGACCTCGCCGTGCGCGACGAGCGTGCCGTTGACGAACACATCGAGCGGCTCGCCGGCCGCGCGATCGAGCTCGACGACCGAGCCCTGATTCAGCTGCAGCAAATTGCGGATCGGGATGCGCGTGCGGCCCACTTCCATCGACAGCGTGACCGGCACGTCGAGGATCACTTCGAGATTGACGTCCTTGCCGGGTTGTCCGCCTTCGTCCTGCAGAGTGTCGAACTGCGCGGCCTGGGCGGCCTCGGCGTTCATCGCATGGGCATTCATGAGAGGGTCCTCAGGCTTTCTTCAATTTGGGAGGCTCGATGAGCGTGGGCTTCGGCCGGCGCACGCGCTCTTCCAGCTTCACGGCCTGCTGGCCGCGCGAGACGCCGAAGCTGCCCCGAAACACCGGCACGCTCTCGGCGAGCACGGTCACCTTGCCGTTGAAATCGCACGGGATGACGTCTCCGGCCTTCAGGTTGAGGAGCGCCGCGAGCGAGAGCTGGGTGCGGCCGAGAACGGTGGTGAGCTCGACCTCCGCATCGTCGATCTCTTCCTTCATGCTGTGCGCCCAGCGCTCGTCGTGCTCGATGCGGTCGCTCGTCATGCCCGAGTCGAGCTGCTCGCGCAGCGGCTCGATCATCGAGTAGGGCATCGTGACGTGCACATCGCCGCCGCCGCCCTCGAGCTCGACGTGGAAGCTCGTGATGACCACGACCTCCGAGGGGCTCACGATGTTGGCGAACGCCGGGTTCAGCTCGGACTGGACGTACTCGACCTCGATGCTCGCGACGTGCGACCAGGCTTCGCGCAAGTCCACGAAGGCGTTTTTCAGCACCATCTGGATGATGCGGGTCTCGGTGGCCGTGAAATCGCGGCCCTCGATCTTCGTGTGCCGGCCGTTGCCGCCGAAGAAGTTGTCCACGATCGAGAACACGAGACGCGGCTCGAGCAGCACGAGCGCCATGCCGCGCAGCGGGTGGATCCGCACCATGTTCAGGCTCGTCGGCACGTGCAGCGTGTGCACGTACTCGCTGAACTTCTTCATCTCGATCGGATTCACCGCGACTTCGGGCGAGCGGCGCAGCAGCGTGTACAGGTTCGTGCGGAAGAGACGCGCGAAGCGCTCGTTGATCATCTCGAGCGTGGGCATGCGCCCGCGCACGATGCGCATCTGATTCTGGAAGTCGTACTCGCGGACTTCGCCCGCGACCGGCGGCGCTTCAGTGCTGACGGCGCCCTGATCGACGCCGTGGATGAGGGCGTCGATCTCGTCCTGATTTAGAATTTTCTGCTGATCGTTCACGGCGGCGTAAACGGTTACTGCATCACGAAGCTGGTGAAGTAGACGGCCTCGATCTTGTCGGCCTTGCCGCCGGCGTTGGCGACGACCTTGCGCACGGTCGCGAGCGCCTGCGCGCGCAGCTTCTCCTTGCCCTCGCGCGTCGAGATCGTCTCATAGTGCTGGTTCCCGAGCAGGAGCAGCAGGTCGTTGCGCACGACGGGGTCGTTCGCGCGCACGAGGTCCGCGGTGGCGGCGTCGCGCGTCATCACCTGCACCGTCACCTGCAGGAAGCGCACGAGCTGCTCGGCTTCGAAGTTCACGACGAACGGCGGATCGAGCGCAATGTAGATGGGCGGCTGCGCGACGGCCTTCGTTTCGACGTGACCCTTCTGCGCAGCGGGACCCGCGAAGAAATACCAGGTGGCGCCCGCAACGAGCGCGAGCAGGACGAGCATGACGAACGTCGTCATGAGCCAGGGAAACTTCTTGCCGCCCTCGTCTTGTCCGGGAGCGGCTTCCAGAACCGGAATTTCAGCCATCGCAGAGACCCTTGGAAAAGCAAACGCGCGTGCGAACGGCGGGGAGGTTGCAACGCGCATGCCACGGATTTGCGACGGAAAGTTGGCGCGTGATGCGCCTCACAAGACACGCGACGGCGGGCTGCGCGGCGTGACTGCGATCACAGGTGCGGCGCAAGTCGCGCGCCGCGGGCTGTAATCAGACGTACGTGTCGACGAGTCCCGCGCGAGCGAGGGTGACGGACGTCACAGCGGGTCCGCTCGAGGCGTCAATGTTTCGCGCGGCTCGTGGGGATTCCGCCGGCGCTTTGAAGGTGTGGCGCGGGGTGTCTCGCGAGACGCCGGCGTCGGCGAGCACAAGGCCGTTGGCGGCGAACAGCTCGCGCAGCCGCGGCAGTGATTGCTCGAGCGCGCTGCGCGTGTCGGCATTGCTCGCGCCGAAGTAGACGGAGGCCGTGCCTTCGTGCATCGAAATCCGTACTTCGAGCGGGCCAAGATGTTCGGGAGACAGGCGCAGCGATGCGGCTTCACGCCCGTTCAGCGCCATCCACGTGAGCTGAGTGCCGAGCTCGTCTTTCCACGCGTGCGAGCCGACCGGGGCGCGGAGCGACGCGTCGGGCGTGACGTCGACGTCACCGGCAGCGGTGTGGGCGGTCATGAGGGCGTGAAGTTGAGGCGGTGCGCTCTGCGTCGGCGACGTCGCCGCCGCGGTCGGCGCAGCCGCGGAGTCTGGGCGCGCGGCGGCGTCGGTGAGGTCGCTCGCGTCCCCGCTCGCATCGCCCGCGAGCGCGTCGATGGCGGCTTTCACGACATCGGCGTCGGTGCGCTCCGCGATCCTGGCGCCGTCGATTGCACCCGTAGCGTCTTCCGGCGATGCAGTGGCTCCTGACGTACCCTCCGCGGACGGAGTGGGGGAAGGCTGAGTGAGCGCGGCCAGGCCGGGGAGCAACGAAGCCAGCGCGAGGACATCGTCGTCGCCGGTGTCACTATCGGCGTCGCTATCGTCGCCTTGTAACTCGAGTTGATCACCGCAGAGCTCGACGCCGGCGAGGTCTCCCAGATCGCTGCTCGGTTGCTCAGCGCCAGCGCCACCTAACAATTGGGCGACGAGCTGCATGAACGAGCCGGGCGTACCGCTGGCTGCCGGCTGCGACGCCGTCGTGGAGGTGCCGCCGGTCATCGTTGCAGGTTGCGATGCTGCACCGGAGGGAGGGGCGGAGCCGGAGCTCGGAATGGATGCCATGCCAGGGTTGCCTCGTTAGCGAGTCGTCAGACGCTTTAGTTGTGCCGGGTGCGCAGCGCGTACGGCGATGGGCGCTGCGAGCGCTCGTCGGATTCGCTCTGCTCGCGCTTGTCTTCTGCACGTCGCTCTTCGCTCTGCCAGCGCTTCACGAGGCCGCCGACGGCCTCGGCGCGCTGCGCGGCGTGCTGCCAGGTTTTGAGCTCCGCATCGCGATCGGCCCTGGCTTTCGAGACGATCTGGGCCTGCTGCTTCACCGCTTCGGCGAGCCGGGCCATGAACGTCTGGAAATCGCGCAGTCCGGCCGCGCCGATGCCGGACCCGGCGCGCGCGTTGAACTGCATCGCGTAGGTTTTCTGGTAGCTCTCCAGCTCGGCGAGCTTCCGCTCGCTTTCCGCGACGCGCCGCTCGCAGGCCGCAAGCGCCTCCGCGCGCTTGCGCTCGACGTCCGAGACCACGCGCTCGACCGTCTGCATGCGTTTCGATCGTTTCATGTCTCTGCCGTATCAGGCGCCGCGCCGGCGCCGAGGTCGAGGACGGTGCGCAGCGCCGCGATGCTCTCGGAAAAGCTCACGCACTCGTGCATGTCCTGCTGAAGGAACTTCTGCATGCGCGGCCACAAGGCGATGGCCGCATCCACGCGCGGATCGCTGCCGCGCTGGTAGGCGCCGATCGCGATGAGGTCGCGGTGGTGCTCGTAAGTCGACAAAGTCTGCCGGAAGCGCCGCGCCAGCTCGATCTGCTCGCGCGGCGCGATCTCGTGCATCACGCGGCTGACGGAGGCTTCGACGTCGATGGCCGGATACTGCCCGCTCTCCGCGATGCGTCGTGAGAGCACGATGTGACCGTCGAGAATGGCGCGCGCCGCATCCGCGATCGGATCGTTGTTGTCGTCGCCTTCGGTGAGCACCGTGTAGAACGCGGTGATCGAGCCGCCGCCCTCCACCCCGTTGCCGGCGCGCTCGACGAGCTGTGGGAGCCGCGCGAACACCGAGGGCGGATAGCCTTTCGTGGCCGGTGCTTCGCCGATGGCGAGACCGATCTCACGCTGCGCTTGGGCAAATCGTGTGAGCGAGTCCATCAGCAGCAGCACGTTCGCGCCGCGATCGCGGTAGTACTCGGCGACCGCCGACGCGAGCCACGCGCCATGCATGCGCATGAGCGGCGGGCTGTCTGCGGGGGCCGCGACGACGACGGCGCGCTTGCGATCCTCCGGTCCGAGGATGCGCTCGACGAATTCCTTCACTTCGCGACCGCGCTCGCCGATCAGCCCGACGACGATGATGTCGGCATTGGTATAGCGCGCCATCATGCCGAGCAGCACGCTCTTGCCGACGCCGCTGCCGGCGAACAGCCCGACGCGCTGGCCGCGACCGATCGTGAACAGCGAGTTGATCGTGCGCACGCCGACGTCGAGCGGTTCCGAGATCGGCTGTCGCGCGAGGGGATTGATGAGCTTGCCGGTGAGCCGCACGCTCTCCTCGCAAAGCAGCGGGCCGAGCCCATCGAGCGGCTGCGCCGTGCCGTCGATGATGCGGCCGAGCAGCTCCGGCCCGACACGCACCGTGCCGGCGCGCTGGCGCGGTACCACGCGCGCGTTCGGCTCGAGGCCGTGCACGTCGCCAGTCGGCATGAGGTACAGCCGATCGCCGGAAAAGCCCACCACTTCGGTCTCGACGCGCGAGCCGCTGCTCGCCAGGACGTCGCAGTAATCGCCCACCGCAGCCTGGCAGCCCACGGCTTCGAGGGTTTGCCCGATCATGCGCGTGAGATGGCCCTCGACCGCCGGTGGCGGGACGCGCTCGACACGCGAGACGTTGCGCGCGAGGCGATCCTGCCAGATGTGGCTGCGACTGAGAGCCGATCGGTTCATCCGCCGGCGCTCTCGCCAGTGCGCGTCGGCGCGCGCTCGTCGCCGAACGCGGCAGCGACGACGGCATTCAATCGGCTGTCGAGCTTGGCGTCGATCTGCGAAGTATCGGTGCGAACGACGCAGCCGCCGCGCGAGAGAGCAGGGTCCTCGACGATGCTCCATGCGCGATCGCTGGACGGTGTGGACAGCAGCTCGCGCACGACGGCGGCATCTTCCGGATGCAAGTGAACGCGAACGTCCCGAGCAGCCACCGGCAACCTTCCGACGCACTCACGAATGACGGCGATGACCTGTGCAGGGTCGGTCTTCAGCTCCCGCCGCACCATTTGCTTGCCCACCGTCAGCGCGAGCAGGGTCAGCTGCTTCTCGACTTCATCGTCGAGATCTTCGAGCGGTCGTGACATCATTTTGAGAATGGCGTCGAGCCGCTGAACGCGCGCGTTGAGCTCCGCGATGCGCTTGTTCACTTCGGCCTGTGCGGCCGCGAGCCCCTCCTGATAGCCTTTCTCGTAGTTGGCGCGCTCGGCGGCGCGCTGCTCGGCTTCGGTCACGCGCCGTCCGATGATCGGCCCCTCGACGGACGGCAGCGACCAGCGCTTGATCGCGTCGACCGCCGCTGCGGCTTTGGCCGCGGCGAACGCTTTGTCAGACATACGTCTCGCCCTTGCCGCCGAGCGCGATCGTGCCCGCTTCCGCGAGCTTGCGGGCGGCCATCAGGATTTCCTTCTGCGCCGCTTCCACCTCCGAGAGCCGTACCGGGCCTTTCGCTTCGAGGTCGTCCTTCAGCATTTCCGCCGCGCGCTGCGACATGTTCTTGAAGATCTTCGCCTTCAGCTCGTCGTCGGCGCCCTTCATGGCGATCAGCAGGCGATCGCTCTGCACGTTGCGCAGCAGCTCCTGCATGCCACGATCGTCGATGTCGATGAGATTGTCGAAGACGAACACCAGGTCCTGAATCTTGTTGGCGAGCGCTTCGTCGGCGCGATTGACCTGCTCCATCACCGCGCTTTCAGTGCCCGGATCGAGCAGGTTGATGATGTCCGCCGCCGCCTTGGGGCCGCCCAGCGAGGAGGTTTTCGCCGTGGACTTGCCGGCGAACTGCTTCTCCATGATGTCGTCGAGCTCGGACAGCGCGCTCGGCTGCACGCCGTCGAGCGTCGCGATGCGCATGATGACGTCCGCGCGCAAGCCGGCAGGCAACGAGGTGAGAATGTCCGCCGCCTGGTCCGCATCGAGATACGCGAGCACGATGGCGATGATCTGCGGATGCTCGTGGCGGATGAGCTCCGCGACCGCGCGCGGGTCCATCCACTTCAACGCCTCGAGACCCTTGCTGGAGGGCCCGATGTTGATGCGATCGATCACGCTCGCGGCTTTGTCCTCGCCGAGCGCGTCCACCAGCACCTTGCGTAGGAACTCATCGACACCCACGCCGACGGAGGTCTGCGTTTCGACCACCGACGTGAAGGTCGAGAGCACCTCCGACACTTCCTCCTTGGAGACGTTCAGCAACTGCGTCATCGCCGCGCCGACTTTCTGCACTTCGCGCGCGCCCATGTGCTTCAGCACCTGCGCGGCTTCCTGCTCGCCGAGCGTCAGCAGCAGAATCGCGGCGCGCTCGACGCCCGTGCGGCCGGATTGTTGTTTTTGGCCGGATTGTTGTTTTTCCTGCGCCATTTATTCGTCCTGTGCGACCCAGGTGCGCACGACCTGCGCGACCCGTTTCGGATCCTGACCCACGAGCGTGCGCGCCTGCGCGAGCTGCTGTTCGTACGCGAGCGGCGGCGCGTTCGTGAGCGTGCCATTCGCAACGCGTGGGGCGGTGCCGCCCGGTCCGCCGGCAGCCGCGCCGTCCGGCGCGTATACCACTTGCGGAGCGGCGGCGCGTGTGTGGGAGAGGAGACCGCGCGTCAGGGGCCGGAGCACGGCGAGCACTAGAACGAGCAGCACGATGAGCCCGGCGACGATCTTCGCGATGTCGCGTACGAACGGTTGCTCCCAGATCGGCTGCTGCTCGAGCTCGCCTGCGGGCGGCGTCGCTTCCTCGCGGAACGGCGTGTTCACGACGTTCACGCTGTCGCCGCGCTCGGCGTTGAAGCCGACGGCGTCCTTGACGAGCTGCGTTACGTGCTCGAGCTGCTGTGGCGTGAGCGGCGTGCTCTTGGTCTTACCATCCGCGCCGGTCGTACGCAGATTGTCGATGAGCACAGCAACTGTGAGTCGCTGCAGGCGGCCGGATGGAGTCTTCGTGTACGCCAGGGTCCGATCGATTTCATAGTTGCGGGTGCTCGACCGGGAGGTGTTGTCGGGACCCGCGGTTGGAGCGTTAGCGACGGCCGCACCTTGTGTCTTGGCAGCGCCCGGATTTGCGGCACCCGCAGCTGCAGGAGCTGCAGTCGTGGCATTGGGCGGCAGCGCCGTGCCAGGCGTGGGCGGCTGATTCGACAGCGAGCCGGGCACGCCTTGCGCGCCGGAGCCGTCGCGACTCGTGGTCTCCGTCGTTTGTTCGCTGCGGACGACCTGGCTGTCCGGCTTGTATTGTTCACGCGCTTCCTCCGTCACCGAGGTATCGACCTGTGCGACGACCTGCGCACGCACCCGGCCGGGGCCGACGAAAGGAGTGAGCAGTGCCTCGATGCGCTGCGCGTAGTCCTCTTCGAGTCGGCGCGTCAGCTCGAACTGCCGCTCGCGCTGGGCGAGCTCGCTGTTCGTCTGCGGTGCCGAGAGTAAACGTCCTTGCTGATCGACTACGGTGACGTGGCTCGCATCCAGCTCAGGAATACTCGACGCGACGAGATTGATGATCGATTGGATCTGCTCCTGCTCGAGACGCTTCCCAGCCTTGAGCTGGACAAAAACGGACGCGCTCGCGGGCTGCCGATCGCGCACGAAAGCGGATTCGCGCGGCACGGCGAGATGCACGCGCGCGCCATCGACCGGCCGCAGGCTCGCGATGGTGCGCGCAAGCTCGGTCTCGAGTGCGTGTTGATAGCGCGCGCCTTCCATGAACTGGCTGACGCCGAATCCCGGATCCTTCGCGATGTTCGCAAAGCCGCCGCTGCCCTCGGGCAATCCCTGACCGGCGAGCTTCAGGCGCGCGTCGTTCAGCTTTTCGGCGGGCACGGACATGCCGTTCGTGCCTTCGATCCGATACGGAATTCCGGCCGCTTCGAGCGCGGACGCGACCTGGGCTTGATCCTCGGCGGAGAGATTCGTGTAGAGCAGGCTGTAGCTCGGGCCGCGCGACCAAAGCACGACCATGACGCCGGCCGCGACCGCGGCCGCGATGCCGATGAGCAGCAGGAGCGGCTTCAGGCTTGCGGGAAGTCGCGACGCATACCCGGGTAGGGCGGCGGCTTCGGCGCTCATACGTCAGTTCCCATCACAGAGGCATGTTCATGATTTCTTGGTACGCACTCACGAGCCGATTGCGTACCTCCGTGAGCGCGCGAAACGACACGCTCGCCTTCTGCATCTCGAGCATCACCTGCGGCAGCTCGACGCCGGGCACGCCCTTCTCGAACTTCGTCGCGAGATCATTGGCGGTGCTCTGCGCCTGATTGACCGCGTCGATGCCCTTCTGCAGCAGCTTGGAAAACTCGGACACGCCGTTGGTGCTGCCGGCAGCGCCCGCGGCGGCATTTCCCTGACCCACACCGCCGATTCCGCCGGCGTTCTGCGCCGAGAACGAGCGAATGGTGGCGAGCACGCGATCGATTTCCATCTGGCTCATGTCAGCACCTCATCAGGCCGCTGGAATCGCGACGCCGGCTTCGCGCAGACGCGCGAGCTTGTGACGCAGCGTGCGTGGGCTGATACCGAGTCTCTCGGCGACCTCGCGTCGTCCGCAGCCGGTGCGCAGCGCCTCGAGAATCAGGTCGGTCTCCGTCGCATGCAGGCAACGCGCGAGCGAGGGTGGCGCGGCGTCCTTGCGCGCCGGCGCCGCTTCCGTCGGAGCGAGCGCGGCGGACTGCAGCGGCTCGTTCATCAATTCGAACTGAATGTGCTCGGGCTCGATCACCGGGCCATTCACGAGAATCAGCGCACGCTGCAACAAGTTGTCGAGCTCGCGCACGTTGCCGGGCCAGTTGTAAGTGAGCAGCAGATGCGCGGCATCCGCGCTCAGTGCCGGCACGCGTTCGCCCGGTTTGCAGCGACGCGCCAGCAGCTGCATCGCGAGCGGCAGCACGTCGTCGCGCCGCATCGCGAGCGGCGCGAGCGCGAGCGGGAAGACGTTGAGGCGGTAGTAGAGGTCTTCGCGGAAACGACCGGCGGAAACTTCTTCGCGCAGGCGGCGGTTGGTCGTCGCGAGCACGCGGACGTCGAGCGCGATGGGCGTACGTCCACCGAGTCGCTCCACTTCACGCTCCTGCAGAACGCGCAGCAGCTTCGCTTGCAATGCGAGCGGCATCTCGGTCACTTCGTCGAGCAGCAGCGTGCCGCCTTGCGCCTGCTCGAACTTGCCCGGGCAGGCTGCCTGCGCACCCGTGAATGCGCCCCGCTCGTAGCCGAAGAGCATCGCTTCGAGCATCGTCTCGGGAATGGCCGCACAATTGACCGCGACGAACGGCCGCGTCGAGCGCTTCGAGTTGCGGTGGATGTAGCGCGCCAGCACTTCCTTGCCGGTGCCCGACTCGCCGACGATCAGCACGGTGCAATCGCTCGTCGCCACGCGACGCGCGAGCTCGGCGAGCCGGCGCGATATCGGAGCGCACGCGACGAGCTCGACGGCCTCGACTCGCCCGGACGGCTGCTCGCCGCGCGCGACGTCGAGCTCCGTTTCGCCATCGCCGACACGCACGCGCGTCGGCGCAGCATTCGTGTCGGCCGTCACAGTGGTTTCCTCGGACATTCAGGCCTCGCATGCAAAGTCGTGCATCGGGACCCAAGGTGCAAAAGCTGTGCCGGGCCAAATCGCGATCGTTTTGCGAGAGCGGTCACACGCGGCGGCAGAGAGCGGCAATTCTCCGCCGCACGACCGTCAATGTTCCGACGTCACTCCTCGGCGCCGACGTCGCCGGTCAGCATGCCGAGCTTGCGGAGCTTTTCGACCAGCGTCGTACGCCGCAAGCCGAGGAGACGCGCCGCGTGCGCCACGACACCGCCGGAGCGCGCGAGCGCCTGCTCGACGAGCTTGCGCTCGATGTCGAGCAGATGCGCACGCAGATCGATGCCGCTCTCCGGCAACACGGCGAGCGATGCGCCGTCGGATCCTTGCGCGTGAATGCAATCCTCGTCGTCGCACTCGAGCGCGTCTTCCTCTTCGAGAGGCAGAAGCTTCGTGCCGTCCGGCAGCGCGTCGCCGTCGAGCAGAATGCGCTCGGCGACCGTCGTGTCGAGCGCCGCGATCTCGCTCGCGAAGGGCGGTGCGACCCACTGCGCCGACCAGTCGGCCGGACGGTATTTCGCGGGCAAATCCGCGATGTCCGCAGTGCGCCCTGCGGCGACGATCGACAGCCGCTCGATGAGATTCGCGAGCTCGCGCACGTTGCCCGGCCAGGGGCAGAGCGCGAGCGCCGCGAGCGCGCGCAACGACAATTGCACCTGCCCGCGACCTTCGGCCACGTTCTGCGCGGTGAAGTCGCGCACGAGCAGCGGCAGGTCTTCGAGACGCGCGCGCAGCGGCGGCATCTCGATCGGAAATACGTTCAGACGATGGAACAGATCTTCGCGGAAAGTCCCGCGCGCCATCGACTCTTCCAGATTGCGATGAGTCGCCGCGATGATGCGCACGTTGCAGCGCATGGGGACGTGGTTGCCGACGCGCTCGAAGACGCGCTCTTGCAGCACGCGCAGCAGCTTCACCTGCATCGTCGGGCTCATGTCTCCGATCTCGTCGAGGAAGAGCGTGCCGCCCTCGGCGATCTCGAAACGTCCCTTGCGCGCCGCGATGGCGCCCGTGAACGCCCCTTTCTCGTGGCCGAACAGCTCGCTCTCGAGGAGCTCCGCAGGGATCGCTCCACAGTTCACTGCGACGAAAGGCCGCTGGCGGCGCGGCGACAGATCGTGAATCGCGCGCGCGGCCACTTCTTTGCCGGTGCCCGACTCGCCGAGGATGAGAACCGTGGAATCGTGTTCCGCGACCTGACGGATCAGTGAGATGACTTCGCGAATCGCCGGCGAGGTGCCGGTCGGTAAACGAACGCGCGCACGCTCAGTGCTCTCGATCACGGTGAACGTTTGCGCCCCGGTGCCTTCCGTCCCGCTCATGCGCGGACTGGTGGACAACTCTTCTGCGTGCACGGACTCTCCACTTTCAACTTCTGCCCGCCGACTCTCTCGTGTACGTCGGCGTCTAGACCCCGCCTGCGAACGTGGGGCGTATTGTTAATTTATGGGGCGAGCCAAGAGCGTGATGCAGCCCGTGTGTCGGAGTTGATACGCGTGATTTCGCTCACACTTGCGGCGTGTGCGTAGCCGCAGCACTAAAGTTTCGGCGGCGAGTGACGAGAGGCGCGCGCCGTACCGCAGTTGCGCGGGGCGGCAAGAGTCTGCCGCACTAGCGGCACGTCCAAACCGCGACGCGAGCGCCGATGCGATCGCGGCAAGCGCGCTGCGAGCGACGCGATCAGCGGCGCGGGCGCGGAGCGCTACGGCTGCCGGCCACCTGGCGGCGGTGCCGCCGGAATGCGAGCTTCTCGAGCAGATCCGAGGTCGCTTCGCCCGGTGGCAGGAAGCGCACTTTGATCTCCCCGCTCGGCGAGACGTTCGCCACCCGGCCGATGAGACGCAGCGGCTCCGCCACGCATTCGCGCAGGTAGATCTCCACGGAGCCCTGCGCGCCGGGCTTCGGCAGCGGTTGCGCCCCCTGAAACGTGGCGCCGAGCGCATTGAAGCGGATCGCGACCGCGGGCGGGCGCGGCTGATTGGCTGCAAGGATGCGGCCGACCACATCGAGCAGCAGGTTGATCTTCATCTCGATGCGGAGGAAATCCGCCGAGTGCGGATTGTTCTCGTCGGGCTTTTCGACCTGCCCCTGCTCCTGCAGGGCGGTGGCCGCCTGCAGCACGCGCACGTTCGAGGCCATGTAGCTCGCGGCGAGGTCCGGATCGATCTGATCGCCGAGCGGCCGCCACGCGACCGGCAGGATGTCCTGATAGGCCAGCTCTTCGAAGAGAATGACTGTATCCGAACCGTCGTACATGGCGCTGTCCTTGAAGGCGCGAGCTCGAGGGGGTTGGGATTGTGGACCTACCGATGTGCGCCTGCACGCCGCGCTAGCGCGGATTGGGACGCAGTGCGCGGGCCTCCGCCGGCAGCGCGATCCACGCGCTGCGGATCTCGTTCAGCAGGTGCGAGACCTCGTCGAGAGTCTCGATGCGATTGGTGAGATTGGCCTTCATGAGCTGGCGGCACATGTAGTCGTAGAGGTCGTCGAGGTTCGCGGCGATGGTGCCGCCCTTCTCGAGATCGAGGCTGCAGCGCAGCTCGTCCACGATCGAGACCGCGCTGCTCAGGAGCTGATTCTTCTCCGCGAGCGCGCCGTTGCCGATGCAGCCCCGCGCGCGAGCAATGCGCTCGAGCGCGCCGTCCATGAGCATCACGACGAGGCGATGCGGATCCGCGGCGGCGACGCCCCCATGCGTGGCGACGCTCTGGTAGGCGGCGAGTGTGGATGGACGTGTATAGGCCGTCATAGCCTCGAGGCTCCGACAAGTGACTCCTGGCCCGGTTAACGGCGCGCGCGCGCCGGACTTGAGTCGCGATTCGCGGTTCCGGCGTCTGTCGCGGAACGCCGTCACATTCGGCAGTTATCGCGCGAACAGCTCTTTCATGCCGCCCGCGATGAGGACGGAGACGTCCACGAGGATGCGCGGGAGCGCCACCCCTCCGGGGGCGACCAGATAGCGCGGTTCCCAGACGGGATCGAACTTGGCCTTGTAGCGGCGCAGGCCCTCGAAGTTATAGAAGTGCTCGCCGTGACGGAACACGAAGTTCCCCACCCGATGCCAGGCGGGCGCCAGCGGGTGGCGCTCCAGGCCGGCGAGCGGGGCCATGCCCAGATTGAACCAGCGGTAGCCCTGGGCTTTCGCCCAGAGCATCAGCTCGATGAAGAGGTAATCCATCGCGCCGCGCGGCGCGTCCGGTCCGAACCGCATGAGGTCGACCGACAGCTCTTCCTTCGTGCCCGTCGGCCACAGGTTGGCGAATGCGGACGGCGTGCCCTCGCTGCGCACGAGCGCGATGGGGAACTGCTTGACGTACTGCTCCGAGAACGCACCGACCGAGAAGCGCTTCTCGGCCGTGGATTTCTCGGTGAGCCACGCATCGGAGATGCGGGCGAGGTGCGGCAGCAGCGCGTGTACCTTCTCGGACGGCACGATCTCGAACGAGGCGCCGCTGCGCTCGGCGCGTCGATGCGCCTGGCGCAGGTCTGCGCGCGCCGGACCCTCCAGCGAGAACTGCTGCAGCGGAACGCGCGCTTCCTCGCCGATCTTCAAGGCGGCGAGACCCAGGTCCACATAGAGCGGCAACCGATCGCCGCTCGCCTGATAGAAGACCGTGCGGCCGCCGTGGTGATCCGAGAGCTCGCGGAAGCGCCACACCAGCTCTTCGGCGCGTGACTTCGGCCCGACAGGATCGCCGAGCGCGATCCAGCTGCGACCGTTCACCTGATACATGACGAACGCATCGTTCGTATCGTTGAAGAGCAGGCGCTTGTCGCCCGTCAGCGCAGCGTTCGCCATCGTGAGATCGCACTGCGCGATGATCTTTTTCGCGCGCTCGAGGTCCTCCTCGCCGGCGACGGCCGGCTCCGGCTTGGCGGGCTGCAGCAGGTTGAGGAGCAGCCACGCAGTGGCGAGCAGCACCACGACCAGCGTTGCGCGCAGGGCGCGCGGCGCGTTGGCGTCCAGCGCAAAGGTCCACCACAGCTCGCGCGAGTATTCGACGTGCCGGTACGCGAACATCGCGATCCAGATCGCCGTCGCGATCACGCCCGCGACGCTCGCCGCCCAGATCGGCGTGAACCGCTCTTCGAGGATCGACGTCGGCCGATAAAACGCGCGCCGGCCGAGCGTCAAGACGATCAGCACGATGCCGAGGGCGATGCCTTCCTCGAAGTCGAGACCTTTCAGCAGGGAGGCCCCGATGCCCCCGACGAGCAGCCAGAACGAGATGTGATAGGCCGCCTGGACGCGCCGAAACAGCGCGCGCGCCAGCACGATCAGCCCGAGCCCGATGGCGCTGCCGGCGAGATGTGACGCTTCGAGGACTGCGAGCGGCAGGATGTGGCGCAGCACATCGAGGCGCAGCTCGATGGCCGGCGTCGACCCGGAGATCAGCAGCAGCACGCCCGCGAGGAACGTGAGCGTGCCCGCCACTTGCGGCACGATGGGTGCGATGTACAGCGAGGCCAGCTCGTGCGCCCGGGCGATCGAGCCGCGACGTGCTTCGAGCTCCTTTGCGCCGAACATCAGCGCCGCGACCGCGAGCGGCACGAGGTAGTACGTCGCGCGATACACGAGCATCGAGCTCAGCAGCGAGCTCGCGGGCACTTGCGGAATGGCGAGGATGATCACCGTCTCGAACACGCCGAGGCCGCCGGGCACGTGGCTGATGATGGTCGCGGTCACCGCCGCCGCGTACGCACCGAGAAACGCGAAGTAGGTGACGTTGGCTCCGCCCGGCAGCAGCACCCACAGAATCGCGGACGCGACCGCGAGGTCCACGACACCCAGCACGACCTGCGACACTGCCAACGATGGCCGCGGCATCCGCAGCTGCCAGCCGCGAATCTCGATGGGTCTGCGAATGAACACGCAGACGATCACGTACGCTGCCACCGCACCCAGCAGGACGAACCCGAGCGCGCGCGACCACGCGACGTTCAGATGCAGCACGTGCCCGAGCTTGTCCGGCTCGATCGCGAGCGACAGTCCCTCGAGCGTCGTCAGGCCGATGGCGCTCGTGAGGCTGCAGAACCCCTGCGCCGTCACGACCTCGACGGCCGTGAGTCCCGCCGATCCGTAGAGCCGCATGCGAATAGCGGCGCCAGTGAAGGCCGCGAGCCCGAGGTTGTGCCCGAATGCGTACGCGATGAACGACGTGAACAGCAGTCGCGAATACGCCATCGCCTTGCGGATGTAGCGCATCGCGAGCCAGTCGTAGAAGCTCAACAGCCAGTAGCTGATCGCAGTGAGCGCCAGCGCGGCGCCGACCGCGGAGCGCGGGATCAATCCGAGGTGATGCACGATGTCGCGCACGTGCAGGTGCGCGATCTCGCGGTGGAGCACGTACGCCACCGCGCCGAAGACGAGGAGTGAGGCGAGCGGGCCGAGCCATCGCCAGATCGACGATGGCTCCTCCTGCTCGCTGGTCACGGCGCTCATGGAGTCCGTGTCAACGGGTGAGCGGCTTGTACTTGATGCGATGCGGCTGGGCGGCGTCTTCGCCCTTACGGCGCTTGTAGTCTTCGGTGTATTCCTGGTAGTTGCCTTCGAACCAGACAACTTGCGAGTCGCCTTCGAACGCAAGGATGTGCGTGGCGATGCGATCGAGGAACCAGCGATCGTGCGAGATCACGACGGCGCAGCCCGGGAAGGTGAGCAGCGCCTCTTCCAGCGCACGCAGGGTTTCCACGTCGAGGTCGTTCGTCGGCTCGTCGAGCAGCAGCACGTTGCCGCCGGACTTCAGCACCTTCGCGAGGTGTACGCGATTGCGCTCGCCGCCCGAGAGCTCGCCGATCAGCTGCTGCTGCTGCGCGCCCTTGAAGTTGAAGCGGCCGAGATAACCGCGTGAGGACGTCTCGTAGTTGCCGACCTTCAGCATGTCGAGGCCGCCGGAGACTTCCTCCCACACGGTCTTCTTGTCGTCGAGCGCGTGGCGCGATTGATCGACGTACGCGAGCTTCACGGTGGGACCGATGCGCACTTCGCCGGCATCGGGCTTCTCGGCGCCGGTGAGCATGCGGAAGAGGGTGGTCTTGCCGGCGCCGTTCGGGCCGATGATGCCGACGATGCCGCCGGCCGGCAGATTGAACGAGAGATTGTCGATCAGCAGCCGATCGCCGTACGCCTTGCGCAGGTTCTTCACCTCGATGACGAGATCGCCGAGCCGCTCGCCCGGCGGAATGTAGATCTCGTTCGTCTCGTTGCGCTCCTGGAATTCCTTCGATTGCAGCTCTTCGAAGCGCTGCAGGCGCGCCTTGCTCTTCGCCTGACGGGCCTTCGGATTCTGGCGCACCCATTCGAGCTCGCGCTCGAGCGTCTTGCGCAGCGCTTCGCGCTCGCGCTCTTCGAGCGCGAGGCGCTTCTCTTTCTGCTCGAGCCAGGAGGAATAGTTGCCTTGCCACGGGATGCCGTGCCCGCGGTCGAGCTCGAGAATCCACTCGGCGACGTTGTCGAGGAAGTAGCGATCGTGCGTCACCGCAATGACGGTGCTCGGGTACTCCTCGAGATAGCGTTCGAGCCACGCGATCGACTCCGCGTCGAGGTGGTTCGTCGGCTCATCGAGCAGCAGCATGTCCGGCGCGGAGAGCAGCAGGCGGCAGAGCGCCACGCGGCGCTTCTCGCCGCCGGACAGCGTCGCGATCTTCGCCTCCCAGGGCGGCAGGCGCAGCGCGTCCGCCGCGATCTCGAGCTTGCGCTCGAGCTCCCAGCCGCCGGCCGCGTCGATCGCGTCCTGCAGCTTCGCCTGCTCTTCAAGCAGCGCGTTCATCTCGTCGTCGCCGAGGGGCTCGGCGAACTTCTCGCTGATCTGGTTGAAGCGCTCGAGCAGCTTGTACGTGCCGCCCACGCCCTCCATCACGGCGCTGCGCACGTCCTGTTCGGGGTTTAGCTCCGGCTCCTGCGGCAGGTAGCCGATGCGGATACCGCTCTGGGGGCGCGCCTCGCCGTCGATGGCGGTGTCGATACCGGCCATGATCCGCAGCAGGGTCGACTTGCCCGAACCGTTCAGTCCCAGCACCCCAATCTTGGCGCCGGGGAAAAAAGAGAGGCTGATGTCGCGCAGGATGGTGCGCTTGGGGGGTACCACCTTGGATACCCGATTCATCGTATAAATGTATTGAGCCATTGCGGGTCCGTAATCAGCGGGCGCGGGATTATCCATGAACACGCCGGCTTTGTGCGACATCCGGCCCCTGTCGTGCACGCCCGTGTGCTGTTAGGCTTCGGCGCCATTGCGACAGCGCCGTTGCGGAGCCGATCCATCAACATGACGTCCGATTTGGCAGTGGTCGTCGGCGAACGTCTCGCGCGCTACGGTTTCGGCGACGGGCATCCGTTCGGACCCGACCGACATGGGGCCTTCCTGCGGGAATTCGAGGCGCGCGGGCTGCACCGGCGCAGCCGGTTGCTCGAGCCACGCGATGCAACCGAGGCCGAAATCCTGTCCTTTCACACGCCCGGCTACGTGGCGATGGTGCGCGAGCGCTCCGCGACGGGGCAGGGTTTTCTCGACGCGGGCGATACCCCGGCGTTTCGCGGCGTGTACGAAGCCGCAGCGTGCGTGGTCGGCGCGGCGCTCGATGCCGCCACCGCCGTGATGGAAGGGCAGGCGCGACGCGGCTTCGTGCCGATCGCGGGGCTGCACCATGCCGGGCGCAATCACGCGGCGGGCTTCTGCGTGTTCAACGACATCGGCGTCGTCATCGAGCTCTTGCGCAAGCGGCACGGCCTGAAACGCATCGCGTACGTGGACATCGATGCGCATCATGGCGATGGTGTGTTCTATGCGTTCGAAGATGACGCGAATGTCATCTTCGCGGACATCCACGAGGACGGCCGGTACCTCTACCCCGGCACTGGGCGCGCGGACGAGACGGGGAAGGGCCCCGCCGCCGGCACCAAGCTGAACCTGCCGGTCCCGCCGGGTGCGAACGACGAGACCTTCGACGCAGTCTGGCCCAAGGCGCTCGAGCACATCGCCGTGCACGAACCGGAGTTCATCATTCTCCAGTGCGGGGCGGATAGCGTGGAGGGCGACCCGATCACGCACATGCGCTTCAGTCCCGGCGCGCACGGGCGCGCGGCGCGCGAGCTGGCGGCGCTCGCGGATCGGCTCGGTCACGGACGGGTGCTCGGGCTCGGGGGCGGGGGCTACAACCGGGCCAACCTCGCGCAGGCGTGGAACGCCGCGGTCGAGGGACTTCTCGGGCCGGATCGGTCGATTTGAGGTTCCTTCGGCCGCCGGTTTCCTGAACGCCGTGCGAGGTGGCGTCATCGCGGGCCGGCAGGGGATGCGCGCCGGCCGATGTCGCTGACGAAGCGGTCCGTCCCGCCTGGATTGACCGCCTGCGTCAACCGCCAGCCGGTTACAATCCGCGCCCCCCTGTCAGCCTCAAGAGAGAGCTCACCCATGTTCCAACCGACGATGGACATCGCCTCATTCGACCCCGAGCTGGCCCAGGCGCTCGAAGGCGAACGCCGCCGTCAGGAGGAACACATCGAGCTCATCGCGTCGGAGAACTACACGAGCCCGCGCGTGCTGCAAGCGCAGGGCTCCGTGCTGACGAACAAGTACGCCGAGGGCTACCCGGGCAAGCGCTACTACGGCGGGTGCGAGTTCGTCGATATCGCAGAGCAGCTCGCGATCGATCGCGCCAAGAAGCTATTCGGCGCGGACTACGTCAACGTGCAGCCGCACTCGGGCTCGCAGGCGAACGCCGCCGTCTACCTCGCGCTGGTGCAGCCGGGCGAGACAATCCTCGGCATGAGCCTCGACCACGGCGGCCATCTCACGCACGGCGCCAAGGTGAACTTCTCGGGCAAGCTCTTTCACTCGGTGCAGTACGGCATCCGGTCGGACAACGGCGAGATCGACTACGAGAATGTTCGCCGGCTCGCCGAGGAGCACAAGCCGCGCATGATCGTCGCGGGCTTCTCCGCCTACTCGCGTGTCATCGATTGGGCCCGGTTCGCGGAGATCGCGCGCAGTGTCGGCGCGTACTTCTTCGTCGACATGGCACACGTCGCGGGGCTCGTCGCGATGGGGCTGTATCCGAATCCCTTGCCGCACGCGGATGTGGTGACGACGACCACGCACAAGACGCTGCGCGGCCCGCGCGGCGGCCTGATCCTCGCGCGCGCCAACGAAGAGATCACGAAGAAGCTGAATTCCACGGTGTTCCCGGGTACGCAGGGCGGTCCGCTCATGCACGTGATCGCGGCGAAGGCGGTCGCGTTTCTCGAGGCGCTGCAGCCGGAGTTTCGCGATTATCAAAAGCAGGTGCTCGCGAATGCGCGCGCGATGGCGGCTCGCTTCATGAAGCGCGGCTATCAGGTTGTCTCGGGCGGCACGGACAACCACCTGTTCCTCGTCAGCCTCGTCGGCCGGAATCTCACGGGCAAGGATGCGGATGCGGCGCTCGGGCGGGCGCACATCACGGTGAACAAGAACGCCGTGCCGAACGATCCCCGGCCGCCGACCGTGACGAGCGGTCTGCGCATCGGCACGCCGGCGTCCACCACTCGCGGCTTCAAGGAGCGCGAGATCGAGCTCGTCGCGGACTTGGTTGCGGACGTGCTCGATGCGGAGGGGGCCGATGCGGCCGTCGAGAAGGTTCGGCCGCAGGTGCTCGACCTGTGCCGGCGATTTCCGGTGTACGGGGCGTAACGACTCCGGCCGCGGAGGACGGGGCAGTGCGGCCGTGGACCCGTGCGGCCACGGCCGGTGTCGCTCGGGCCGGCGTCGCTCGGACCTTGCTGCGTCGGGTCGGGTTGTCTCGGCCCGGTGTGCCCGCGATGCTGCATCGGGCCGCGCGGTCTCGGGCCTGTGGAGGCTCAGGCTCGTTGCCCCCGCGGGCGTGCTGTATCGGGCGCTGGCTGACGCGTGCGGCGACGTCGCACATTGCCCCGGCGGCACTGTGAACGTGACTTGCGAACCCGCCTCCAGTCCCTAAAGTGCAGCCATGCATTGCCCCTTCTGCGGCCATGAAGACACCAAAGTCTCCGACTCGCGCCTCGCCAGCGAGGGTCGTCAGGTCCGCCGTCGCCGCGAGTGCCTGAGCTGCGGGGAGCGCTTCACCACCTTCGAGACCGCGGAGCTGGTGATGCCGGTGGTCATCAAGGCCGACCGTTCGCGGCAGCCGTTCGATGAGAACAAAGTCCGCACCGGCATGGAGAAGGCGCTGGAGAAGCGTCCGGTGAGCCGCGAGGCGATCGACGAAGCGCTCGGGCGCATCTTTCACAAGATCCGTGCGCTCGGCGAGCGCGAGATTCAGGCGCGCGCGGTCGGCGAGCTGGTGATGGAAGAGCTGCGGCACCTCGATGAGGTGGGCTTCGTGCGCTTCGCGTCGGTCTACCGACACTTCCAGGACATCGACGCGTTTCGCGAGGAGATCGAAAGGCTGCGGCAGCACCCGCGCCGGCGGAAGCGCGATGCCGACGCGGATCGCGAGCAGTTGCCGCTGCTCCCCACCGATGCCGCGGGGGAAACCTCGGATAAGGCAGGCGAGGGCAAGTCGAAGTGAGCGGGTCGCTCTGCGATTCGCCGTTCAGCGCGCTCGATCGGCGTGCGATGGCGCGTGCGCTCGAGCTGGCCGAGCGCGGCGCCGAGACGACGCATCCGAACCCGCGCGTCGGCTGCGTCATCGTGCGCGGTGAGCAGATCATCGCGGAGGGTTGGCACGAACGGGCTGGCGGACCGCATGCCGAGGTCGCGGCACTGCAGGCGCTTCGCGCATCGGGTTCCTCGTCGTCTCTCGATCTCGCCGACTGCACCGCCTACGTGACGCTCGAACCCTGCAGTCACTACGGCCGCACGCCCCCATGCGTGGATGCGCTCATCGCCGCCCGCGTCGGCCGCGTCGTCTATGCGATAGACGATCCCAACCCACGCGTTGCCGGCAAGGGCGCGGCAGCGTTGCGCGCCGCGGGCGTGCGAGTGCAATCCGGACTGATGGCATCCGGAGCCGAGGAGATGAATCTCGGCTATCTCACGTGGAAGCGCACCGGTCGTCCCTTCGTGCGCATCAAGATGGGTACGAGCCTCGATGGTCGCGTCGCTCTCGCCAATGGCAAGAGCCAGTGGATCACCAGCGAGGCGGCACGCGCGGATGTGCAGCGGTGGCGCGCGCGGAGCTCCGCGGTGCTCACGGGCATCGGCACCGTGCTCGCCGACGACCCGCGCCTCAACGTGCGCCTTCCCGGCGCACAGCGCCAACCGATGCGCGTCGTGCTCGATGCCGATCTGCGCACGCCTCCCACCGCCCAAATCCTGGATGCGAGCGCGCCAACGCTGATCTTCACGCGCGACAAGGACGGCCCGAGCGGAGCATTGGCCGCGAAGGGCGTGCGTATCGAGCGGGTCGCCGAGCCGGTCGGCCAGCAGCGCGCAGGCGAACTCGGGCCGAGCGATGGGGCGCCGTCCCGCGCGCGCATCGATCTCCAGGCCGTGCTCGCACGCCTCGGCGAGCTCGAGGTCAACGAGCTGCTCGTCGAAGCGGGCCCGACGCTCAGCGGCGCTTTCGTGCAGCATGGGCTTGCCGACGAGCTACTCTTATATATGGCTCCCACGTTCCTCGGCCCGCACGCGCGCCCGCTATTCGAGCTGCCTCTGCTGGAGGATTTACAGCGCGCACGTCGGTTCCGGATCATCGAGCAGATTCTCATCGGAGACGATTTGCGCGTGCGCCTGCGGCCCGCGTGAGAAACCTATGTTCACCGGCATCGTTCAGGACCTCGGCCGCATCGTGTCGCGCGAAACTCGCGGCGTCGACGCGCGGATCACCATCGCGACCGAGCGGCTGAAGCTCGCGAACGTGGCGATTGGCGACAGCATCTGCGTACAAGGTGTGTGCCTGACGGTCACGTCCCTCGCCGGCAACGCATTCACGGCAGACGTCTCGCATGAAACGCTATCGCTCACCACCCTCGGTGAGCTGCAAGTGAACGCGCAAGTGAATCTCGAGCCGTCGCTTCGCGCGGGCGATCCGCTCGGCGGCCATCTCGTATCGGGACACGTGGACGGCGTGGCACGCGTCACCGCTGTCGCGAAGGACGGGGACTCACTGCGCGTGACCTTCGACGCGCCGCGCGAGCTGGCGCGGTACATCGCTCGCAAAGGCTCCGTCGCCGTCGACGGCGTCAGTCTCACGGTCAACGAGGTGGCGGGCACGACCTTCGGCGTCAACCTCATTCCGCACACACAGTCCGTCACCACGCTCGGGCGCCTGCAGGTCGGCGCGCGAGTGAATCTCGAAGTGGACCCGATCGCGCGCTACGTCGAGCGGCTGAGCCAGATGTCCTGACGACGCGGGCAACTCCCGCAGGCGCGGCAGACTACGCATGGATACGCGGTCAGCAGCAGCACTGCCGGCGCGGGCCAGCGCGCCGAGAAACGCCAGCCATGCGAAGGGCCGGCGAGTCCGAGAGCTCCGCACGATTGGCGGGGACGGCCGTAGGGCGAGTATCCTTGCGGCCGCTGCGCCACATGCGCGCGGCTCCTCCCGCCAGCCCCGCCCAACCTGGGTCTTGGCGGACCTAGCAGAGGTGTTATGTCGAACGTTTATTCCATTCCGCCACGCCTCGCGGGCGGCGACGCGCCGGCCTCAGGCCTGAGCAGCGTCGATGAGATCGTGGCCGAGCTGCAAGCCGGCCGCATGGTCATCGTCCTCGACGACGAGGACCGCGAGAACGAAGGGGACTTCATCATGGCCGCCGAGCATGCGACGCCGGAGGCCGTGGCCTTCATGATCCGCCATTCGAGCGGCATCCTCTGCACGCCCATGGACGATGAGCAGCTCGCGCGGCTCGAGCTGCCGCAGATGGTGCCGAACAACGATGAGGCCTATCGCACGGCCTTCACGGTGTCGGTCGACTACCGCTACGGCACGACGACCGGTGTGTCCTCGAGCGATCGCTCCATCACCATCAAGGCGCTCGCCGACCCCAAATCGACCCCCGCAGATTTCGCGCGCCCGGGGCACATCTTCCCGTTGCGCCCGCGCCCAGGCGGCGTGCTCGTGCGTGCCGGTCACACGGAAGCGGCCGTCGATCTGTGCAAGCTCGCCGGACTGCGCCCGGTCGGCGTGCTGTGCGAGGTCATGAACGACGACGGCACGATGGCACGGCGGCCGGAGCTCGAAGAGTTCGCGCGCAAGCACAATCTGAAGATCGGCACGATTGCCGATCTCATTCGCTATCGGCTGCGCAACGAGCGGTCCGTCGAGCGCGTGTCCGAGCAGAACGTGCAGACCGAGTTCGGTGAGTTCCGCCTCTACGCGTACGAGGATCGCGTCCAGCGCAGCGTGCACCTCGCGCTCGCGCACGGCGTACTCGATGGCAGCACACCTCCGCTCGTCCGCGTGCACGTCGCCGACACGCTGCGCGATTTGCTGGGCGTGCGCGGCGCTCCGCACGCGTGGACCCTGCGCGCCGCGCTCGAGCGGATCGCGCATGCGGGCGCCGGCGTCGTCGTCATCCTGCGCGAGCAGGAAACGGCAGCCGAGCTGACGGAGGCCCTGCGCGCGCTCGGCGCCGCAGATCAAAAGAGTGACAGCGTCACGACCCGAGCGGCTGCTACAGCGGCACGTCCCGTCCCGCACACGACGCCGCCGGTCGGTGCCGGCGGCCAGGTGCTGCGCACATACGGCGTCGGCGCGCAAATCCTGAAGGACCTCGGCGTGAAGCGCATGCGCGTGCTCTCCGCGCCCAAGCAGATGCATGGCATCTCCGCCTTCGGGCTGGAGATCGATGGCTACGTGGCCGAGGGCGCATGAGCGGACCGCAGATCGTTCAGGGGGAATTGCCGGCGGCGCAGCGTCGCGTGGCGGTGATCGCCTCGCGCTTCAACGAGTTCGTCGTGTCTGGCCTGATCAAGGGCGCGGTCGCGGCATGGGTGAAGCATGGCGGCGCGGAAGATCAGCTGCTGATCGCGCGCGTGCCGGGCGCGTTCGAGCTGCCGGTCGTTGCACGCAAGCTTGCGAGCAGCGGCCAATACGAAGCGCTCGTCGCGCTTGGTTGCGTGATTCGCGGTGAGACGGCGCATTTCGACTATGTCGCGGGCGAATGCGCGCGCGGCCTGCAGGCCGTGAGCGTCGACAGCGGCATTCCGATCGCTTTTGGCGTCTTGACCACGGAGACCGTGGAGCAGGCGCTCGAGCGCGCGGCCCCGGGCGGCAGCAACAAGGGCGGCGAGGCCATGGAGTGCGCGCTCGAGATGGCGGATTTGCTGGCGAAACTCGCCGGCCGGAGTGTGGGCGATGTCTGGTGATTCGGGTGCGCGCGGCTCGAGGCCGAACGCGGCGCGCTTCGCGTCCGGCGCAAAGTCGCTCGCGCGCAAGCTGGCGATGCAGGCGCTGTATCGGCTGCAGTTGAACGAGGCCTCGTGGCAGGACGTCATCAGCGAGTTCGCGACCGAAGAGGGCATGGATCGCGCGGACGACGAGTATTTTCGCGATCTCGTGCGCGGCATTCACACGGCCCGGCCGGAGCTCGATGCGGACCTCGCCGCCTGGATGGACCGCAGCCCGGCGCTGCTCGATCCGATCGAGCACGCGGTGCTGTTGATCGGCACGTACGAGCTGAAGTCGCGGCCCGAAGTGCCCTATCGCGTGGTGATCAATGAAGGCGTGAGCCTCGCGAAGCGCTTCGGCGCCACGGACGGTCACAAGTTCGTCAACGCCGTGCTCGATCGCGCCGCGCGGACGCTGCGTCCGCACGAGCACTGAGCACGTCGGTCATGCGCATCGCCGCTCGCGCCGCGCGATTCTGCTGATGCCTGCGAACGGTTCGCCGATGGACCCGGATGCGCCGCTGAACGAGCGCTCGCTCATCGCGCGCTTCTTCAAGGACTGCGGGGCGCATCGTTCCGATGTGGCTGTTGGCGTCGGCGACGATGCGGCGCTGCTCGATGTGCCCGCCGGCATGCAACTCGTCGCGAAGACCGACACGCTGGTATCCGGCGTGCACTTCTTGTCGCATTTCCCAGCTGCCTCCATAGGACATCGCGCGCTCGCCGTGAATCTGAGCGATGTCGCGGCGATGGGGGCGGAGCCGGCCTGGGCGCTGCTGGCCCTCACGCTGCCGACGGCCGATGAGGGCTGGCTGCGCGAGTTCGCGGCGGGTCTCGGCGCGCTCGCCCGCAAACATAACGTAGCGCTCGTCGGGGGCGATACGACCTCAGGGCCGCTCTGTGTCACCGTACAGGTGCTCGCTTACGCGCCGCGCCCGCCTGTCATGCTGCGCTCCGGCGGCAAGCCGGGCGATGTGCTGTTCGTGTCGGGCACACCCGGCGATGCCGGTGCGGGTCTGGCGCTCGAACAAGGGAAGCTGCCGAACGCGGCGCCGGCTGCGGCGGACTATCTGCGACAGCGTTTCCTGTATCCGACACCGCGCGTCGAGCTCGGTCGCCGGCTGCGGCCCTTTGCCAGCGCGTGCATCGACGTCTCGGACGGTCTGCTCGGCGATGCCGGCAAGCTCGCGGATGCGAGTCGCTGCGGAGTCGTGATCGAACACGACAGATTGCCGGTGTCGGCGCACTTGGCGTCGACGGTTGGCGACACTCGCGCGCGCGAGCTTGCGCTCACTGCGGGCGACGATTACGAGCTCTGTTTCGCGGTGTCGCCCGCAAACGTCGAAGCGATGACGCGCGAGCTGCCGCCGGCCGAGTGGGGCTATGGTCCAATCGGCGTGTTGCGCTCCGAGCCGGGCGCGGTCGTCACGCGCGGCGGTACTGTGATGCATTTCTCGCATTCGGGCTTCGATCACTTCGCGCGCTGAGCTGCATCCACCTCCCTGGTCGCTTTCGTAGACCACGCACGCCGAGCGGTACGCGGCGGGGCGGCACGTGAGGCGCGCATCACAGTCGCGCCGGGTGCCCGAACGTATCCTGCGCTCCGTCTTCGGATGTCTCCCGACGTATGACCATATCCGCGCCCAAGACGGCCCCGCGCAAGATTCCCGAAAAAATCGGCAAGTACGTGGTCATCAACGAAGTCGGCCGCGGCAGCACCGGTATCGTGTATCTGTCGCACGACGCGTACTACGGGCGCGACGTGGCGATCAAGGTCTACAACATGGATGCGAGCGGCGACGAGGAGAAGGCGCGCATCGCGCGCAAGATGTTCCTCTCCGAAGCGCATCTCGTCGGGATGCTGCAGCATCCGAACATCTTGCCGATCTACGACGCCGGCGAAGAGAACGGGCAGTGCTACATCGTGACGGAGCACGTGCATGGCGCGCGCACCCTCGCCGCGTATTGCCGACCGGACAACTTGCTGCGCATCGACGACACGGTCGAGATCGTCTACAAGTGCGCCAAGGCGCTGCACTACGCGCACTCGCGCGGCGTGATCCATCGCGACATCAAGCCGTCGAACATCATGCTCACGCAGGATAGCGACGTGCGCATCATCGACTTCGGTATCGCGCTGGTACGAGATTCCGACATTTCGCGTATCGAGGGCATCGCCGGCTCGCCCTCGTACATGTCGCCGGAGCAGGTCCAGAGCTTCGAGCTGACGAATAGCTCGGACCTCTACTCGCTCGGCGCGGTGATGTACGAGCTGTTGACGGGCTGCCGGCCGTTTCGCGCGGGCAACCTGCAGAAGCTGCTGCATCAGATCGTGTATGCAACGCCGCCGCCGATCCATACGCTGCGCAAGGAGATCCCCGAGGATCTCGAGAACGTCGTGGCGATGGCGCTGCAGAAGGACCCGAGCAAGCGCTACAAGACCGGTCTCGACTTCGCGGCCGAGCTGACCCGCTGCCATCAGAAGCTGCGCGAGCAGAACTCGCGCATCGACCGGCAGGAGCAGTTCGGCGTGCTGCGTCGCCTGAAATTCTTCCACGAGTTCTCGCACGCGGAGATCTGGGAAGTGCTGCGCGCGAGCAGCTGGCAGGACTACGCGCCGGGCGAAGAGATCGTCAAGGAAGGCGAGATGGACGATCGCTTCTACATCATCGTGTCGGGACAGTGCATGGTCGAGCGCCATGGGGTGAAGCTCGGCACGCTGGACATGGGCGACTGCTTCGGCGAGGCGAGCTACGTTCAGGGCGCGAAGCGTACGGCGACCATCCGCGCGGGATCGGCGGTGACGGTGCTGAAGGTGAGCTCGACGTTGCTCGAGCAGGTGTCGGCATCGTGCCAGCTGCGCTTCAATCGCGTGTTCCTGCGCACACTCATCGGACGCTTGCAGAGCGGCGAGCAGCCGGCGAGCTGATCGTGCCGTGCGGAGGGGGCGCCTCCGTGCGCCGGCCGCGGCGTTAGATCCAGTGGAAGCCCTTGGCCAGGACGCCGAGGACGGTGCCGAGCGACAGGACCCACCAGATCGTCATCTTCCGCAGCGAGCTCTCCAACTTGACGCCGAGCGCGGCGACACCGTCGCGCAGCGCGCTGATCTCGGAGCGCAACTCACCGACCTTGGTATCGAGCTTCTTGTCCAAGGCATCGATCTTCGTGTCGAACTTGGCGTCCAAGGCATCGATCTTCGTGTCGAACTTGGCGTCCAAGGCATCGATCTTCGCGTCGAACTTGGCGTCCAGGGCATCGATCTTCGCGTCGAACTTGGCGTCCAGGGCATCGATCTTCGAGTCGAACTTGGCGTCCAGGGCATCGATCTTCGCGTCGAACTTGGCGTCCAGGGCATTGTGCTTTTGATCGATCGCCGCTCGCAGCTCGCGCGTATCCGCGTCCTGCTTGACGCGGAGGTCGCGAACGTCGGCCCGAAGCTCCGACAAGCCTCTGCCGATCTGCCCTATGCTTTGTTGAAGAGCCTGCATGCTCGGGTCCATTACCGCCTCGTCTTCTTCGATCACTGCAGCCATCGCATTTGCGCCTCCGCGCACGATGTCGTCGCGTTGCCAGGAGCACATCCTCGGTGCCGAACTCTCGACACCGACGATTGTACTCGTCTTCTTTTGCGTTCAGTTCGTTCTTTTGTGATGTCGCATCGCATCCGATGCGAGCGTCACGTTCGTACGAACTCGCGATGCCCATTTCTTTTCAATTGCACGAGAAATGTCGATGGCGGCTCGCGCTGCAACCTGCGCTTGCGACTCCTTCTCGCGCTCTATACGGTACTGCACCGAGATGGCAATGAACCTCCACGCTGACCTGCCTGCCACGGCGCACGCACGAGTGCGGCAGATCTTTGTTCTGTGCTTGCTGTCTGCCACGAGCACAGCCCACGCGATGGTCGGCGAGCAGTCGTTCGTGGCGTTTGCTCGTGTAGCACGCGGTGCCGAGCTCGCTGCGCACGGCGAGGTCGCGCCGATTTGGGTGGATGTGCAGGACTACGAGGCGGTCAAGCGTGCCGCCTCGGACCTGCAGAAGGATCTCGAGCGCGTCACCGCTATCAAGCCGGCGTTGCAAATGCGTGCGGACTCGGACATCGCAGCCCTCGCGAGCAACCGAACGCCCGCACGGCTCGCAAGCACGCAGACGGTGATCATCGCCGGCACCGTCGGCCACAGCAGGCTCATCGACGAACTCGTCGCGCAGAAGAAGCTCGATGTGCACGCCATCGCGGGCAAGTGGGAGTCGTTTCTCGTGGAAGTCATCGAGCGGCCGCTCGCGGGCGTCGAGCGTGCGGTCGTGATCGCCGGGAGCGATCGCCGCGGCACGGTGTACGGGCTCTACGACCTCTCGGAGCAGATCGGCGTCTCGCCCTGGTATTGGTGGGCCGACGTCCCCGTGCAGAAGCACGATACGCTGTACGTGAAGCCCGGCCGCACCATCCGCGGCGAGCCGGCGGTCAAGTACCGCGGCATCTTCATCAACGACGAAGCCCCCGCCATGTCCGGCTGGGCGCAGGAAAAATTCGGCGGCTTCAATCACGAGCTGTACGGCCACGTGTTCGAGCTGATCCTGCGGCTCCGCGGAAACTACCTGTGGCCGGCCATGTGGGACCCGCACGCGTTCATCGACGACGATCCGCAAAATGCGGCACTCGCGGACGAGTACGGCATCGTGATCGGCACTTCACACCACGAGCCGATGATGCGTGCCCACGACGAATGGCGCCGCTACGGCAGCGGCCCGTGGGACTACTCCGTCAACGGTGCTCGCCTGCGTGAGTTCTGGCGCTCAGGCGTCGCGCGGGTGCTCGGCAACGAGAAGATCGTCACTATCGGCATGCGCGGCAACGGCGATGAGGCCATGTCAGCGGAAACGAACGTCGCGCTGCTCGAGCGCATCGTCGCCGACCAGCGCAATATTCTCGAGACGCTCACGAAGCGGCCCGCTGCCGAAACCCCGCAAGTCTGGGCTCTCTACAAGGAAGTACAGGATTACTACGAGCAGGGCATGCGCGTGCCGGACGATGTCACGCTACTCTGGAGCGACGACAACTGGGGCAACATCCGCCGCCTGCCACTGCCCTCCGAACGTGGACGGTCCGGCGGCGCCGGCGTGTACTACCACTTCGACTACGTCGGCGGCCCGCGCAACTACAAATGGATCAACACCGTTCCCATCACGAAGGTGTGGGAGCAGATGAATCTCGCGTGGCAGTACGGCGCGACGCGCATCTGGATCGTGAATGTCGGCGATCTCAAGCCGATGGAATTTCCGATCGAATTCTTCCTGACGCTGGCGTGGGACCCGTCGCGCTGGTCACAGGACACGCTCGACGACTACTCCACCGCCTGGGCCGCGCGCGAATTCGGGCCGCGCTACGCGGCCGAGATCGCGTCGCTGATCAACGGCTACACGAAGCTCAACGGCCGGCGAAAGCCGGAAATGCTCGCGCCGGACACGTACAGCCTGGTGAGCTATCAGGAAGCGGATCGCGTGCTGGCGGAGTGGGCAGAGCTCGTCGCGCGCGCCGAGCACATCTACGAGGAGCTGCCGGAGGAGCAGCGCGCTGCGTTCTTCCAGCTCGTCCTGTATCCCGTGAAGGCCAGCGCGGGCATTCATGAGCTGTACATTGCCACTGGCCGCAACCATCTCTATGCGCGTCAAGGACGAGCGGGTGCCAACGTTTCGGCGGAGCGGGCGCGCGCGCTGTTTGCGCGGGACGCCGCGCTCGTGCGCGCCTATCACGAGCTCAACGGCGGAAAGTGGAATCACATGATGTCGCAGGCGAAGCTCGGCTACACGACGTGGCAGCAGCCCGACATCGAAGTCGCGCCGGCCTTGAGCGAAGTGCACCCGCGCGAGGACGCGTCGATGGCGATTGCAGTGGAGGGCAGCGAAGTGGCGCACCCTTCGCAGGACGCAGGCACTGCGACATTGCCACCGCTGGATGTGATCGCGCAGGGCAGTCGAACGGTCGAGGTGTTCAATCGCGGCACTACGCCGTTCACCTACACGGTATCCGCGGACCCGCAGATCGTCGTCGCGCCGAGCTCCGGCAAGGTATCCGATTCAGCCGTGTTGCGCGTCACTGCCAATTGGAATGCAGTGCCGCCAGGGGATTCCGTCGCCACTTTGACGATTCATGCCGATACCGGCGAGGCGCAGACCGTACGCGTTCCTCTTTCGAAGCCGAGCGCGCTCCCGCCGCGAGGCTTCAAGGGCTTCGTCGAAAGCGATCGTCACATCGCCATCGAAGCGCCGCATTTCAGTCGTGCGATCGGCGGCGGAGCGATCGCATGGCGCACGCTGCCGGACTTCGGCCGCACGCTCGGTGGCGTCACGTCATTTCCCGTCACGGCCCCCGAAAGCAAGCCGCGGGCGCGCCTCGAATACGATACGTGGCTCTTCTCGACCGGCGAGTTGCGCGTCGAGCTGCAACTCGCGCCGTCACTGGACTTTCAGTCCGGCGCCGGGCTGCGGGTCGGAGTCTCGTTCGACGACGAGCCGCCGCAAATCTTGCGGCTCGCGACGATGGGCACGCGCCAGGACTGGGATCGCGCCGTGGCCGACGGTGTGCGGCGACTGGTATCCACCCACAAGATCGAGAGTCCCGGTCGACACGTGTTGAAGGTGTGGCGCGTGACGCCTGGCGTCGTGCTCGAGCGCGTGATCATCGACGCCGGCGGCGTGCGTCCGAGTTATCTCGGCCCGCCGGAGACTGCGCGACGAAACTAGCTGGCGTGAGTGCGGGCGGCGCCGGAAGGCATCAGGAGCCCGCTTCCTTGTCCTTCTCGATCAGCGCGTACGCCGAGTGGTTGTGAATCGACTCGAAGTTCTCCGCCTCGACGACATACGCCGCAACGCGCTCTTCCTCGTTCAGCCGCTTGGCGACATCGCGCACCAGGTCCTCGACGAACTTCGGATTGTCGTACGCGCGCTCGGTGACGTACTTCTCGTCGGGCCGCTTCAAGATGCCGTAGAGCTCGCACGAGGCTTCGGTCTCCGCGATGCGGATCAGCTCCTCGATCCAGATGTGCCGGCGCAGCTTCGCCTTGATGGTGACGTGCGAGCGCTGGTTGTGCGCGCCGTAGTCGGAGATCTTCTTCGAGCACGGACAGAGGCTCGTCACCGGCACGACCACCTCGATCCACATCTGCGTCTTGCCGTTCTTGCGTTCGCCGATGAGGGTGGCGCGATAGTCCATGAGGCTCTCGACGCCCGACACCGGCGCCTTCTTCATCACGAAGAAGGGGAAGCTCATCTCGATGTGGCCCGCGTCCGCCTCGAGCCGCTCCGTCATCTTCTCCAGCATGCCGCGGAAGGACTCGACGGAAATCTCCCGCTCCCCGTGCAGCACTTCCACGAAGCGCGACATGTGCGTGCCTTTGAAGTTGTGCGGCAGGTTCACGTACATGTTGAACGTGGCGATCGTGTGCTGCTCGCCGACGGACCGGTCCTTCACGCGGACCGGGTGCTTGATGTCCTTGATGCCGACGCGGTCGATGGGAATGCGGCGGGTGTCGGCGCGGCCTTGTACGTCTTCGACGTCCGCAAGCTTCGCGCGGGCCGCTTTGAGAGTGGCGCTGTCGCTCATTGTCGGAATGTAGAGGCCCGGCTGCGGGCCTTCAACCCACTTTGGAGGTAGGCGTCCGCTCGCGCGGCTGCAAGGCCCACCAGCGTTCGACCGCGCCTGCAACGCTCGCGAGATCCAGGCCCGCCGCCGCGAGGCACTCCTCGCGCGAGCCGTGCTCGACGAAACGATCCGGAATGCCGATATGCATGAGCGGCATGGCGATGCCCTCGGCCGTCAGCAGCTCGCCGATGGCCGATCCCGCGCCGCCGGCGGTGACGTTCTCTTCGAGCGTCACGAGCGCCTGGTGGCACGCGGCCATTTGCAGGATGAGCTCCTCGTCGAGCGGCTTCACGAAGCGCATGTTCACGACGGTGGCGTCGAGCCGCTCGCCGATCTTCACGGCCGCGTCGACCATCGAGCCGAAGGCGAGCAGCGCCAGCCCGCTGCGACCCTCGCGACGCACTTGCGCCCGGCCGACGGCCAGCGCGGTCATTTCTCGCTCGACCGCAACGCCCGGCCCCGTACCGCGCGGATAGCGAACCGCCGAGGGCCCCGGCAGCAGGCTCGCGGTGAACAGCATCTGGCGGCACTCGTTCTCGTCCGCCGGCGCCATGATCGTCATGTTCGGGATACAGCGCAGGTAGCTGAGATCGAAGTTGCCCTGGTGCGTGGCGCCGTCGCTGCCCACGAGCCCCGCGCGATCGATGGCGAACACGACCGGCAGGTCCTGAAGCGCGACGTCGTGAATGAGCTGGTCGTAGGCACGCTGCAGGAACGTCGAATAGATCGCGACGACGGGCTTCATGCCTTCCGTCGCGAGACCGGCGGCGAACGTCACCGCGTGCTGCTCGGCGATGGCGACGTCGAAATAGCGCTCCGGAAAGCGTTTCGAGAACTCGACGAGCCCCGAGCCTTCGCGCATCGCGGGCGTGATGCCGATGATGCGCGAATCGCGCTCCGCCATGTCGCACAGCCACTGGCCGAAGATCTGCGAGTACGTCGGTCCGCTGACCTTCTCCTTGAAGATGGTGCCGCTCGCGGGATCGAAAGGACCGGGCCCATGCCACTTGATCGGGTCCGCTTCGGCCGGCGCGTAACCTTTGCCTTTACGCGTCACGACGTGCAGCAGCTGCGGGCCTTTCAGCTTGCGCAGATTCTTCAGCGTGCTGACGAGCGTCTTGAGGTCGTGCCCGTCGATGGGGCCGATGTAGTTGAAGCCCAGCTCCTCGAACAACGTGCCGGCGAGCACCATGCCTTTCATGTGCTCTTCGGAACGCCGCGCGAGCTCCCAGACCGTGGGCATCGGCTTCAGGATCTTCTTGCCGCCCTCGCGCAGGTGCGCGTACACGCGGCCCGACAGCACGCGCGCGAAGTAATTGGAGAGCGCGCCGACGTTCTCCGAGATCGACATGTCGTTGTCGTTGAGCACGACGAGCAGATCGTTCGGCAGCGAGCCGGCGTGGTTCAGCGCTTCGAACGCCATGCCGGCGGTGAGCGCGCCGTCGCCGATCACGGCTACGACGCGGCGCTTCTCGCCGAGCTTCTCCGCAGCCACGGCCATCCCTAGCGCCGCGCTGATGGAGGTGCTCGAGTGGCCCACGCCGAAGGTGTCGTACTCGCTCTCGGACCGGGTGGGGAAGGGCGCAAGCCCGTCCTTCTGCTTGATGGTCGGCAGCCGGTCGCGCCGTCCCGTGAGCACCTTGTGCGGGTAGGCCTGATGGCCGACGTCCCAGACGATGCGATCGTCGGGCGTGTCGTAGACATAATGCAGCGCCACGGTCAGCTCGACCGTGCCCAGGCCGGCGGCGAAATGGCCTCCGCGGGTCGAGACGTTCTGGATCAGGAACTCGCGCAGCTCGGCGGCGAGCTTCGGCAGCTCCCCGAGCCGCAGCCGTTTCACATCCCTGGGCGAGTCGATCCGCGCGAGCAGCGGGTATTTGTCGGGCGGGGCGGCCATTGGCGTGCAGTTTACCTTACGGGCCTTCGGTCCCGATGCCGCCGAAGGTCGGCAAGCGGAGGCATCAGCGGGTCGTGCGTCGATAGAGACGGCTGCCTGCCGGCCCGCCGACCTGGGCAGCACCGAGCGCGAGCGGACAGCGCTCTCGATCGCCCCGCACCGCGGAGCGTCTTGCGCAAACGAGCGAGCAGGTCTGCCGGTCCGTCGGCGCTATTGCGCTCGGGTGACGACGAAACGCGCGAGCTCGATCAGCGGCTCCGCGCGCGCCCCAAGCGGCGCAAGCGCGGCAATCGCGCCCTCGCAGAGTTCCAGCGCACGGGCCCGCGCGGCGTCCAGACCGACCGTGCTCGGATACGTCGGTTTGTTGCGCGCGATGTCGGCCCCCCTGGCCTTGCCGATCACGGCGGTTTCGCCCTCGATGTCGAGAATGTCGTCCTGGATCTGGAAGGCGAGGCCGATGTCGGCGCCAAAGCGCGTGAGCGCATCGAGCTCCGGACCTTTCGTGAGTCCCGCGGCGGTCGCGCCGAGCAGAACGCTGCATTGGATGAGCGCGCCCGTCTTGCGGCGATGCATGTTTTCGACGGCTTCTGCAGCGAGCGTCTGTCCAACGGACGCGAGGTCGATCGCCTGCCCACCGGCCATGCCGCTCGTGCCGCTCGCATGAGCGAGGATGCGGATCATCTCGAGCCGCGCGGCGGCGGAAGCGGGGCCCGACACGTCGTGTGCGAGCACATCGAAGGCGAGTGCCTGCAACGCGTCGCCCACCAGAATCGCGGTGGCCTCGTCGAACGCGCGATGACACGTGGCGCGGCCGCGGCGCAGATCGTCGTCGTCCATCGCGGGCAGATCGTCATGTACGAGGCTGTAGACGTGCACCAGCTCGACCGCCGCGGCGGGCACATCCAAGTGCTCGAGCGGCGCACCGAGCGCTCGTCCGGTCGTGTACACCAGGACCGGCCGCAGTCGCTTGCCGCCTCCGAGCACACTGTAGCGCATGCCTTCCCGGAGCCGCGCGGTGCCCGAATCCGGCAGTGCGAGGCACCGGTCCAGCACCTGCTCGATCCGGGCCTGATACTCCTCCAGCCTGAGCGCCATCGCCGCTAGGACTCGTCGGCGCCCGCTGCGTCCTCCGGCTCGGTGCCGGTGAAGGGCTGCAGCTCTGCGCGCCCGCTCTTCTTGAGCAGAATCTCGACCTTCTGCTGGGCTGCTTTGAGCGCGCTCTGACAGTGGCGGGTCAGCGCGACGCCGCGCTCGAAGGTCTGCAGCGCCTCATCGAGCGGCAAATCGCCGCGCTCGAGACGTTCGACGAGCTTTTCGAGCTCGCTGAGCGCCTGCTCGAAATCGGGTTCTTGAGGATCGGTGGGCACTGTCCGGCGGAAGCTCTGAGCGCGAGGGCGCGCACCTTATACACCGCGTCGACGCTTCGTACACCCCGTTGACGGTTCGCAAGGCGGGGCATAGAGTCACGCCCCACATTAGACCCAGTCTAACGAGTGACTTCGCACGATGCTCATGAGGAGCGGAGGGCGAATGAGCTTCAATTGAGGAGTAACGGCAGTGGCAAATCTCAAGGGCACCAAGACCGAGAAGAACCTGAAGGACGCGTTCGCAGGCGAATCGCAGGCAAACCGTCGCTATCTGTACTTCGCAGCCAAGGCGGACGTCGAAGGTTACAACGACGTGTCGGCCGTTTTCCGCTCGACGGCGGAAGGCGAGACCGGGCACGCGCACGGCCACCTCGAGTACCTCGAGCAGGTGGGCGACCCGGCCACGGGCCTGCCGATCGGCGACACCAAGCTGAACCTGAAGGCCGCCATCGCCGGCGAAACCCACGAGTACACCGACATGTACCCGGGCATGGCGAAGCAGGCGCGCGAGGAAGGCTTCAACGAGATCGCGGACTGGTTCGAGACGCTGGCGAAAGCCGAGCGGTCGCACGCCAACCGCTTCCAGAAAGCGCTGGACGCGATCTGACGACCGCGCCGTCGCGGCTCCACTGAGCTGAAGGCCACCATCCGCAATGAGCGGATGGCGAGCGGTTGCCGGGGCCGGGCCTTGCAGGCGCAAGGCCCGGCCTGCCGCAGCGCTCATTCGGGCTGCCGGCGGTGTGCGCAGCCGCAGCCCTCCGTTCAGCACCGAAGCAGCAGATGAGCTCATCCGTACCCGGCGGTCGCGAAGGCAGTCTCGAAGCGCCGACGCGCCACCCGCTCGACTGGAAGAATCCGGCGTTCTACGACGAGGCGGCGCTCACCAAGGAATTGGAGCGCGTGTTCGACATCTGTCACGGATGCCGGCGCTGCTTCAGCCTGTGCAACGCGTTTCCGACGCTGTTCGACGCGGTGGACGAGTCATCGACCGGCGAGGTCGATGGTGTCGACAAGAAGGTGTTCTGGGAGGTCGTGGATCACTGTTACCTCTGTGACATGTGCTTCATGACCAAGTGTCCGTACGTTCCGCCGCATCCGTGGAACGTGGATTTCCCGCATCTGATGCTGCGCGCGAAGGCCGTGCACGCGAAGAAGGAAGGCATCGGCTTTCGCAACCAGGTGCTCGCGTCGACGGATACCGTCGGCAAGATCGCCGGCATTCCCGTCGTGGCCGAAGTGGTGAACGCCGTGAATGCGTCCGCGCCGGGGCGCGCACTGCTCGAGAAGACCTTGCGCGTCGACAGGACGGCGCCGATTCCGAAGTACTACTCGAACACGGCGCGCAAGCAGTTGCGCGATCGGATAGGCACGACGGGTGGGAACGGGAGAGATGCCGTCAGCGGTGCTTCGCCGGCGTCGAATCCCGCCGGATCGGCGGTGCCGGCCCCGTCGAATGGCTCGGAGGCGTCGCTCGAAGCTGCCGCTCTGCATGAGCGCGCGGACGCCGATCGAAGCAGCGGCCTTCAGCCCGCGGTGGCCGCCGCGCCGGCAACGCCGCAGGCCGTTCCGTCCGTTCGCGGCAAGGTTGCGCTCTTCACCACCTGCTACGGCAACCGCAATCATCCCGACCTCGCCGTCGATCTCGTCGCGGTCTTCGAGCACAACGGCATCGAAGTGCGACTCGTCGCGAAAGAGGTCTGCTGCGGCATGCCCAAGCTCGAATTGGGCGATCTCGAGGCGGTCGCGGCCAACAAGGAACGCAACATCCCGCAGCTCATGAAGGCGATCGAGGACGGCTACGACATCGTCGCGCCGATCCCCTCGTGCGTGCTGATGTTCAAGCAAGAGCTGCCGCTCATGTTTCCGGACGATGCGGCCGTGCAGACCGTGCGCTCGCGCATCTTCGATCCGTTCGAGTACCTGATGCTGCGGCATCGCGCCGGCCTCTTGCGCACGGACTTCAAGCAGCCGCTCGGCAAGGTGAGCTACCACGTGCCCTGCCACCTGCGCGTGCAGAACATCGGCCTGAAGACCCGCGATCTGCTGAAGCTCGTACCGGACACGACGGTCGACGTCATCGAGCGATGCTCCGGCCACAACGGCACCTATGCGGTGAAGAAGGAGTTCCGCGCGGCGTCGGTGAAGATCGGGCGCCCCGTCATGACGCGGGTCGAGAACGCGAAGCCTGCGTACTACGCGAGCGACTGCCCGATGGCGGGTCGGCAGATCGAAAGCGGACTCACGGAACCGAAGCCCCCGACCCATCCGTTGAAGCTCTTGCGCATCGCTTACGGAATCTGATCCGGACTGCCGCCATGGAAAAGCTTGCCACCACCGACCTCATGTCTCTGGAACAGTACGCCCGCCAGCGGCCGGCGTTTCGCGCGCGCGTGCTCGAGCACAAGAAGAACCGCGCCGTCCCGGTCGGGCCGAACATGACCTGGCTGTTCGAGGACCGGCTGACGATCCAGTACCAGATCCAGGAGATGCTGCGCGCCGAGCGCATCTTCGAGCCGGAAGGCATTGAGGACGAGCTGTCGGCCTACAACCCGCTCATTCCCGACGGCAGCAACTGGAAAGTGACCCTGCTCATCGAGTTCCCGGACGAGCGCGAGCGGCGGGTGCAGCTCGCGAGGCTGAAGGGCATCGAGGCGCGCTGCTGGGTGCAGGTCGCGGGGCACGAACGCGTGTTCGCGATCGCGGACGAGGATCTCGAGCGGGAGAACGAGGAGAAGACCTCGTCGGTGCACTTCCTGCGCTTCGAGCTGACTCCGGAGATGGTGGCGGCGTTGAGAGCGGGCGCCGCGCTCGCCGTCGGTGTGGATCACGAGGCCTATCGACACACCGTAGAGGCCGTTCCGCCAGCCGTTCGAGATTCGCTGCTCGCGGACCTGAGCTGAACTCCGTCGCGGCGCCCCAAACCCCTTCGGAATTTCGGCGCTCGAAGCGGGTCGAAGTCGCGCGCGGGCCGCGTCGGCAAGCGGCATCGAGCACCGCGGGAGCCCACGGCTCGGCGCTCACCCTCATCGAGTACTCACGCGTCGTGCAGGCCTTCAGGGCTGCCGCACGGCTGCGGGAGAGCCCGAATGAAGTGAGTGCTCACTGTAAATTTCTTGCTATATTCCCGGCCCGCGTGTCTGACAGCGCGCGTCTCTTTTTTCTTTTGCGTCAATTATTTGAGGCCGGATGAGCCAGTCGTACACCGCATCCGACATCGAAGTCCTGAGCGGCCTGGAGCCCGTGCGGCGCCGGCCGGGCATGTACACCCACACCTCGCGCCCGAATCACCTGGCGCACGAGGTCATCGACAACAGCGTCGACGAGGCGCTCGCGGGCTACTGCAAAGAGATCAGCGTCACCCTGTACAAGGACAATTCTCTCGAAGTGGCGGACGACGGCCGCGGCATGCCCGTCGACACCCATCCGAAGGAGAAGGTGAGCGGCGTCGAGCTCATCCTCACGCGTCTGCACGCGGGCGGTAAGTTCTCCGACAAGACCTACCAGTACTCCGGCGGTCTGCACGGCGTCGGCGTCTCCGTCGTGAACGCGCTCTCGAAGCACCTCGAGTGCAACGTGAAGCGCGGCGGCAAGGAATACAACATCAGCTTCAAGGACGGCAAAGTCGCCTCGAAGCTCGAAGTGGTCGGCACCGTCGGCCAGCGCAACACCGGCACGACCGTGCGCTTCTGGCCCGATCCGAAGTTCTTCGACTCGGACAAGTTCTCCGTGCCGCAGTTGAAGCACGTGTTGAAGGCGAAGGCGGTGCTCTGTCCCGGCCTGCGCGTGAAGTTCTTCAACGAGGCGACGGGCGAGAAGGACGAGTGGTTCTACTCGGGCGATCTCGGCGCGTACCTCCTCGAGGAGCTCGGCAAGGTCGAGCGCATTCCGGCCGAGCCCATCGCGGGCAAGAGCGAGCACGAGAACGACAACATCGACTACGCGATCTGCTGGGCGCCCGACGCGGAGAACGTCGTCGCGGAGAGCTACGTCAACCTCATTCCGACGATCGAGGGCGGCACGCACGTGAACGGCCTGCGCGCGGGCGTGACGCAGGCGGTGCGCGAGTTCTGCGAGTTCCGCAATCTCATTCCGCGCGGCATCAAGCTGACGCCGGAAGACGTGTGGACGAAGGTGTGCTTCGTCCTGTCGCTGAAGATTCACGAGCCGCAGTTCGCCGGCCAGATGAAGGAGCGCCTCGCCTCGCGCGATGCCGCGCCCCTCGTCGAGACCTACGCGCGCGACTCGATGACGTTCTGGCTGAACCGCCACCCGGATGCCGGCGAGAAGATCGCGCAGTTTGCCATCGAGAACGCGCAGGAGCGCGTGAAAGCCTCGCAGAAGGTCGTGCGCAAGCGCATCGCCGCGGGGCCCGCGCTGCCGGGCAAGCTAGCCGATTGCGTGAACCAGGATCCCAAGCGCAGCGAGCTCTTCCTGGTCGAGGGTGACTCGGCCGGCGGCTCCGCCAAGCAGGCGCGCGACCGCGATTTCCAGGCGATCATGCCTCTGCGCGGCAAGATCCTGAACACGTGGGAGCTGGATCATCACGCGATCGCCGCGTCGCAGGAAGTGCACGACATCAGCGTGGCGCTCGGCATCGAGCCCGGCTCGAGCGACCTGTCGAACCTGCGCTATCACAAGATCTGCATCCTCGCGGATGCGGACTCGGACGGACAGCACATCGCGACGCTCCTGTGCGCGCTGTTTCTGCGGCACTTCCGGCCGCTCGTGCTGCGCGGACACGTGTACGTCGCGATGCCGCCGCTCTATCGCATCGATGCCGGCAAGCAGGTGTACTATGCGCTCGACGACACCGAGCGCGATGCGCTGCTGAAGAAGATCGAGGCGCAGAATCCGCGTACGCGCCCGACGGTCACGCGCTTCAAAGGCCTGGGCGAAATGAACCCCGCGCAGCTGCGCGAAACGACCATCCACCCCGCAACGCGCCGGCTCGTGCAGCTCACCGTCGACGCGCAAGACGAGACCGATCAACTCATGGACAAGCTGCTCGCCAAGAAGCGGGCATCCGACCGGCGCGAATGGCTCGAGGAGAAGGGCAACCTGGCCGACGTGCAGGTCTAATTTTCTTTGGGGGTGGTTGCACCGCCCCGGGATAGACGATGGACGAGCAAGAACTGAACTTCGAAGGCATCGAGAAGCAACCGCTCCGGGCCTTCACCGAGAAGGCGTACCTCGATTACTCGATGTACGTCATCCTCGACCGCGCGCTGCCCGCGCTCGGCGACGGGCTGAAGCCCGTGCAACGTCGCATCATCTATGCGATGAGCGAGCTCGGGCTCGCGTCCGTCAACAAGCACAAGAAGTCGGCACGCACGGTCGGCGACGTCATCGGCAAGTTCCATCCGCACGGCGACAGCGCCTGCTACGAAGCCATGGTGCTGATGGCGCAGCCGTTCTCGTATCGCTATCCGATCGTGGACGGGCAGGGCAACTGGGGCTCGCAAGACGATCCCAAGTCGTTCGCGGCCATGCGCTACACCGAGGCGAAGCTCACGAAGTACGCCGAGGTGCTGCTCTCCGAGCTCGCGCACGGCACCGTCGACTGGACGCCGAACTTCGACGGCACGATGGAAGAGCCGGCATTTCTGCCGGCGCGCCTGCCGAACGTGCTGCTGAATGGCACGTCGGGCATCGCCGTCGGCATGGCGACGGACATTCCGCCGCACAACCTGCGTGAAGTCGCGGCGGCGTGCATTCACCTGCTCGAAGAGCCCGACGCGACGACGCGCCAGTTGATGAAGCACATCAAAGGGCCGGACCTGCCGACGGGAGCGGAGATCATTTCCCCTCGCAGCGATCTCGTCGAGTTCTACGAGAAGGGCGTCGGCAGCTTCAAGGCGCGCGCCACGTACGAGATCGAGGACGGCAACGCCGTCATCACCGCGTTCCCGCATCAGGTGTCCGGCAGCCGCGTGTTCGAGCAGATCGCCGAGCAGATGCGCGCGAAGAAGCTGCCGATGATCGAGGACGTGCGCGACGAGTCGGATCACGAGAACCCGACGCGCCTCGTGATCATTCCGCGCTCGAGCCGCGTGGACATGGTGGAGGTGATGAACCACCTCTTCGCCACCACCGACCTCGAGCGCAACTATCGCGTCAACCTGAACATCATCGGGCTCGACGGCCGGCCGAAGGTGACGGGCCTGAAGGGCATCCTGTCCGAATGGCTCGATTTCCGGATCGCGACGGTTACGCGCCGCCTGCAGCACCGCCTCGAGAGGGTCACGAAACGCCTGCACATCCTCGCCGGCCTGCTCGCGGTCTATCTGAACCTCGACGAGGTCATCAAGATCATCCGTCGCGAGGATGAGCCGAAGCCGATCCTGATGAAGCGCTTCAAGCTCTCCGAAGAGCAGGCCGAGGCGATCCTCGAAACGAAGCTGCGCCACCTCGCGAAGCTCGAGGAGATGAAGATCCGCGAGGAGCAGAAGGCGCTGTCGCAGGAGCAGGAAGAAATCGAAGCGGTGCTGAAGAGCAAGGCGAAGCTGCGCAAGCTCGTCGCGAACGAGATCGCCGCGGACGCGGAGAAGTACGGCGACGAGCGCCGCACGCGGATCATCGAGCGCGAGGCGGCCGTCGCCATCGACGAGACGGCGCTCATCGCGAAGGAGCCGGTCACTGTGATCCTGTCCACCGGCGGCTTCATGCGCTCGGCGAAGGGGCACGAGATCGATCCGCGCGCGCTGTCCTACAAAACGGGCGACGGATTCCAGGGCGTTGCCCGCGGCCAGAGCCTGCAACAGGCCGTGTTCCTCGACAGCACCGGGCGCACGTACGCGCTGCCCGCGCACTCGCTGCCGTCTGCGCGCGGCAATGGCGAGCCGCTCTCGGGCCGCTTGAATCCGCCGGACGGCGCGAAGTTCGTCGGCGTGATGATGGGCGAGCCCGAGGATCTGTGGCTGCTCGCGAGCGATGCCGGCTACGGGTTCACAGTGCGGTTGAAGGAGCTGATCACCGATCGGCGCGCCGGCAAGACCGTGCTGAACGTGCCGGAGAGCTCGCTCGCCTTGCCGCCCGCCTTCGTCGCTTCGCCGGATTCGCTGGTGTGCGCCGTGAACAGCGAAGGCAAGATGCTCGCCTTCGTGGTCAAGGATCTGCCCGAGATGCCGCGCGGCAAGGGCAACAAGATCTTCGACATTCCGGGCAAGAAGGCTGCCTCCCGCGAGGAAACGCTCAAGGCCGTGGCCGTGGTGCCGCCGAACGGGAAGCTGGTGCTGTGGTCGGGCGACAAGCAGAAGACACTCGAGTGGGGAGACCTCAAGGAGTACAAGGGCCAGCGCGCCCAGCGCGGCGCCGTGCTGATGCGGGGCTGGCGCGACATCGATCGCCTGGAAGGCTTGCCGGCGTGATGCGGGGAGTGCCCGCGCGGCGCTCCCCGACCCTTAGGTCGTCCATCTGCCCGCTGCTCGTGGGCTGCGGCCTTGTCGCCGCCGCGGCGGGAGCGAGCGCGGCCGAGCCGCTCGCGCTGCTCCACGGCAACATCTACACCGTCGACGAACGTAACCCGCACGCCGAAGCCGTCATCGCCGTCGATGGCCGCATCACATACGTCGGCAGCAACGCGGGCGCCATGGCGAAGATGCACGCCGGGGCGAGGACGATCGACCTCAATGGTCAAACCGTCTTTCCCGGGCTCACCGATTCGCACGCTCATCTCGAAGGCATTGGCGAGCGCGAGCTGACCTTCGATCTGCAAGGCACGGCAAGCCTCGCCGAGCTGAAACAGAAGCTCGCGGCATGGGCGGCCGCGCACCCCGGAAGCCCGTGGATCGTGGGCCGCGGCTGGATCGAATCGCGCTGGTCGCCCGCGGTATTCCCCTCCAAATCCGACATCGACCCGATCGTTGCCGATCGCCCGGTGGTGCTCCGCCGTGCCGACGGGCACGCCACGCTGGCAAATAGCGCCGCACTGAAGATCGCCGGCATCGATCGCGATACACCGAATCCCGCCGGCGGCCAAATACTGAAGGATGCGAACGGCGAGCCCACCGGGATGCTCGTCGACAACGCGATGGAGCTCGTCTATCGCCACGTGCCGCCGCCGACGGACGAGGATCGCCTGAAGGCGCTGGAAGTGGGCGCCGCGCGCAGCGTGCGCGTCGGCTGGACGCAGCTGCAGAACGCCGGCACGCCGTTCTCGGAGGTCGACTTGCTCTGCAGGCTCTACACGAGCGGCCGCATCAAGCTGCGCGTGTACAACGCGATCGGCGGACCCAGCGAGGATGCCGAGCAGTTGCTGAGGGAAGGGGCGGCGCTCAATCGTTGCGGCGATCGGCTGACCGTCCGCACGATCAAGCTCTACATCGATGGCGCGCTCGGGTCGCGCGGCGCGGCCCTGCTCGCACCGTACAGCGATTCGCCGTCGAGCACCGGGTTGCTCGTGAATCAGCCCGAAGCGCTGGCGCCGATTCTGCGTGAGGCGCTGAAGCGCGGCATTCAAATCGAGACGCATGCGATCGGCGATCGCGGCAATCGCATCATGCTCGATCTCTACGAGCAGGCGTTCGCCGCCGTGCCGCGGAGCGAGCGGGCGGTGGCCGAGCCCCGCTGGCGCATCGAGCATGCGCAGATCCTCAGTCCCGAGGACATTCCGCGCTTTGCCAAGCTCGGCGTGATCGCGTCGATGCAGCCGTCGCACGCGATCGGCGATCTGTTCTTTGCCCCGAAGCGTCTCGGACCCGAGCGGCTCGTCGGTGCGTACGCGTGGAAATCGCTGCTCGACAGCGGCGCCATCGTGACTGCCGGTACTGACGCGCCGGTCGAAGTCGGCGATCCTCGTATCGAATTCTATGCGGCCGTCGCGCGGCGCTCGCTGGATGGCTTCGCCGACGCGAGCTGGCATCGCGAGCAGCGCGTGTCGCGCGCGCAGGCGTTGAAGATGCTGACGCTCGCCCCGGCGTACGCGGCGTTTCAGGAAGGTGAACGCGGCAGCATCGAGGTCGGCAAGCAGGCCGATTTCACCGTGTTCGACCGGGATTTAATGACCGTTCCCGACAGGGAGATACTGCGAGCTCGCGTGACGATGACGATCATCGGCGGCGAGCTCGCGTACTTCGCGCCTCGAGGTTCCCCATGAAAAGAATGTTTTGCGTGATGGTATGTGCGGCCCTGGTCGCGGCGTGTGCCACGCCGCCGCAGCAGGGGGACGGCTCCGGGTCGAGCGCAGGCAAGTCGGTCGCGCGGGGTGGGAAGAAGGGGCCGCCGCAGCCGCTCTCGCCGCCATGGACGTTGCCGGCCGATCCGTATCCCTCCACCTACAAACCGCCGCAGAGCCCGCCGACGCTGATCCGCGGCGGCATCGTGCTCACGGGCACGGGCGAGCGGCTCGATGGGGCAGACGTGCTCATCGTGGACGGCCGCATTCGGGCGGTGGGAAAGAATCTCGAAGCGCCCGCAGGGGCGCGCGTCATCGACGCGCAGAATCGCTGGGTGACGCCCGGGCTCATCGACGTCCACTCGCATCTCGGCGTCTACCCGAGCCCCGCGATGAACGGCTTGTCGGACGGCAACGAAGCCACCTCGCCGGTAACGGCGAACGTGTGGGCCGAGCACTCGGTGCATCCGCAGGACCCCGGATTCCAGAGAGCGCTCGAAGGCGGCGTCACGACGCTCGAAATCCTGCCCGGCTCGGCGAATCTCGTCGGCGGGCGCTCGGTGGTGCTGAAGAACGTGCCCGCCGTGACGTATCAGGGCATGAAGTTTCCGGGCGCGCCGTACGGCCTCAAGATGGCCTGCGGCGAGAATCCAAAGCGCGTGTACGGCCAGGGCAAGAAGACGGCGCCCTCGACTCAGATGGGCAACATGGCCGGCTATCGCGCGGCCTGGATCGAAGCGCAGGAATACATGCGCGATGTGCAGGAGTACCAGGACAAGCTCGCGCGCGGCGAGAAGGACGTGAAGGTGCCGAAGCGCGATTTGAAGCTCGATACCCTTGCCGGCGTGCTGAGCGGGCAGATTCGCGTGCAGATGCACTGCTATCGCGCCGAGGAGATGGCCGAGGTGATCGACATGTCGAAGGAGTTCGGCTACCACGTGGCCGCGTTCCATCACGGCGTCGAGGCGTACAAGATCGCCGATCTGCTCGCGGAGAACGGGGTCTGTGCAGCGCTCTGGGCCGACTGGTGGGGCTTCAAGATGGAGGCGTACGACGGCATTCAGGAGAACCTCGCGCTCGTCGATGCCGCGCCGAACAGTTGCGCGATCGTGCATTCGGATTCGGAAGAGGGCATTCAGCGGCTGAACCAGGAAGCCGGCAAGGCCGCGGCACGCGGCGTGCGCATGGGGTTCGCGGAGCCGCCCGAGCACATCATCAAGTGGGTCACGTCGAATCCGGCGAAGGTGCTCGGGATCGAGAATCAGACCGGCTCGCTCGAGCCGGGCAAGATGGCGGACGTCGTGGTGTGGAACGGCAATCCGTTCAGCGTGTACGCGCTCGCGGATCAGGTGTTGATCGATGGCGCGGTGGTGTTCGACCGCTCGCAGCCCCCGCCGAAGCCGCGATCCGACTTCATGCTCGGGCAGCCGTCGGGGAGCGCGCCATGAAATTTGCGTGCTCCATCTGCATCGCGACGCTGCTTGCTGCGCTCGAACTGGTTGCCAGCGGGAGTGCCGTTGCCACCGACACGCTGATCCGTGGGGCGAAGGTGTACACGATCGCTGCGGAGGGGACGCTCGACAACGGCGACGTGCTCGTCCACGACGACAAGATTGCGGCCGTCGGTACTGGGCTCACCGCGCCCGCGGGTGCCACGGTCATCGACGCGAACGGCCGCGTGCTCACGCCCGGATTCTTCGGCGGTCTCACGGCCATCGGACTCGAAGAAGTGCAACTCGAGGACTCCACGGTCGAGGAGTCGCTCGATATCAAAGCGCCCTTCCACGAGGCGCAGCTGCGTCCGGAGTTCGATCCGACCGTCGCGTTCAATCCACGCTCGACCGTCGTTCCGGTGACGCGCGTCGAAGGCGTCACATGGACGGTGCTCGCGCCGGGCACGCCCGTGTTCGGCGGCGGTAACTTCGTCACGGGTCAGGGCGCGGCCGTCACGCTCGACGGACGTTTCGATGCGGAGCTCGCGGGCAGCCGCTCGCTGTTCGTGAACCTCGGCGCCGACGCGTTTTCGATTTCAGGCGGCAGCCTCGCCGCGCAGCTCATGCTGCTCGATCAGGCTGTGCGCGAAGTGCGCACGCCGGCATCGGCGGGCAAGCACGCGCTGCTCACGCCGGCAGGACGCGAGGCGCTCGGCCGCTACCTGAACGATGGTCGCGTCGTGTTCCATGTCGATCGTGCCGCCGACATTCGGCAGGCAGTTGCTTTCGCCAAGCGCAATCACATGAAGCCCGTCATCGCGGGCGGCTCCGAAGCATGGGTCGTTGCGGCCGACCTGGCGCGGGACAAAGTGCCGGTGATCGTCGTCGCGCTCGCCGATCTGGCGGGGGACTTCGACCGCATCGGCGCGCGCCTCGACAATGCGGCGCTCCTGCAGAAGGCCGGCGTGACGATCAGCTTCATGCTCGACGACGAGCCGACGCACAACGCGCGCAGGCTGCGGCAGACCGCGGGCGTCGCGGTCGCGCACGGCCTGCCGTTCGATGCGGCGCTCGCGGGGCTCACCGCGAATCCCGCGGACATCTTCGGGCTCGGCGCGACGCGCGGGCGCATCGCGCGCGGCCAGACGGCCGATCTGGTGCTCTGGACGGGTGATCCGCTGGAAGTGAGCACGCTCGCCGATCAGGTGTGGATTGCGGGCCGGCCGGTCGAGATGCGCTCGCGACAAACGGAGCTGCGCGACCGCTATCTCGAGCGTGTGAAGCAGCACCAGGCGCGGTGATCAGCTGCCGATATCGGGGCAGGGCGCTACCGGCACGGTGCCCGCGGCTGTGCCGTCGATGAACCGGCGCACGTCGGCGAGACTCGGCGCTTCCGCGCGCAGAGCCACCGCGAACGCGGCCACTGTACCGAAATGGGAGACGCCGTCGTAGAAACGGCAGTCGACCGGCACACCCACGCCCGTCAACGCTTGAGCGAGCAGGTCCGCTTGCTGCACCGGGACCCAGTCGTCCTTGCCGTGGATCAGCAGGGCGGGCGGCGAGTGTGCGCCGACGAGCAAGATCGGTTGCCAATCGTGCGCGGTGTAAGGCGCGCGAAAGATCTCGCGCAATATGCGCGGAAAGCTCGGGTCGAGATCGTAGGGCCCGGAGAGGCCGATCCATCCGCGCACCCACTCGACACTGCCGCCCACCTCGCGCAGATAGCGCTCGTCGAGCGCAAGAGTTGCGGCGAGATGCGCGCCGGCCGAGTGACCCATGAGAAACAGCGCGCGCGCATCACCACCGATTTCAGTGGCGTGCTGGTGAGCCCAGCGCACAGCGAGCGCGCCGTCCTGGATGAACTGCGGGAAGCGTGCCGGCGGGTACAGCCGATAGTCCGGCAACACCGCGACGTAACCCGCGTTCGCGAGCGCGGCGCCGACGAAGCGATATTGTTCCTTGGTTCCTTTGCGCCACATGCCGCCGTACCAGAACACGACGATGGGTCGGCGCGCCGCGCCGGTCGGAACGTACACGTCCAGCGTTTGGCGAGGCTCACGGCCGTAGGCGATATCGGCGCTTCGCGTGTACGAGCCGAAATAGGCCGGGGCGTTGGCGATCCCGAACGACACGCTCCCGCAGTTCGCCAGCGTGACCGGCACGGCGAGAAGGATGGCGACGATGACCGCTCGGGAGCGCCAATTTGCCATAGCTCTACATCATTCCTGCGATTGCGCGCTTGCAAGCGCGGGCAGGGTCGGGCTAACGTTTGCGCATGGCCATTCGGGTTCTCACGCGCAAACAACAACAGCACCGTCACTTTGCGGCGGTGTTCGCGCGCGTGTGTTCCGAGTCCGGGTCCTGATAGGTCCCGCAAATCCACGGATCACTCCCGCAAACCCCGCCTCGGCGGGGTTTTTCATGTCGCGCGTCGCATGTCGCCTCGTCGGGGCTTCACCCTAAGGAGCTCACCATGAGGCACTTTTCTTCGGACGCCGAGATCGAGCGCATCGGTCGCGGGCTGGTCGAGCGCACGCTGCCGAAAGCGGACTGGACGCACGCCGCCCATTTCGCCGCAGCGTTCTGGCTGTTACGCCGGCCGGACATCAATGCCGTGCGCGAGATGCCCGGGTTCATCCGCGCGTATAACGAGGCGACCGGCACGCCCAACACGGACACGGGCGGCTATCACGAAACCATCACGCTTGCGTCCTTGCGAGCCGCGTGTGCGTGGCTCGCGCGCCGCCCGCGCGTGCCGCTGCATGAGGCGCTGAACGAGTTGCTCGCATCGCCATTTGGGCGCTCGGATTGGCTGCTCGCGTACTGGTCCAAGCCCGTGCTGTTCTCGGTGACTGCGCGGCGGGTCTGGGTGGAGCCGGATTTGCAGCCGCTGCCGTTCTAGGCGGTGTCGGCGATTGCTCGGGCGTCAGCTGCGGCTGTACGCCCAGCTCTGCATGCGGCCGTCGCGATAGGGCATCACGCCATGGAACGGGCGCGGGTCGTCATCGAACACGAGCGGGAGAAAGCGGCGATCGCCTTCCCACAGCGGCAACGCGAGCACATCCTCGACCGCGATCCACTCGAGCGCGCCCTCCGCATTGCGCTCGAGCGGCGTCCCGCTGAAGCGCGTGACGAGAAACAGGAAGCCGAACCAGTCTTCGCCGTGCTTTCCGAACCCCGGCCAGCTGATCGTGCCGCGCAGTGTGAGATCGAGGCACTCGATGCCCGCTTCCTCGCGAATCTCACGGCGCATGCCGCTTGCGACGTCCTCGTGCGCTTCGAGCTTGCCGCCGAGCCCGTTGTACTTGCCGATGTGATGATCGTTCTCGCGCGCGTTGCGATGGATCATCAGCACGCGCTTGCGGTCGGGGCTGAGTACGTAGCCGAGCGTCGCGAGAATCGGGGTGTAGGGCATGCCGACCGGCAGTTTACGCCAGTCGTGTGCCAGGGCGCGCTTGGCGCCCAAGTGCTCCGACTTCGACGCGCACCGCGGCCGCGATGGCCGCCTCAGCGGCCCTCCGCGCGCAGCACCACCTCTTCAGGCGCGTTCACGAAGTAGCCCTGGATGAACTGCACGCCGAGCTGCCACAGCACGGCCATCGTGTTCGCGTTCTCGACGCGCTCGGCAATCGTCTGCACGTTGCGCTTGCCGGCCGCCTCGACGAGGCCGCGCACGCGCTCCTGCAGGTCTGCATCGCCGGCGAGGTTCTGCACGATGGCACCGTCGATCTTCACGAAGTCGAGCGGGAACGTGCCGAGCATGCCAAGCGGATCGCGCCCCGAGCCGAAGGCTTCGAGCGTGAACCGGAAGCCGCGCTGGCGCAGGGACTTCGCGAGCGTCGAGGCTTGATTGAGCTGCGTGGCCGCGACCGCCTCGGGAATCTGGAAGCTGATGCGCGCCGGATCGGCACGGCTTGCGCGAATGTGATTGTCGAGCCAGTCGAGAAAGGAGCCGTCGCGCACCGTGTCCTTCGACAAGCGCACGAACAGGCACCCCGGCTTGCGCTGCGCGGCGAACGACAGCGAGGCGCCCACGACCCAGCGATCGATGTTCTTCAGCAGATCGTTGCGCTCGGCGGCTGCCATGAACTCGGCCGGCAGCACTTCCTTGCCGTGACCGTCGATCATGCGCACGAGCACGTCGAACATGCTCGGATCGTCGCCCTGCAAGCTCGCCACCGGCTGCTGCACGAGCCGGAAGCGGTTCTCCATGAGCGCGGCCTTGATGTGCTTGACCCACACCTTGTCGTAGGACTGCACGCGCGCGTCGTTGTCCGCCCGGTCCGAGCTGACGGCCTGATTGCCTCCGCGCCCGCGGCCGCGCCGGCAGGCGTCGATCGCATCCGCGATAGCCGCGTCGAGGTTCGCGCCGACGGGCGGCACGACGCTCAGGCCGACGGTGCACGTCACGGCAAGCTGCTTATCGCCGATGCGCACGATGTGCTTCGCCGCTTTCGCGACGAGCTGTTCCGCCCACGCCTCGACGTCGCGTTCGTTGCCGCGTTCGAGCAGCACGAGGAAGCTCACACCGCCGAAGCGGCCGGCAATGTCCTTCGGATTGAGCTGCTCTTTGAGAAGCCCGGCGAATTCGACGAGGATCTGCTCGCTCGCCGCAACGCCGACATCGTGCTCGACGGTCGCGAACTTGTCCGGCTTCACGAGCGCGAAATAGCGCACGCCGCCCGTCGGCGGCGTGGCGAGGCGCGCCGTCAACGCTTCGAGGAGCGGACGGCGATACAGGAATCCGGTCGACGGATCGCGGCGAACCGCATCCGCCAGATCATCCGCCAGCGCACGCTCATCGCGCGGCCGCGCCGGCACGACCATGCGCACGCACGGCTCGCCGTCGTGCTCACCGAGTGTCAGCACCATCTCCATCGGCAGCGTGGAGCCGTCGGCGAGCACCGCGTTCAGCTTCAGCGTGTGATCGCTCCAGCGGCCCTGCAGGCACGCGGCGAGCGCACCCTTCAACGCCGAGTGCTTCGCCTCCTCGAACAGATCCATGATCGGCTGACCGACCAGCTCCGACTCGTTCACGATGCCGAAGAGCTCGAGCCACGAGGGATTCGCGTCGACGATGATGCCTTCCTGCACCTCGACGATCGCATCGTTCGAGCGCTCGAGCACGGTCTCGAGCTGCTTGCGCGCGTCGCGCGCGGACTTCAGCGTCGTTTCGAGCGCGCGCTCGAGTCGGAACGAGCGCAATTCGCGGCTCATCACCGCCTGCAGCCGCGCGGGATTGCCGAGCGAGACGACGTCGCGCGCGCCATGCGCCATGTCGACGGCGATGCGGCTCTCATCGAACGTCTCGGCGACCACGATGATCGGCACCGTCGGCGCGAGCTGATCGCGCACGCTGACCACTGGCGCAAGGTCGTCGCCGCCCGCATCGACGAACAGCAGCAGCTCCGGGTTGATCTGCGTGAGCGCATCCCCGAGATCGCGGAGCGAGGGGATCCACGTGCAATGAACGGGATGGCCCGCCCGCCGCAGAATGCTGTTGATCGTCTCAACAGGGTCGCGGCCGCTGGCCAGGACGATGAGCGGAACGGCGTTCTGCTCGGTCAACGTGAACTCCATCACAAAGTCAGCCCGGTGAAACGGTGCGAATTCTAGCCGTCGCTCACCGGGACGAGCATGCGACGCCGCTCACTTTTGGGGGAAGCGCGGGGGCAGAGTGAGCTTCGCGGGCGCACCTTCCACTTCGCGCACCAATCTCGGGACGAGATAGCCCGGCAGGGTGGCGGCCAGAGCGCCTGCGATCTCCTGTGCGCGCTCGTCCGGCAACGCAAAATGCGCGGCGCCGGACACATGGTCGAGCACGTGCAAGTAGTAGGGCAGCACGCCTGCTTCAAAAAGAGTGCGCGACAGCTCGGCGAGCGTCTCGGGATCGTCGTTCACGCCGCGCAGGAGCACCGTCTGATTGAAGAGCGTGACCCCGGCGGAGCACAGCCGGGCGCACGCCTCCCGTACGTCCGCGTCGATTTCGTTGGGGTGATTCGCGTGCAGCACGAACACTTTCGGCAGGCGGATTCCCTGAAGCCAGGCGATGAGGCCGGCATCCACCCGCGACGGCAGCACGATTGGCTGCCGCGTGTGCACCCGGAGCCTGCGGATGTGCGGAATCCGGCCGAGTGCGTTCGTGAGCGCCGTGAGGCGCGCGTCGCTGAGCGACAGCGGGTCGCCGCCGCTCAACAGCACTTCTTCGATGGACGGGTCGCGCGCAATCTCGGCAACGGCCTCGCTGAAGCGGGGTCCCTCGCCGGTCTGCTCGGTGTACGGAAATTCGCGCCGGAAGCAGTAGCGGCAGTGAACGGCGCAGGCGGAGGTCGTGATCAGCAGCGCGCGCCCCCGATATTTCTGGAGCAGGCCCGGGGCACGCAGCGCGGCCCGCTCCCCGAGCGGGTCGGCACTGTAGTCGGGCACGGAATCCAATTCCTGCGCGACGGGCAGGACCTGCCGCAGCAGCGGATCGTGCGGATCGCCGTGCCGCATCCGCGCGACATAGCTGCGGGGCACGCGCAGCCGGAACGTGCCCGCGGCTGCACGCGCGGGCTCGATCAGTGCGGGGTCGAGGCCGAGAGCGGCCACGAGCGCCTCGGCGCTCGTGATGGCGTCGGCCATGTCGTGTTGCCAGCGGGCGGGTGCCGGGTGGCGAGCTTCGGAGGATGCCGTTATCATGCGCGGCCTTTCACGGGCTGCGCCCGGGAACCCTATTTCATGGCGCGTCATGCGCCGATTTCTAAAGAGGCCATTTTGCAGGCCTCACTGTGAGAATTGAATGGCGAGCTACACGACCAGCGAAATCCGTGGCGGCATGAAGGTGCTGATCGATGGCGAGCCGTATGCGATCGTCGAGAACGAGTTCGTGAAGCCCGGCAAGGGGCAGGCGTTCAATCGCATCAAGATCCGCAATCTGAAGACGGGTCGCACGATCGAGCGTACCTGGAAGTCCGGCGATTCGCTCGAGGCCGCGGACGTGGTCGACACGGAAATGCAGTACCTCTACCAGGACGGTGATTTCTACCACTTCATGGTGCCGGACAGCTTCGAGCAGTACACCGCGAGCAAGGCGGCCGTGGGCGAAGGCGCGCAGTGGCTGAAAGACGGCGTCGTCTGCATCGTCACGCTCTGGAACAACGAACCGCTCGTGGTGACGCCTCCGCCACACATCGAGCTCAAGGTCGTGGAAACCGACCCCGGCGTGCGTGGCGATACCGCGACCGGCGGCCAGAAGCCGGCGAAGCTCGAGACGGGCGCCGTGGTGCGCGTGCCGCTGTTCATCAACGAAGGCGAAGTCATCCGTATCGATACGCGCACGGGCCAATACCTGTCCCGCGCGAAGAGCTGACCCGGCTACGCGACGCTGCTCGTGAACACGGCCGCGAGCTGCTCGAGACCGCGGCGGTCGTCTTCATCGAAACGCGCGAGCTTGGGGCTGTCGAGGTCGAGCACACCCAGTAGCCGGGAGTCCCCGGCGAGCAGCGGAATCACGATTTCCGAGCGCGACGCCGCGTCGCACGCGATGTGGCCGGGGAAGGCGTTCACGTCGGGCACGAGGATGGTTTTGCGCTGAGCGGCGGCCGTGCCGCACACGCCCTTACCCAGCGCGATTCGCACGCATGCGGGCTTGCCCTGAAATGGGCCGACGACCAGCTCGCCGTCCTTGAAGAAGTACACGCCGCACCAGTTCAAGCGCGGGAGCGCGTGATAGATGAGCGACGTGGCGTTCGCGGCGTTCGCGACGAGGTCGCGTTCGCCCGCGAGCAGACCCCGGAGCTCGTCCGCGAGAGCGGCGTAATCGGCGGCCTTGTCCTTGAAATCGTAGCGGGCGGGTTCGTGGCTCATGGTCGGGTCCGGTCGGTGGGGTCACACGCCATCCGTTGAAGGGGCGAGCGCGCGTCGTTTGGGCTGGGCTCGATCCTCGGCTGGATCAGGCTCCGTCGATTTCGTGGTCTCCGCATCGGTGCGTCACGCTCGGTCCGTCGGGAAGGGCAGCACTTCGTCGATATGGCTGGCGCCGGTCGCAAGCATCACCAAGCGGTCGAAGCCGAGGGCGACGCCGGCACAGTCGGGCAAGCCGTGCTCCAGCGCTGCGAGCAGGCGCTCGTCCAGGCGGTACACCGGCAGACCGCGGGCTTTGCGTTCGGCGAGGTCCTGCTCGAAGCGTGCGCGCTGCTCGGCCGCGGCGGCGAGCTCATGAAAGCCGTTCGCAAGCTCGATGCCTTCGCAATACAGCTCGAACCGCAGCGCGGTTCGCGGATCCGCACGGTCGAGGCGGGCGAGCGCGGCTTGCGATGCCGGGTAGCCATGAATGAACGTCAGCGCCTTGCGGCCGAGACGAGGTCCGATGTGAGCCGCCATCAGGAAGTCGAGCAGCTCATCGCGACCGGAATCGGCGAGATTGCCGGATCGTGATGCGTGATCGCTCGTCGCTGCAACGGTGAACCCGAGGTCGAGCGCGGCCGACCGGAGCTCGGCGAGAGACGCCGCCAGCGGATCGATGCCCAGCGCATTCACGAACGCTTCGCGATACGTGAGGTATTCGCTCGCGAACGGCAGCGCGACCGGCCCGAGCACGGCACGCGTCAGGGCGTCCACCTCCTGCATGAGCTGCTCGAGCGTGAAGCCGAGGCGGTACCACTCGACCAGCGTGAATTCCGCGTTGTGATGCCGCCCGCGCTCGAGACCGCGCACGACGTGGCAGATCTGATAGATGTCGCCGCTGCGCGCGGCGAGCAGGCGCTTCATCGCGAACTCGGGCGAGGTGTGCAGGAAGAAGCGAGCGAGGCCGCCGGTGGCGGTCGCCGCGTCATCGGGAAAGCGCACTTCTGCCGAATGGATGTGCACGTCCGTGACCGGCGCGTTCACGACCATCGGCGTGTCGACCTCCATCACCCCACGCGCTGCGAAGAACGATCGCACTTGCGCGAGCGCGGCGGCTCGCTTCTCGAGCCGCTCGCGGGTGGCAGTGGGCCGCCAATCGTCGCGCGAGGACGTCATCGAGCAGTCACGGTACAGTGAGTCGCGCGAGCGGCTGTCCCATCCGGATGGGCGTCGTTGCGCGCAGGTCGGGCAGCCATTGGGCCGCGCCCGGCGGCAGCAGCAGAATGACCGTCGACCCCATATTGAAGCGCCCCATCTCGTCGCCTTGCGCGAGGCGGGTCGGTGCGCGCAGATGAGTCAACGGCAACTGCAGCGGACGCCGCGGCCGCCGCGGCGTGATCTCCCCGTGCCACACGGTCTGCATGCTGCCGACGAACAGCGCGCCCACGAGCACCAGCGCAAACACGAGCGGACCGTTCTCGAACACGCACACCACACGCTCGTTTCGCGCGAACAAGTTGTCGACGGCCGCAGCCGTCGTCGCGTTCACGCTGAACAGCTTCCCCGGCACGTACCACGCACCAACCAGCGTCCCGTCCAGCGGCATGTGGATGCGGTGATAGTTGTGAGGCGCGAGATAGAGCGTCGCGAACGAGCCTCCCTTGAACGAAGCGTTCCACGCGTTCGCGCCTGCGAGCAGCGCGTCCAGCGAGTAGTGGCGACCCTTGGCCTGCAACAGTTGCATGCCGTCGATGCGCCCGAGCTGGCTCACGGTGCCGTCGACGGGCGAGATGCACGTGCGCTCGTCGCGGACGAAGGGGCGCGCGTCGGGCCGCAGCGCGCGCGTGAAGAATTCGTTGAAGCTCCCGTATGCCAGCGGATTCGGCTCGGCCGCGTCGGCCATGTCGGGTTTGAAGCTCCGCACGAAGCTGCGGATGAGCCAGTTCTTCACGGCAGTCGCGCGACTACGCGTCAGCGAGTACACGATGCTCGTCAGAAAGTGCTGGGGCAGCACGTGCTGCATGGCGACGAAGAGCTTGCGCTTCAGGGTCGGCAGCTCCGTGCTGCCCGTCGTGAGTGTCGACGTTTCGGGAGTGCTCATGCCCGATCAGCTCTTCAAGCGGTCCGCCACGTTGCGCAGATCCGCTGCCATCGGCCGAACCTCGAAAGGCGGTGTGAACACGGCGACGCGGCGCGCTTGCGAGTCGAGCAGGAACACCGCCGCCGAGTGATCGACGGTGTAGTCGCCGCCGGAGAGGTCGACGCGCGCGATCGCCACGCCGAACTCCTGTGCGAGTCGCTCGATCTGTGCCGGATCGCCCGTCACCCCTTTGAACGACGGATCGAACGCGTGCACGTACTTCTGCAACACGTCAGGCGTGTCGCGCGTCGGATCAACGCTCACCAGCAGCACATGCAGCTGGGGCACGCCCGCCGTCTTTGCGACCTGCGCGAGTTGCGCGAGCGTGGTCGGGCACACGTCGGGGCAATGCGTGAAGCCGAAGAACACGAGCGTTGGATGACCCTTCAGCGTGTCGAGCGTGAACGGCTGGCTCGTCTCGTCCGTCAGGGCGAAGTTTTCGATGGGGCGAGGCTGCGGAAACCAGGTGCCGCTTGTAAGCTGGGGGACCGACTCGCCCGTGCGTTGGGCGAGATAGAAGCCGGCGAGCATCGCCAGCACGGCCACCGCCGCCCACAGGAACCAAGAGCTCTTCATCTGCATGCGTGAAGTATCCCATACGCGGCGCTCGCGTCGGTCGCAGCGCCGCTCCAGCAGAAAAGTGCGGACGCGCACCGAACAGCGTCGCGCGATCAGCGCAGCCGTGCGGATCGAGGCGCGCGGCACGAAGCGCGCAGCCCTGCGGGCCGAGGCAGGGCCGGCGCGAGCGCCACGGACTGGTTCGCGCGCCCGCTCCGCGCGGCACTCCCGCGCACGGGTCGCACAGCTTGGCGGTCGCGTCACGGTCCGTGCACTCATCGAACAGGGCGCGCGTCGTCTGACCAAGGCCGGCGTCTTCTTCGGCCACGGCACCGACAACGCATGGGACGACGCGGCTGCGCTCGTCTGGCACGCGCTGCGTCTGCCCGACAATCCGACGCCTCGCACTTACGAGCGCGCGGTGGGCGCCGCCGGCCAGCGGAAAGTGGCCGCATTGCTCGACCGCCGCATCTCGGAACGGATTCCTGCCGTCTACCTCACCGGCCAAACGTGGTTCGCGGGCCTGCCGTTCACCGTCGATCCGCGCGTGCTGATTCCGCGCTCGCCCATCGCGGAGCTCATCGAGCAACGCTTTGCACCCTGGGTCAACGCAAGCAAGGTGCGGCGCATCCTCGACATCGGCACCGGCTCCGGCTGCATCGCCATCGCGTGTGCGAAGGCCTTCCCGCGCGCACGCGTGGATGCGGTGGACATCTCGCCCGAAGCGCTCGCGGTGGCGCGCGAGAACGTGCGTCGGCATCGGCTCGGCAGGCGTGTTCGACTGCTGATTTCCGATCATTTCAGCGCGCTCGGGGGTGAGACGTACGATATCATCGTCAGCAATCCACCTTACGTGGGTGCGAGCGAGCTTCGGGCCCTGCCGCCCGAGTACGCGCACGAGCCGCGGCAAGCGCTGGCGGCGGGGCGCGCGGGTCTCGACTCCGTCAAGGTCATTCTGAGTGAAGCGGGCCGACACCTGCGGCCGGGCGGCACGCTCATCGTCGAGGTCGGCAATACCGAGCGCGCGGTCCGGCGGGCGTATCCCCGGCTCCCGTTCACGTGGCTCGAGTTCGAGCGCGGCGGCGGTGGCGTGTTCCTCCTGCCGGCCGAGGCGCTCGCAACACAGGGTTCATAGCAGTTAGGTTCGCACTCACATGTCGGGCAACACGATCGGCAAGCTCTTCACCGTGACCACCTTCGGTGAAAGCCACGGACCGGCGATGGGGGGCATCGTCGATGGCTGCCCGCCCGGTCTCGCGCTCGCGGAGAGCGACTTGCAAGGTGACGTGAATCGCCGCCGCACGGGCACGTCGCACTTCGTCAGCCAGCGGCGGGAAGCCGACGCGGTGCGCATCCTTTCCGGCGTGTTCGAAGGCAAGACGACCGGTACGCCGATCGGCTTGCTCATTGAGAACACCGACGCGCGCTCCCGCGATTACGAGAAGATCAAGGACCGCTTCCGTCCCGGCCACGCCGACTACACGTATCAACAGAAGTACGGGCTGCGCGACTATCGCGGCGGCGGGCGCTCGTCCGCGCGCGAAACGGTGGTGCGCGTCGCCGCCGGCGCCATCGCGCGCAAGTATCTCGCCGAGCGGCTCGGCGTGCGCATCTCCGGCTACCTCAGCAAGATCGGCACGCTCACGCTCGATCCGGTGCAGCCGGAGTTCGCATACGAGAATCCGTTCTTCTGCCCCGACCCCGCGCGCATCGAGGAGCTCGAAGCGCTGATGTGGAAGACGCGCGAAGACGGCGACTCGATCGGCGCTCGCGTCACCGTGATCGCGACGGGCGTGCCGCCCGGCCTCGGCGAGCCCGTGTTCGATCGCCTCGACGCCGAGATCGCCTACGCCATGATGGGCATCAACGCGGTGAAAGCGGTCGAGATCGGCGCCGGCACGCGCGCCGTGGAGCAGAAGGGCAGCGAGCATCGCGACGAGCTCACGCCCACCGGCTTCAAGACCAACAACGCGGGCGGCATCCTCGGCGGCATCTCCTCGGGCCAGGACATCGTCGTGCACGTGTCGCTGAAGCCCACCTCGAGCATCCAGGTGCCCGGCCAGACGATCGATCTCGCGGGCCGGCCCGTGGATGTGGTGACGACCGGCCGGCACGACCCGTGCGTCGGTCTTCGCGCGACGCCCATTGCCGAAGCGATGCTCGCGATCGTTCTCATGGACCACTACCTGCGCCATCGTGCGCAGAACGCGGACGTCGTGTCGCAGACGCCCGACATCACCCGGACTCGCTGAATCATGTCTTCACCCCGATCCTTCAGAGTGGCGGTCGTCGGCGCGACGGGCCTCGTCGGCGAAACGATGATCAAGGTGCTCGAAGAGCGCGGCTTCCCGGTTTCCGAGCTGCATCCGCTCGCGAGCGATCGCTCCGTCGGCAAGGATGTCGCGTTCCACGGCAAGACGTACCCCGTCAAGGACGTCGCCGGGTTCGATTTCAGTCAGGCGGATATCGGGCTTTTCTCGGCGGGCGCGGAGCTCTCGCGCGAGCTCGCCCCGCGGGCGGCGGCCGCCGGCTGCATCGTCATCGACAACACTGCGGAGTTTCGCTATCAGGACGACGTCCCGCTCGTCGTGCCCGAAGTGAATCCGCACGCGATCGCGGGCTACAAGGCCCGCGGGATCATCGCGAACCCGAACGGTTCGACGATCCAGCTGGTTCTCGCGCTGAAGCCCATCTACGACGCCGTGGGGATCACGCGCGTCAACGTCGCCACCTACGAGTCGGTCTCGGGCGCAGGGCGGGACGCGGTGGACGAGCTCGCCCGGCAGACGATCTCGCTGCTGAACGGCACCGGCCTCGCGAAGGGGCGGGTGTTCCCGAAGCAGATCGCGTTCAACGTGCTGCCGCAGATCGATGTCTTCCAGGAGAACGGCTACACGAAAGAAGAGATGAAGATGGTCTGGGAGACCCGCAAGATCATGGAGGACGACACCCTGCGTGTGAACCCGACCACAGTTCGCGTCCCCGTCTTCTTCGGCCACTCCGAGGCGGTGCACATCGAGACGCGAAAGAAGATCGGCGTCACGGAAGCGCGCGCCCTGTTGCGTAAAGCCCCAGGGGTGGAGGTCCTGGACGAGCGGAAAGCGGGGGGCTGGCCGACCGCGGCTACCGAGGCAGCGAACCGCGACACAGTTTATGTCGGGCGAATCCGTGAAGATATTTCGACGGAATGTGGACTTAATCTATGGGTTGTCGCGGACAACGTACGCAAGGGCGCAGCGACGAACAGTGTGCAGATCGCGGAGATTTTGGTGCGCGATCATATTTAAGTTATATTGCCGGCCAAATTTGCGTGGCGTCGCGGAATGCGGTCCACGCTTTTGTTTTTAAAAGATATTTTCTGAGATCCTTGCCCCACGGGGTGTGCTGATGGTCGCCAAATCGGTCAAGTGGGCGCTGGCCTCGCTCGTCATCTTCCCGCCGGCCGCCTTCGCGCTCGGGCTGGGAGATGTGCGTCTCCTGTCCGCATTGAACGCGCCGCTCGATGCCGAGATCGAGATCCTCGGGGCAACCCCGGAGGAGCTGGCCACTCTCAAGGCGCAGATCGCCTCGAGCGAGCTGTTCCAGCGTTACGGTCTCGACCGGCCTGCGGTGCTGAACGGCGTCACGATGACGACGACGAAGAACGCCGCGGGGAAAGAAGTCATCCGCCTCCGCACGAACGACCCGATCACCGAACCGTTCCTCACGATGCTCGTCGAGGTGAACTCGGCGCGCAATCATCTCGTCCGCGAATACGACCTGCTGCTCGATCCACCGGTGTACGCGCCTCCCGGCCCGCAGGTGGCCGATGCGCCGATCGCCGCGCCTTCGACTGGCGACAGTGCGCGCTCGGGTCAGATCTCGCGTGCGCCCGCCACGACGCCGTCGGCGCGTGCGACGGAGCCTGCTTCGTCCAGTTTTGCGTCCGAGTCGTCATCCTCGTCCGCGCCGTCTTCGGCTGCTGCGGGAACGACGCGCACCGTGCGGCCCGGCGAAACGCTGTCGGGCATTGCGAGTGAGATTTCAGGCGGCAATGCCGCGCAGTCGCGCGCGTGGATGCTCGCGATCTATCAGAACAACCCCGCCGCGTTCGACAACAACATGAACGTGATGCGCTCGGGTGCCGTGCTGCGCATTCCCGACAACGCCACCGTCGCGGCGATCTCGCCGAGCGAGGCGGCTGCGGAAATTCGCCGGCAGTGGTCCGCGTGGCGCGGCAGCGGTCCGGCCACCGCGGATGCATCGAGCTCCAGCTCGGAACGCGGCCAGCTGCGTCTCGTGCCACCGTCCGAGTCCGGTTCCGCGACCGCAGGAGACGCGGCGCTCAGGGCGGAGAACTCGCGTCTGCAGGGCCGCGTCAGCGAGCTGCAAGCGCAGCTCGATGAATCGCGCCGCCTGCTCGAGCTGAAGAACGCGGAAGTCGCGCAGCTCCAGGCCCGTCTCTCCGCTCAGCAGTCCTCTTCGCCAAGCGCGTCGACTCCGCCGCCGCAGCCGGAACAGCCCGCCGCGTCCGCGCAGCCCACTCCACCCGCTGAAACGCCGCCGGCGGAACAGCCGGTTGAGCAAGCGTCCACCGAACAGCCCGCGGCTGCTGCCGAACCGGCGCCCGAGGCGCAACCGAACCCGCCGCCTGCAACCAGGCCCGCCGTGGCCGCCGCGCCGCAACCAGAGAAGGGCGGCTCGATCCTCGACACGCTCATCGAGTACTGGTGGGTCGGTGCCGCGCTCGTCGTCGCCGCGCTCGCCTTCTTCGGCTTGCGCGCGTTTCGGTCGCGACAGCGGAATGAGTTCGACGATTCACTGAGCCGTCTCGCTGCGAGCAGCGCCGGCGCCGCCGCGCTCGATCGCGGCGACTTCGGCGGCAGCGACACGCAGCCCCTGCGTGCCGGCGCGGGTGGTGCGCAGCGCGAAGCGGCGTTCCTCGTCGAGGAGTCCGGCACGCACGAGCGGCCGCGTTTCGGCGCTGAAGTCGCGGCCGCGCCGCGCAACGTCAGCGTGCCGGCAGACGACACGATCAGCAGCGAGACCGCCATCAATCTCGACCAGGGCGATCCGCTGGCGGAAGCCGATTTCCACATGGCGTACGGCCTGTACGACCAGGCCGCGGATCTCGTGCGCATCGCCATCTCGCGCGAGCCGAATCGCCGCGATCTGAAGCTGAAGCTCCTCGAAGTGTTCTTCGTGTGGGGCAACAAGGAGCAGTTCCTGCAGACGGCGCGGGAGCTGGCCGAGACGCGCGATCGTGCGCAGTCCGGCGAGTGGGAAAAGATCGTCATCATGGGCAAGCAGCTCGCGCCGGAAGACCCGCTGTTCGCGGGCAGCGGCGGCGGCAGCAGCTCGCTCGGCGGCGTCGATCTCGATCTCGAAGGCGGCCAGAGCCGCGTGGACTTCGATCTGCTCGGCGAGCCCGTGGCGGCGTCCAGCGGTAACGACATCGATCTCGACATCGGCTCGGCACTCGGCGAGGGCAGCGGCGACAGTGCGACGGTCACCGACGCCAATCTCGCGCTGCACGAGGACGAGAATTTCGCGTCCGGCGGCACGCAGACGACCCGTCAGATGACGCAGAAGATTCGCCAGGACGAGCCGACGGTCGCGACCTACAGCGGCGACTTCGAAGCGCCGACGGTCGAGCAGCCGCAGCTCTACGCCGGCGCCAATCAGACCGTGCGCCAGAAGGTCGAGACGGCCATGAGGCAGGGCAGCGCGGCGGAGCAGACTGCCGAGCTCGCCATCGACGATCTCGGTCTCGATCTGTCCGCGCTCGACACGATGGATCAGCCGGGGATCGCCTCGACTCAGGAGGCGCCCACGCTCGTCGCAGGCCTCGATGAGCGCTCACGACGCATCATGGACGAGGCGGAGCGTCGCGGCATGCGCGCGTCCGATCCGGACGCGACCGCGATCTCCGCGACGGGCTCGTGGAATCTCGCGGGCGGCGAGGATCTCGATCAGACGATGCCGCCGCAGCGCGTGGGCAGCTACCAGAACGGCTCCGGCGAGGGAGCCGATGGCTCCGAGACCTCGCGCCTCGCGGCGGTGAAGAGCAGCAGCGACCTCGACTTCAATTTCAACGACGCCGAGGAGCCGCAGTCGATCCGCATGACCAACGGCTCCGGTGCGAGCGTCGACCTCGATGTCGGCACGGCGACCGTGCCGGACACCGCGTTCACCTCCACGCAGAAGCTGAATTCCGAGGACCTCGCGCTGCCGGACCTCGAGCCGGTGACGATGAGCGAAGTCGGCACCAAGCTCGATCTCGCGCGGGCGTACATGGACATGGGCGATCCGGAAGGCGCGCGCAACATCCTCGAAGAAGTCATGCAGGAAGGCTCGGTGGCGCAGAAGCAGGAGGCGCAGCGCCTGATCGAGTCGCTCCCCGGTTGAGCTTGCGAGCTGCGGGCCCTGCGATCCGAGGTCGGCCTCGGGCGCAGGGCCTTCGCACATCTGCGCGCCGCGCCGGAGGTTCGCCGCGCCCGTGCGTTTGGCTCGATACTTCGCCGTGGCGTAGCGGGCGGGCAGTAGCGGGGGAGTAGCGTGGTTCGGTTTGCAGTAGGCATCGAGTACGACGGCACGGCGTACGCCGGGTGGCAGTCGCAATCGTCTGCGCCGAGCATTCAAGCCCTCGTCGAGCAGGCATTCTCGACCGTGGCCAATGAAGCGGTGACGCTCGTGTGCGCGGGCCGGACGGACGCGGGCGTGCACGCGCGCGAGCAGGTGGCGCATTTCGACACGAGCGCCACGCGTCCCTTGCGGGGCTGGCTTCTCGGCGCCAACTCGAATCTGCCGCGCGACATCAGCGTCGCGTGGATCACGCCGGTGCCGATGCATTTTCACGCGCGCTACTCCGCGGAGACCCGCACGTATCGCTATTTCATCTTCAATCGCCCGGTACGCTCGGCGCTGGTCGAGAAGCGCGCGGCGCAGCTGCACCGGCCGCTCGATCACGAGCGCATGCGTGCAGCAGCCGCGGCGTTCATCGGCGAGCACGACTTCAGCGCATTCCGCTCGTCGGAGTGTCAGGCGAAGTCCACCGTACGGCGGCTCACGCGAATGAGCGTCGAGCGCGCCGGCGACTGGCTTGCCGTCGAGGTCACGGCGAACGCGTTCCTGCATCACATGGTCCGCAATCTCGTGGGTGTGCTCCTCGAGATCGGTCGGGGCGAGCAGCCGGTGGAGTGGGCCCGCCACGTGCTGGAGTCACGGGACCGGACCCAGGCCGGGGTCACCGCGCCCGCCGAGGGGCTCTATATGTGGAGCGTGGCGTATCCGGCCGCCTTTGGGCTGCCGGGCGGGGGCCGGTCCGCTATGATCCCGGCTCCGTTTGACGCACGAGTCTGAGCATGTCCTGGTTCGAAAAGATCATGCCTTCGCGGATCAAGACGGAGCGCCGTACGCGCTCGGTCCCCGAAGGCCTGTGGATCAAGTGTCCCGCGTGCGACGCCGTGCTCTATCGCGCCGAGCTCGAGCGCAATCTCTACGTCTGCCCGAAGTGCAGCCATCACATGCGGATCGGCGCCCGCGAGCGGCTCGAGGCCTTCCTCGACAAGGGCACGGGCACCGAGATCGGCGCCAACATCACGCCCGAGGACCCGCTGAAGTTCCGCGACAGCAAGCGCTACAAGGACCGGCTCGCGCAGGCGCAAAAGGCGACGGGCGAGAAGGACGCGCTGGTCGTCATCGCCGGCAAGGTGAACGGACTCGATGTCGTCGCGTGCGCGTTCGAGTTCCGCTTTCTCGGCGGCTCGATGGGCTCGGTCGTCGGCGAGCGCTTCAAGCGCGCGGTCGATCACGGCATCGAGCACAAGAAGCCGGTGATCTGTTTCTCGGCGACGGGCGGCGCGCGCATGCAGGAAGCGCTATTCTCGCTCATGCAGATGGCCAAGACGAGCGCCGCGCTCGCGCGTCTCGCGCAGGCCCACGTCCCTTTCATCTCCGTGATGACGGACCCGACGACCGGCGGCGTGTCCGCAAGTCTCGCCATGCTCGGCGATCTCAACCTGGCCGAGCCGCGCGCGCTCATCGGCTTTGCGGGTCCGCGCGTCATTCAGCAGACGGTGCGCGAAACGCTTCCCGAGGGATTCCAGCGCAGCGAGTTCCTGCTCGAGCACGGTGCGCTCGACATGATCGTCGATCGGCGCGACATGCGGGACCGTGTCTCCGCCGTCCTGCGCATTTTGATGAAGCTGCCGCCGGCGCAACCCGTGCCGGCCAACGCGACGCCATCCGCCGCCCCGGCGCGAGCTGCAGCGCCGCGTCCGTCCGCACAGCCCGCGGTCTGAGCGCGGGCCGCCGCAACGACCACCGGCCGCCCATCACCTAAAGAGCCGCGCGTGTCGCCCAAGACTCTCGCCGAGTGGCTGGAGCGCCAGCAGTCGGTGCACCCGAAGAGCATCGACCTCGGGCTCGCACGCGTGACGCAGGTGGCCAAGGTGCTCGGCGTGGAGAAGGCGCCGTGCCCTGTGATCACGGTGGCCGGCACGAACGGCAAGGGCTCGGTCGTCGCGCATGCCGACAGCTTCCTGCGCGCGATGGGTTTGGCGACAGGCGTGTTCACCTCACCGCATCTCGTCCGCTACAACGAGCGCATCGTCGTGAACGGCGCGGAGGTGAGCGATGCGGAGCTCGTCGGCGCGTTCGAGCGCATCGAGCGTGCGCGCGGCGCGACGACACTCACGTATTTCGAATTCAGCGCGCTCGCGGCACTCCTCATTTTCGCCGCGCGGCGGGTCGAGGTTGCCATTCTCGAAGTCGGTCTCGGCGGCCGGCTCGACGCGGCGAACATGATCGACGCGGACGTCGGCGTCGTCACCTCCATCGGCTGGGATCATCGCGACTGGCTCGGCGAGACGCTCGACGACATCGGCCGCGAGAAAGCCGGCATTTTCCGCGCGGGTCGCCCCGCAGTTCTCGGTTCGCCGGAAATGCCGCGAGCGGTGTTCGACACGATCGCGGCGGTGGGCGCGCGGCCGCTCGCCGCCGAGTCGGATTTCAGCTGGGCCGTGCACGCGAGCGGCTGGAATTATCACGGGCTCGAGCTGTCGCTCGAAGGTTTGCCGCCCTCCGCGCTCGCTGGTGCCGTGCAGTATCGCAACGCGTCGACGGCGCTCGCCGCAGTGGAAGCGCTGCGCACGGGCAAGCGCCTCGACGTCGCCGCGGCGAGCGCAGCGTTGCAATCCGTCAAGCTTCCCGGCCGCTTCCACATCGTGCCGGGGCCGGTCGAGTGGATTCTCGACGTGTGCCATAACGAGCCCGCCGCGCGCGTGTTCGCGTCGCACCTCGCGGCGCGGCCCTGCTCCGGACGCACGATCGGCGTCGTCGGGATTCTCGGCGACAAGGACATTGCCACGATTGGCAAAATCCTCGAGCCGCTCATCGATGAGTGGATCGTGTGCACGATCGCGGACCCCCGTGGACTCCCCGCCGCAGAGCTGGCGCGTCGCTTGGCACTCCGCGATGCGGACCTGCAGCTCGCGAGCTCGCCCGTGGCAGGGTTCGAGGCCGCCAAGAAGGCCGCCGTGCCGGGCGACCGTGTCGTCGTCTGCGGCGGCTTCTACATCGTGGGGTCGGCGCTCGACTGGCTTCGGATATACTGACGCCCCGCGCGCACCTCGCGCCGCCTGGGACCCCACGAAGCGAAGCTCTACTGTGCGCTTGATCCACGGTCGTCAGCCCCCATTGTGGCCACTCGCGTGAAGGAACGGCTCACGGGCGCGATCATCCTGGTCGCGATATTGGTCTTGCTGGTGCCGGAGCTGTTGACGGGCCCGAGTCGCTCGGTACGCACCGAGCAGCCGCCCGCGAGCGTGGAGGGCGCGCAGATGCGCTCCTACACGATCGATCTCGCGGACGACGCTGCGCATCGCGCCGCTTCGCCGCCGATAGCGGAAGCGCCGATGGCCGGCGATCCGCCCATCGGCGACAGTGCCGCGAAGGCGGGCGCGACAAGCGCAGACACGGGATCGACTGCGGACCCGAGCAGCGCGCTCGCGGCCGCACAGGGTACGGGTGTTCAATCAGAGCGTTCGGATCGCGCGCTGGCACAGTCGAGCGCTGTTCAGTCGGATCGCTCCGGCAGCGCATCGCCGACGAGCAGTGCGTCCCCCGCGTCGCCGCCAGCGAGCACAGCGGCAGCAGGCGAACAACCCAAGCCCGCATCCGCACCGCGCTTGGAAACGACCGCGCAGCGTGCCAGCGAGTCACCGACGCGCGCCGATTCGAAGCCGACGACGGGTTGGGCGGTTCAGGTGGGCAGCTTCGCGAATCGTGAGAACGCGGAGCGGCTTGCGCGACAACTGAAGGGCAAAGGCTTTGCAGCGACCGTCAGTCAATCCCCGCAGGGAAGGCGCCTGTGGCGCGTCCGCGTCGGTCCCGAAACAGACCGAGCGGCGGCGGTTGCGCTCGGCGCCAAGCTCCGCGCGGTGGGGCAGCCGGGAGCGGTCGTTCCTTACCCGTGACCCGCCTGCTGCGGCGGGTGGCAGTGCCGCAGTGCGCGCAACCTTGGCGCGCGCCGTCGCCCTCGTGAATCGGGACGCCTCAGGGGCGGCTGTACATAGTCCGAGCCATGACGGGTTCCGCATTTGGACGAATTCGGAAACGCCACGCGCGCAGTCGCTCGGCACCTCCGGTACAATTCGCGCCGCGCGAGAGACCGCACGATCCGGACCCCTCGATGAATGTAGCCGATTACCTGGTGATCGCATCCATCATTGTTTCCGCCATCATTGGAGCCGTCCGGGGCTTCCTGCGCGAAGCCATCGCGCTCATCACACTGGTCGTGGCGCTGTTCATCGCGTGGCATTACGCGGACGCGATGGCGCCGCATCTCGGCGGGCTCCTGTCGCAGCCGCCGACCAGCATCTGGGCGGCGCGGACCATCATCTTCGTTCTCGTCATGCTGCTCGGCATGGGCATCGCGTGGGTGCTCAGCTACTTCGTCCGGCTGTCGCTGTTCAGCGGCACCGATCGTCTTCTGGGATTCGCGTTCGGCCTGGTGCGCGGCATCGTGCTGCTGGGTGTCTTCGTGATTCTCGGGCAACTGCTGCGGCTCGACGACGAGCGCTGGTGGCAGAAGTCGAAGCTGATGCCGTACGGCGAGGGCATCGCCAACGGCCTGCGCGCGGTGGTCGGCGAGCAGCTCGAGAAGCATGGCGCCAGTTTGTCCGCCGCCAATCGTCTGGCGGCTGCGAAACGCTGACCTGAGGGGGCCTGTCGATGTGCGGAATCGCTGGAATCGTCGGAACCGGGCCCGTCAACCAACGGCTCTATGACGCCCTGACCGTGCTGCAGCACCGGGGCCAAGACGCGGCGGGCATCGCCACCTCGAACGAAGGCGAGCTCTGCGTGCGCAAGGGCAGCGGGCTCGTCCGCGACGTGTTCCAGCAGGATCACATGCTGGAGTTGCGCGGCAACGTCGGCATCGGGCACGTGCGCTATCCCACCGCGGGCTGCGACGGCATCGCCGAAGCGCAGCCGTTCTATGTGAACGCGCCCTACGGCATCGTCCTCGGGCACAACGGCAATCTCACGAATGCGCGCGAGCTCGCCGAGGTGCTCGAGCGCGAAGATCGGCGCCACCTGAACACGAGCTCCGATTCCGAAGTGCTGCTCAACGTGTTCGCGTCGGAGCTGCAGCGCGTCGGCACGCCGCGCGTCACGCCGGCGGACGTGTTCGCGGCGCTGAACGCCGTCTATCGCCGCTGCCGCGGCGGCTATGCCGTCGTCGCGATGGTCATCGGTCACGGTGTGCTCGGCTTCCGCGATCCGAACGGCATCCGGCCGCTCGTTCTCGGCCGCCGCGACACGCCCAAGGGCGCCGAGTGGATGCTCGCCTCGGAAAGCGTCGCGCTCACCGCGCTCTCGTTCAAGTTCGTGCGCGACATCGGGCCGGGCGAAGCCGTGTTCATCGACGAGCAGGGCCGGCTCTTCTCGCAGCAGCTCGTGGCGACCGTGCGGCACACGCCGTGCATCTTCGAGTACGTGTATTTCGCGCGTCCCGACTCGATCATGGACAACATCTCGGTGTACCGCGCGCGCATGCGCATGGGCGACAAGCTCGCCGAGAAGATCCTGCGCGAGCGGCCGAACCACGACATCGATGTCGTGATCCCGATTCCCGACACGAGCCGTACGAGCGCGCTGCAGCTCGCGCAGAAGCTCGGCCTCAAGTATCGCGAAGGCTTCATCAAGAACCGCTACATCGGCCGCACGTTCATCATGCCGGGCCAGCAGATGCGCGAGAAATCCGTGCGTCGCAAGCTGAACGCCATCGACCTCGAGGTCCGCGGCAAGAACGTGCTGCTCGTGGACGACTCCATCGTTCGCGGCACAACCTCCGCGCAGATCATCGACCTTGCGCGCGAGGCGGGCGCGAAGAAGGTGTACTTCGCGTCGGCCGCCCCGCCGGTGCGCTTCCCGAACGTGTACGGCATCGATATGCCGACGCGTGGCGAGCTCATCGCCACGGGCCGCGACGAGGCGGGTGTCGCCGCGGCGATCGGCGCCGACGCCGTGATCTACCAGGACCTCGAGGCCCTCATCGAGGACGTGAGGAAGCTCAATCCCTCGATCGACCGCTTCGATTGCTCCTGCTTCGACGGCGTGTACATCACCGGCGACGTGTCGCAGGAGTACCTCGAGGGCATCGAGAACGGAAGGCGCGACGGCGAGTCGCGCCCGGAGACGCGCCTTTCGAGCTACCAGCTCGACCTCGGCCTGTCCCGCGTCGACTGAGCCGCGCATGGCCGACGAGGCGCTGAAGCCCGACACCCTCGCCGTGCGCGCCGGGGGCGTGCGCAGCGATTTCCGCGAGCATTCCGAGGCCCTCGCGCTCACCACGAGCTTCGTCTACACGAGCGCCGCCGAGGCCGCCCGCCGCTTCGCCAACGAGGAGCCGGGCAACATCTATTCGCGCTTCACCAACCCGACGGTCCAGATGTTCCAGGACCGGCTCGCGGCGCTGGAGGGCGCGCAGGCGTGCGTCGCGACGGCCACGGGCATGGCGGCGGTGGCGACCACCGCGCTGGGGCTGCTCAAGGCGGGCGAGCACATCGTCGCGGCGCGCGGCGTCTTCGGCACCGTCGTGCCGCTCTTCGACCAGATCCTCGGGCGCCTCGGCGTCTCCACCACCTGGGTGGACCTCCCGGATCTCGACCAGTGGCGCGCCGCGATGCGTCCCAACACGCGGCTCCTCTTCGTCGAGACGCCCTCGAACCCGGCGTGCGAGGTGGCGGACATCGCGGGGCTCGCGGAGATCTCGCGCAAGGCGGGCGCCATCCTCGCCGTGGACAACTGCATGTGCACGCCGGTGCTGCAGAAGCCCATCGCGCTGGGCGCGGACCTCGTGATCCATTCCGCGACCAAGTACATCGACGGCCAGGGACGCGTGCTCGCGGGCGCCATCGCCGGGCGGGAAGACCTCGTGCGCGGCCCGCTCCTGGGCTTCGTGCGCACCGCCGGACCCGCGATCTCGCCCTTCAACGCGTGGGTGTGCCTCAAGGGCCTGGAGACGCTGCCGCTGCGCATGCGCGCGCAATCGGCCAACGCGCTCGCCATCGCGCGCTGGCTCGAGGCACATCCCGCGGTCGAGCGCGTGAACTATCCCGGCCTCGAGTCGCACCCGCAGCACGCGCTCGCCATGCGCCAGCAGTCCGCGGGCG